>NZ_QXDB01000002.1:0-570958 GCF_003550055.1 Stenotrophomonas sp. AG209
GCTGGGCTACCACTCGCCTAACAACTACGCCCGGCAGCTCCGGGCTGCCGCCTGAAACGGCTTCATGGCGTCCGTTTTCAGGGGGCCAGATCAGATACCCCCGCGAACCCACCCTGCCCGGCCTTCGACAGGTTGCTGGCCGCCACGGAAAGATCAGAAAAAACGGGAGCAACAGCGGGTCGCTGCGCTCGTTGGGAACTGCCGATCATCTCGGTGGTGGGTCACTTCTCTGGTAGGTCACTCCTCTGGTGGGTGCCGACCGTTGGTCGGCATAGCCGGTTGGTACGGCACTCCAGTAGATCCACGCCATGCGTGGATGCGATCAACCGATGCTCGTGCGATCCCGGCCATCGCTCTTGGCGCGGTACAGCGCGCGGTCGGCACGCTGGTACAGCAACGCCGGGGTGCGGTCGTCGGCATCCAGCTCCACCAGGCCCGCGCTGAAGGTCACGCGCAGGCCCGGCACTTCTGCCCAGTCGGGATGGTCATGGAACAGACCACGCAGGCGCGCGCACAGCTGCGCGGCTTCCTCCAGGCGGGTGTCGTTGAGCAGCAGGGCGAACTCTTCGCCGCCGGTGCGCGCCGGCAGGTCGGAGTCGCGACAGGCCGCCGCGATCAACGTCGCCACCTGCACCAGCACGGCATCGCCGATGCTGTGGCTGTGGCGGTCGTTGACGTCCTTGAAGTGGTCGATGTCCAGCACCACCAGGCACAGTGGATGACCACTGCGCTGCGAACGGGCGAAGTCACGCGCCAGCGTCTCGTCGAAGCCGCGGCGGTTGGCCAGACCGGTCAGCGCATCCTCGCGGGCCTGGCGTTCAAAGGCCTCGGCCTGCCGCGCCAGGCGCTCGGCCAGTTCGGTCTTTTCCTGGTTCAGCGCCTGCAGGTGCACGGTCTTGGCCTGCAGGTCGAAGGTCGCTTCGTCCACCCGCCGCGCCAGGCGCAGGTTGCTGGCCTTCAGCTGCTGCAGCAGCAGCCGGTACAACGCCACCAGCCCGGCCAGCAGCAACAGCCCGGCCAGCACCTGCACGCTGCGGCGCTGCCACCAGAACGGCTCCACGGTGAAGCTCCATACCGCTTCCTGCTGGCCCCAGGCGCCACCCGGATGTGCAGCCGCCACGTGCAGGGTGTAGTCGCCCGGCGGCAGGCCAACGAACTCGACGCTGCGCTGCGGGCCACGTTCGACCCAGCCAGCATCGAGGCCATCCAGCCGCGTGCGGTAGCGGATCCGGTCGGACATCAGGTAGCTCAGGCCAACATAGCTCACCGCCAGCCGGCGGCCACCGGGAATGTAATTGCGATCCGGTCCCTCCCAGTGCACCGGCGCACCATCCACCTGCACGCTCTCGATCGCCGCCGGCGGCGATGGCCGTTCACGGAAACGCTGCAGGCGCTGCGGGTCGACCGTGCTCAGGCCACCGGCGGTGACCACCCAGAACGTACCGTCCTGGCGCAGGATCGCCGATGGGCTGGAGCTGCCGTTGGCCTGTGCATTGGCCATGCCGTCGATCTCGTTGTAGCGCTCCACCACCACCCGCGGCGTGCGCCCATCGGCCACCGCATTGAGGGTGCCCATGTCGGTGCGCAGCACGCCACGGTTGCTGCTGATCCAGACATTGCCGAGGCGGTCCGGCACCAGCTGGAATACCGCGTCCACCGGCATGCCCTGCTCCAGGCCGACCCGAGCCAGCGCGCCGTTGCGCCAGCGGTACAGACCACGATCACTGCTGATCCACATCGCATCGCCCAGCTGGTGGAAGCCGAACACACTGCGGCCGCCGCCCAGCGGGGCCAGGTCGATCGACTGCACGTGGTCGCCGCGCAGCACGCGGATGCCCTCGATGGTGCCGATCCACAGGTTGCCCTGATGGTCATGCTCGAGCGCGGTGATCAGGCCGCCGGGCATGCCCGGCACGTTCGAGACCTGCACCCGGTCGCCGTCGATGCGCACCACGCCCTTCTGCGTACCGGCCCAGACCACGCCCTGCGGATCAACGCTGATCGCACGGATGTTGCCACCCGGCATGCCGTCGTCCGCCGCATAGCTGTGGCGCAGGTGGCCGTCGCGGCCCAGCCGGTAGACGCCGTCGCCGAACGTTCCCACCCACAGGTCACCGTCCGGCCCCTGCGCCAGGCTGAGGACCGAGGGTGCCTTGCCGCCACGGTTGTGCAGCGGCATTGCGCGGAAACGGCCGTCGGCGGTCTGCAGGTCAAGGCCACTGGCACTGCCGACCCACAGCTGGCGGTCGCGATCCTCGAACACCGTGCGCACGTAGTCGCCACTGAGCCCGTCGCGCTCGGTGTAGCTGCTGAAGAGTGTTTCGCGCAGGCGGTACAGGCCTCCGTTGGCCCCCACCCAGATGCTGCCCTCAGCATCCTCGCGCAGGCTGACCACGCGTCCACCCGGCAGGTTCAGGCCGGCCGGCAGCCGCTCCAGGCCATGCGCGGAGATACGCAGCAGGCCCTGGTTCTCGGTGCCCAGCCACAGGTCACCATGGCGATCCTGCAGCATCGAGGTCATGTGCAGCTGGCCCGGCAGGCGGTGCACCAGCACCAGCTGGTCGTCCTCCACCCGGTACAGGCGCTCGCCGGCGACGATCCACAGCGCGCCATCCGGTGCCCGGTACGGCCACGACAGGCCACTGCCGGCGCCCAGCCCCCATGCAGCGGGGGCACGCTTGAGCACGCCATCGTTGTCGCGCAGCACCAGCCCGTCGAGCGTGCCGACCCAGACCCGGTCCTGTGCATCGACCACCAGCTTGGTGAAGCTCATCGCCATCGGCAGGTCCGCCGCGGGCGCCTGGTAGACGATGCCGGCATCCGGCGTCAGATAGCCGATGCCCTTGCCTTCGTACAGCAGCCACAGCCGGCCCTGGCTGTCCATCTGCATGGACTGGATCAGCACCTGCGGTGTACCGGCCTGGTGCTCCCAGACCCGCCATTGCCCATCGCTGCCGCGGTGGCTGACGTTGCCGCGCGAATCGCTGATCCACAGCCCGCCCTGGCGGTCGACGAACAGCGCGCCGATGCCGTTGTCGCGCAGGCCCGGGCGCGTGCTGCGGTCGAACACGGTGAAGTCCAGGCCGTTGTAGCGCACCAGCCCTTCCCAGGTGGCGAACCACAGATGGCCCTCCGGCGTCTGTGCGATGTCGCGCAGCGAGTTGTGCGGCAGGCCGTTGCGCGAGGTCCATACATCGATGGCGTAGTCGCGCAGCGGGGGCGCGCCCTCCTGTGCAGCCAGCGGCAGCGCGAGGGCCAGCAGCAGCCACAGCAGGCCCTGCCGCAGTGCCCGCTTGAATCCTGATGCGCGGCGCTCCACCCAGCGCCCCTCGTCCCCCTGCCCGCCCATCACCGCAACGGCGGCGGCCAGGTGCGGCTGCAGGGCGCGGCAGCGTGCGGGAACAACCGGGCAGCGCGCAATGGCATGCCGGCGGGAACGGGCTGGCTCATCGGGGGGAGACTGGGGAGATGCGCAGATGATAGGCCAAACCCCGGCCCCGGCGTCACCGTCCGCAGCCCGCCGGCTCAGCCGGCGCGGCCGGGCGCCACCACCTGGGCACTGGCCGGCCACTGCACCACCGCCTCCAGGCCACCTTCGGCCCGGTTGCGCAGCCACAACCGGGCACCGTCCTTCTCGGCCAGGGCGCGGGCGATGGTCAGGCCCAGGCCGGCCCCGCCGGTTTCGCGCGAACGCGAGGTTTCCACCCGCACGAACGGATCGAACACCGCCTCCAGCTGCTCCTCGGCCAGGCCGGGGCCGTCATCGGCCACCACCACGGTGATCGCACCGCCGCTGCGCTCGACCCGTACCCGCGCCCGCTGCGCATACATCACCGCATTGTCCACCAGGTTCGAGAACAGGCGATGCATCGCCAGTGGCCGCAGCATCAGTACCGAACCACTGCCGCCTTCGAAGACCACGTCGGCGCCGCCTTCGGCGGTGTCCTCGACAATGCTCTCCAGCAGCGAATCCAGGTCGAGTGCGGCGCGCTGCTCGGCACTTTCGGCACTGCGGGCCAGTTCCAGGCCCTCGCGCACCAGCGCCTGCATCGCCGCCAGGTCGCCGATCAGGCGCTCGCGCAGGGCTTCGTCGCTGACATTCTCCAGGCGCAGGCGCAGTCGGGTCAGTGGCGTCTGCAGGTCATGGGTGATCGCCGCCAGCATCTGCGTGCGTTCGGCCAGGTGCCTCTGCAGGCGGTGCTGCATGGCATTGAACGCTTCGGCGGCGCGCTGCACTTCACGCGGCCCGCGCAACGGCAACGGGTCGCGCTGCAGATCGTCGCCGAGGTCCTCGGCGGCGGCGGCCAGCTCCTGCAGTGGCGCACTGGCCATGCGCGCAACGATATAGGCCAGCACGGCAATCGCCAGCACCAGCAGGGTCAGGAACCACGGGTCCACGGCCAGGATGCCGTTGTGCGCCACCGCCGGCGAGTCCAGCGCCAGCTTCAGCAGCGTGCCGTCGTTGAGGGTCACGTCGACCGCACGGCACTTGGGCGGGATGAACGCCGGGTCGCGTTCGCGCGGCGGCCGCCGGTGACCCGGCGGCGGCGGCGGCAGCAGGTCCTGCAGCTTGGGAATGCAGGAGCGGAACGAAGTGAAGTGCACATGCGCGCGCGACACCGGTCCGGGGCGGTCTTCCAGCACTTCCATCAGCGCCGTGTCGGCACGCCCGAGGCGGGCTCCGGGCTGCAGCGCGCGCACGCTCGGCCCGCCGATCGCCAGCAGGCGCTCGCGCAGCTCCGGATTGCCGTCCAGCAGGTTGACGTAGCCCTGCAGGCGGTCGGCGATGCGGTTCAGGTTCTGCCGCTCGAACTCCTGCTGGCGCTTGGAAGTGGCCAGCATGGTCGCACCGATCGCAGCCACCGCCATGCCCAGCAGCAGGATCACGAATAACCGCCCGACCATCGAGGACAGGAAATGGCGCAGGCGCTTCATCGCGGCTTATTCCAGGTTGACCGAGGAGGCCAGCACGTAGCCTTCGTTGCGCACGGTCTTGATCAGTCCGTCCGGGCCACCGTCGTCGCCCAGCTTGTTGCGCAGGCGGCTGACCTGCAGGTCAATCGCGCGGTCCTGTGCCTCGTAGTTGCGGCCACTGCTGAGCGCGACCAGCTGCTCGCGCGACAGCACCTTGTTGGCGTGGGCGATGAACACCCGCAGCAGGCGGAACTCGGCGCCGGACAGCACCACCACGCGGTCATCCGGATCGACCAGGTGGCGATGCTCCAGGTCGAACACCCAGCGCGAGAAGCGTGCGCGGCGTACCGCCAGTGGCTCCAGGTTGGCCGGCAGCGCTTCGGTCCGGCGCAGCACGTTGCGGATCCGCGCCAGCAGCTCGCGCGGTTCGAACGGCTTGGCCAGGTAGTCATCGGCGCCCATTTCCAGGCCCAGCACGCGGTCGATCGGCTCGGCGCGCGCGGTCAGCATGATCACCGGCGTGTTCGAACGCGCACGCAGGTCGCGGCACAGGGTCAGGCCATCCTCGCGCGGCAGGTTGAGGTCCAGCACGATCAGGTCCACGTGCTCGCGGTCCAGCAGCTGGCGCATGGCCGTGCCATCGGCCGCCGTGCTCACCAGGTAGCCGGCGCGGCCGAGCTGCTCGGCCAGCAGCGTGCGGATGTCGTTGTCGTCGTCGACGATCAGCAGTCGATGCATCGGGTTTTCAGTCTCCATGGCGCGATCATCCCGTGTCGGCAGCTGAACCGCATCCGGGGCAATGCGTACCAGTGTATCCACCTACGGGCGGGATACCTGTGGTTACGCGTATTCACCGACAGTGTTACATACAGACATACCCCGAGGATTGAGCCGTCCATCGCCCGGTCTTCACAATGCCCACCAACGCCGCACGCGCGGCCCCGAGAGTGAAGCCACGACGTGACGTTCCGCCTGCTGCCCGCGACCCGACGGAGTCGCCTGATACTGATCGCCCTGCTTGCCCTGATCGTCGCTGCGGCCGCCTGGTGGCTGCTGCGCAAGCCTGCGGCCCCGGCGGTGGCGACCTCGCCGGTGAGCCGCGGTGACATCGAGCAGACGGTGGATGCCACCGGCGTGATCGATGCCTACAAGCTGGTCAGCGTCGGTGCGCAGGCCTCGGGCCAGATCAAGTCGCTGAAGGTGCAGCTGGGCGACACCGTGAAGGAAGGCGACCTGATCGCCGAGATCGACGCCACCACCCAGCAGAACCAGGTGCTCAACGCGCAGGCCTCGCTGGACCAGGTCACCGCCCAGCGTGCCGTGCAGCAGGCCACCCTGCGCCAGGCCGAACTGGAGTTCGCGCGCCAGCAGCAGATGCTGGCTGCCGAGGCCACCTCACGCCAGGAATACGATGCCGCCGAAGCGCAGCTGAAGACCGCCCGCGCCCAGCTGCAGTCCTACGAGGCGCAGATCAAGGGCCGCGAAACCGAGCTGGGCACCGCCCGCGCCAACCTGGCCTATACCCGCATCACCGCGCCGATGGATGGCACCGTGGTGGCGGTGGTGGCCGAGGAAGGCCGCACCGTGAACGCCAACCAGACCGCGCCCACCATCGTCATGCTGGCCCGGCTGGACGTGGTCACAGTCAATGCCGAGATCTCCGAAGCCGACGTGGTCAAGATCAAGGCCGGCATGCCGGTGTACTTCACCACGCTGGGCGACCCGGACCGCAAGTACCACGCCACGCTGCGCCAGATCAATCCGGCGCCGGCCTCGATCGCCAACGAGAGTTCGTCCAGTTCCAGCAGTTCGTCCAGTTCCAGTTCCAGCAGCGCGGTCTACTACAACGCGCTGTTCGACGTGGAGAATCCGGATGGCACCCTGCGCATCGACATGACCGCGCAGGTCTCGGTACTGCTGAAGCAGGCCAAGGGCGTGCTGATGGTGCCGGCGGTGGCACTGGGGCCGAAGCGCCGTGGCGACGAGCGCATGGTGCGGGTACTGGATGACAAGGGCCAGCCGCAGCCGCGTAAAGTCACCGTGGGCATCAACAACGGCGCCTCGGCCGAGATCCTGTCCGGGCTGAAGGAAGGCGAGCGCGTGGTGGTCGGCGAAGCCAGCGCCGCCGCGGCCGGTGCCGGCGGCGGCAACCGCGGCGGCATGCAGATGCGGGTCGGCGGCCCGGGCATGGGGCGCCGATGAGCACGACGGCGCCGCTGCTGCGCCTGCGCGACCTGCGACGCGAGTTCCCGGCCGGCGACGATGTGATCGCCGTGCTGCGCGACGTCAATCTCGACATCCACGCCGGTGAGATGGTGGCCATCGTCGGCCAGTCCGGCTCGGGCAAGTCGACGCTGATGAACATCCTCGGCTGCCTCGATCGTCCCACCCGTGGCAGCTACCAGGTGGCTGGCCGCGAGACCGGAAAGATGGAGCCGGACGAACTGGCCGAACTGCGCCGCGAGCATTTCGGTTTCATCTTCCAGCGCTACCACCTGCTGGGCGATCTGGATGCGCGCGGCAACGTGGAGGTGCCGGCGGTGTACGCCGGCAGCCCCGGCCCAGTGCGCAACGCGCGTGCCGAGCAGCTGCTGCAGCGGCTGGGCCTGAGCGACCGCATGCATCACAAGCCGGGCCAGCTGTCCGGTGGCCAGCAGCAGCGCGTGTCGATCGCACGTGCCCTGATGAACGGCGGCGAGGTGATCCTGGCCGACGAACCGACCGGTGCGCTCGACACGAAATCCGGCGAAGAAGTGATGGCGATCCTCGGCGAGCTGCATGCCGAAGGCCACACCATCATCATCGTCACCCACGACATGAGCGTGGCCGAGCACGCACAGCGCATCATCGAAATCCGCGACGGCGAGATCATCGCCGACCGCGCCAACCCGAATGCGCCGACCTACCGCGCACAGCGCGAGGCCAGCACCGGCGTCGCCCGCGGCAACAGCTGGCGGGCGGCGCGCGACCGCTTCACCGAAGCGTTCCGGATGGCCCTGCTGGCGATGAACGCACACCGCCTGCGCACCTTCCTGACCATGCTCGGCATCATCATCGGCATCGCCTCGGTCGTCTCGGTGGTGGCGCTGGGCAACGGCTCGCAGCAGCAGATCCTGCAGAACATCAGCGCGCTCGGCACCAACACCATCGACGTCTATCCCGGCCGTGGCTTCGGCGACATGCGCTCGGCACGGGTGCAGACACTCAAGGCCAGCGATGCCGATGCATTGGCAAAGCAGAGCTACGTGGACAGTGCCACTCCCAGCGTGTCGACCTCGGTCACCGCGCGTTACCGCAACCAGTCGTCCACCGCCCAGGTCAGCGGCGTCGGCGAGCAGTTCTTCCGGGTCAAGGGCGTAACCCTGCTCAGGGGCAGCTTCTTCGACGCCGATGCGGTCAAGGGCCTGGGCCAGGTGGCCGTGATCGACGAGAACACCCAGACCCAGTTCTTCCCCGATGTCGATCCGGTCGGCCAGGTGATCCTGCTCGGCAACGTGCCGGCACGCGTGGTCGGCGTGGCCAAGCGCCAGAGTTTCGGCTTCGGCGGCAGTACCAGCCTCAGCGTGTGGGTGCCCTACACCACGGTGATGTCGCGCATGCTCGGCCAGAGCCACGTGTCCAGCATCACCGTGCGCGTGGACGACGCCACGCCGATGGATGCCGCGCAGGAAGCGATCACCCGCCTGCTGACCCTGCGCCATGGCACCGAGGACTTCTTCCTCAGCAACAGCGCCGAGATCCGCGAGACCATCGAGCAGACCACGCGCACGATGACCCTGTTGATCGGCGCCATCGCCGCCATCGCGCTGCTGGTGGGCGGCATCGGCGTGATGAACATCATGCTGGTGTCGGTGACCGAGCGCACCCGCGAGATCGGGGTGCGCATGGCCGTGGGCGCACGGCAGAGTGATATCCGCCAGCAGTTCCTGATCGAAGCGGTGCTGGTGTGCCTGCTCGGCGGCGTGCTCGGCATCGGCCTGGCGCTGCTGCTGGGCTCGATGATCGGCCGCTTCGCCAGCGACTTCCAGGTGCTGTTCTCCACCGCCTCGATCGTCGCCGCGTTTGCCTGCTCGACCCTGATCGGCGTGGCGTTCGGCTTCCTGCCCGCGCGCAATGCCGCGCAGCTCGACCCGGTGGAGGCCCTGGCCCGCGAATGAAGATGATGATGATCCGACTGCCCTTCCCTGCTTCCCCGCGCCTGCTGCTGGCGGGTGCTGTACTGCTCGCCTTGTCCGGCTGTGCGTCGGTCGGCCGCTATCCGGTGCACGACCCCGACGTGGCGGCCCGCTACGGGCGCGGCGATGCCACCCTCAACGCACCGGCCGACGACCCGCGCAGCAGCCTGGATACACCGGGCCGCGACATCCGCCAGGACACCTGGTGGACCGGCTTCGGCGATGAACGCCTGGACCGCCTGGTGGCGCAGGCACTGGCGGCCAACAGCGATCTCGCCGCCGCCGGCCTGGCCGTGCAGCGTTCGCGCCTGCAGGCCGGCCTGGCCAGCAACGCGCTGTGGCCGCAGCCTTCGTCATCCGGCGTCAGCGGCAACGCCAGCCGCGCCACCGACCAGGCCGACGACTGGCGCCGCAGCTATTCCACCGGCGTCTCGCTGGGCTGGGAAGTGGACCTGTGGGGCCGCCTGCGTACCCAGCGCGACATCGCCCGCTGGGAAGCCGAGGCCAGCGAGGAAGACCGGCAGAACACCGCCCTGCTGGTGATCAGCGACACCATCACCCAGTACTGGAACCTGGCTTACCTGAACCAGTCGATCGCCACCGGCCAGGCCAACCTGGAGCGGCTGGAACGCACCCGCGAACTGGTACAGGCCCGCTTCGACGCCGGTGCGGTATCGCGCCTGGAAGTGCGCCAGGCGTTGCAGAACCTGCAGTCGCAGCGGTCCTCGCAGAGCGCACTGGAGCAGCAGCGGGTGGAGGTGCGCAATGCGCTGACCGTGCTGCTGGACGGCACGCCCTGGCCCCAGCAGGACGAGCCACAGGACCTGCTGGGCGCACGCAGCCCAGGTATCGCTGAAGGCCTGCCGACCGACCTGCTCGGCCGCCGGCCCGACCTGCGCGCGGCCGAGCTTCGCCTGCGCAACAGCCTGAAGACGATCAAGGTCACCGCCACCCAGTACTACCCGGCGTTGAGCCTGACCGGCAGCCTCGGTTCCAGCGCGACCTCGCTGGGCGATGTGCTGCGCAACCCGGTGGCCACGCTGGGCGCCGGCCTGTCGCTGCCGTTCCTCAACCTGCAGCGTGCGCAGCTGGATACCGATATCGCCGGCACCGCCTACCAGATCGCCGCCACCAACTTCCGCAAGACGCTGTATACCGCGCTCTCGGAAGTGGACAACGCGCTGTCGGCACGCGAGCAGCTGGTGCGCCAGGTGGCCGCCTCACAGGCTTCATACGATGAAGCGGTGGAAGTGGAGCGTGCACAGGAAGTGCGCTACCGCGTGGGCGCCACCGACCTGCGCACCTGGCTGGAAGCGCAGCAGACCCGGCGTGATGCCGAGCTGTCGCTGGCCCGCGTGCGCCAGGGCCAGCTGAACAACGACGTGACCCTGTTCAAGGCGCTGGGCGGCAGCGCGGGGTAACACGGCAAGAGCGCCAACCAGGGTTGGCGACTACCCGGCAGGTGTCGACCCTGGCCGACACGGCACATGAAAAAGGGGTCAGATCCCTCTCCAGCGGAGAGGGATCTGACCCCGATTACATGGCGCTGCCAATCAACCGCGCTGGCGCACGGCCTCGAACAGGCTGACGCCGGCGGCGACGGAGACGTTCAGGCTCTCGATCTCGCCCGGCATCGGGATCTTGACCAGGCCATCGCAGTTCTCGCGGGTCAGGCGGCGCAGGCCATCGGCTTCGCCGCCCAGCACCAGCGCGATGTTGCCCTTCAGGTCCAGCTGGTACAGCGAGGCGGTGGCTTCACCGGCCAGGCCGTAGATCCACACGCCCTGCTTCTGCAGGTCCTTCAGGCAGCGCGACAGGTTGGTCACCGCCACCACCGGGATGAGATCGGCGGCACCGGCCGAGGTCTTGCGCACAGTGGCATTGACCGTGGCCGACTTGTCCTTCGGGATGATCACCGCAGTCGCCCCGGCGGCAGCGGCCGAGCGCAGGCAGGCGCCCAGGTTGTGCGGGTCCTGCACTTCGTCCAGCACCAGCAGCAGGGCCTTGCCCTCGGCTGCGGTGACCAGGCCTTCCAGCTCGTTCTCGCTGTAGGTGCGGGCGGCGGCATAGCGCGCGGCCACGCCCTGGTGGCGCACCGAACCGCCAACACCGTCCAGCGCCTGGCTGTTCACCTTGCGCACGTCGATGCCCTTGCGGCGGGCGTTCTCTTCGATCTCGGTCAGGCGCGGGTTCTTCGCACCGGCCTCGACCAGCACTTCGCGGACGTTCTCGGCGTCGTTCTCGATGGAGGAGGCGACGGCGTTGACGCCGACAATCCACTGGCTGTTCTTGCTCATGCGGGCGGGGACCGGAAAGGGGGTGGCTATGGTAGAGCATCGGCGGGCCCGGCGCTGCGGACGGCCGGCCCGCTGTAGCGCCGAGCGTGGGCTCGGTGCTGCAGGTGGGTCATCGGCTGCGCGGCGGCCAGTGCGGGGTGTCGTGGTCGGGGTGCTGGTGGGACACGATGGTGGCCAGGAACTCCAGCGCCGCGATGTCGTCCTCGGTGCGCCGCGCCGGCAGGCCGGACAAACTGTCGACGAACGGCAGCTTGCGCTCCACCCCGTACTGGATCGTCGGTGGCAGGCGTTCCGGCTCGTCGAAGGCACCGGCGGCCACGGCCACGCCATCCGGGGCTTCGTAGGTCAGGGGTGTGCCGCAGTCGGCGCAGAAGCCACGCCGCACCACGTTGGACGACTGGAAATAGCGCGGCTGGCCGCGGGTCCAGCTGAACTGCACGCCGCGCACGGATACCAGCGGCGCGTAATAGGCACCGAAGGCCTTCTGGCACATCCGGCAGTGGCAGATCGAGCTGTCGGTCAGCGCACCGCGCGCCTGGAAGCGGATCGCGCCGCACTGGCAGCCGCCGCTGTATTCGGGTTGGCCCTGCATGGTGCGTTCCTCCGAAACGTCGTGCCAACCAACGGTTGGCACCTACCGGGTGAGGTGGGCACCCACCGGGTGAGGTGGATGCCTACCGGGTGAGGTGGGTGCCTACCGGGTGAGGTGGGTGCCGACCGTTGGTCGGCACGCCTTTCAATATTGCTTCTTGGTGCGCTTGGCCGGCTTGCCACGCTCGGGCAGCGGCGGCAGGCCATCGCCCTCGTCTTCGCCCTTGTGCTCGACCAGGCGGAAGTCGATCTTGCGTTCTTCCATGCTGGCCTTCAGCACCAGGATGCGCACGCGGTCGCCCAACCGGTAGCTGCTGCCGCGGCGCTCGCCGGTCAGCGTCTTGCGGGTGGCGTCGAACTTGTAATAGTCCTGCGGCAGCTGGGTCACATGCACCAGGCCCTGCACCTTGGACTCGTCCAGTTCCACGAACAGGCCGAAGCTGGTCACGCCGCTGATGACGCCGTCGAACTGGCCGCCCACGTGCTTTTCCATCCACGCCGCGCGGTAACGCTCATCGACTTCGCGCTCGGCCTCGTCGGCACGACGCTCACGCTCGGAACACTGCAGCGCCAGGGCTGCCATTTCGCGCGCGTTGTAGGTGAACTTGTCCAGCGGCTTGCCGGACAACGCGTGCTTTATCGCGCGGTGCACCAGCAGGTCGGGGTAACGGCGGATCGGCGAGGTGAAATGCGCGTACGCCTCCAGCGCCAGGCCGAAGTGGCCGTGATTTTCCGGGCTGTAGATCGCCAGGCTCTGGCTGCGCAGCAGCACCGATTCCAGCAGCGTGGCATCGGGGCGGTCGCGGATCTTCTTCAGCAGCTTGGTGTAGTCACCCGGGCGCACCTTCGACCACGGCGGCAGGCTCAGCTTGAACTCCTTGAGGAATTCCAGCAGGTCGGCGTACTTGGTTTCCGGCGGCTTCTCGTGGATGCGGTACGGCGCCGGCACATGGCGCGACAGCAGGTACTTGGCCGCCTCGACGTTGGCCGCGATCATGCATTCCTCGATCAGCTTGTGCGCGTCGTTGCGCACCAGCATGCCGGCCTGGGTCACTTCACCGCGGTTGTCCAGCACGAATCGCACTTCACTGCTTTCGAACTCGATGGCACCGCGCTTGGCACGTGCCTTGGACAGCACCTTGTACAGCTGGTGCAGGCGCTGCACCTGCGGCAGCAGGTCGCCCATCCAGGCCTTGGTATCGGCATCGTCCTCGCCCACCGCCTTCCACACCTGGGTGTAGGTCAGGCGCGCATGCGAGTTCATCACCGCCTCATAGAAGCGCGAATGCGTGACCAGGCCATCGCGGTCGATCTGCATGTCGCAGACAAAGCACATGCGGTCGACCTTCGGCATCAGCGAGCAGATGCCGTTGGACAGCGTCTCCGGCAGCATCGGCACCACGAAGCCCGGGAAGTACACCGAGGTGGCGCGCTTCTGCGCTTCCTCATCCAGCGGCGTGCCGGGGCGCACGTAGTTCGAGACATCGGCGATCGCCACCACCAGGCGGAAACCCTCGGCATTCGGCTCGCAGTACACCGCGTCGTCGAAGTCCTTGGCATCTTCACCGTCGATGGTGACCAGCGGCGTGCTGCGCAGGTCGACGCGGTCGCCGATCATTGCCGGCTCGACCACCAGCGGCACCGAGGCCGCTTCGTCCAGCACTTCCTGTGGAAACTCGAACGGCAGCTCGTGGCCGTGGATGGCGGTCTCAACCACCAGCGAGGCGGTCAGCTTGTCGCCGAGCACGGCGATGATGCGGCCGATCGGCGGACGGCGGCTGTCCGGCGCCTGGGTCAGTTCGCAGACCACCAGCTGGCCGTCGCGTGCACCACCGGTCTGGTCCGGCGGCACCTGCACGTTGCGCTGCACGCGCTTGTCGTCGGGCACCACATAGTTGATGCCCATCTCAATGCTGAAGCGGCCGATCAGGCGGGTCATGCCGCGTTCGAGCACGCGGGCGATGCTGCCTTCGCGACGGCCACGGTGATCGATGCCGGTCACGCGGGCCAGCACCTTGTCGCCGTGCATCACCTTGCGCATCTCATACGGCGGCAGGAACAGGTCGTCGCCGCCTTCGACCGGGCGCAGGAAGCCGAACCCTTCCGGGTTGGCGATCACCACGCCGGTGACCAGGTTCAGTGTCTGGATCGGAGCGAAACCGCCCCGGCGGTTCTGCACCAGCTGGCCATCGCGGACCATGGCGCCGAGCCGGCGCGACAGTGCTTCGGCCCGGTCCGGCGCGGTCAGGCCCAGGCGCGCGCCCAGTTCTTCGGCGGTCTGCGGCCCTTCGCAGCGCTCCAGCAGGGCCAGGATGGCCTCGCGGCTGGCGATGGGCTGTTCGTATTTCTCGGCTTCGCGGGCGGCATAGGGATCGTCGATCACCTTGCCGGTCGGCGGCAGCTTGCGGCCCGGTGCCGGGCCGGGGGCGTCCGTACCGCGAACCTTGCGGCCACGCGGCGCGGTGCCACCTTCATTCAATTCGGGGAACCAGCCCGGCAACGGCTTGCCCGGCTTGGGGGTGCGGGCTGCGCCCGCCTTGGCGCCCTTGTTCGGGGCCTGGCTGCGGGACTTGCTCCCGCCCTTGCTTGGTTTTTTGGTAGTCATCGCCCTACATGGTAGCCGCTGACAGCGTGCAGAACGGGTCAGCGGCCGCCTTGAAGGCCTTGCATGAAAAATATTCAGGAAGTCGTTGACAGCCTGCGGATTCATCTTCACAATTGCGCCTCTGGAACGCCCAGGTGGCGGAATTGGTAGACGCACTAGTTTCAGGTACTAGCGGGTAAAACCGTGGAGGTTCGAGTCCTCTCCTGGGCACCAACGAAAAAACTCCTCGCTTCGGCGGGGATTTTTTTTGCCTGCGATCCGGCGCCGGGGTCGGATTCCTCTCCACAGGAAAAGGCTCTGGCCCCAACGCGAGCCCCATGGGGTCAGAGCCCGTTTCGCAGGCGAAACGGGATCCGACCCCGGATCCACGAAAGGTGTTGACACCCCCGTCACAGCACCCCATAATCTCGCTCCTCGACGCCCAGGTGGCGGAATTGGTAGACGCACTAGTTTCAGGTACTAGCGGGTAAAACCGTGGAGGTTCGAGTCCTCTCCTGGGCACCACGTCGAGAATGAGAAAAACCCGCGAAAGCGGGTTTTTTCATGCCCGGAATGCGGCATCAGAACAACGGCCGCAGCACCAGCTCCAGGCCGAGCAGCAGCAGGAACCCCAGGAAACAGGCGCGGAACACCCGCGCACTGATCCGCTGCCGGATCACCTGGCCCAGCCACATGCCCAGCAACGCCGGCAACACCGCCAACGCACTCAGCCCCAGCTGCTGGATGCCGAACGCACCGTGCAGCACCAGGCCGGTGGTCAGCGCAATCGTCGACACGGTGAACGCCAGCCCGAGCGCCTGCACCAGCTCCTCGCGCTGCAACCCCAGCGACTGCAGGTACGGCACCGCCGGCATCACGAACACACCCGTCGCACCCGTCACCACACCGGATAGCGCACCCACCAGCGGCCCCAGCCAACGCTCGCGCCGCTGCGGTACGCGGAACACCGGCGCGAGCAGCGCATACACCGCGTAGACCACCAGTGCCACGCCCAAAGCCACGCGCGACCAGGTGCGATCGACCCGCACCAGCAATGCTGCCGAACCCAGCGTCACCACCACCACGGCCAGCATCATCGGCCACAGGCGTCGCACGATGTGGCCAAGTGACGGCCCGGACAGCAGCTGCCACGCATTGGTGACGAAGGTCGGGATGAACAGCATCGACGCCGCCGCCACCGGCGACAGCGCGCCACCGAGCAGGCCCATCGCCACCGTCGGCAACCCCATCCCCGTCACGCCCTTGACCATGCCGGCCAGCACGAACACCACCACCAGCAGCACGTAGAAGTACATCGATTCATTCATGCCTTCATTGGATCGGGCCGCCGCCCGGCGCACAATGCGGTCTTCCCGGCCGAGCCTTCGGCTGACCCGAAGGCGCCGGATCAGCAATGAGGCACGACATGCGGATGGACATCGCCGACCTGCGCCTGTTCCTGGCCATCGCCGAAGCGGGCAGCATCACCGCCGGCGCGGCGCAGGCAAACCTGGCATTGGGTTCAGCCAGTGAGCGCCTGCGCACGATCGAAGCCGATGCCGGTACCCCGCTGTTGAACCGGCACCCACGCGGCGTCAGCCTGACCGAAGCCGGCGCCGCCCTCGCCCACCATGCACGGCTGATCCTGCAGCAGCAGGCACAGCTGCGTGGCGAACTGCAGGCGTTCGCGCATGGCGCGCGCGGCACCCTGCACCTGTATGCCAACACCGCCGCGCTGACCAACTACCTGCCCGCGCGGCTCGCACCGTGGCTGGCCGAACGCCCGCGCCTGCATGTCGAACTGATCGAGCGCACCAGCCCCGAAGTCGTACGCGCGATCAGTGCCGGCCAGGCCGAGGCCGGCATCATCAGCGACGCGGTCGACGCGGCCGGCCTGCAGCAGCACGTGGTCGCCGAAGACCCGCTGGTGATGCTGCTGCCGGCCGATCACCGCCTCGCCTCGCGGCGCAGTGTGACCTTCGCCGAGGTTGCCGGCGAGACCTTCGTTGCCCTGGCCGATGGCAATGCACTGCAGACCTACATCGAGGACCAGGCGCGCGACATCGGGCGCCGCCTGGATGTGCGCATCCGCATGAAGACCTTCGAAGGCGTGTGCATCATGGTCGGCCACGGCATCGGCGTCGGCATCGTGCCGCGGACCATTGCACGCCAGCATCGGCGCAGCACGCACACCGTCGCCGTACCGCTCGCCGATGCGTGGGCACAACGGCGCCTGTGCGCCTGCTTTGCCGAGTGGACGCGACTGTCACCGGCGATGCGCAGCCTGCTGCATCACCTCGGCGTGCAGCCGCAGAAAAAAGTGTGAAATGTTGTTGACACATCTTCTGCCGCTCCCCATAATTCATCTCCTGAGTCGCCCAGGTGGCGGAATTGGTAGACGCACTAGTTTCAGGTACTAGCGGGTAAAACCGTGGAGGTTCGAGTCCTCTCCTGGGCACCACGACTCAAGATGATCAAACCCGCGAAAGCGGGTTTTTTCGTTTCCGGGGTCTGCCATGTCAACGCGATGGCGACGCTCATCCACGCATGGCGTGGATCTACCGAATTGCACAACGCTCCAAACAAAAACCCCGCCTTCCGGCGGGGTTTCTGCATTGGCGCTACCGAATGGCAGACCGGTCAGTGCCCGCCACCGGCGGCTGCACCCGCACCCGCGCCGAACGGCGGTTTGGCCAGCCACAGGAACGCGATGATCGCCAGGAAGATCCAGCCCAGCAGGAAGAAGATGTCGTTGAAGCCCATCTGCGACGCCTGGTGGTTGATCATGTTGTTCAGTACCGCTGCGCCGTGTTGCAGGTCGCCCTGCCCCATCGCCGTGACCTGGTCCTGCATGCCCGGCTGATAGGCCGAGATGTGCTCGGTCAGGTCGGCATGGTGCACCTGGGTGCGCCGCGCCCACAGCCACGTCGTCAGCGACGCCGCGAAACTGCCGCCCAGCGTTCGCAGGAACGTGGCCAGGCCGGAGCCCGCCGCAATCTCGCGACCATCCAGGTCCGACAGCAGGATCTGCAGCACCGGCATGAAGAACAGCGCGACGCCGATGCCCATGATCAGCTGTACGCCAGCCACGTGCATGTAGTCCACCTGCAGGTTGAAGTTCGAACGCAGGAAGCTGGTCATCGACAGCACGATGAAGGCGACCGTGGCCAGCATGCGCATGTCGAAGCGCGATGCATACTTGCCCACGAACGGCGTCATGATCACCGGCAGGATGCCGATCGGCGCGGTCGCCAGGCCTGCCCAGATCGCGGTGTAGCCCATGTCACGCTGCAACCACTGCGGAATCAGCAGGGCCACGCTGAAGAACGCGGCGTAAGCCACCACCATCGCCAGCGTGCCGGCGCGGAAGTTGCGATGACGGAACAGCTTCAGGTCGACGATCGGATCCTTGTCGGTCAGCTCCCAGATCAGGAACACCGTCAGCGTCACCACCGCCACGCAGGCCAGCACCACGATCTTCATCGACGAGAACCAGTCCTCGTCGTTGCCCAGATCGAGCACCAGCTGCAGCGCACCGACGCCGATCACCAGGGTGATCAGGCCGACGTAGTCCATCTTCGGCTTCTCGATCTGCTCCGGGCGCCCCTTCAACTGGTTGCCCACCACCAGCGCGGCGAAGATGCCCAGTGGCACATTGATCAGGAAGATCCATTCCCAGCTGTAGTTGTCGGTGATCCAGCCACCGAGGATAGGACCGCAGATGGGCGCCACCACCGTGATCATCGCCAGCAGCGCCAAGGCCTGTCCGCGTTTCTCGCGCGGATAGATCGAGACCAGCAACGACTGCGTGATCGGGTACATCGGGCCGGCCACGAAACCCTGCAGCGCACGCGACAGCACCAGCATGCCCATGCTCTGCGCCAGGCCGCACAGCAGCGAGGTGATGACGAAGGCCAGCGTGGCCCAGACGAACAGCTTGCGTTCGCCGAAGCGGCGGCTGAGCCAGCCGGTCAGCGGCAGCGCGATGGCCGTGCTGACCGCGAACGAGGTGATGACCCAGGTCGCCTGCTGCGAACTGGCGCCGAGGTTACCGGCGATGGTCGGCAGCGAGACGTTGGCGATGGTGGTGTCGAGCACCTGCATGAACGACGCCATCGCCAGGCCCACGGTGCACAGGGCGACGCTGGGTGGCAGGAACCCGGAGGCCGCACCCGGCGCCGCCGGTGCGCCCGGAGCGCCGGGCGCGGCTGGAGCTTGTGCGGACATGGCGACCTCAGCCCACCTTCGCCTGCTGCGGCAGGTTGCCCTGGATGATCGTGTGGATCACCTCGTCGGCATCATGCAGCTGCTTGGCATACACGTCGGTGTCGAACACCGTGCCCTTGGCCGGGGTGCTCGGCAGCACTTCGCCCTTCTGGTCGCGCAGGCTCACTTCGGCCTTCATCGACAGGCCGATGCGCAGCGGGTGTTCGGCCAGCTGCTTGGCATCGATGGCGATGCGCACCGGCACGCGCTGCACGATCTTGATCCAGTTGCCGCTGGCGTTCTGCGCCGGCAGCAGCGAGAACGCCGAGCCGGTGCCCAGGCCCAGGCTCTGGATGCGGCCCTTGTACTTCACGTCACCGGCGTACAGGTCCGACTTCAGCTCCACTTCCTGGCCCAGGCGCATGTGGCGCAGCTGGGTTTCCTTGAAGTTGGCCTCGACCCACATCTGCTCGGTCGGCACCACGGCCATCAGGGCATTGCCCGGCTGCACGCGCTGGCCCACCTGCACCGAACGACGGGCCACGTAGCCGGTGACCGGCGCGACGATGCCGGCGCGGGCGTTGTTGAGGAAGGCCTGGCGCAGCTGCGCGGCGGCCGCCTGCACGTCCGGCTGGGTGGCGATCACGGTGTCGTCGACCAGCGCGCGGTTGCGCTCGACGGTCTCGCGCGAACCGGCCACGGCCGCTTCGGCCGCAGCCAGCTCGTCGCGGGCGTGGGCCAGTTCTTCGTTGGAGATGGCGCCGGTGGCGGCCAGGTCCTTGCGGCGAGCGAAGTCGTCGCGCACGCGCTTCAGGGTCACCTGGCGGGCGTTCAAGTCCGCCTGCGCGCCTTCCACGCTGCGGTACAGGCCACGGGTCTGGCGCACGGTCTTGGCCAGGTTGGCTTCGGCCTGCTGCAGCGCCACCGACGTGTCGGACGGGTCCAGCTGCACCAGCAGCTGGCCGCGCTCCACGCGCATGCCGTCATCGGCATTGATGGCGACCACGGTACCGGCCACCAGCGGGGTGATCTGCACCTGGTTGCCCTGCACGTAGGCATCGTCGGTCTCTTCGAACCAACGGCCGAACATGAAGTACCACAGCGCCAGTGCGGCAAGCAGCAGCACGACGATCACGAACAGGCCGCGCAGCAGGTTGCCGCGGCGGTTGGGGGCGGCCGGGGCCGCGGTGTCTTGGGTCTGGCTCATGGCGGGCGTCTTCAGGAATGCGAGGAATCGGAATGGGAGGCGATCGGTGCGCGGTCGGCGTCAGCGGGCTGGAAACCACCGCCCAGCGCCTTGCTCAGGCGCACCGAGGTCTGCACCTGCTGCGACTGCAGGCCGGCCAGCTGCTGCTGCGATTGCAGCAGGGTGGACTGCGCGGTCAGCACGTCCAGATAGCTGCCGATGCCGGCGCGGTAGCGCTGCTGGGCCAGGTCGAAGGCCGAGCGTGCGGTGTCCACGGCCTGCTGCTGCGCGTGCGCCTGCTGTGCCAGCGAGCGCACCGCGTTGACCTGGTCGGCGACGTCGCGCAGTGCATCGAGCACGGCCTGGTTGTAGTTGGCCACCGCCAGGTCGTACTGCGCGTCGGTGTTGGCCAGGTTGGCGCGCAGCTTGCCGCCTTCGAAGATCGGCAGGCTCAACGCCGGGCCGATGTAGGCGAAGGTGGAGCTGCTCTTCAGCAGGTCACCCACGTTCGGGGCAACCACGCCGGCCAGCGCGGTCAGGTTGAAGCTCGGGTAGAACTTGGTCTTGGCAACCTTGATCTGCTTGTCGGCCGCTTCCACGCGCCAGCGCGCAGCCACGATGTCGGGGCGACGGCCCAGCAGTTCGCTGGGCAGCACGCCCGGCAGCTGCAATGCCATCGGGTTCAACGGCTGCGGGCGCTGGATCGACAGGCCACGATCCGGACCCTTGCCGACCAGTGCGGCCAGCGCGGTGCGGGCGGCATCGATGCGCTGCTGCGCGGCCAGTACCTGCTGCTGCGCGGCCGGCACGCGGGCCTCGGCCTGGCGCACCTGCAGATCGCTGTCGATGCCGGCGCTGCGGCGTTGGCGGGTCAGCTGCAGCGACTTCTGCGAGCGGGTCAGTTCTTCCTCGGCCACGTCGTTGAGCTGCCACGCGTAAGCCAGATCGGCATAGGCCTGGGCAATGCCGGTGGACAGGTTCAGGCGTGCGGCCTGGGCTTCGACGGTGGCGGCATGCGCGCCATCCACGGCGGCTTCCCAGGCGGCGCGCTTGCCGCCCCACAGGTCCACGCCGTAGCTGAAATCGAAGGCGACCTGGCTGCTGCCGCCATAGCGGCCGCCCATCTCGCTGCCGACCATCGACTCGGGCAGGCGCAGGCCGGTGTAGCCACCGGACACCGACAGGCTGGGCAGCTCATCGGCACGCGCGGTGCCAACCTGGGCCTGGGCCTGGCGCAGGCGCGCATCGGCGGCGTCCAGGCTCGGGTGACCGGCCAGGCCCTCGGCAACCAGCGCGTCCAGCTGCGCATCGCCCAGTGCCTTCCACCAGTCCTGCGCCGGGAAGCCGGCGGCGCTCAGGTCGGTGTCGGCCAGCGTGCGTTCGCTGTGCAGGCTGTCCACATCAAGCACGTGGCCCTGCGGATTGAGGCCACGGCTGCTGGCGCAGGCGGCCAGGGCCAGGGCCAGCGCTGACACCAGCAGCGCGCGCCCGGACCGGCGGAGAGTGGAATGCGGGATCGGGTTCATGGGGTCGTCAGTGAATCGCGGATTCGGGTAAGGAGGGACAGCAGCAGCGTGCGCTCATCGGCGGAAAGATCGCGCAGGGCGTAATCCATCACCGCGTCGCCGCGCAGCTTCAGCCGCGCCCACAACGCGCGGCCTTCATCGGTCAGTACGATCTGCAGTGCCCGCCGGTCCTGCGCATGCGGCTCGCGGCGGACGCAGCCCAGCGCCTCCAGCTTGTCCAGCAGCCGGGTCACCGCGCTGGGCACCTGGTCGATGGCCTGGGCCAGTTCGTTGGCGGTGCACGGCGCCATGCTGGATAGCACCTTCAACCCGATGTAGTGGGTGAAGCCGATGCCCAGATCTTCTTCAGCCATGGACGCGTCGAGTTGGCGGACCAGGCCGTCGCGCACCTGGCGCAGCAGCAGGCCGAAGCTGGGGGGAGTGGTTGCAGGACAGATCATGGGGGAGCATTCTCTTCCAAAAAAAATATTTCTCAATGGAAATATTCGATCTGGCATCGAATGCTGTGTTGCAGCAGCGGGCTCGATCAGTGAAGGCGCCTACCTTAATGATCTGGTCAGGTGGCCCGGTAGTACAATCCAGCCAATGGATGACACATTTCAGCCAGTGGGCATGATGAACAAGGCAGAAATTCAGGTTCCCAAGCGCCTGCTCAGGGATGACGCACTGGACTGGTTCGAGCGCAATGACGGCCCGCCGGTCATCGCCTTCCGCTTCGACAGCCAGCAGGGCCTGGCCCGTGAGGTGGACTGGCACCACCACCAGCGTGCCCAGCTGATCTGCGTCGAACGCGGCCTGCTGACCACCCGCACCTCGCATGGCACCTGGTCGCTGGCGCCGGGCTCGGCCGGCTGGATGCCGCCGCTGGAACCGCACACGGTCACCCTCGACGGCCCGCTGCGCGGCTGGGGCATGGCGTTGGCCGCACCGGCCTGCGCCACCCTGCCCGCCGATCCCTGCGTGCTGGGCCTGTCCAAGCTGGCGCAGGCGCTGGCCGACCGCGTCTGCGAATGGCCGCTGGGCTATGACACCACGCCCGAGCGCCAGCACATCATCGACGTGCTGCTGGACGAGATCCGAAGCGCGCCGCGCCAGCGCATGCACCTGCCGATGCCCCACGACAGGCGCCTGCTGAAGATCGCCTCGCAGTTGCTGGCCGACCCCTCCGACGAGCGCAGCCTGGCCGAATGGGCGCATTGGGCCGGCCTGTCACCGCGCAGCCTGACCCGTCACTTCCGCGACGAGACCACGCTCAGCTTCGCCCAGTGGCGGCAGCAGGCCCGCCTGTCCGAGGCGCTGCGCCAGCTGACCGACGGCCGCAGCGTGGCCGACATCGCCCACGCGCTGGGCTTCAGCAGCGCCAGCGCCTTCGTCACCGTGTTCCGCCGCCACTTCGGGCTGCCGCCCGGGCGCTACCTGGCACGGGCCGGGCACGGCCTGGAAACCGGGCTGGACCCTGCACGTGGCTTGGCATCCCCGGCCGCATCCGGATAATCACAGGATTGCGAGCGGCGACCGCCGTCGCCGCCTCCCGACAACAGGTAACAACGCCGCATGACCGAACTTGCCCGCCCCGTGTTCCACGGATTCGAACAACTGCCGCTGCGCGAGTACGCCGAACGCGCCTACCTCGACTACTCGATGTATGTGGTCCTGGACCGCGCCCTGCCGTTCATCGGCGACGGCCTGAAGCCGGTGCAGCGCCGCATCATCTATTCGATGAGCGAGCTGGGCCTGAACGCCGCGTCCAAGCCGAAGAAGTCCGCGCGCACCGTCGGTGACGTCATCGGTAAGTACCACCCGCACGGCGACAGCGCGTGCTACGAGGCGCTGGTGCTGATGGCCCAGCCGTTCTCGTACCGCTACCCGCTGATCGAGGGCCAGGGCAACTTCGGCTCCAGCGACGACCCGAAGTCGTTCGCGGCGATGCGTTACACCGAATCCAAGCTGACCCCGATCGCCGAAGTGCTGCTGGGCGAGCTGGGCCAGGGCACCACCGACTGGGCACCGAACTTCGACGGCACCCTGCAGGAGCCGACCTGGATGCCGGCGCGGCTGCCGCACCTGCTGCTGAACGGCACCACCGGCATCGCCGTGGGCATGGCCACCGACGTGCCGCCGCACAATCTCAACGAGATCGTCAGCGCGCTGCTGCACCTGCTGGACAACCCCGATGCCAGCGTGCGCGACCTGTGCGAGCACGTGCAGGGCCCGGACTACCCGTCCAGCGCCGAGATCATCACCTCGGCCAACGACCTGCGGAACATCTACGAGACCGGCAACGGCAGCGTGCGCGCACGTGCGACCTTCACCAAGGAAGCGCACAACATCGTGGTCACCGCGCTGCCGTTCCAGGTGTCGCCGTCGAAGGTGATCGAGCAGATCGCCGCGCAGATGCGCGCCAAGAAGCTGCCGTGGCTGGAGGACATCCGCGATGAGTCCGACCATGCCAACCCGGTGCGCGTGGTGCTGGTGCCGCGTTCCAACCGCGTCGACGCCGACCAGCTGATGGGCCACCTGTTCGCGACCACGGACATGGAGCGCAGCTACCGCGTCAACCTCAACGTGATCGGGCTGGACGGCCGTCCGCAGGTGAAGAACCTGAAGATGCTGCTCAGCGAATGGCTGACCTTCCGCAGCAACACGGTCACCCGCCGCCTGCAGCACCGCCTGCAGAAGGTCGAGCGCCGCCTGCATCTGTTGGAAGGCCTGCTGGTCGCCTTCCTCAACCTGGACGAGGTGATCCACATCATCCGTACCGAGGACGAACCGAAGGCGGCGCTGATCGCGCGCTTCGGCCTGTCCGACGACCAGGCCGAGTACATCCTGGAAACCAAGCTGAAGCAGCTGGCCCGCCTGGAAGAGATGAAGATCCGTGGCGAGCAGGACGAGCTGGCCAAGGAGCGCGAAAAGATCATCGGCATCCTCGACAGCAAGGCCAAGCTGAAGAAGCTGATCCGCGACGAACTGACCGCCGACGCCAAGAAGTTCGGCGACGCCCGCCGCTCGCCGCTGGTGCAGCGCCAGGCGGCACAGGCCATCGACGAGACCGAGCTGGTGCCGAGCGAGCCGATGACCGTGGTGCTGTCGGAGAAGGGCTGGATCCGTGCGGCCAAGGGCCACGACGTCGATGCGTCCGCCCTGTCCTACCGCGACGGCGACGCCCTGCAGGGCGCGGTACGTGCGCGCAGCACGCAGCAGGTGGCGTTCCTCGACAGCGAGGGCCGCGCCTACTCGACGCCGGTGCATACCCTGCCTTCCGCGCGTGGCAACGGTGAACCGCTGACCGGCCGCTTCTCGCCGGCACCGGGCACCAGCTTCGTGACTCTGGCCAGCGCCGAGCCAGACACCCGCTTCGTGCTGGCCTCCACCCACGGCTACGGCTTCGTCACCCGCTTCGAAAACCTGATCGGCCGCAACAAGGCCGGCAAGGCGATGCTGAACCTGTCGGCCGGTTCATCGGTGCTGACCCCGTCGGTGGTCGCCAACGTCACCACCGATCGCATCGTGGCGGTGACCAGCTCCGGCAACCTGCTGGCGATCGCCGCCAACGACCTGCCGGAACTGGACAAGGGCAAGGGCAACAAGATCATCGAGATCCCGAAGGCCAAGCTCGCCACCGAACGCGTGGTCGCCGTGGTTGCAATCAGCCCCGGCCAGACCCTGCAGGTACGCAGTGGCCAGCGCACCATGGGCCTGAAGTTCAACGAACTGGAAGCGTACCTCGGCGCCCGCGCCACCCGCGGCCACCTGTTGCCGCGCGGCTGGCAGAAGGTGGAAGGGTTGTCGGTGGAGTGAGGGGTGAGGGGTCGGATCCCTTTCCAGGAGAAAGGGCTCTGACCCCGGGAAACCGCTCCTGGTAGGTGTCAACCTTGGTTGACACGCCTTGCCCCGGTAGACGCCAACCCCGGTTGGCGTTTTCCATCCCAATGGGGTCAGAGCCGTTTTCGTTGAAAACGGATCCGACCCCGGACACGAAAAAGCCGGGGCATTCCCCGGCTTTTTCGTTGTCGGCTGGCGGGCGGTAGAGCAGCTGGCGGGCGAAGGCTGGCTGGCGATGCTCTGGTGCTGGCTGGCGACAGAACGCTGTGCTTCTTCTGGTAGAGCCGACCGCTGGTCGGCTGCTTTTTGCAGAGCAGCCGACCAGCGGTCGGCTCTACCGGGTAGTCGCCGGGCATGACCCGGCGCCATCTGCGGCTCAGTGCGCCGGAGCGCCGTTGCCGTCGATCTTGCTCAGCTGGTACAGCTCCAGGCCGATGCGCTTGATCAGGCCCAGCTGCTGCTCCAGCCACCAGGCGTGGTCTTCCTCGGTGTCCTTCAGCTGCGCCAGCAGGATGTCGCGGCTCACGTAGTCGCCCTTCTCCTCGCACAGCTTCATGCCGGCAGCGAGATTGTTCCGAACGGCGTATTCAGTATCGAGGTCCTTCTGCAGCATCTCCTCCACGGTCTTGCCCGGCTCGGTGGCATGCGGGCGCATGTCCGGGTCGCCGCCCAGGAACAGGATCCGGCGCAGCAGCGCATCGGCGTGCTGGGTTTCCTCTTCCATCTCGTGGTTCAGGCGTTCATACAGCGCGAACAGGCCCTGGTCCTCGTAGCGGCGGGAATGGATGAAGTACTGGTCGCGGGCAGCAAGCTCGCCGCGCAGCAGTTCCTTCAGGCAGGCGATGACGTCCGGGTTGCCTTTCATGGGGGGGCTCCTGTGAATCGATGTGACATAGGGTGCCGCATTTCAAAATACGGTGATCTAATCGGAATCAGTCGCAGTTGCGCCTGCGGCTACAATCAGCCCACGAGTTCGGAAAGGACGTGCGATGCGACGTACATGGCGTTGGGTGCTGGGCGTGTTGATCGCCATCATGCTGGTCACCGCCCTGGTGCTGTGGCTGCTGCTGCGCGGCAGCCTGGCCGACCTGGATGGCGAGCATACGCTGCCGGGCCTGGCCAAGCCGGTCACGATCGAGCGCGATGCGCTGGGCGTGGTCACCATTACCGCCAGCAGTCAGGCCGACGCGATGCGTGCGCTCGGCCGCGTGCATGCGCAGGAACGTTTTTTCGAGATGGACCTGATGCGCCGCAGTGCCGCTGGCGAGCTGTCGGCGCTGTTCGGGCCGAAGGCCATCGATGCTGACAAGCGGATGCGCGTGCATCGGCTGCGCGCGCGCACCGAGGCGAACATGCAGGCTGCGCTGGGCGACAACATCGAAGCCGTGAGCGCCTATATCGGTGGGGTCAATGAGGGCTTGGCCGATCTCTCCGTGCGCCCGTGGGCCTACCTGCTGCTGCGGCAGTCACCGCAACCGTGGCAGGCCAGCGACAGCGTGCTGACCGGGCTGGCCATGTACGCCGACCTGCAGGACCCGGACAACCAGACCGAGCTTGCGCTCAGCCGCATCCGCGCGGTGGTGCCGCCGGCGCTGTACGCACTGATCGCCCACGACGGCACCGAATGGGATGCACCGCTGTTCGGCGAACCCACCGGCAACGCCGCCCTGCCCGATGCCAGCCAGCTGGACCTGCGCACGTTGAAGGGAAAAACGGGCACCGAGCAGGAAGAGGCCGACGTCATCGGCAGCAACAACTTCGCGGTGGCCGGTGCACTCACCGCCGACGGCCGCGCGATCGTCGCCGACGACATGCACCTGGGCCTGCGTGCACCCGGCCTGTGGTTCCGCGTGCGCCTGCGCTACCCCGACCCGCAGGCCGCCGGCGGCCAGGTCGATGTCACCGGCTTCTCGCTGCCCGGCCTGCCGGCAGTGATCGTCGGCAGCAACGGGCACGTCGCCTGGGGCTTCACCAACAGCTACATCGACACGGCGGACTACCGCACGGAACCGGCCAACGCCGCGGTGACCGTGCACGAAGAACGCATCGCCGTGGCCGGCCAGGCCGACGTGCTGTTCCCGGTACGCGAAACCGCCTGGGGGCCGATCCTGCATACCCATGCCGATGGCAGTGGCGATGCGCTGCGCTGGGTCGCACACCTGCCCGGCGCCGTGCGCCTGGACTTCGCTGATCTGGCCCGCGCCGGTGACCTGGACGGTGCACTGCACTTCGCCGACCGTGCCGGCATCCCCGCGCAGAACCTGGTGGTCGGTGATCGCAGCGGGCGCATCGCCTGGCGCCTGATCGGCGCCCGCCCGGACCGTGGCCCTGGCTGTGCACCGGCCGGCTTCAATGCCGCCAGCAACCAGGACTGCGCGCCGTGGCCGATCCGCAGCGATGCCTCGCCGGCATTGATCGATCCCCCCAACCATCGCCTGTGGACCGCCAATGGACGCGTCCTCGACGGCGAGGCACTGGCCAGCGTCGGCAACGGCGGCTATGACCTCGGTGCCCGGGCGCGGCAGATCCGCGACCTGCTGGCGATCCAGGAGCGCTTCGACGAGCACGACCTGCTGGCTATCCAGCTCGACGACCGCGCCGTGTTCCTGCAGCGCTGGTGGGCTCTGCTGCACGACGTCATCGAACGCAGTGACGACCCTGCGCTGAAGCGTTTGAAGGAGGTCAGCCATCAATGGGGCGGGCGCGCCTCGGCCAGTTCAGTGAGCTACCGGGTGGTGCGTGAATTCCGCACCCAGGTGATGGAGACCCTATCCGATGCACTGCTTGCCCCGGCCAACGCGCAGCTGGGCGATGCCTATCTGGATCCGCGCCTGGCACAGCTGGAAGGCGTGGCCTGGCCGATGCTGCAGCAGCGTCCGGCCAACCTGCTGCCACCGGCCTTCGACAGCTGGGATGCGCTGCTGATCGACGCCGCGCGCCGTACCGAGCGTGAGCTGGCCAAGCAGGGGCCGTTGGCCAAGCGCAGCTGGGGCGAACGCAATACCGCGGCGATCTGCCATCCCATCGCGCGGGCACTGCCGGACATCGCCAAGCGCTGGCTGTGCATGCCGGCCGACCGCCTGCCCGGCGACCGGGACATGCCGCGCGTGCAGACGCCGAACTTCGGCGCCTCCGAGCGCATGGTGGTCTCGCCCGGCCACGAGGCCGACGGCATCGTGCACATGCCCGGCGGCCAGAGCGGCCACCCGCTGTCACCGTACTGGGGCGCCGGCCACGAGGACTGGGTGCATGGGCGCCCGACGCCGTTCCTGCCCGGCAAGGCGCAGCACACGATGACGCTGGTGCCGGCCCGGTAGTGCCGGCCGCTGGCCGGCAACCTCATGATGCTGGACACACTTGCCTGGATGCCGGCCAGCGGCCGGCACTACCGTCCAGCACTCAGACCCTGCGCCGCTCGATCAGGTTCAGCAGCGGCCCGGTCATCGCCGTGGTCACCAGCGCCATGATCACCAGCACCGGAAACAGGCGGTCGCCGAGCAGGCCCAGCTCGTAACCCAGGTTGAGCACGATCAGCTCCATCAGGCCGCGGGTGTTCATCAACGCGCCCAGCCGCCACGCTTCGCGCGTGGGCATGCCGGCACTGCGCGCGGCACTGAAGGTGCCCAGCAGCTTGCCTGTCGTGGCCACCGCGATCACCAGCACGCACAACACGATGTCGCTGGCCTGCAGCGCATCGGCGCGCATGCGCAGCCCGGTCATGGCGAAGAACAAAGGCAGCAGCAGGGTGACCGCGAACGGCTCGACACGGGCCATCAGCAGGTCACGCAACTGCGCATTGGACGATACCGCGACGCCCGCAGCGAACGCCCCGAACAGCGCGTGGATGCCCAGCATCTCGGTGACCAGCGCACTGCCCAGCGACAACAGCAGGATGCCGAGCAGCCAGCGCCCCTCACGGCCCGGCGCAACCTGCTGGCGCGCGAACCACGGCTTCACCAGCCCCAGCATCAGCGCCACGAACGCGACCACGCACAACAGGTTGAGGCTGGCCGGCAACCAGCCGCTGGCCTGGGCGGCGGCCACGATCAGTGCCAGCAGGCACCACGCGGTGGCATCGCCCAAGGCAGCGCAGGCGATCGCGGTCTGCCCCAGTGGCGTCTGTATGATCCCGCGATCGGCCAGGATGCGCAGCAGCACGGGGAAGGCCGTGATGCTCATCGAGATACCCACGAAAAGTGCGAATGCGGTGAAGCCCACACCCTGTGGTCCGTGCTGCGGATACAACCAGATCGCCAACGCGACGCCGAGCACGAACGGCACTGCAATGCCGGCATGGCTGACCGTGAAGGCGAAACGCCGGCGGCCACGCAACGCCGCCAGGTCCAGCTCGGCACCGGCCACCAGCAGGAACATCAGCACGCCCAACTGGCTGAGCATGCCCAGCGGACCCAGCGAACTGGCCGGGAACAGGATGCCGTGCAGCTGTGGCAACAGGCTGCCGAGCACCAGCGGCCCCATCATCAGGCCGGCGGCCATCTCGCCGATCACCGCCGGTTGCCCGAAGCGCTTGAGCAGCGCACCCGCGCCCTTGGCCACCAGCAGCAGCACCAGCAGCTGCAGCAGGAACAGGCCCAGCGGAGACGCCAGATGCTGTGTCCAGCTGCCTTCGGCCGCAGCCGTGGCACGGGCAACCGCCTCGGGCGCCGCCGGCCCGGCATACCGCGCCAGCAGCACGCCAGCCAGCAACGGCACCCCGGCCCAGGCCAGGTAGCGCCATCCCCACTTGATCGGCGGCGCCCGGCCCCCGGTCTGTACGTCCATGAACATTCCCCAATGTGCAGGGGGGCGATGATACAAAAAGGGGACGGAGGGGATTAAGTCGTATGTGGCACAAACGACTTAATCCCCTCCGTCCCCTTTTTGGGGGGTTAGGCCAGGGCCTGCGTGTGCACGCCGGCGATCGCGCGACCCGACGGATCTGCAGCTGCGGCGAAGCTGGCGTCCCAGGCAATGGCCGCCGGCGACGAACAGGCGATCGACTTGCCGCCCGGCACGGTCTCGGCAGCCGCACGGCTCGGGAAGAACTGCTCGAACAGGTGGCGGTAGTAGTACGCCTCCTTGGTCTGCGGCGGGTTGTGCGGGAAGCGCTTGTCGGCCGCTGCCAGTACGCGGTCGCTCACCTGTGCTTCGGCATGTGCCTTCAGCCCATCGATCCAGCCGTAGCCAACACCATCACTGAACTGTTCCTTCTGCCGCCACAGGATGCTGTCCGGCAGGTAGCCGTCGAATGCCTCGCGCAGCACCGCCTTCTCGATGCGACGGCCACCAAAACCGGCACCGACCATCTTGTGCGCGGCATCGAAGCGCATCGCCACATCGAGGAACTCACGGTCGAGGAACGGCACGCGCGGCTCCACGCCCCAGGCCATCATCGACTTGTTGGCGCGCAGGCAGTCGTAGTTGTGCAGGGCGTCGAGCTTGCGTACCAGCTCGTCGTGGAATTCACGCGCATCCGGTGCCTTGTGGAAGTACAGGTAGCCACCGAAGATCTCGTCACTGCCCTCGCCGGACAGCACCATCTTCACCCCCATCGCCTTGATCCGCCGCGCCAGCAGGAACATCGGCGTCGATGCGCGGATGGTGGTGACGTCGTAGGTCTCGATGTGGCGGATCACTTCCGGCAGCGCATCGAGGCCTTCCTCGAAGGTGTACTCGAAGCCGTGATGCACGGTGCCCAGCGCTTCAGCGGCGATCGCAGCGGCGGCCAGATCGGGCGAGCCCTTCAAGCCGATCGCGAACGAGTGCAGGCGCGGCCACCAGGCTTCGGTCTGCCCCCCATCCTCGATGCGGCGACGTGCATAGCGTGCGGCCACCGCTGCCACCAGCGACGAGTCCAGGCCACCGGACAGCAGCACGCCGTACGGCACGTCGCTCATCAGCTGGCGCTCCACCGCATGCTCGAACGCCTGGCGCAGTTCGGCCAGATCGGCCTGCCGGCCCTGCACGTCGGCGTAGTCGCGCCACGGTTGCTGGTAGTAGCGCACCAGCTCACCACTGGCACTGTCGAAGTAGTGCCCCGGCGGGAACTGCGCGACGTCGGCACAGGTATCGACCAGTGCCTTCATTTCCGAGGCCACGCGCAGGCGCCCCTGGGCATCGTGGCCCCAGTACAGCGGCACCACGCCGACCGGGTCACGCGCCACCAGCACGCGCCCGCTGTCGCGGTCCCACAGCGCGAAGGCGAAGATGCCGTTGAGCTGTTCCAGCCACTGCGCCGGCGCGCCACCCTGGCGGTACAGCGCGTTGATCACCTCGCAGTCCGAGCCGGTCTGGAAGTCGTAGGCGGTGGTCAGTGCCGCCTTCAATGCCTGGTGGTTGTAGATCTCGCCGTTCACCGCCAGCGCCAGCTGGCCATCGGCCGACAGCAGCGGCTGCGAACCACCGGCCGGGTCGACGATGGCCAGCCGCTCGTGAACCAGCAGCGCACCTTCGTCGAGGTATACGCCGCTCCAGTCCGGGCCACGGTGGCGCTGGCGCTGCGACAGTTCCAGCGCATGGCGGCGCAGGGCTGGAAGATCGTCACCGGCCTGCAGGCCGAAGATTCCGAAGATCGAACACATGGGAGAGCTCCTGTTGGGGGATTTCACGGGTGGGAAGGTGTTCGACCGGCCATCCAGGCCCGGGTGGGGCTGCGCCCGGGCACAAAAAAACCCGCATCGGCTGATGCGGGTTTTCTGGTGTCCGGGCGTGTGTTGCTGTCTATCTACCCAGGGCGCAGTCCCGCATCGGCCGCGCACGATTATTCGCGCGCAGATTATTGCGGTTGTTGTTATTGACGGCGGTGGCCAGGCGGATCGACATGGCATCGACCCTACCCCGGTTTCCGGCACGGCGCAACCGTTGCGTTGGCAACCACTCCACGGCGCGCATAATGGCCCGCCGTGAAACGTGTAATGGAAATGCAACACCGCACTGGACGCAACGCGGCGCTGGCCGCCCTGCTCTGCCTGGGCCTGGCCGCCTGCCAGACCCTGCCCCCGCCGTCGCCCCTGCCGCCGGCTCAGCTGCAGGGCCTGGAACAACGCGGAACCGACGGCAGCTTCGAGGGTGCCTTTGATACCGCGCAAACCTTCGAGCGCTTCAACGATCCGCGCGCCATCGCCTACTACGAGCGTGCCGCAGCGGCCACACCCTGGACCTTCCACAACACCAGGGCGGAAGAAGCACTGGGCCGGATCTGGATCTCCGGCACGCTGCGGTATGCCGACAGCCCCCACATCAACCCGGCTCCGGTGCTGCGCGCGTCCTGGCGACGCGGTGAACGCTGGTCTCTGGCTGCCGCCAACCACGGCAATCCGTATGCGTTCTTTGACCTGGCCAAGGCCTATCGCGAGCGCGGTGATGCCCAGCGAGCACTGCGCTGGGACCTGCGCGCGATGGTCTACCAGCGCTATGCGTCGTCATCGTCGGGACTGCCCGGCGCGGTAGCGGCCACAGGCGATACCGTGCATCCGCTGGTGGCGAGGATCCAACGCCGTGCCGCTGCGGGTGACGCCGGCGCACAGGTCGATCTGGGCGCGCTGCTGGAAAAAGGCGTAGGCCTGCCACGCGATCCCGCGCGCGCGCTGCAGCTGTACCAGCGCGCCGGCGAGCAGGGCAATGTGTTCGGCCAGTACTTCGCCGGACTGCTGCTGGGCCGCGGTGCGCCGGGCGTGGAGAAGGACACCGACGCAGCGACGCACTGGTTCGCCAGGGCCGAAGCGCAGCACTTCTACATGGCCGCGCCGAGTTACTGGAAAAAAGCGGTCGAGCCGCCGTTCTTCATTTTTTCGGAGTAGAGAAGCGGCCCCGGCGGGAGGCGTGCCGACCAACGGTCGGCACCCACCCTCGCGGAATTCATTCCGTCATGGGGTTCCCACCAGCAGCCGTTCCACCAGCCGCTGGTACAGCCCCGGCAATGCCTCCAGATCGTCCACGCGCACGTTCTCGTCCACCTGGTGGATGCTGGCGTTGACCGGCCCCACTTCGATGCACTGCGCGCCCAATGGCGCGATGAAGCGGGCATCGGACGTGCCGCCGCCGGTGCTTTCCTCCGGTGCACGGCCAATGTGCTCGGCCAGCACCGCACGCGCGGTAGCGCGCAGCGTGCCTTCCGGGGTGTAGAACGGCTCGCCGCTGCGATGCCACTTCAGCGTGTACTGCAGGCCATGCCGATCCAGCAGCGCGGTGATCTCCGCTTCCAGCTTCGGTGCATCCCAGTGCGGGTTGTAGCGGATGTTGAAATCCACTTCGAGCTCGCCGGGAATCACATTGTTGGCACCGGTACCGGCATGGATGTTGGAGATCTGCAGGCTGGTCGGCGGGAAGCTCTCGTAGCCGTCATCCCAGCGCCGTGCACTCAGCTCTGCCAGGGCCGGCGCCGCCTGGTGGATCGGGTTGCGTGCCTTCTCCGGATACGCCACATGGCCCTGCACGCCCTGCACGCGCAGCTTGGCCGACAGGCTGCCGCGACGACCCACGCGCAGCAGGTCACCCAGCGTCGCGGTCGACGACGGCTCGCCGGTGATGCACCAGTCGATGCGCTGGCCGCGCTCGGCGAACAGCCGTGCGACGTGGCGCACGCCATCGATGGCATCGCCTTCCTCGTCGCTGGTCAACAGCACCGCCAGCGTGCCGGGGTGATCAGGATGTGCGGCGATGAACTGCTCGGCCGCCACCACGAACGCCGCCACGCTGCCTTTCATGTCGGCGGTGCCACGGCCGTACAGCACGCCGTCACGGATCTGCGGCGTGAACGGGTCGCTGGCCCAGGCCTCGCGCGGGCCCGTCGGCACCACGTCGGTGTGGCCCAGCAACACCAGAACCGGCGCGCCCTGTCCATGGGTCGCCCACAGATTGTCGACCTCGCCCAGCCGCAGATGGTCGCAGTGGAACCCGGCCTGCTTCAGCCGTGCCGCCAGCAGCGCCTGGCAGCCGGCGTCGTCCGGCGTCACCGAGGGCCGAGCGATCAGCTCGCAGGTCAGGTCGAGAACCGCGCTCACGCGCCACCCACGCCGAAGCGTGCTTTGAAGCCGTTGTCACTGAAGCCCTGGCTGACCGTACCGTCGGAGGTGACCACCACGGGGCGCTTGATCAGTTGCGGATACTCGCGCAGCAGCAGCTTCCATTCGGCCTCGGAGTCGGCGGCCTTGCGGTTGTCCGGCAGCTGCCGCCAGGTGGTGGAGGACTTGTTGACCATCGCGGCCAGGCCACCCAGCTGCGCCGCCCATGCCAGCAGCGTTTCCGGGCTGGGCTTGTTGTCGCGGTAGTCGACGAAGGTGTACGGCACGCCGAAGCGGTCCAGCCACTTGGTCGCCTTCTTGCAGGTATCGCAGTTCTTCAAACCGTAGACAGTGGTGCTCATGGCCATCTGTGATGCTGGAAAACAGAGGGCCAGAATCTCACAACAGGCGCTCGGACACGACCCGGAACGGTACCCTTGGCAGCCGGAAGGCCAGCCCCTCGTGCAGCGCCACGCCCATTGCCTGCAGGCGCGGGCAATGTGGTTCGCCCTCCAGCTGCAGCGGTTGCAGCTGTGCGATGTCCACCGGCAGAGCGATGCGGGTGCTGGCCCAGCGCTGGTCGCAGGTACGGGCGATGGCCTCGTCCTGGCAGGTCAGGAAACGCAGCAGGGCCTGATGGCTGCCGAAGGCCGCCGCCCACCCGGCATCGTCCCAGCCCGCAGCGGCCTGCCACTGCAGGTGCAACGCCGGGGCACTGCCCTGCCCGCCCTCGATCCGCGTGTGGCCACTGCCTTCGGCATCCAGCGCATGCGTGAAGTGCACCGACAGGTGCGGCTGCATGGCATCACTGAAAGCGCGCGCGCCGGCGACGAAGGCCAGCTGGTCCATCACGTTGCGATCGAACAGCACCACCGGCGCCCCATCCGGAGCGTCGTCGCGACGCAGGTACCAGCGCCAGTTGCTCTGCCTGGGAGACGGCATCAGCGAGCGCAGCGGCCCGGCCAGCGCGGGCCCGAAGTGCCCGTGCCGGTAGCTGAGGATGGTGTAGGGCGTGCGTCCGGCGTGGACCACGTAGTGATGGCCTGGTGGTGGCATCGGCGCGTGGCGCACGTCGACCCACCAGCTCACGTAGACCACGTCGCGTACATCGCTGACCAGCGCCGGCATCGGCCAGCGCCGCGACAGCGCGCGGCGCAGCCGGGTCCAGCGCGGGGCGTGCAGCAGGCGCGGCAGCATCCGCCCGAACAGGGTGTCGGACGGATGCTGGTAGATCGCGGACTGCGCCAGATCCTCCGGCGCCGTCATCCTCAGTCGGCCAGGCCGCGCAGCAGGTCGTTGACGCTGGTCTTGCTGCGGGTCTTGGCATCAACCTGCTTGACGATCACCGCGCAGTACAGCGAATGGGTACCGTCCTTGCTCGGCAGCGAGCCGGACACCACCACGCTGTACGGCGGGATGTAGCCGTAGGTGATCTCGCCGGTGGCGCGGTTGTAGATGCGGGTGCTCTGGCTGAGGAACACGCCCATGCCGATCACGCTGTGGTGGCCGACCACCACGCCTTCCACCACTTCCGAGCGCGCACCGATGAAGCAGTGGTCCTCGATGATGGTCGGGCTGGCCTGCAGCGGCTCCAGCACGCCGCCGATGCCGGCGCCGCCGGACAGGTGGCAGTGCTGGCCGATCTGCGCGCAGGAACCGACGGTGGCCCAGGTGTCGACCATGGTGCCTTCGCCGACGTAGGCGCCGATGTTGGTGAAGCTCGGCATCAGCACCACGTCCTTGCCGAAGTAGGTACCGCGGCGGGCGATCGCGCCCGGCACCACGCGCACGCCGCCACGGCGGAACTTCGCTTCGTCATAACCGGCGAAGCGCGATTCGACCTTGTCCCAGAACGGCGCCGGGCGCGCATCGACCACCGCCATGTCGTTGACGCGGAAGTACAGCAGCACTGCCTTCTTCAACCACTCGTTGACCTTCCAGCCACCCTGGCCGTCCGGCTCGGCGACACGGAATTCACCGGTTTCCAGGCCATCGATCACGCGGTTGACCAGCGGACGGGTGGAACCTTCCAGCTCGTGCAGGGTCAGCGTCGCACGGCGCTCGAAGGCGCTCTCGATGCCGAACTTCAGCTCTTCCACGCCCGGTGCCGACGGCTTGCGCAGCGACTTGCGGGCGATGGTCTCGGCGCGGACCGCTTCGGCGCTCTTGGCCGGCGCCGGCTTCTTCACAGCACGCTTCACCGCGGCCGTCTTCTTCGCCGGGGCCTTCACCGCAGCGGCCTTCTTCGGCGCAGGGGTCTTCTTCGCGGCCGGTGCGGCGGCAGCAGGTTTCCGGGCCGCTGCGCTCTTGGGGGTCGCGGCGGTCTTCTTGGCGGGCTTGGTGGCCATCAGGCGGGGTCTCCGGCGTTTCGATCAGGGTCCAGGCAGGCCAGCATCGCGTCATGCAGCTGCTGCCGGGCAGGTTCAGTCAGGGGGAGGTCGTGTTCGTCACTGATCACGAAGGTGTCTTCGGCGCGTTCGCCGAACGTTGCAATGCGCGCATCATGCACGCGCAGGCCCTGGTTGCGCAGCACGAACGCCACATCGGCCAGCAGGCCGGGACGGTCGGGGGCGACCAGGGCAAAACGGGTTGCGCCTGGCTCATCGCGGAACTCGATGCGCGGGGCGAAGCGGAAGTGCCGCAGCTGCCGCGGCACGACCCGGCGCGACGGCCGCAGCCGCGACAGGTCACCGCTGAGTGCCTCGCGCAGGGCCGCCTCCAGGTTGGCGCTGCTGCCATCGGCAAAGGTGTCGGCCGGGTTCACTTCGAAGGTATCGAAGATGGTGTCGGCCGGACCGTCCAGCACGCGTGCGCGGTGGATGCCGTAGCCCTTGCGGTCCAGGGTCATCACGATCGCGGCAAACAGGCCGTCGCGGTCGGGCGAGTGCACGAACACTTCCAGCGCCGGGTCGTCGACGCTGATCCGGCGAACCTTCACCAGCGCCTGGCCCTGCTTCACCGGCACCAGCGCGGCAGCCTGCCAGGCCAGCTGCTCCGGGCGCAGGCGGATGAAGCCCTCATCGGGCATCACCGCGAACTGGCGGTCGATGGTGGCATCGTCGTAGCCCTGCTCGCGCACCAGTGCGCGCACGCTGTCACGTGCCTCGGCCACGCGCTCGGCGGCCGGTACCGGGTGCTCCAGCCCCTCGCGCAGCGCGCGCCGGGTAGCGAAGTACAGGTCGGCCAGCAGGCGATCCTTCCAGGCATTCCACAGTTTCGGGCTGGTGCCGGCGATGTCGGCACAGGTCAGCAGGTACAGGTAGTCCAGGCGGTCGCGACTGCCGACCAGGGTGGCGAAGCGGTGGATCACCACCGGATCGGCGATGTCCTGCTTCTGCGCGGTCACCGACATGCGCAGGTGCTGTTCGACCAGCCATGCCACCAGCTCGGTATCAGTGCCACTGAGCGCATGCGCCTGGCAGAACGCACGCGCGTCCACCGCACCCAGCTCCGAGTGGTCGCCGCCACGGCCCTTGGCGATGTCATGGAACAGGCCGGCCAGCAGCAGCAGTTCCGGCTTGCGCAGGCGCGGCCAGACTTCATGCGCGATCGAGAAGCGCTCGTCGGCGCGGCTGCTGGCGAACTGGCCGACGTTGCGCAGGACCATCAGCGTGTGCTGGTCGACCGTATAGACATGGAACAGGTCGAACTGCATGCGCCCGCTGACCTGGGCGAACGCGGGAATCCACTGGCCAAGCACGCCCAGCCGCGCCATGCGCGAAAGCGTATCGACCGGACGCTGGCCGCGCAGCAGGGCCAGGAACTGCTCGCGTGCATCGGAGTCGGCCTGGTCATAGGCCGGCAGCAGCGGCAGCGACTCGGCCAGTGCACGCGCGGTCAGCGAGTGCAGTCCGCGCACCTGCGGGTTGTTGGCCCAGCTGGAAAACAGTGCGAACACCTGGCCGATGTCGCCGCGCGGCCAGTCGGCCTCGTTGGCGGCCAGGTAGCCACGGCGCAGGGAAAAGCCCACGGTCAGCGGTTCCGGCTGGGCCTCGCCATCGAATTGTTCCTCGAAGCGCTGCAGCAGGCGGTCGCTGATCCGGCGCACCACCAGCGCGGCGCGGTAGAAGCCCTGCATCATTTTTTCGACACCGAGATTCTCGGCATCGTCTTCGAAGCCCAGTCGCGCGGCCAGAGTCTTCTGGTAATCGAAACGCAGGCGCTCTTCCGGACGGCGCGCGACCAGGTGCAGGCCGAAGCGCAACCGCGCCAGCACGGCACGTTCGCGCTTCAACGCCGCGGCTTCGTCAGCGCCCAGATGGCCGAGCCCGACCAGGGCCTCCAGGTCGCGCACGCCGAAGGCACGCAACGCCATCCAGCCCAGCGTGTTGAGATCGCGCAGGCCGCCGGGGCCATCCTTCAGGTCCGGCTCCAGGTTGTCGGCGGTATCGCCGAAGCGCTGGTGGCGGTTGCGCAGCTCTTCCAGCTTGGCCAGGAAAAAGCTGCGTGCCGGCCACAGCTCGCGGTCGTCGATGGCCTCGCGCAGCGCGCGGCGCGCGGCATCATCGGCCAGGATCGGACGCGCCTCGATCAGCGCGGTCAGCACGGTCTGGTCAGCTGCCGCCTCGCGGCACTGCGATGCCGAACGCACCGCATGGCTGACGGCCAATCCGCAGTCCCACAGCAGCGCGAACAGGCGCGCCAATGCCGCTTCGTGCGCCAGCTGTGCCGGCGGATCGCCGAACACCAGCAGGTCGATGTCCGAGCGCGGGAACAGTTCACCGCGGCCATAGCCACCGACCGCGAACAGCGACAGGCCACTGTCGGCCGGCAGGCAGCGCTGCCAGGCCAGGCGGATCAGATGGTCGGCAGCGCGCGCGCGCAGCGCCAGCAGGCGCTCGATGTTGTCGCCCTGGTCGAAGCGGCGGTACAGGCGCGCGTCGGCCTGCTGCAGCGCCTGGCGCGCGGCAGCAGCCCAATCCGGGTCGTTGAGCGACGCGGCCGGCGTGTCCAGCAGCGAACTCGCCGGCAGCATCTTCAGGAGACCTGCGACTCGCCTGGCGACAGGGTCAGCACGTCCACGCCGGTCTCGGTGACCGCGATCATGTGCTCCCACTGCGCCGACAGCTTGCGGTCCTTGGTCACCACGGTCCAGCCGTCCGGCAGCACCTTGTTGTAGCGGGTGCCCTCGTTGATCATCGGCTCGATGGTGAAGGTCATGCCCGGCTGCAGCACCAGGCCCTGGCCCGGGCGGCCGTAATGCACCACCTGCGGCTCGTCGTGGTAGACCTTGCCGATGCCGTGGCCGCAGTACTCGCGCACCACGCTGAAACGCTCGCCTTCGGCATAGCTCTGGATGGCGTGGCCGATGTCGCCCAGGGTGGCGCCCGGACGCACCGCACGGATGCCGCGCCACATGGCTTCGTAAGTGGTTTCCACCAGGCGACGGGCCATCACCGACGGGGTGCCGACGAAGTACATGCGGCTGGTGTCGCCGTGCCAGCCGTCCTTGATGACGGTGACGTCGATATTGATGATGTCGCCATCCTTGAGCACCTTCCCTTCGCTGGGAATGCCGTGGCAGATGACATTGTTGACCGAGGTGCACACGGTCTTCGGGAAGCCGCGGTAGCCGACGTTGGCCGGAATGGCGCCCTGCACGTTCACGATATGGTCGTGGCAGATGCGGTCCAGTTCCTCGGTGGTGACACCGGGCTTGACGTGGGGGGTGACGATGTCGAGCACTTCGCTGGCCAGGCGGCCGGCGATGCGCATCATCTCGATTTCCTGCGGGGTTTTCAGATTCACGCTCATGGCACCCATTATCGCCGATCCGGCCGCAATCTGAACGAACGCCACCCAACTGGCGATCCGGGCCATGCGCGGTTCCGGCAAGGAAAGTGAAAGCGTGATGCCCTCCACTCTTTCGCCTGCCTATTTATCACGGATTACAGACACTTACGCCTCCTAAGCTGGACCCACTGTCGTCAAAGCGGCGCCGAACGTGCCGTCTTCGCCTTGTTCAACAGACCTTCGGGTCAGGGAGGTTGTCCATGCGATCCCCAGTTCGATCCCCGCTGACATGGGTCGTGGCCGGGCTCCTGCTGTCCAGCCCGGCGTTGGCCGCCGACACCACCACCTTCAACGTCACGCTGGTGGTCACCAAGGCCTGCACCATCACGGCGGCGGCCGCCACCAACGTCGACTTCGGCACCGCCGCCTCGACCACCGCCACGCCCACCCTGGGCCAGGGCACGGTGACCGCGCAGTGCTCGGCACTGACGCCCTACACCATCTCGCTGAATGCGGGCGCCAATGCCAGCACGGCCAATGACGTCACCACCCGGCGGATGAAGAACACCAATGCTGCGGTGACCGCCAACAACTACGTCGGCTACCAGCTCTACCAGGACGCCGCCCATACCCTGGTCTGGGGCGCCACGTCCGGTACCAATACCCAGGCCGGCATCGGCACCGGCCTGGCCGTGCCCTACATCGTCTACGGCCAGATCCTGAACCTGAGCACCAACAACCCGGCTACCGGTAACTACCTGGATACGGTTACCGCCACGATCACCTATTGATGGAGCACGCCTGCATGGCCGGACCCCGCCCGTGGCGCGCCACCGGCGTGGCGCTGCTCGCCCTGTACCTGCTGGCCGCCGCCACCGCAGGCGCCACCAGCCTGCAGGTCGCCCCGACCAGCCTGCAGCTGGAAGCCCGCCAGCGTGCCGGCGAGTTGTGGCTGACCAACAGCGGCACCTCGCCGGTGAAGCTGCAGGTGCGCGTGTTCCGCTGGGTGCAGCAGGACGGCCAGGAACAGCTGCTGCCCACCGATGAAGTGATGGCCACGCCGCCGATGCAGGAACTGGCTGCCGGCCAGCAGCAGCTGGTGCGGGTGATGCGTCCGGACCGGGAACCGCCGCCGGCACAGCGGTACTACCGCCTGATCGTCGACGAGGTGCCCGATCTGGCCACGCGCGCCGGCGGCATGCAGTTCGTGCTGCGCTATTCGATCCCGGTGTTCGTGCAGCCCTCGTCCGGCACGCTGGCACCGCGGCTGCAGGCCCGCCTGGTCCAGTTGGCGGACGGCCGCAACGGCGTGGAGGTGGCCAACTCGGGCGACGGCTACGCGCAGATCGCCGATCTCGCGCTGGGCAGCGCCACGCGCCCGCGCATCGTCCATCCCGGGCTGCTGGGCTATGTGCTGCCCGGCCAGGTGATGCGCTGGCCGATCGAACGCACGGCAATCGACCGCGACAACGACCAGATCACGGCCAAGCTCAATGGCGAGTCGGAACAGACGCCACTGTCGCCCCCACCGGCTCGCTGAGGCGTTGATGGGCGCGCTGTTGGCTGCCCTGGCTCCCGCGGCGACCGAGGCCGCCGATGTGTCCGGCGCGGCGGCTGATGTATCCGGCGTGTCGGCAGATGCCATCCTGCCGCCACCGACCCCGCTGACCGCCAGCCAGGCGCTGTACCTGGATGTGTCGCTCAACAGCACGCCGCGCGGCCTGCTGCCGTTCACCGAGAACCGCGGCCGGCTGCAGGCCAGCCCCGACGTGCTGCGCCAGCTGGGCTTCAATGCCAGCGGCGACGCACCGGTCTACCTGGACCAGATCAGCGGCGCGGTGGTGCGCTACGACGCACACATGCAGACGCTGGCGCTGGACGTCCCGCTGGACCAGCTGACCCTGCCCACCACCGTGCTCAGCCGCCCGCAGACGCGCGCGCCCACCGGCAACGCCTCGCCGGGCGTGTTGCTCAACTACGACGTCTACGGCAGCCGGGTGGACACGCTCGGCAACCTCAGCCTGAGTTCGGAACTGCGGGTGTTCGGCATCGGCAACGGCACCTTCGAGAACACCGCCATCAGCCGCCGCTACCAGCAGCCCGGCGACCGCCGTTGGCGCGGCGAGAGCGTGCGCCTGGACACACGCTGGAGCCTGGATTTCCCGGACAGTGCAACCACGCTGGAGGTCGGTGACTTCTACAGCGGCTTCGTCGACTGGACCCGCCCGGTTCGCCTGGGCGGCCTGCAGATCGGCCGCAACTACGGGCTGCAGCCCTACCGCGTGCTCACGCCCACGCCGAGCTTTCTCGGCCAGGCCGTGGTGCCGTCCACGGTCGAGCTTTACGTCGATGGCCTGCGCCAGTACAGCGGCCAGGTGCCGGTCGGACCCTTCCAGCTGGCGGCGCAGCCCGGCATCAGCGGCACCGGCAATGCGCAGGTGGTGGTGACCGATGCGTTCGGCCGCATGCAGACGCTGGATTTCAGTTTCTACGGCACCCAGCAGCTGCTGGCCAAGGGCCTGTCGGACTGGTCGGTCGGCGTCGGCCAGCTGCGCAGGGATTTCGGCGAACGTTCCTTCGCCTATGACGATCGCACGGTGGCCAGTGCCAGCTGGCGCGGCGGTGTCACCGACACGTTCACCGGCGAAGCGCATGCCGAAGGCGGCGGTGGCCTGGCCCAGGCCGGCATCGGTGGCTGGTGGCTGCTCGGCGCTGCCGGCGTGTTCAATGCCGCCTATGCACACAGTGATTACCACGGCCTGCAGGGCGGGCAATGGGCGCTGGGCTACAGCTGGAACAACCGTCGCTTCAACGTCAATCTGCGCAGCGTACGCAGCCACGGCGACTACCGCGACCTGGGCGCGCTGCAGGGCAACCTGCCACCGAGCATCAGCGAGCAGGCCACGCTCGGCCTGGACCTGCTGCGGCTGGGCACGCTCAGCGCCAGCTATCTGCGCCTGCGCTACCCCGGCGGCGACGACAACCGCTACGCGAGCCTGTTCTGGTCGCGTACGTGGAGCCAGCGCTGGTCGGCCTACCTGTCGCTGAACCAGAACCTGGACCGCAGCGACGACCGCAGCATCTACCTGTCGGTGACCGCCAGCCTGGGCAACAACCGCCAGGCCAGCCTTTCGAGCCAGCGCAACGGCGACAGCCAGAGCTGGGTGGCGGACGTGACCCAGCCGGTGCCGGGCGATGGCAGCGCCGGCGGCGTCGGCTGGCGCGCGCAGCTGCGCCACGGCGAGGACGGCAACGGCGGCCTGGCCGAGGTCGGCATCCTCAACGATGTCGGCCGCTATTCGTTCGGCGCCTCGCGCCAGGGTGGACTCAACTATGCCTACGCCAGCGCCAGCGGCAGCCTGGTGTGGATGGGCGGGCACGCCTTCGCCACGCGCGAGGTCTCCGATGCGTTCGCGGTGATCAGCACCAATGGGGTCGGCGGCGTCCCGGTGCGGCTGGAGAACCGCCTGATCGGCGTCACCGATGATCGCGGCCTGCTGCTGGTCAGTCCGTTGCTGTCCTGGCAGCGCAACCGGGTCTCGATCGACACCCTGGACCTGCCCGAAGACATGCGCGCCGACCGCATCGAGGACTGGGTGACCCCGCGCCAGCGCGCCGGCACCCGCGTGACCTTCCAGCTGCGCTCGCGGCCGTCACTGAGCCTGACCCTGCTGGCGATGGACGGCCAGCCTCTGGAGGTGGGCAGCGAGGTGCAGCTGCCTGACGGTCGCCAGGCCACGGTCGGCTACGACGGCCTGCTCTATCTGGAAGATGTCGCCGCCGGCAGCGTGCTGTACGTCACCACCAGCCATGGTCCCTGCCGGGTGAAGGTGCCGGACCTGCCCAAGGTGGTGGCGTCCGGCGCCCGGCCGAAGCCGGCACCGCAGCAGTGCATCCCGGAGGTCGCGCCATGAGGGTACTGCTGCTCGTCCTGCTGCTGTGGGCCGGCCTGCTGGCAGCGGCGCCTGCCAGTGCCACCGCGGTCTGCACGGCGGTCGCCAATCCGACCCTGCCGTTCGGCAACATCAACAGCAATGCACCCGGCCCGAGCACGGCCAACCTCAACATCACGGTGACCTGCACCACCGCTGCGCTGAGCCTGCTGGCCACCACCGGCGTGCGCGTCTGCGTGGGCATCGGCGCAGGCAGTGGCGGCGGCAGCAGTTCCACGTTCCGCACGATGGCCACCTCCACCAGCGACACGATGAATTTCCAGCTGTACAACAACGCCAGCTTCGGCCAGGTCACTGGCCTGGCTCCGCACGGCACGCCCCCGGCGCAGGAACTGACCATGAGCTACAACGTGCCGCTGCTGACCGGCGGCAGCGGCGCACAGACGGTGCAGCTGTTCGGGCAGATCCCGGCCAACCAGGTCCTGGCCTCCGGCGCGTACAGCAGCACCTTCAGCGGTGCCAGCGTGGTGCTGACCTGGGCCTGGAACGAAGTCCTGCTCGGCACCGCCACCATTCCCGCCACCTGCAACGGCGGCGCCACCGGCACCAACAGCGCAAGTGCGGCCTTCAGCTTCACCGCCACCGCCAATGTGCTGCCGCAATGCGGCAGCTACGTCACCACCAACATGAACTTCGGCAACGTCACCGGTGGCATCCCGGCCAACATCGACCAGACCGCAACCCTGACCCTGACCTGCCTGAAGAACACCGCCTTCCAGGTCGGTCTCAACAACGGCCAGAACAATCCCACCGCCACTACCACCCGGCGCATGGCCACCACCATCGGCGGCAGCACCTACTACCTCACCTACGAGCTCTACCGGGACGCGGCACGGAGCCAGCGCTGGGGCAACACGTTGACCGTCGATACGGCCAGCAGCACCGGCACCGGCAGCGCGCAGCAGCTGACCATCTATGGCCGGGTACCGCCGGTCACCGGCCAGCCTCCGGCCGGCACCTACAACGACCTGGTGCAGGTGACGATCACTTATTGACCTGCGTGCCGACCAACGGTTGGCACCCACCGGGGGCGATCCGCGTGCCGACCAACGGTCGGCACCCACCGGTGGATGCGGGCATACGGATGCCGGGCAAGCGCGACGCTACAGTTCCGGCGCATCCCGCCGATACCGCGCAGCGAGTCTTTCAGTACGGTGGATGGCAGGTGGTTCGTGCATTTCTGATCGGGGCGATGCTGGTCGCCAGCCTGCCGGCATGGGCCGAACCCAGCACCAGCACCCTGCAGATCCGGCTGACCGTGGTCGAATCCTGCAGCGACGATGGCGGTGGCGTCCGCTGCCCGGCGCCGCACCAGCGCAGTGACGCGCCCCAGGTGCCGCCCCAGGTCCGCGAGCTCGCGCCACCGGCAACGGACGTGAACGCAACACCCTCCGTGACCCTCATCTACTGATGCGCGCGCTGCTGACCCTGCTGGCACTACTGCTGGCCCTGCCCGCCGCGGCGCTGGAGCTGTTGCCGACCACCCTGCAGCTGCCGGCCCAGGGCGGCCGCGCCGAGCTGTGGCTGCACAACCCCGGGCCCGGCCGCTGGCAGGGCCAGGTGCAGGTGCTGGCCTGGGATCAGCAGCTGGATGCCGAACGGCTGCAGCCAAGCGACCGGATCCGGGTCAGCCCGGCGCGCCTGGACCTCGCCCCCGGCAGTACCCAGCGCGTCTGGCTGCTGCCAGCCGAGCCGGCGGCGGTCGGTGAACAGGCCTATCGGATCGTATTGGCGCCGTCGCTGGCAGGGCTGCCGCGCTATTCCCTGCCACTGTTCCGCGGCCCAGCGGCAACACCGTTGCATGCCCGCCTGCAGGGCCGCGTCGAGGCCCAGGCGTCGCAGCCCGCACTGCGACTCAGCAATACCGGTACCCTGCACGGCCGCCTGCACGATCTGCGCTTCATCACGGCGGACGGCCAGTCAACGCTGCTGACGGCTGGCCTGGCCGGCTACATCCTGGCGGGCCATGAACGCCGCTGGCCCCTGCCTGCCCGCGCCGATGGCTATGCTGGAGGCCGCTTCCAGGCACGCCTGCAGGACGGCCGCGAGGTCGATCTGGCCACTGCTGACCCTGCAATTGCAGCAAGCGCCCCCAGCGGGCTATAATCGACCGGATTCCTGCCGCCAGCGTGCGCGGGAACCCGTCCACACCGGACGTCACCGGTGAATCCACACCTGCTGCCCCCATCCGTGCCGGGGTGCTCCGCAAGGAGTTCGGCCACGGAGGCAACAGGGAAGCCCAACCCCGGAACCGATCGCGCTTCCACGCGTCCCGCATACCTATCCCCGCGGGCGGAATCGCTGGTTCCATATCAGGAGTATTGCAATGCCCCAGGTCACCATGCGTCAGATGCTGGAAGCCGGCGTCCACTTCGGCCACCAGACCCGCTACTGGAACCCGAAGATGGCTCCGTACATCTTCGGCGCCCGCGGCAAGATCCACATCATCAACCTGGAAAAGACCGTCCCGCTGTTCAACGACGCGATGAACTTCATCTCGTCGGTTGCCCAGAAGCGCGGCACCGTCCTGTTCCTGGGCACCAAGCGCAGCGCCCGCGAAACCATCAAGGAAGAAGCCGAGCGTTGCGGCATGCCGTTCATGAACCAGCGTTGGCTGGGCGGCACGCTGACCAACTTCCGTACCGTCAAGCAGTCGGTTGCCCGCCTGAAGGAACTGGAAGCCGGTGAAACCGACGGCACCTTCGAGAAGCTGGTCAAGCACGAAGTGCTGGGCCTGCGTCGCGAGCGCGACAAGCTGGAAGCCTCGCTGGGCGGCATCAAGGACATGAACCGTCTGCCGGACGCCATCTTCGTGATCGACATCGGCCACGAAGACATCGCGATCAAGGAAGCCAAGAAGCTGGGCATCCCGGTCATCGCCGTGGTCGACACCAACTACAACCCGGAACTGGTTGATTACGCCATCCCGGGCAACGACGACGCCATCCGCGCTGTGCAGCTGTACGCCCGCGCCGCTGCCGACGCCGTGCTGGAAGGTAAGGCCGCTGCTCCGCACGCCGCTTCGGTGCGCGAGGAAGAGTTCGCTGAAGCCGCTGCTGAAGGCGAAGAGAAGCCGGCCCGCCGCGCTCCGGCCAAGAAGGCTGCCAAGAAGGGCGACGACGCCCAGGCCTGATCCAGGCCCCGGGGTGGACGCCCGGCGTCCACCCTCCCTGCACGCCGCCCTTGGCGCGTGACAGGACCGTGTCACACGGGCCGGCCACCATGCCGGCCCAACCCCTTTCTTTCGTGAGGTAATCCCGTGGAAATCACTGCTTCCCTGGTCAAGGAACTGCGCGAGCGCACCGGCGCCGGCATGATGGAATGCAAGAAGGCGCTTACCGAAGCCAACGGCGACATCAACGCTGCTGCTGAAGCCATGCGCAAGTCCGGCGCTGCCAAGGCCGACAAGAAGGCTGACCGCGTGGCCGCCGAAGGCCGTCTGGGCCTGGCCCAGGACGGCGGCAAGGCCGTGCTGGTCGAAGTCAACTCGGAAACCGACTTCGTCGCCAACGACGACAACTTCAAGTCCTTCGTCAACGCCGTCGCCGCCGCTGCCCTGGCATCGGGCGCCACCGACGTCGAAGCCGTGAAGGCTGCCAAGCTGGCCGACGGCCGCACCGTTGAAGAAGCCCGCGCCACCGCCGTGCAGACCCTGGGTGAGAACATCCAGATCCGTCGCATGGTGAAGGTGGATGGCAACAACACCATCGGCGCCTACGTCCACACCAACGGCAAGGTCGGCGTTCTGGTCGATCTGGTCGGCGGCGACGTCGAGCTGGCCCGCGGCCTGGCCATGCACGTGGCCGCGCTGAAGCCGCCGCACAACAAGGCTGCGGACGTCCCGGCCGAGTTCGTCGAGAAGGAAAAGGAAATCGAGCTGGCCAAGATGTCCGAGAAGGACAAGGCCAAGCCGGCCGACATCCTGGAAAAGATCATCAGCGGCAAGATCAACAAGATCGTCAGCGACGTGACCCTGTACGGCCAGACCTACGTGCTGGGCGACACCACCGTCGAGCAGGTGGTCAAGGCCGCTGGCGCCGACGTGGCAGGCTTCAAGCTGCTGATCGTCGGCGAAGGCATCGAGAAGGTGGTGGAAGACTACGCCGCCGAAGTTGCCAAGGCGATGCAGGTCTGATTCCAGCCTTCCGGCTGTGAAGCGACCAGAAGGAGCCGCGGGAAACCGCGGCTCTTTTTTTATGCCGGTGAACCTGTGGGTGCGCACCGTTGGTGCGCACAGCCTCCGTTGGTGCGCACAACCGGCACCTTTGCGTTGCGCGCGAATCAAGCCGATACTCGGCGCAGGGAATCCACAGTCACATAGCAGGAACGAAAATCGCGGACTGTGATGCATTCCTAGGTATTCTTGTCCTAATGGAATTGAACGACCCGACATGCCTCCCGAGCTGACAGCTGCCCTGGCGCTCTGCCGCAACCTGCCTTCGCCACCCGGTATTGCCCTGCGCATCATCGAACTGGCCCAGGACCCGGAAGCGGACATCGCCACCGCCGCCGACATCATCGCCATCGACATGGCGCTGAGCGCTCGCATGCTGCGCATCGCCAATTCGCCGCTGTATGCCAGCCGCCGCCGCATCGAAAACCTCGGCCAGGCGCTGACCATGCTGGGCCTGAACGCCACGATCAGCCTCGCCCTGGGTTTCACCGTCACCCAGGGCCTGACCGGCGGCACCGGCGCCGACCATGACCTGCGCCAGCGCGCGTGGAAGCGCAGCATCCTCAGCGCCCTGGCCGCCAGCCAGCTGGGCCAGGCGCGCGGTCTGCGCCGGCTGGAGGAACTGATGCTGGCCGGCCTGCTGCAGGACCTGGGCGTGCTGTGCCTGGCCCAGGCCGAGTCGGAGCGCTACCTGCCGCTGCTGCGCGAGGCACGCGACAACATCGACCTGGTCGCCCGCGAGCGCGAGGAACTGGGCTGCAGCCATGCCGAGGTCGGCGCCTGGGTGGCCGAGCAATGGGGCCTGCCCCGCTACCTGGTCGAGAGCATCAGCCACAGCGAGGACGAGGACGCCGCCGAATCGCCGTTCCAGGCCTGCGTGCAGCTGTCCGGCGCGGTGGCCGACATCTGGCTGGATACCGACGCCGATGCCGCGCGTGAGCGCGCCCTGCAGCAGGTGCACGACCGCCTGGAACTGGACAGCGCGCGCTTCGACCAGGTCCTGGCCCGCATCAGCGACGCCCTGCCCGACATCGCCAGCCTGTTCGATGCCGGCCTCAATTCACCGTCCCGGGTGCGCGAGCTGATCGATCACGCGCAGGAGCTGGCGACGCTGCGCAACCTGCGCGAACTGCAGGATGCCGACCAGGCACGCCGCCGCGCCGACGAGTTCGAGGCGCGCGCCAAGCGCCTCGCCGACCAGGCCCATCGTGACGCGTTGACCGGCGTGCTCAACCGCCGCCAGCTGGAAGCGGTGCTGGAGCAGGAATTCCTGCGCGCCGGCCGCCAGGGCTGGCCGTTGTCGGTGGCCTTCATCGACCTGGACGACTTCAAGAAGATCAACGACGCCCACGGCCACCTGACCGGCGACGAGGTGCTGCGCGCCTTCGCCGGCAAGCTGCAGGGCCAGCTGCGCAACAGCGACACCGTCGCCCGCTTCGGCGGCGAGGAATTCGTCGCGCTGCTGCCCAATACCAGCGAAAGCGTGGCCCTGGACGTGATCCGCCGGGTGCTGGCCAACATCGTCGCCACGCCGATGGCCGAGCTGGAGGGCGGGCCGCTGTTCGTCACCTTCTCCGCCGGCGTGGCTACCCAGGGTGGCTACGAGCGCTTCGCCGACGTGCAGGACCTGCTGCGCGCGGCCGACGATGTGCTGTACCGCTCCAAGAACCTGGGCCGCAACCGGGTGATCGCCCGCTCACCGGGCGCCCTCGGCCACGACGAGCTGTCGGCCACTGCCGGCGCCGAGCTGGGCTGAACGGGAAGCCCCGGTTGACCGGGGCGAATCACCGGATTCTGCGCCGCAGTGCACAAAACACTTTGGCACGACGCCGCATGCGCGTAGAATCGCCCGCGATTTCCACGCACCCGAGGTCCCCATGTCCAAGCTCGCCTATCGCCGCATCCTTCTGAAACTGTCCGGGGAGGCGCTGATGGGAGATGAGGACTACGGCATCGACCCGAAGATCATCAATCGCCTGGCCCGTGAGGTCATCGAAGCCCAGCAGGCCGGTGCCGAAGTGGCGCTGGTGATCGGTGGTGGCAACATCTTCCGCGGCGCCGGCCTGGCCGCTGGCGGCATGGACCGGGTCACCGGCGACCAGATGGGCATGCTGGCCACGGTCATCAACGCCCTGGCCATGCAGGACGCCTTGGAGAAGCTGGGCGCCAAGGCCCGCGTGATGAGCGCGATCAAGATCAACGACGTGTGCGAGGACTACATCCGCCGCCGCGCCATCCGCCATCTGGAAAAGGGCCGCCTGGTGATCTTCGCGGCCGGCGTCGGCAGCCCGTTCTTCACCACCGATTCCGGCGCCGCCCTGCGCGCGATCGAGATCGGCGCCGACCTGCTGCTGAAGGCCACCAAGGTCGATGGCGTGTACGACAAGGACCCGAACAAGCACAGCGATGCGGTCCGCTTCGACAGCCTGAGCTACGACGAAGTGATCCGCCGTGGTCTGGAAGTGATGGACACCGCGGCCTTCGCACTGGCCCGCGACAGCGACCTCCCGATGCGCGTGTTCGACATGGGCCAGCCGGGCGAGCTGCTGAAGATCCTCAACGGCGCGAACATCGGCACCCTGGTCCAGGGCCGCGACCCGGCCTAAGCCTGAGCGCAAAGCGACGACCGGGCCGATTCAGGCCCGGCAGCGTCCCGTATTCGCCTATAATCGCCCGATTCCAGATACATCCAGGACCGGGCGATGCTCAACGACATCAAGAACAACGCGCAGACGCGCATGGCCAAGAGCATCGACGCTCTGAAGCACACCCTCACCTCCATCCGGACCGGGCGTGCCACGCCGGCCCTGCTGGACCGCGTGACGGTCAGTGCCTATGGCAACGCCAGCACCCCGCTGAACCAGGTTGCCTCGATCTCCAACGCCGACGCGCACTCGCTGCTGGTCACGCCGTTCGACAAGAGCATGATCAAGGAGATCGAGAAGGGTCTCTACAACGCCGAGTTCACCCCGAACACCCTGGGCACCGCGATCCGCATCAACATGCCGCCGCCGACCGAAGAGCGCCGCAAGGAGCTGGCCAAGCAGGTGCAGAAGGAAGGTGAAGGCGCCAAGATCGCGATCCGCAACATCCGCCAGGACGCGAACAAGGAAATCGCCAAGCTGGTCAAGGACAAGGCGATCAGCGAAGACGAGAAGAAGCGCGGCGAAGACGACATCCAGAAGCTGACCGACGCCAACATCAAGGACGTCGACAAGGTCGTCGCCGACAAGGAAAAAGAACTGCTGTCGGTCTGAAGTCGATGCCTTCAGCCCCGCCTCCGTTGCCGGCCGCCCTGCCCCGCCACATTGCCATCATCATGGATGGCAATGGTCGCTGGGCACAGCAGCGCCGTCGCCCCCGCGTGATCGGCCACCGTGCCGGCGCGCGCGCGGTCAACCGCACCATCGAGCGCTGCCTTGAACTGGGCATTCCGGCGCTGACCCTGTTCGCCTTCTCCAGCGAGAACTGGGGCCGGCCGCAGGAGGAAGTGGATGCGTTGATGAAGCTGTTCCTCGGCGCACTCGACCGCGAAGTGGACGAGCTGCACCGGCGTGGCGTGCGCGTACGCTTCATCGGCGAACGCGAGCGCTTCGGTGCAGGGCTGGTCAGCCGCATGCAGCTGGCCGAGCAGCGCACCGCCGACAACACCACCCTGACCCTGTCGATCGCCGCCAGCTATGGTGGCCGCCAGGACATCGCCCGCGCCGCGCGCGCCCTGGCCGTCGAAGTGGCGGCCGGTCGCCTGTTGCCCGAGCAGATCGACGAATCGCTGCTGGGCAGCCAGGTCGCCCTGGCCGACCTGCCGCCGCCGGACCTGTTCATCCGCACCGGCGGCGACACCCGCATCAGCAATTTCCTGCTGTGGCAGCTGGCCTACACCGAGCTGTGGTTCACCGAGGCCCTGTGGCCGGACTTCGATGCCGGGCAGCTGCAGCAGGCGCTTGACGCCTATGCCGGCCGCGAGCGTCGTTTCGGCCTGACCAGCGCCCAGATCGCCGCACTGGCCACCGAGACTTCCAGCCCATGACCAAGACCCGAGTCCTCGCCGCACTGATCATGGCGCCGGTTGCCATTGCGGCGATCCTGCTGCTGCCCACGCAATGGCTGGCCGCCGCCGCCGCCGCGGTGCTGCTGATCGGCCTGTGGGAATGGCTGAAGCTGGCCGGTATCGAAGACACCCTGGCGCGCACCGTGCTGCTGGTGCTGAACCTGCTGCTGATGGTGCTGCTGGTCTGGGCCGATGGCAGTACGCTGGTGCTGTTCCAGATAACCACCCTGGCCGGCGTTGCCTGGTGGCTGGCCGCGCTGGTCTGGCTGCGCTTCTTCAACTTCGGTGCACAACCGTCGGCGCCCTCGCGCATCCTGAAGATGCTGGCCGGCACCCTGGCCATCGTGCCGGCCTGGGCCGCGCTGGTGCTGATCCATGCCGGTGGCGATCCGCCGGGCAAGCAGGGCCACCTGTGGCTGCTGGCTGCACTGGCGCTGGTGTGGGCGGCCGACTCGGGCGCCTATTTCGCCGGCCGCCATTTCGGCAGGCACAAGCTGGCCCCGCGGATCAGCCCCAACAAGACCTGGGAAGGCCTGTTCGGCGGCCTGCTGGCCGGTGTCGCCGTGGCCGTCGGCCTGGGCTGGCTGGCCGGCATCGATACCGCACACCTGCCGGGGCTGCTGATCACCTCGGTGGTGGCCGTGTTCGCCTCGGTGCTGGGTGACCTGTTCGAAAGCCTGATCAAGCGCCACGCCGGCGCCAAGGATTCGGGCCACCTGATCCCCGGCCATGGCGGCGTGCTCGACCGTGTCGACGGCGTCCTCGCCGCCGTGCCGGTGTTCGCGCTGGGCAAGGAAATCTTCGGGTTCTGACCATGAATGCTGCTGCAGACCTGCGCCGGGTCGCCGTATTCGGCGCCACCGGCTCGATTGGTGCCTCCACGCTGGACGTGATCGCCCGCCACCCGCAGCGCTACCAGGCCACGGTGCTCGCCGCCGGTCGCCAGGTGCAGGCGCTGTTGGCGTTGTGCCGCCAACACAAACCCGCGCACGCGGTGATCGCCGACGAGTCGCTGTTCGCCGAACTGCGTGACGGCCTGCGCGACGCCGGACTGGCCACCGAGGCCCATGCAGGCAATGCCGCGCTGGACCAGCTGGCCGCCAGCGACGCCTGCGACACCGTGGTCGCGGCCATTGTCGGCGCTGCCGGCCTGTCCTCGACCCTGGCCGCGGCCGCCGCCGGCAAGCGCATCCTGCTGGCCAACAAGGAATCGCTGGTGCTGGCCGGCGAACTGCTGACCCGCACCGCCGAACGTGCCGGTGCCGAAATCATCCCGATCGACAGCGAACACAGCGCGATCTTCCAGTGCCTGCGCTCGCGCGACGCCAGCGTCGACGGCGCCGGGGTGCGCCGGATCCTGCTGACCGCCTCCGGCGGCCCGTTCCGTGGCCGCAGCCGCGCCGAACTGGCCCAGGTCACCCCGGCCCAGGCCGTTGCCCACCCGAAGTGGTCGATGGGACCGAAGATCTCGATCGATTCGGCGACGTTGATGAACAAGGGCCTGGAAGTCATCGAGGCCCACCACCTGTTCGGCGTGCCCGGCGAACGCATTGAGGTGCTGGTACACCCGCAGAGCCTGGTCCATTCGCTGGTCGAGTTCGTTGACGGTTCGACCCTGGCGCAGATGGGCCTGCCGGACATGCGTACCACCCTGGCCGTCGGCCTGGGCTGGCCGCAGCGCATCGAATCGGGCGTGGCCGGGCTGGACCTGCTGGCCCAGGGCCGGCTGGATTTCGAAGCCCCGGACACCAACGCCTTCCCCTGCCTGGCCCTGGCCTGGCAGGCAATGCAGGCCGGCGGCACCGCCCCGGCGGTGCTGAACGCCGCCAATGAAGAGGCGGTTTCAGCGTTTCTTCAGGGCCGGATCGGTTTCCTGACGATCCCGGAGCTGGTTGCTAACGCTCTTTCAACACTGCCGACCCAGCCAGCCGATACACTGGAGGTCCTGTTGTCCGCCGACCAGCGGGCACGCCAGCTCACCCTGAACGCCATCGACGCCGCCTGAACGACCGCCTCGCCCAGCATGACGCCGCCGCCCCTGCCCGCCACTGTGAGCCTGCATGACTGACTTCATCGGATCGGTCTGGTGGATGATTGTCAGCCTCGGGCTGCTGGTCACGTTCCACGAGTTCGGGCATTACTGGGTCGGGCGCCTGTGCGGGGTCAAGATCCTGCGTTTCTCGGTCGGCTTCGGCCGGCCGCTGTGGTCGCGTCGCGACAGGCACGGTACCGAGTTCGCCATCGCCGCCATCCCGCTGGGTGGCTACGTGAAGTTCCTCGACGAACGCGAGGTCGAAGTCCACCCGCACGAACGCGGCCAGGCCTTCAACCACAAGACCGTCTGGCAGCGCATCGCCATTGTCGCCGCCGGCCCCATCGCCAACCTGCTGCTGTGCATCCTCCTGCTGTGGGCGATGTTCGTGATCGGCAAGCAGGATTACTCGCCCACCATCGGCCGCGTCAGCGGCATCGCCGCCAGTGCCGGCCTGGCCAGCGGCGACCGCGTGCTGCGCGTGGACGAGCGCCAGGTAGTCACCCTCGGCGAGGCCAGCATGGCGCTGACAGCGGCCGCGATGGACCGCCGCGACGTGAAGCTGGAAGTGCTGGATACGGCCGACCAGGTGCGCACGCGCACCCTGCCGCTGTCGCAGCTGCCGGCGGGTTTCGATGAACGGCGGGTGCCGATCCTGGCCGGCATGTACTGGCAGTCGTGGCTGCAGCCGGCGCTGGTCGAGTCGCTGACCCCGGATTCGGTCGTCAGCGGGCAACTGCAGCCGGGCGACCTGATCGTGGCCATCGACGGCCAGCGCATCGACGGCGCCGACCAGGTGATCGGTGAGATCCAGGCGCTGGGGCGTGCCGGTGGCCCGGGCATGATCGAGGTCCTGCGTGGCGGTGAGCGCCTGGCGCTGGAAGTCACCCCGCGCCAGGGCAAGGACGGCAAGGGCAACCCGGTCTGGCAGATCGGCGTCGGCTTCCCCACCACCTACAGCCCCGCCTACGACACCCTGCTGCGCTACGGGCCGCTGGACGCGGTGACCGTCGCGGTGCGCGAAACCGGCCGCCTGGCGGCCGACTCGCTGGGCATGATGGGCCGCATCGTGACCGGCAAGGCCTCGCTGCAGAACGTTTCCGGGCCGGTCACCATCGCCCGCGTGGCCAATGTCTCGGCCAAGCGCGGCCTGGACTGGTTCCTGCAGTTCCTTGCCCTGCTGTCCCTCAGCCTGTGCATCATCAACCTGCTGCCGATCCCGATCTTGGACGGCGGCCACCTGCTGTATTACCTTATCGAGTTGGTCAAGGGCAGCCCGCTGAGCGAGCGTGCCATCGCCGCCGGCCAATACATCGGCCTGGCGTTGCTGGCCGGGCTGATGGGGTTGGCGTTCTACAACGACATCCTCGGCCTGGTCCCGCGATGAACTTTTCCACGTTGTTGCCGTCTACAGCGTCGGCATCCCGCACCAATGAAATCGACCTTCCTACCGGACGTGACATGACGCGACTCCCCAATCGCCGCCTGCTGGCCCTCGCCCTCGCCGCCGTCACCGGCGCTCCCGCCCTGGCCCAGGCAGCCGAGCCCTTCACTGTCAGCGACATCCGCGTCGATGGCCTGCAGCGCATCAGCTCGGGCACGGTGTTCACCTACCTGCCGGTGGAACGTGGCGAGACGGTCACCGACAACAAGGTCGGCGAGACGATCCGCGCCCTGTACAAGACCGGCTTCTTCGAAGACGTGCAGCTCGACCGCCAGGGCACGATCCTGGTGGTGACCGTCAAGGAACGCCCGGCGATCAACAAGCTGACCGTGACCGGCAACAAGGACATCAAGTCCGACCAGCTGCTCAAGGGCCTGTCCGACATCGGCCTGACCGAAGGCGGCACCTTCGATCGCCTGAGCCTGGACCGCGTGACCCAGGAACTGCGCCGCCAGTACAACGACCGCGGCAAGTACAACGTCGACATCACCCCGACGGTGAGCCCGCTGGACCGCAACCGCGTGGACATCGCCATCGCCATCAAGGAAGGCAAGGCGGCCAAGATCCGCCACGTCAACCTGGTCGGCACCGAGAAGTACGAGAGCAAGGACATCCTGGAGACCTGGGAGTCCAAGGAGCACAACTGGGCCTCGTGGTACCGCCGTGACGACCAGTACTCCAAGGAAAAGCTGTCCGGCGACCTGGAAAAGCTCAACTCCTGGTACCTGGACCGCGGCTACGTCGATTTCAGCATCGATTCCACCCAGGTCTCGATCAGCCCCGACAAGCGCGACATGTTCCTGACCGCGGGCGTGACCGAGGGTGCGCAGTACAAGATCTCCGAGATCAAGGTCAGCGGCGACACCATCCTCCCGCAGGAGGACGTCGAGCGCATGGTGATCCAGAAGTCCGGCGACACGTTCTCGCGCGCCCTGCTGGAATTCAGCTCGGACACCATCACCAATTCGCTGTCCAACATCGGCTACGCGTTCGCCAAGGTGAACCCGATTCCGACCACCAACCGCGCCGAGCAGACCGTCGCCATCAACATGCAGGTCGTGCCCGGCCCGCGCGTGTCGGTGCGCCGCATCCTGTTCCGCGGCAATACCCGTACCTCCGACGAAGTGATGCGTCGCGAGCTGCGCCAGTTCGAGAACAGCTGGTACTCGCAGGCCGCGATCGACCGCTCCAAGATCCGCCTGCAGCGCCTGGGCTACTTCGAATCGGTGGAAGTGGAAACCCCGGCCGTCAGCGGCAGCAACGACCAGGTCGACGTCGTCTACAACGTCAAGGAAACCACCTCGGGCAGCTTCGTGTTCGGCCTGGGCTACTCGCAGTCCTACGGCATGACCACCTCGGTGCAGCTGTCGCAGAACAACTTCCTCGGCGGCGGCAACCGCGTGTCGGTCGAAGCCTCGCGCAGCAGCTACCTGCAGCGCTACGGCTTCAGCTACACCAACCCGTACTTCACCGATGACGGCGTGTCGCTGGGCTACAACCTGTCCTGGCGCGAACTGGACTACTCCGACTTCAACACCGCGCAGTACAACAGCACCAATGGTTCGGCGCAGGTGGTGTTCGGCGTGCCGCTGACCGAGACCGACACCGTCTCGCTGATGTTCGGCATCGACAGCAACCAGATCACCACCTACGAAGGCTCCACCCCGCCGTCGATCATCGACTACATCAATGCGGTCGGTAAGCGTACCTTCCATGCCTGGCGCACCGAGCTGGGCTGGGCGCGCGACTCGCGCAACGACTATTTCATGCCGACCCGCGGCACCTACCAGCGCATCGGCCTGGAAACCACGCTGCCGGGTTCGACCATCGAGTACTACAAGCTGAACTACCAGATCAGCAAGTACTGGCCGATCATGCCGTCGCTGGTGATCAACACCCGCGCGGAGATCGGCTACGGCGATGCCTACGGCAAGGACTACACCCGTGTCATCGACAACGGCGACGGCACTACCCGCACGGTCACCGCCAGCGGCCTGCCGTTCTTCGAGAACTTCTACGCCGGTGGTACCAACTCGGTGCGAGGCTTCGAGGACAACACCCTCGGCCCGCGCGAAGTCACCCGCGGCTACCCCGAAGGGCAGCCGCTGGGTGGTTCGCTGAAGACCGTCGGTTCGGTCGAAGCCTACTTCCCGCGCCTGTTCGACAGCCCGTCGGCACGCGTGTCGGCCTTCGTCGACTTCGGCAATGTCTACAACGGCACCAAGAACTTCAAGGCCAACGAGCTGCGCGTGTCCACCGGTGTGGCCCTGCTGTGGCGCGCCCCGGTCGGCCCGATCTCGATCAGCTACGCCTTCCCGCTGAAGAAGGAAGACGATGACAAGATCGAGCGTCTGCAATTCACGTTCGGTGGCCAGTTCTGAGGAACTCTGTTCCTCAGAACTGATCCACCTCCGGTGAATTGCCCCCGCATTTCACCTATCCCCCGCGCCGTCGGCGCGCCCCCCCTTAACAGAAGGGGGGCTCTCCACCAGACGGGGTGCGAAGCGCCGGGCATTGCCCGGCGTTTTCGTTTGGTCCGGATGCCGGAAGCGCCCGCTCTGCTTTTGATCTTTTCTGTTTTTCCGTGGCTGGCACTCGCGCCACGCCGCCGGAGGTCGGACGGGGCGGGGCTGCGGGGGTGTGAGCCGCATGGATGCGGCGACCAAGGCTACATGGACGTACTTGCGCCGTCCCCCGCAGCCCCGCCCCGTCCGACCCAGCCCATGGGACTGGCTCTGCCGGCCGCGAGGGGCCCTGCCGTTGGCTGCATGACCTCCCCGCATGACCGCAATGGCGTCACACGTTAAACTCCCGCCGTGAATACTCCCACCTACACCGCCCAGCAACTCGCCGAGCAGTTCGGCCTGCAGGTCCATGGCGACCCCGCCACCGCCATCCATGGCGTGGCTACCCTCGCCCACGCCGGTCCTGGCCAGCTGACCTTCCTCGCCAACCCGCGTTACCGCGTCCAGCTGGCCGACAGCCACGCCTCGCTGGTGGTCCTGCGCGCCGACGACGCCGAGGCCGCCCCGGGCGCCGCGCTCGTGGCCAAGGACCCATACACCGCCTTCGCCAAGATCGCCGCGCTGTTCGACATGGCGCCGACCCGCGCGCCGGGCATCCATCCCAGCGCAGTGATCGATCCCGGCGCCCAGGTGGCCGCCAGCGCCCACATCGGCCCGTTCGTCACCATCGGCGCACGCAGTGTCATCGGCGAGAACTGCATCGTCGGCGCCGGCAGCGTGATCGGCGAGGACTGCAGCCTGGATACCGGCTGTGAACTGATTGCCCGGGTCACCCTGGTCACCCGGGTCAAGCTGGGCAAGCGCGTGCGTATCCACCCCGGTGCCGTGCTGGGTGCCGATGGTTTCGGCCTGGCGATGGATGCCGGCAAGTGGATCAAGGTGCCGCAGCTGGGCGGCGTCCGCGTCGGCGACGATTGCGAGATCGGCGCCAACACCTGCGTTGATCGTGGCGCACTGGAAGACACCATCCTCGCCGAGGACGTGCGCCTGGATAATCTGGTACAGATCGCGCACAACGTGCAGATCGGCGCGCACTCGGCCATCGCAGGCTGCACCGGCATCGCCGGCAGCGCCAAGATCGGCCGCTACTGCCTGCTCGGCGGTGCCGTAGGCGTGGTCGGCCACCTCGAGATCTGCGACAAGGTCGTGATCACCGGCAAGTCGGTGGTCCGCAATTCCATCACCGAGCCGGGCGAGTATTCGTCCGGCACCCCATTGACCGACAACCGCACGTGGCGCAAGAACGCCGCGCGCTTCAAGCAGCTGGACGCATTGGCTCGCCGCGTCCTGGCTGCTGGCAAGGAGAAAGAATGAACGATTCGCTGCAGCTTCCGATCGACGTCTGCCAGATCCAGGAACTGCTTCCACACCGCTACCCGTTCCTGCTGGTGGACCGGGTGCTTGAACTCGACGTCGAGGCCAAGCGCATCCTGGCGCAGAAGAACGTCAGCATCAACGAGCCGTTCTTCCAGGGCCACTTCCCGGGCCGCCCGATCATGCCCGGCGTGCTGATCATCGAAGCGCTGGCGCAGGCCGGCGGCGTCATGACCCAGCTCACGCTCGGCCGCGATGCGCAGTCCAAGCTGTTCTACATGGTCAAGGTGGAAAACGCCCGCTTCAACAAGCAGGTCGTGCCCGGCGACGTGCTGATGCTGGATGTGCAGATGAAGCGCCTGATCCGCAACATGGGCTGGTACTACGGCGAAGCCAAGGTCAACGGCGAAGTCGTCGCGTCGGCCGAGGTCATGTGCGCCGGCGCCAAGGGCTGATCCACTGGAGGCAGCAATGACTGACAACGCACCGCGGATCCACCCCACCGCCGTCATCGATCCGGCCGCGCGCCTGGCCGACGATGTGCAGGTGGGCGCCTTCACCCTGATCGGCCCCGACGTTGAAATCGGCGCCGGCACGGTGGTGGGCCCCCATTGCAGCATCCACGGCCCGACCCGGATCGGCCGCGACAACCGCTTCGTCGGCCATGCCGCGATCGGTGGCGAGCCGCAGGACAAGAAGTTCGCCGGTGAGCGCACCGAACTGGTGATCGGCGACCGCAACGTGTTCCGCGAGTTCGTCACGCTCAACCGTGGCACCGGCGGCGGCGGCGGCATCACCACCATCGGCAACGACAACTGGATGCTGGCCTACACGCACGTGGCGCACGACTGCCATGTCGGCAACTTCTGCGTGTTCTCCAACAACACCACCCTGGCCGGCCACGTCACCGTGGGCGACTACGTGATCATCAGCGGCTTCGCCGGTGCCCACCAGTTCTGCCGCATCGGTGCGCATGCCTTCCTCGGCATGGGCGCGCTGACCAATGGCGATGTACCGCCGTTCACCATGGTCGGTACCGATTCGCTGGGCCGCCCGCGCGGCATCAACAGCGAAGGCCTGAAGCGCCGCGGCTTCGATGCCGACCGCATCTCGGCCATCAAGCGTGCCTACCGCACGCTGTACGTGGCTGGCCTGCCGCTGGCCGAGGCCAAGGTGCAGCTGACCGAACAGGCGCGTGACAGCGATGACGTGAAGGCCATGCTGGACTTCATCGAGCACGCCGAGAGGCCCTTGCTGCGATGAGCAGCACGACCGGCCAGGCGCCGGCCGGCGCCGCGGTGATTCCGCTGGCCTCGATGGCCGGCAGCGTTCCCGCGCAGCGGGTGCTCAGCGAGCGCCCGTTGCGGATCGCGCTGGTTGCCGGTGAAGCGTCCGGCGACCTGCTCGGTGCGGGCCTGGTGCGTGAACTGAAGGCGCGCTTCCCGAATGCCGAGTTCGCCGGCATTGGTGGCGATGCCATGCGCAGCGCTGGCTGCCAGACCTGGCACGATGCCAGCGAGCTGGCGGTGATGGGCCTGACCGAAGTGCTGCGCCACCTGCCGCGACTGCTCAAGCTGCGCTCGGCGTTCCGCCAGCGCGCCCTGGAATGGCAGCCGGACGTGTTCATCGGTATCGACGCACCCGACTTCAACCTGGGCATCGAGCGCTGGCTGAAGCAGCGCGGCGTACGCACCGTGCATTACGTCAGTCCCTCGGTCTGGGCCTGGCGCGAGAAGCGCGCCGAGAAGATCGGCAGCAGCGCGGACCTGGTGCTGTGCCTGTTCCCGATGGAACCGCCGATCTATGCCAGGCACGGCATCGACGCGCGCTTCGTCGGCCACCCGATGGCCGATGACATTCCGCTGCAGGGCAACCGCGAGGAAGCACGCGCCGCGCTCGGCCTTCCGACCTCGGCCAAGGTGCTGGCGGTATTGCCGGGCAGCCGCCTGGGCGAGATCTCGCGCCTGGGCGAACCCTTCTTCGAAGCCGCCTGGCAGGTTTCCGAACGCATTCCGGGCCTGCATGTGGTGGTGCCAGCCGCCAACCCGGCCTGCCGGCAGCTGATCGAAGAACAGCTGTCGCGCTCGGCGTTGCCGGTGGCCTATTCGCACGTGCTGGATGGCCAGGCGCGCAACGCGATGATCGCCGCCGACGTGGTGGTGCTGGCCTCCGGCACCGCGACCCTGGAAGCCATGCTGGTGAAGCGGCCGATGGTGGTCGGTTACCGCGTCAATGAACTGACCTACCGGCTGGTCAAGGCGCTGGGCCTGATCAAGGTCGACCGCTTCGCCCTGCCCAACATCCTGGCCGGCCAGGACCTGGCGCCGGAGCTGATGCAGCACGACTGCACGCCGGACAGGCTCGCCGCGGCCATCCAGCAGTGGTTCGACCACCCGCAGCGGGTGATCGACCTGCAGGACACATACGTGCGCCTGCACGAGCGCCTGCGCCGCAACGCTTCGGCGCGTGCCGCCGATGCCGTCGGCGAGCTGCTGATGCGCGACCAGGCGCAGGCATGAGCCGCCGTCACGCCGCAGCGGCCAGCCTGGCCCTGTTCGACGGCGCGACGGTGGTCGAGCCGGAGCGCCTGGTCGCCGGTGTCGACGAGGCCGGGCGTGGCCCACTGGCCGGGCCGGTGGCGGTGGCAGCGGTGGTATTCGATCCGTCACGGCCACGCATCAACGGCCTGGACGATTCCAAGCAGTTGACCGCTGCCCGCCGCGAGCAGCTGCATGACCGCATCGTCGAGCGCGCCCTGGCCTGGCATGTGGTGCTGGTGGACGTGGACACCATCGACCGCCTGAACATCTACCAGGCCACCCTGCAGGGCATGCGTGACGTTGTTGCAGCGGTCGCCCATGTGGCCGGCTTCGCCCGCATCGATGGCAACGTGGTGCCCAAGGGCCTGGTGCTGCCGGCGCAGGCGCTGGTCGGCGGCGATGGCATCGACCGCGCGATCATGGCCGCCTCGATCCTGGCCAAGGTCTCGCGCGACCGTTACATGCAGGACGTGCATACCCGCCACCCGCAGTACGGCTTCGAGCAGCACAAGGGCTACGGCACCCCGGCCCACCTGGCCGCCCTGCGCGAGCACGGCCCCTGCGTGGAGCACCGGCGCAGCTTCGCCCCGGTGCGTGAATGCCTGGAAGCGGCGCAGGCGGCCACCATCGCGATCGCCTGAACGGCTGCCACAACCCAGCTGGGAAACCGTCCCCCTGAGTCAGGGGGACGCGCCCTTGGCGGGAGGGTGTGGAAGCGTGGTGAGACGGGGCCCGCGGTTCGCCTGCGAACCATGGGCAGCGAGAGCGCGAATGCGATATCGCGTGCCGTCAAGAGCTTGTCGCCTCCCCCTGCCCTCGCTACCCTGACCGGGCACTCCAGCGCATCCCGACCCCGGCGACGATTTCCGTCAGCACCCGGGGCCCGCGCGCTCCAACCTGGTCCGGCATGTCCAACTCCCGCTTCGTACATCTCCACGTCCACACCGAGTTCTCGCTGGCGGACTCGACCATCCGCGTGCCGGCCAAGCCCGACCAGGCGGACCCGAAGAAGGCCAAGCAGGCCAACCTGCTGTCGCGCTCGGTCGAACTCGGCCTGCCTGCGCTGGCGGTGACCGACCTCAACAACCTGTTCGCCCTGGTCAAGTTCTACAAGGCGGCCGAAGGCGTGGGCATCAAGCCGATCGCCGGCGCCGACGTGCTGATCGCCGAGGAAGGCCAGGACCCGTGGCGGATGACTCTGCTGTGCCGTGATCGCGAGGGCTACCTGAGCCTGTCGCGCCTGCTGACCCGCGCCTGGATGGAAGGCCATCGCCCGGAAGGCGGCGTGGCCGTGCACCCGGACTGGCTGAAGGCCGGCAACGCCAACCTGTTCGCGCTGGCCGGCCGGCAAAGCCTGGCCGGGCGCCTGGCGCTGGACGGCAAGCATGAACTGGCCGAGCAGCAGCTGGCCGACTGGCAGCGCGTGTTCGGCGATGGCCTGCACCTGGAGCTGACCCGCACCGGCCGCGAGGGCGAGGAAACCTTCAACCAGTTCGCGCTGATGGCCGCCGGCCAGCGCGGCCTGCCGGTGGTGGCCAGCAATGATGTGCGCTTCCTGTCTCCGTCGGACTTCAGCGCGCACGAAGCGCGCGTGTGCATTTCCACCGGCCGCGTGCTGGACGACCCCAAGCGTCCGCGCGAATACAGCGACCAGCAGTACCTGAAGTCGGCCGAGGAGATGTGCGCGCTGTTCGCCGACATCCCCGATGCGATCGACAACACGCTGGCGCTGGCCGAGCGCTGCAACATCGAGATGCGGCTGGGCACCTACTTCCTGCCCAACTACCCGGTGCCGGACGACGAGACCCTGGACACCTGGATCCAGAAGATGTCGCGCGACGGCCTGGAAGAGCGCCTGGAGAAGAATCCGCTGGCGCCGGGCAAGACCCGCGAAGAGTATTTCGAGCGCCTGGAATTCGAGCTCAACACCATCATCAAGATGGGCTTCCCGGGCTACTTCCTGATCGTGGCCGACTTCATCCAGTGGGGCAAGAACCAGGGCATTCCGATCGGCCCCGGTCGTGGTTCGGGTGCCGGTTCGCTGGTGGCGTGGGCGCTGAAGATCACCGATCTGGACCCGCTGCCGTACAACCTGCTGTTCGAGCGATTCCTCAACCCGGAACGCGTGTCGATGCCCGACTTCGACATCGACTTCTGCATGGACCGCCGCGACGAGGTGATCGACTACGTCGCACGCAAGTACGGGCGTGAGCGCGTCAGCCAGATCATCACCTACGGCACCATGGCCGCCAAGGCGGTGGTGCGCGACTCCGGCCGCGTACTCGGTTTCCCGTACGGCCTGGTCGACGGTGTCTCCAAGCTGATCCCGAACATCCTCGGCATCCACCTGAAGGATGCGCTGGGCAAGGGCAAGGAAGGCCCCAGCTCTGAGATGGCGTCGGCCGAACTGATCCAGCGCTACGAGACCGAGGACGATGTCCGCGACCTGATCGATCTGGCGCTGCAGCTGGAAGACCTGACCCGCAACGCCGGCAAGCATGCCGGTGGCGTGGTGATCGGTCCCGAGCCGCTGAGCGAGTTCTGCCCGCTGTACGCCGAACACGACGAGAACGGCCTCGGCAAGAACCCGGTCACCCAGTTCGACAAGAACGACGTGGAAGAAGTGGGCCTGGTGAAGTTCGACTTCCTTGGCCTGCGCACGCTGACCATCATCGACTGGGCGGTGAAGGCGATCAACAAGCGCCATGAGCGCGCCGGCATCCCGCCGGTGGACATCGCCGCGATCCCGCTGGACGACACGCCCACCTACAAGGACATCTTCGCCAACGGCAATACCGGCGCGGTGTTCCAGTTCGAATCCTCGGGTATGCGCCGCCTGCTGAAGGATGCGCGCCCCGACCGTTTCGAAGACCTGATCGCGCTGGTGTCGCTGTACCGCCCCGGCCCGATGGACCTGATTCCCTCCTTCAACGCGCGTAAGCACGGCCAGGAAGAAATCATCTATCCCGATCCGCGCACCGAAGCCATCCTGAAGGACACCTACGGCATCATGGTGTACCAGGAGCAGGTGATGCAGATGGCGCAGATCGTCGGCGGCTACTCGCTGGGCGGCGCCGACCTGCTGCGCCGCGCGATGGGCAAGAAGGTGCCGGCGGAAATGGCCAAGCACCGCGAGATCTTCCGCGAAGGCGCGGCCAAGGACGGCGTGGACGAGGCCAAGGCCGATGCGATCTTCGACCTGATGGAGAAGTTCGCCGGTTACGGCTTCAACAAGTCGCACGCCGCTGCCTATGCGCTGGTCAGCTACCAGACCGCCTGGCTGAAGCGCCACTACCCGGCCGAGTTCATGGCCGCCACGCTGTCTTCCGACCTCGACAACACCGACAAGGTGGTCGGCTTCCTCGACGAGGTGCGCAACCTCGGCCTGACCGTGCTGCCGCCGAAGGTGAACCAGTCCGCCTTCATGTTCGAGGCGGTGACGCCTGACACCATCCAGTACGGCCTGGGCGCGATCAAGGGCGTCGGCCAGGGTGCCTGCGAAGCGGTGGTCGACGAACGCCTGAAGGGCGGCGAGTACAAGGACCTGCTCGACTTCTGCACCCGCGTCGGTTCGGCCAAGCTCAACCGGCGCACGCTGGAAGCGATGATCAACTGCGGCGCACTGGATGAGCTCGGCCACAACCGCGCCTCGCTGATGCTGCAGCTGCCGGAGGTGATCAAGGCCACCGACCAGATGGCGCGCGAACGTGCGTCGGGCCAGAACTCGCTGTTCGGCGGCCCCGACCCGAGCGCGACCACGATCCAGCTGGACCTGCCCGAAGCCGAGGAATGGCCGCTGTTGCAGCGCCTCAATGGCGAGCGCGACACGCTGGGCTTCTACCTCAGCGGCCACCCGTTCGATCCCTGGCGCGACGACGTGCGCGACCTGGTCGGCAACGACCTGGGCGCGGTGGAGAAGATCTGGAGCGCCAACAGCGGTGGCGGTGGCGGCGGCGAAAAGCGCTGGCGTCCGGAAGTGCAGACCGTGCTGGCCGGCCAGGTGGTCGGCGTGCGCCGCAAGGGTGAGAGCCAGATCTTCATCCAGCTCGAGGACGGCCGTGGCCGCGTCGAGTGCAGCGCGTTCTCCGACGCGATGGCCGAGTTCGGCCACCTGATGACCAAGGACCGCATCCTGGTGGTCAAGGGTGGCCTGCGCGAGGACGAATTCAACGGCGGCTTCGCGCTGCGCATCCGCCAGTGCTGGGACTTCGACGAAGTCTGCGCCAACTACGCCACGCGGCTGTCGCTGCGCCTGGACCTGCGCCAGCAGCGCCCGGTCTGGGAGCGCATCGACGCCCTGCTCGACCGCCATCGCCCCGGGCGAACGCCGCTGCGCCTGGACCTGCTGCTGAAGGGGCCGCACGGTGGCGTCGCCGGCATGCTCGATGTGTCCGGGCAGAGCGCGGTGCGCATCGATTCCAAGCTGATGGAGGCGCTGCGCGCCGACCCGGCCGTGCGCACGCTGAAGGTGCGCTACAGCCCGCCCTGGGCCAGCTGAGGCTGGCTCCCTGGTGTTCCTGTCCCCCCTGTTTCCCCGTTCCAAGTATCAAGGACGATTGCCGATGAAGACCCTGCTGTTCCCGTTCGCTGCCGCACTGGCCCTGGCCGCCTGCTCCCCGTCGAAGATCGAGTTCCAGATCGACAACCCGACCGACACGCCGCTGGCGTTGAGCATCGACGGCCAGGACCTGCCGGTGGCCGCGCAGGGTTCGCGCCCGGTCTCGCTGGCCATCGGCGAGCATCGCCTGCACACCGACAAGCTCGGTGATGTGCGCTTCATCGTCTACGTCGACGGTCGTGGCGGGCTGATCAACCCGACCCTCAGCGAGTACGTGATCGCCCGCGAGATCTATGTCACCGACGAGAGCAAGGTGAAGAACTTCGGCGTCGGCAATTCCGGTATCCAGCTGGGCGGCGTCGACTTCGAAGGCCCGTTCGAGAAAAGCCACGCACTGTTCATCGACAAGACCTGGACCTACGGCGTGCGCGAACCGTTCCCGAAGGAAAAAGTGGTGGCCCATGTTGATTCCAGCGGCGGCCAGATCGTGGCCAAGGTGTTCACCGCCCCTGACTTCATCGCCTACGTCGAAGAAGGCATGGGCGAGCCGGGTGCGTTCAAGCGCGAGCAGCCGGCCGGCTACGTGGCCCCGGTGTTCAGCCTGGAACCGGCCCCGGCCAGCCTGCCGGCGCTGGTGCCGGCCTTCGAGGCGCATGCCGCGCCGCTGCGCGAGGTCTATGCGCGCTGGCTGAAGGCCACCACCGCCGATGAACAGAAGGCCCTGCGCAAGCAGGACTTCGCCGCGCAGATGGCCTTCACCTCGGCCACCGCCAGCCTGGGCGGCAACCTGGGCCGGGAGGCCAACGAGGCCTACAACGACTTCGTCTCCCAGCGCAGCCAGCTGATGGGCCGCAGCGCCCTGGTGGTGCCCTGAGCTGACTGGCGCCCCCTGCGCGGCTGCGCTACCGTCGCCTTCCAGACGAAGGCGTACGGGTGGTTTGCACGCATTCGGCTAGAATTCCCCCCTTCTTTACACGACGGCTTCCGATGAATCCGAACTACCTCGACTTCGAGCAACCCATCGCCGACCTGGAAGCCAAGATCCAGGAGCTGCGCAACGCCAGTGCCGGGCCGGCGGTCAATGTCGAGGCCGAAGTGCACGCGCTGCAGGACAAGCTGCGCATGCGCACCGCGCAGATCTTCCGCAACCTGACCTCGTGGCAGGTGCTGCAGCTGGCCCGCCACCCGTCGCGTCCGTACACCGCCGACTACATCCGCATCATCTGCGATGAGTTCCAGGAGCTGGCCGGTGACCGTGCCTTCGCCGACGACAAGGCCATCATGGGTGGCCTGGCGCGCATCAACGGCCGCGCGGTGATGGTGATCGGCCACCAGAAGGGCCGTGACACCAAGGAAAAGATCAAGCGCAACTTCGGCATGCCCAAGCCGGAGGGCTACCGCAAGGCGCTGCGCCTGATGAAGATGGCCGAACGCTTCGGCCTGCCGGTACTGACCCTGATCGACACCGCCGGCGCCTGGCCGGGCATCGACGCCGAATCGCGCGGCCAGTCCGAAGCGATCGCGCGCAACCTGATCGAGATGGCCGAACTGAAGGTGCCGATCATCTGCACCGTGATCGGTGAAGGCGGCTCCGGCGGCGCGCTGGCGCTGGGCGTGGGCGACCGTACCGTGATGCTGGAATACGCGGTGTACTCGACCATCACCCCGGAAGGCTGCGCCTCGATCCTATGGAAGGATGCCGGCAAGGCCAAGGATGCCGCCGAGCAGCTGGGCCTGACCGCCCCGCGCCTGAAGAGCCTGGGCCTGGTCGACAAGGTCGTGCGCGAGCCGACCGGTGGCGCCCACCGCAACCCGACGCAGATGGCCAAGCGCCTGAAGGCCGTGCTGCTGAACGAGCTGGACGCGCTGGACAAGCTGTCCACCGAGCAGCTGCTGGAACAGCGCTACACCCGCCTGCGCAGCTACGGCACGTACGAAGCGGCGTGATCGCTACCTGACGTCGGACAAAAAAAGAGCCGGGCAGATGCCCGGCTTTTTTGTCTGTACCTCGCACAGTATCTACGCATAGCGTGAATTCACCGGGTGCAGCTGCGGCCGTTGACGTTCGGGCCCGCCATGAGCGAGCCGAGCATCGCAGGGGAATCAGGGGCGAAGAGGCGCCGGTGTCTGAGCGCAGCGAGTTCGGCGCCGTCCCCTGATTCACCGAGAAGCACAGGGAACCGGTGCGCAGCACCGGCTCGCGTTCGGCGGCGTGTTCTTTGGTTACTTTCTTGCACGAGCAAGAAAGTGACATGTTCGAACGCCCGGGATCTCAGAACGGCTTGGCCAGCACCAGCCACACGATCGGAATGAACGCCAGCAGCGGGATCTCGTTGATCCAGCGCAGCGCGCGCGACGACGGCAGCGCCCTGCCCTTGGCCACGCCCTTCAGCAGCCGCCCGATCCAGATGAAATACGCCAGCAGCACCACGACCAGCCCCAGCTTGGCGTGCAGCCAACCGGCACCGCCCGGGGCGACCATGGTCGGGAAGTCCGGAATGACCTTGTAGCCCAGCCACAGCACCAGCCCGAGCAGGAATGCCAGGCCGAACATCGAGTGGCCGAAGCGGTACAGGCGCAGGCCCATCAGCTGCAGGCGCTCGGTCACCGCCGGCTGGCCTGCGGTCTCGGCCAGGTTGACCAGGATGCGCGGCAGGTAGAACACCGTGGCCATCCACGCCACCACGAACACGATGTGGAAGGTCTTGACCCAGTAGTAGCTCTGCATGCGCTCGCTCCGGCGGCTGGCGTAGGTTGGCGGCCATTCTCGCATGCCATGGCAAGGCGGCCGCAGGCACGCACGCCGCGACACATCGACGCATGGCGCGCCGCAACACCGTACGATAGGCGCCGTTTTCCCCGATCGCGCACCGCCCCATGGACAAGACCTACGACGCCGCCTACTTCCAACGCTGGTACCGCCGCGCCGACATCGGCGGCAGCGCCCGCCTGGCGCGCAAGGTCGCGTTGGCCGTGGCCAGCGCCGAGTACTATCTGGAGCGGCCGATCCGCAGCGTGCTGGACATCGGCTGCGGCGAAGGCGCCTGGCGCGCGCCGCTGCTGAAGCTGCGTCCGAAGGTCGAATACCTCGGCTTCGACAGCAGCGAGTACGCTGTGCGCCGCTACGGCCGCACCCGCAACCTGCACCTGGCCCGCTTTGGCGACTTCGCCTGGCTGCGGCCCTGCGCCCCGGTCGACCTGCTGGTCTGCTCGGACGTGATGCACTACGTGCCCGACCGCGAGCTGCGTGCCGGACTGGCCGGCGTGGCGGAGCTGACCGGCGGCGTGGCCTTCCTGGAGACCTTCGCCGCCGAAGACGCGTTCGAGGGCGACCACGAGGGCTTCCAGGCCCGCCCGGCGCGCTGGTACCGACGGACGCTGGCCCGGCAAGGCCTGCAGCCGGTCGGGTCGCACTGCTGGCTCGGCCCCGCCTTGGCAGGCGATGCGGCCGCGCTGGAACGGATGTGAATCCGGATTCATTATTTTCAGCCGACTTAACCTGCGGGACACCCGGATGGGATATGCTGCGCGGCAACATATGACCATACATATTCGGTCGTCATGCTCTATCAACTGCACGAACTGACCCGCAACCTGCTCGCCCCCTGGGTGCACCAGGCCCAGGCCAACGCCAAATTCTTCGCCAACCAGGGCCACTGGTGGTCGCAGATGCCCGGTGCCGATCGCCTGGCAGCGGTCAATGAACTCTTCCACCGCATCGGCAAGGATTACGAGAAGCCCGAGTGGGGCATCAACGAAATCGACGTCGATGGCGAGCGCGTGCCGATCGTCGTGCACGAGGAAGTGAGCAAGCCGTTCTGCAAGCTGCTGCGCTTCAAGCGCCACAGCAATGAAGCCGACCAGCTGCACACCATGCTCAACCAGCCGTTCGTGCTGGTGGTGGCGCCGCTGTCCGGCCACCACGCCACGCTGCTGCGCGATACCGTGCGCACGCTGCTGCGCGACCACCGCGTGTACGTCACCGACTGGGTCGACGCGCGCATGGTGCCGTCCAGCGAAGGCGAATTCGGCCTGGACGATTACATCGCCTATATCCAGGAGTTCATCCGCCACCTTGGCGTGGAGCGCCTGCACGTGGTGAGCGTGTGCCAGCCGACCGTGCCGGTACTGGCTGCGGTTTCGCTGATGGCCAGCCGTGGCGAACCCACGCCGCGCACGCTGGTGATGATGGGTGGCCCGATCGACGCCCGCTGCAGCCCGACCGCAGTGAACAACCTGGCCACGCAGAACCCGCTGTCGTGGTTCGAGAACAACGTCATCCACACCGTGCCGGCCAGCTATCCCGGCGCCGGCCGCCGCGTGTACCCGGGCTTCCTGCAGCACGCCGGGTTCCTGTCGATGAACCCGAGCCGCCACTTCAGCTCGCACTGGGATTTCTACACCGACCTGGTCAAGGGCGACCTGGAAGACGCCGACGCGCACCGTCGTTTCTACGACGAGTACAACGCGGTGCTGGACATGCCGGCCAAGTATTACCTCGACACCATCCGCGTGGTGTTCCAGGACTTCCTGCTGCCGCGTGGCGAGTGGGTGGTCAACGGCGAGAAGGTCGATCCGTCGGCGATCCGCGAGACCGCGCTGCTGAGCATCGAAGGCGAGCTGGACGACATCGCCGGCCTCGGCCAGACCGAAGCCGCGCAGGCGCTGTGCACCGGTATCGCCGCTGACCGCCGCGAGCATTTCATCGTCGAAGGTGCCGGCCATTACGGCATCTTCAGCGGCCGTCGCTGGCGCGAAGTGGTGTACCCGAAGGTGCGCGACTTCTTCGCCGCACATGCCGAAGCACCGGCGGCGAAGGCCACGAAGAAGAAGAGCAACGTGACCCCCTTGCGCCGCAAGGCGGGGTAATGCCCCGCCCGACCCGGGGTCGGACCCCTTTCCAACGGAAAGGGCTCTGACCCCAGCACGATCGGATCCGGGGTCAGAGCCCTGTTCTGCGAACAGGGATCCGACCCCTGACCGCTTACAACCGCACCAGCAGGTTCTTGGCGATCAGCCCATGCAGCTTGCCGATCCCGCGTGCCAGGTGCATCGTCAACAGCAGCAGCAACGCGCCCACGGCGGCAACCACGATCGCTACCAGCGGCGAGGCCGCCATCGGCAGCACGTTCACGCCGTCGACGTAGACGCCCGGAATGTCGCCGCTGAAGATGGCCGCGACCGGTGCCCAGATCAGGCCCAGCGACAGCGACAGCAGCGTCACCGCGATGGTGAAGTAGACCACGCCCAGCGGCAGCATCAGCACGAAGTACAACAGGGTCAGCCAGGTGCGGCCATCGGTGAACATGTCGCCGACGCGCTGCAGCCAGGTGCGGCTGCGGTCGGTATAGCGCGGACGGCGCGGCATGCGTTCGCCCAGCAGCGCTTCCACCAACCGCCCTTCCAGCAACGCCAGCCCGCGCACCGAGCCGAAGAACAGCACAGTCAGCGGAATGCCGATGATCAGGACCAGCAGGCCCAGCGACAGCGACAGACCGGTCACCACCCAGGTGAAGAAGAAAATGCCGGTAGCCAGCGACAGCAGCATGTAGAACAGCGCGCCATAGGTGTGCGGATCAGCCACCACGCCGAAGAAGCGGGCCAGCAGCGAGCGCTGCACCGGCGCCGGTGGTGGCGCGGCCGGCTCGACACCACTGGCTTCGGCCGCCGCACGCAGCACCGGCGCGGTATCTGCACGCGGTGTACGCAGCGCGCGGTTCACTGTCACTTCGGTCTCGCGGTAGATCTCGGCCACTTCATCCGGTGCGCCATAGCTGCCGGCGACGTCGGCGATCACCTCGGCCTCGCTGCGGCCAGGCTGCGCGGCCAGCTCCGAACGCAGGTACTCCTCGGCGTCGTACAGCGCGTCCTGCACCATCGCCGGATCGGCGCCGTCCAGCGCCGCGCGCAGCTGCGCCAGGTACTGCGGAATGGTGGTCGGCAGGGCACGGCCTGCCAGGCTCGGATCGTTCATTGCGGTACCCCCTCCAACACGGAATCGACTGAATCGCGGGTGGCCTGCCAGGCCTGGCGCCACTGCGCCAGCACGTCGCGGCCACGTTCGTTGATGCGGTAGTAGCGCCGCGGCGGCCCGCTGCTGGACGGCTCCACATGGCTTTCCAGCAGGCCGGCGCCCTCCAGGTTGCGCAGCACCGGGTACAGCGCGCTCTGCTTGCCGCTCAGCACGCCCTCGCCCACCCGCTCCAGCTCCTTGGCAATGAGGTAGCCGTACAGCGGCTCGCCAGCCCGGGCCAGCACCGCCAGCAGGGCCAGCGACACCGTCCCGGCGCTGAGCTCTTTCTGGAACTTCTTCAGCTGGACATCGTCCTCGGACATGACCGGCCCTCCACTACGTTGAAGTCCACAGTAGTGCGAAGTTCGGTATAGCGAATGTGTCGTTAGTCATCGTGCCGGTTGGCGTGGCCGGGCCGCTCGCGCAGAATCGAAGCCTCGTTCATGTTCCGGGGTTCCCATGCCGCACCGTCGTCGCCTTGCCCTGACCGCCCTCGCCCTGTCCTGCCTGCTGCCCGCCCTGGCCAGTGCGGCCACGCCCTACCGCAGCCCGCAGCAGATCCTCGACGCGTCGGCGGCCAGCGACTGGCGCACCCCGGACCCGGCCAACCTGCTGTACATGGACCTGCCGGCCGGGCGGGTGATCATCGAGCTGGCGCCGCAGTTCGCCCCGCGCCATGTCGCCAACATCCAGACCTTCGCCCACGAGCACTTCTGGGACGGCACCAGCATCTACCGCTCGCAGGACAACTTCGTGGTGCAGTTCGGTGATGCCGACGCCGATGACGCCGCCAAGGCCAAGCCGTTCGGTAGTGCCGCGCGCAAGCTGCCGGCTGAATTCGAACGCGCCAGCGCCGGCCTGAAGGTCAGCGTGCTGCCCGACCGTGATGGCTGGGCCGCGCAGACCGGTTTCGTCGACGGCTTCCCGGTCGGCCAGGACCCACAGGCCGGCAAGGCCTGGCTGGCGCACTGCTACGGCATGCTCGGTGCCGGCCGCAGCAACGAGGAAGACAGCAGCATCGGCGCCGAACTGTACGTGGTGACCGGCCAGTCGCCGCGCCAGCTGGACCGCAACATCACCCTGGTCGGCCGCGTGCTGAAGGGCATGGAACTGCTCAGTGCAACCCCGCGCGGCCCGGCGCCGATGGGCTTCTACACCGACCCGAAGCTGCGTACGCCGATCGTGTCGATCCGCCGTGCCAGCGACGTGCCGGCGGCCGAGCGCACGCCGATCCAGGTGCTGCTCACCGATTCGAAGACCTTCGCCGATACGGTGGAGGCGCGCCGCAATCGCGTGGATGATTTCTACAAGCGCCCGGCGGGGCATATCGATCTCTGCAATATTCCGGTGCCGGTGCGGTGATGGTTTCCGCACGTCACGCGTGCTGAAGGCGCTTCACCTTTCATGGGCGTCACTTTTCTTTTCGCGCTAAAAGAAAAGTAACCAAAAGAAACGCGCCGCCAGTCGCGAGCCGCCGTGCTTCGCACGTCGGTCCCCTGCGCTTCTCGGTGAATCAGGGGACGGTGCGAGGAAGTCAGCCGACTAACAGTCGGCTCTACAGGACATCGGCGCCTCTTCGCCCCTGATTCCCCTGCGATGCTCGGCTCGCTCAAAGCGGACTGGAAGGTCAAGATCAACCGCAAAAGCATCCACGCATGGCGTGGATCTACTGGGTGCAGCTGTGGCCTTTGATCTGGGTCCGCCTTGAGCGAGCCGAGCACCGCAGGTCCGGCGAGGGCGAAGAGGCGCGGGTGTCTGAGCGCAGCGAGTTCCCGCGCCGTCCCTCGACGGGCCGAGGAGCACAGGGCACCGATGCGTAGCATCGGCTCGCGGCTGGCGGAACGTTTCTTTTGGTTACTTTTCTTTGCGTACAAAGAAAAGTAACGCCCATGAAAGGTGAAGCACCTTCAGCACGCGCCACGCGCAAAACGCCAACGCCTCAGCCCTTCTGACTCACCGCCACGCTACCCAGAATCAACGCACCGGCAATCAGCATCTGCAGCGTCACCGGCTCACCCAGGAACAACCACGCAAACGCCGCGCCGAACAGCGGAATCAGGTAGGTCACCGTGGATGCACGCGAGGGGCCGATACGCCCGATCAGGCGGTAGAACATCAGGAACGCCAGGCCGGTACAGGCCACGCCCAGGGCAATCGCTGCGCCCCAGGCCTTGGCCGGAATCGCCGCCTGCGGCCAGTGGCTCACCGCCATCGGCAGCATCCACAGCGAGGCACACGACAGCGTTGCCGCCGCAGCTGCCGCCGACGGCAGGCCGGTCATGTGCCGCTTCACCAGGTTCACGCCCAGGCCGTACAGCAGCGACGCAGCGGCGCCGGCCAGCACCGCGGTGCCGATGCTCAGGCCCGAGACCTTGGCCGTGGCCAATACCACTACACCGGCAAAGCCGACCAGCAGCGCGCCCGCACGGCGCATGCCGATCTTCTCGCCGAAGAACAGGAAAGCGATCAGCGCGGCGAACAGCACCGTCATCGCATTGCAGATCGCACCGATCGCGGCCGGTGCCTGTTCGGCGGCATAAGCGAACAGCACGAACGGCAGCGCCGAGTTGATCAGGCCGATCGGCGCCAGCCACAGCCAGCGCCGCGGCGGAAACTGTGCGCGGGCGCGCCACAGGAACGGCAGCAGCACCAGCGCGCCCAGCACCAGCCGCACCTCGACCAGCGCGAACGGGCCGAACGACGGCACCGCTACCCGCATGAACAGGAACGAGCAGCCCCAGATGGCGCCCAGCAGGGTCAATTCCAGCGGTGTGCGCCAGTCGCGCTCGGCCGCCTGTGGGACCGCATTCATGCCCTGCCTCCGTCCATCGTCTGTTCCTCGCCAAGGCAGACAGGATCGGGCGCAGACGCCTGCCGCACAAGCGCGTAGTATCGCTGCCAGCCACAAATATGGTTTGAGGCTCGACATGCAGCTACGCCCTTCCCTGCTCCCCGCGCTGGCCGTGTTCGCGGTCGCCGCGCGCCACCAGAACTTCGCCCAGGCCGCCCAGGAGCTGCACCTGACCGCAAGCGCGGTCAGCCATCACGTGCGCCGCCTTGAGGAGGTGCTGGATACCCGGCTGTTCCTGCGCCATGCCCGCGGCGTGCGCCTGACCGCCGAGGGCCGGCAGCTGGCCGACGCCGCCAGCGCTGCCTTCACCGATGTCGCGGCGGTTGCCCACCATCTGCACCCGGATGCGGACAGCGTGCCATTGCGGATCACCACGCTGCGTTCGCTGTCGTACTGCTGGCTGCTGCCGCGGTTGCCGCGTTTCACCCAGGCCCATCCGCACATCCGCATCGAGCTGCATACCGGCAGCGGCCTGGACCGCTACGACGACAACGGGCCGGAAGTCGGCATCCGCTACGGGCTGGGCCAATGGCCGGGCCTGCGTGCGCAGCACCTGATGGACGACTACCTGTTCCCGGTGGCCTCACCGGCGCTGGCCGGGGTCGAAACGCTGGTCGATCCGGCGCGCATCGCCGACCTGCCGCTGCTGACCGACCTTTCGCCACAGGGCTGGCGTGACTGGTTCCGTCATGCCGGCGTGCGCCCGCCCTCGCCGCTGCCGCCGATGCATACCTTCGCCGACAGTACCGATGCGATGCGTGCCGCGGTGTACGGCATGGGCGCGGTGCTGGCACGCACCCACATCGCGCAGCCCTACCTGCAGCGCTACGAGGTGGTGCGCCTGCCCGGCCCGGCGCTGAAAGCGCGCTACGCGTATCACGTGGTGCATGCCGAAGGGCAACCGCCGAGCCACGCCGCGCGCCTGTTCATCGACTGGTTGCTGGAGCAGGCGCAGGACGAACGCACGCCGATTCCCGCGTTGCCGGAAAGCCTGCTCGGGCGCCCGGCCACGCACGGCTGACTGCGCCCTCACCCGTTCTTTGCTTCACGCTGGCTAGGCTGCAGGCAACCCCACACCATATCGACGCCATGGCCATGCTACGACTGCGCATCACCGGAACCGAAGACGACGCCCGCGCGATCAGCGACCTGCTGCTCGGCCTGGATGGCATCGAACATGTCGAGGAAACCGACGACCTGATGCCGCACATGGACGACGACGATTCGAGTTCGGCCGGGCTGTCCGATGACATTGGCCCGGGCATCCACGAACTGGAAGTGGAAGTCGGCAATGAAAGCACCGCGCAGAAGGTGCGCGATGCCGTGCAGGAACTGGCACTGGAGCTGGACGTGTTCGTCGAGTACGAGACCGACGAGGGCTGATGCCGGCGGGTTGCCGGCATCAACCTTCACCTCAGAGGCTGGGCGGCAGCGTGCGGCGGCGGCGACGCCACCATGCCCGCACACCCCAGGCCGCGATCAGGGCTAGCACCGCCACCGGCAGCAGCGCGGCCGCGGCGCGGATCAGGAACGCAATACTGGTGCTGAGGATGCTGCCCGATTCGCTCAGCGCCTCACCGATCTCGCTGCGGCTGCGCTGGCCCGAGGTGGTGTCGAAGTGGATCGTCACCAGCTGGGTATCGATGCGCCGGCGCTGCTGGGCGGCATCCTTGTTGGCCTGCTCGACGCCCGCTTCGATCTCCGACAGGCGCGTGGTGATCGCCATCAGGTCTTCGATCTTCAGGTCCTTGCGGTCCTGGTAGGACAGCAGCCGCGCATGTTCCTTCTCCAGCCGCGCCTTGGTCAGTGCCGTATCGGCCACGGCTTGCGCGAGATCTTCGGCGCGCGTGTTGCGCGACTGCAGCTTTCCACCTTCACCGGCCATCGCGATCAACGGCTCGGCGCCCTTCGGCGCGATGCGCACCTTGACCTCGCCGCTGGGCTGCTCGCCGCTGCGCTGGTCAACCTGCAGCACCGCACAGTCGCCGAACTTCGCACTCTGGCAGGCCTGTGCGATCTGCTGGATGCGCGGTGCGATCTGCGCCGCCTCCAGCTGCACCTGCACGTCATGTTCGTAGGCGAGGAACGCGCCTTCCGGCGACGCGACAGCGGCATCGGCCGCAGTGGCACCGGCCTCTGCCGCGCGCTCGCCGTTCCTGGCGCAGGCCACCAGTGCCAGCAGCAGTACCGGCATCGCTATCACGCGCGTCCACGCGCGCAGCGACCTCACAGAGCGGCCCCGTTGTAGGAGGTCACCGAAAGACCGGCCAGGTCCACCTGCGGCACGCAGCGCACGTTCACCGCCACCATCGGCGTACCGGTGCGCGGGTCGACCGCTTCGCTGTACGGCGCGATGCCGCACTCGCGGCAGTGGTGGTGATCGATGTGCGCCTTGTTGAAATGATAGGTCGCCACGTCCGCCGGATCGGTGGTCAGCTGGAACGCCTCACGCGGCGCGAACCACAGCAGGCTGCCGCGGCGGCGGCACATCGAGCAGTTGCAGTCGATGACGTCGCTGATCGGCGTCCCGGCCTGCACGGTGAATGCGATCCTGCCGCAATGGCAGCTTCCCTGGTATTCCATGTCCTGCGCTCCGCTGGAGAGTCCCTGTCTGCGCCCATGGTAATCCTATGGCACGGGGACAAAGCAGCCCCGGGGGCCTATGCTCTGGGTTTGACCCTGTACAGGAACGCCGATGCGCCCGCATCTCCTTGCCCTCGCCCTGGTCGCCGCCCTGGCCGGTTGCCAGCCGGCCGACGCCCCGACCAACGGTTCCACCCCGGCCGCCAGCCAGCAGGCTGGTGACGCGGCGGTCGATGCCGCCTTCGCCGACCTGTCCAAGCGCGCCCTGGACACCTGGATGCAGCTCTCGCCGGTCAGCGCCACCCAGATCGGTGACCACCGCTACGACAGCGAGCTGGATGACCTGAGTGCCGCCGGCCAGCAGAAGACCGTGGCCGCCTACAAGGCATTGCTGGGCGAGCTGGACAAGATCGAGGTGGCCAAGCTGGGCCGCGAGAACCAGGTGGACGCAGCGATCCTGCGCAACCAGCTGCAGTCGGAAATCTGGAACGCCGAAGTGCTGCAGTCCGGCAAGTGGGACCCGCAGCTGTACAACGGCATCGCTGGCAGCGCGATCTACGGCCTGATGGCCCGTGAGTTCGCGCCGCTGCCGGAGCGCCTGAAGTCGGCCACCGCGCGCATGGAAAAGCTGCCGGCGATCTTCGCCCAGGCCCGCGAGAACCTGGATCCGGCCCGCGTGCCGAAGATCCATGCCGAGACGGTGGCCAAGCAGAACAAGGGCATCCTCAGCATCGTCGATACCTTCATCACCCCACACATCGGTGAACTGCCGCAGGCCGACCAGCAGCGCCTGCAGGCCGCCATCGACGGCCTGAAGAAGGCCGTGGACGAACAGCAGACCTGGCTGGACAAGACCCTGGTGCCGAATGCCAAGGGCGACTTCCGCATCGGTGCGGAAAAGTACGACCAGAAGCTGAAGTTCGCACTGAGCTCCTCGCTGTCGCGCCAGGAGATCGGTGAGCGTGCACGCGCCGAACTCAAGCGCGTGCGCGAAGACATGTACGGCATCGCGCAGACCGTGCTGAAGGACAAGCCGGGTGCGCCGGAAATGCCGGCCCAGCCGACCGACGAGCAGCAGCAGAAGGCGATCGAGGCCGCACTGGAACTGGCCTACGCTGACAAGCCGGCGCGCGACAAGGTGGTCGACGACGCCAAGGCCGCGCTGGAGCAGTCCACCGCGTTCGTGCGCGAGCACGACCTGGTGACCCTGCCCGATGCGCCGGTGGACATCATCCTGATGCCGGAATTCCAGCGTGGCGTGGCCGTGGCCTACTGCGATTCGCCGGGCCCGCTGGACAAGAACCTGAAGACCTTCTACGCCGTGTCGCCGATTCCGGACGACTGGAACGAGAAGCAGGTCGACTCGTTCCTGCGTGAATACAACTCGCGCATGATCCACCTGCTGAGCATCCACGAAGGCACCCCGGGCCACTACCTGGAAGGCTGGCACTCGGCCAAGTTCCCCTCGACCCTGCGTGCGGTGCTGCGTTCGGGCCTGTTCGCCGAAGGCTGGGCGGTCTATACCGAGCGCATGATGCAGGAGCAGGGTTACCTCAACAACGACCCGCTGTTCCACCTGGTGCAGCTGAAGTTCTACCTGCGCACGATCTCCAACGCGATCCTCGACCAGGGCGTGCACGTGGACAACTGGGATCGCGAGAAGGCGATGCACCTGATGACCCACGACGCGTTCCAGCAGGAAAGCGAAGCCGCCGGCAAGTGGGTGCGCGCGCAGCTGACCTCGGCGCAGCTGCCGACCTACTTCGTCGGTGCGCAGGAACACTTCGACACCCGCAAGGCGGTGCAGGAGAAGCTGGGCGACAAGTTCAACCTGAAGGCGTACCACGACCAGGTGCTGTCCTACGGCGCCCCGCCGGTGCGTTTCGCACGCCAGCTGATGCTGGACCAGCCGATCGAGTGATCGGGCGCGGGGCTGAATGCCCCGCGGCTCTGGCAGCATCTCACGGCCCGGGCTTCCCGGGCCGTTCTCGTTTGAAGCACCCAACGGCCTCACATCCGGTGTATGTACAGCTTCCCGGCATGGCTGCGGATATCAAGAAAGTACTTCACCTTGCAGCCCCGGCATGCCGCCGGATGCATTTCATCAAACCCACGTTGGTTCTCCAGCGCGACGGCCAGTATGGGATACCCGCAGTCGAAACAGCAGAATGCAATGTTGTTGCCATGGGGATCGGCGTCGATCTGGTCGCCATAGTGATCCATTACCAGAAAGTCCGTGATTTTCATGGTCGATCTCCAGAGTAGGTGAATCACCCGCAGACTACATCGCAACCCCGCTGCCCAGAAGGGCACGCGTCGCCTACAGCGCAACGCATCCTTCCCGCCACGCTGGAGCCGCTCCGGTCCTGAACCGTTGCACATCGGGCGTGCGTGACCTCACACTTGGCGAACAACTCCGGGCGCATCTTTCGCCGGGTTCCCCCTTCCGCCGGCGTCCATGTCTCTCCCCCTCTTGCGTCTTGCGCTGCTGCCCGCGCTGTTGGCCTGCGCTCCTGCCTACGCTGCCTGCCCGCCGCCACCGGCGGGACAGCCCGACATCCGCGCCCTGGGCTACTACACCGACAAGGCCGGCTCGGTGATCGACCCGGTACTGCACCAGCAGAACAAGGACGCCACCGCGCCGCTGGACCGCTATGCCGCCGATGTGGCGCGCATGAGCGATGACTACCTGCGCACCGGTGACCGGGCGGCGGCGCAATGCACGCTGGCCTGGCTGGGTGCGTGGGCCGACGATGGCGCCATGCTCGGGCAGATGATCCGGGTCTACAACAACCAGTCGTTCTACATGCGGCAGTGGATGCTCGATGCGGTAGCGATGGCCTACCTGAAGGTGCATGACCAGGCTGGTGCCCGGCAGCGCGCGCGCATCGACCCCTGGTTGCAGAAGCTGGCCCGAGCGAATCTGGCGTACTGGGACAATCCGAAACGGCGCCGCAACAACCACTACTACTGGGGCGGCCTGGGTGTGCTGGCTACCGGCCTGGCCACGAGTGACGAGGCCTTGTGGCAGGCCGGCCACGCCGCCTTCCAGAAGGGCATCGATGACATCCAGGACGATGGCAGCCTGCCGCTGGAGATGGCGCGCGGGCAACGTGCCCTGCACTACCACGATTACGCATTGGCGCCGCTGGTGATGATGGCTGAGCTGGCGCGGCTGCGCGGCCAGGACTGGTACGCCAGCAGGGATCACGCCATCGACCGCCTTGCCCGCCGCGTCGTCGAAGGCAGCAAGGACCCTGCATGGTTCAACCAACACACCGGCGTTGCACAGCTGCCCCTGCAGGCCAGCGGCTGGGTCGAGTTCTACCGGTTGCGATCACCGGATGGCGGCCTGTTCGACGCCGCGCATGCACGCGGCCCGTTCCACTCGCCACGGCTGGGCGGCGACCTTACGCTGATGGCCACGCATGGCATCGTGCGCGCGCCGCTGCGTTAGCGGCGAAACTCAGCGCGCTGCTGGATGCAGCAGGCGTTGGAACTCGGCGACGGTGCAGCCCTGCGCCGCGCACCCCGGCACCCGAAGCGCGACGCGGCCCGGCGGCTGCGCGTTGGTCAGCGGCAGCGCATCGCGCAGCTGCGCGGTGGTCGGGTAGACGTAGGCCAGGCGGATCCGTTCCTCGCCGCTGTGGCGGTCACGCCAGCGCTCGAACTGCAGCAGGCCGCCGATCGGCGTCTTCTCGTACTGGCCCGGCAGGCTGTAGTCGCTGATGCCCAACGCCGCCAGCACCGAACCGATGTTGGAATCGTGACCGACCAGCAGGCTCACTTTCGGCGATGCGGGATCTTCCAGCAACGCGTCCACGCGTGCCAGCAACGGTCCGGCCACATCCCGCGCCACCTCGGGCGTTCCGAACAGGATGTCCTGGTAGCGGTTGCGGATCTGCGCCAACGCCTGCCATTGCGCATCTGTGTTCAAGCGGCCCCAACCTTCGCGCGAAATACTGCTTCCCTGGTAATGCTCCATCAACAAGGCATCGACCAGTCCGCTGGCCAGGGCCAGTGATCCGGAGACGCGTGGCTCTTTGCCCGGGGCTGCACTGAAGCAGGTGTCGGCCAGCGCTAGATGGCAGTCGCTGCGCCCCTTGCATGCCGCCGACTGCGGATAGCGGGTGATCGCCTCCACGACGGACAGCGCCGGAGCCAGATCGGATGCGGCCAGCGCCTGCTGCATCGCCGACACCGCACGTGTGCGGAACGCCGCGTCATCGCGGTGGATCACCGGATTGAACAGCGGGTCCATCGTGCCCAGCGGCATGCGCTGCTCGACCGCAACATGACAGCCCGGGAAGGCACCGGCAACAAAGAACTGCGCGGTGGCCTGGGTGCGCTGCAGGCTGTTGGCATGGGCGTGGAAGTCACCCGGCTGCGGGCAATCCGACGGCGGCAGCAGCTGTGCCTGGCGCAGCCACTGGCCGATGTAGCGGCCCATGTAGACCTCCAGCACGCCGCCCTTGGTGGTCAGCTCGCCTGAGGCGACGTCCCAGCCTGGCCAGCGCTCTGGCGTGGCATTGGCCAACGCGCCCGATGCCACCACCGGCGCGCGCAGGTTGTGGCGGCTGAGCAGGACCACCTGCTCGAGCTGGTCGCCTTGCATGGGGACCGGCGCCGCAGTTGCGGCCGTGGTCGCCAGGCTGAGTGCCAACAGCAGCGCAATCATTGATCGGCGGCCACGAAACCACCGGTCTGCCGCGCCCACAACCGTGCGTACAGGCCACCGGCCGCAATCAATTCGGCGTGGCTGCCGGTCTCGACGATGCGCCCCTGGTCCATCACCACCAACCGGTCCATGCGCGCGATGGTCGACAACCGGTGTGCGATCGCGATCACCGTCTTGCCGCCCATCAGCTGGTCGAGGCTGTCCTGGATCGCCGCTTCGACTTCCGAGTCCAGTGCCGAGGTCGCTTCGTCCAGCACCAGGATCGGTGCGTCCTTCAGCAGCACGCGGGCAATGGCGATGCGCTGGCGCTGGCCACCGGACAGCTTCACGCCACGCTCGCCGACATGTGCGTCGTAGCCACGACGCCCCTGCCCGTCCACCAGCGTATCGATGAAGGCTTCGGCACGCGCCTTGGCCACGGCAGCGCGCAACTGCGCATCGGTCGCGTCGGGGCGACCGTACAGCAGGTTGTCGCGGATCGAGCGATGCAGCAGCGAGGTGTCCTGGGTGACCACGCCGATCTGCTGGCGCAGGCTTTCCTGGGTGACGTACGCAATGTCCTGGCCGTCTATCAGGATGCGGCCGCTTTCCAGGTCGTACAGGCGCAGCAGCACGTTGACCAGGGTCGACTTGCCGGCACCGGAAGGACCCACCAGGCCGATCTTCTCGCCGGGCTTCACCACCAGATCGAGGCCTGCGATCACGCCGCCCTTCTTGCCATAGTGGAAGTGGATGTCCTGGAAATGCACGCCACCACGGGTTACCTGCAATGGCACCGCATCCTTGCGGTCCTGCACGGTCAGCGGCTGGGCGATGGTGGTGATGCCATCCTGCACCGTGCCGATGTCCTCGAAGATGCCGTTGATGGTCCACATGATCCAGCCGGACATGTTGTGGATGCGGATCACCAGGCCGGTGGCCAGGGTGATCGCGCCGACGGTGATGTGCCCGCCGTTCCACAGCCACAGCGCCAGCCCGCAGGTACCGGCGATCAGGAAGCCGTTGACGATGGCGATGGTCAGGTCCATGCCGGTGGTCACCCGGGTCTGCGCGCGGTGCTTGACCGCCAGTTCCTGGATCGATTCGGCGACGTAGGCCTGCTCGCGTCCGCCATGGGCGAACAGCTTCAACGTGGGAATGTTGGTGTAGCCATCGACGATGCGGCCCATCGCCTTGGAACGTGCCTCGGACGCGATCCAGGCCCGTTCCTTCGCGCGCGGCACGAAGTAGACCATGATCACCGCATAGGCCAGCAGCCACAGGATCAGCGGCACCATCAGCCGCCAGTCGGCCTGCGCGAACAGGTACAGCGCGGTGCCGGTGTAGACGACGATGTACCAGAGCGAATCGACCATCTGCACCGCCGATTCGCGCAGCGAGGTGCCGGTCTGCATCACCCGGTTGGCGACGCTGCCGGCGAAGTCGTTCTGGAAGAAACTCAGGCTCTGCCGCACCACGTAATTGTGCATCAGCCAGCGCGAGCGGTTGCTCAGGCCGGGCACGATGGCCTGGTTGACCAGCAGGTTGTGCAGGCCGACCAGGATCGGCCGCGCGATGACCGTGATGAACAGCATCCAGCCCAGTTCATTGGCATGGCGCTTGAAGAAATCGGCCCCTGGCTGCTCGGCGACCATGTCGACGATGCGGCCCAGGTAATCGAACATCGCCACTTCCACCAGCGCCAGCAGCAGGCCAGCGATCAGGGTCGCCAGCAGCACCGGCCACACCGGGCGCAGGTAATGCAGGTAGAACGGCAGCACCTTGCGCGGTGGCATGCGCCCATCCAAGGGCGGGAACACCGGGATCAGGGATTCAAACCAACGGAACATCGCACTCCCTCGCCTCTTGCAAGCGGCGAAGTATCCCACGCCGGATGTGTACGCCAGCCGATGATCGCCGCGGCTCCGGTAGTGCCGGCCGCTGGCCGGCACCCTTGCGACGCATCCGGGGATCATGAGGTTGCCGGCCAGCGGCCGGCACTACCCATCGGATTCGTCAAACGTCAGCGCCGGGCCACGCCCGGCGGCGTCATTTCACCGGGGTGAACAGCAGGTCCTGGAAATCGAAGCTGAAATCGGTCAGGTCGGAGATCGACTGCATGCGCACCTCGCTCACCTTGCCGTCCGGGTCCAGGCTGAAGTTCACGAACGCATCGGCGTTGAGCGAACGGTCGTCCCAGCGCACGATGAAGGTGTCGTGCTGCCAGTGCTCCAGCCGGCCTTTCAGCTGCGCGGTCTTCATGAAGCGCAGGCGCAGGCCCCTGCCCTCGGCACTGATCTGCATGTCGCCATACCAGCGGTCGCGGAACGTGCCGGTGTAGCCGGCCAGCGGCAGCGACGGCGTGCTGCCCTTGTCGCGCGCGCCCTGGTGCTTGGCCCAGGCCTCGTCGGCCTTGTCCTGGCCCTTGGCCACGGCCTTGGCATAGGCGTCCACCCAGTCGTGCTTCTCGCCGCCCAGATAGGCATCAAGCACGCTCAGGGTGATCGCGTTGAACGCCGCACCCACTTCCTGGTTGGTCAGCACGACCACGCCCAGCTTCTCGCCCGGCACCAGGGTCAGCCGCGAAACCATGCCCGGCCAGCCACCGGTGTGCCAGACCAGCTTCTGCCCGCGGTAGTCGCTCAGGCTCCAGCCTTCGCCGTAGCCGGCAAAGTTGGCCCGCGCCGGCGCCAGCTCCGGCACGCTCGGCGCCGGGATCGACTGCGGGGTGATCATGCGCCACATCTGCTGCTGGCTCTTCTCGCTGAACAGCGCAGTGCCGTCGGCCAGCTTGCCCTCGGCCAGCTGCACCTGCATCCAGCGTGCCATGTCGTGCGCACTGGAATAGATGCCACCGGCGCCGGCATTGTTCGACCAGGTCAACGGCGCGACGGTGCGCAGGTCCTTGAAATCGTACTTGGCGTGACCGACCGCCGCCTTGTCGCCCGGCTTCAGGTGGTCGGCGTTGTAGCGCGTACCGGCCATGCCCACCTTGTCGAAGATGCGGGTCTGCAGGAACTGCTGGTAGCTCATGCCGGAGACGTGCTCGATCACCTGCTGGGCGACCGCGTACAGGATGTTGTCGTAGGCGTAGCTCTCGCGGAAGCCGCCTTTCAACGGCACTTTGCCCAGCCGCTGTACCACTTCGGCGTTGCTGTAGGAGGTGGTCGGCCAGAACAGCAGGTCACCGGCGCCCAGGCTCAGGCCGCTGCGATGCGACAGCAGGTCACGAATGGTCATCTGCCCGGTCACGAACGGATCGGACATGCGGAACGACGGCAGGTGGTCGATCACCTTGTCGTCCATCTTCAGCTTGCCGTCCTCGGCCAGCAGGTTCAGCGAGGTGGCGGTGAACGCCTTGGTATTGGAGGCGATCGCGAACAGCGTGTCGGCCTGCACCGGCTCCGGCTTGCCCTGCTCGCGCACGCCCCAGCCGCGCTCCAGCACCACTTGGCCATCCTTGACCACGGCCACGGCGATGCCGGGCACGTCGAACTGCGCGCGCACGCGCTCGACGGTCGCATCCAGGTCATGCAGCGGCGGCGGGGTCGCCGCGCTCGCCATGGTCGTGCACGCCAGCAGCACGGCACCTCCGATCCAGGTTTTCATCCAGCACCATCTCCGAACAGGGGTAGCGGCCGTGTGCAGGCCATCACCGGGGTTTCGCGGGATGGTAACGGTCCGCGGCGCACCCTGCCCTGTGCCATAGGAGGGGTGTCATGGGCGAGAACGGCCAACCCAGCAGCGGCTCCACCATCATTCCGTGCCTGCGCTACCGCGACGCGCAGGCCGCCATCGACTGGCTGCAGCGCGCCTTCGGCTTCCATGCCCAGGCCGTGTACGCCGATGGCGATACGGTCTTCCATGCGCAGCTCACCTTCGGCCACGGCATGATCATGCTCGGTTCGGTCAACAAGGAAAGCGAATGGAACCAGCATGCAGTGATGCCTGACGAGGTCGGCGGACGACAGACCCAGAGCGCCTGCGTGATCGTCAGCGATGCCGATGCGCACTATGCCCGGGCCAAGGCTGCCGGCGCGCGCATCGTCATCGACATCGCCGACCAGGACTACGGCGGCCGTGGCTACGCCTGCGCCGACCCGGAAGGCTACCTGTGGTGGTTCGGCAGCTACGATCCGTGGCGCGCGGACCACGGCCAATGACCCCAGCTGCCGGCCAGGCGGCCATCCGCTGCGGCATCGGCGGCTGGGTGTTTCCCGAATGGCGCGGCGGTGTGTTCTATCCAGCAGGCCTGCCGCAGCGCGAGGAACTGGCCCATGCCAGCCGCGCCCTGCGCTGCATCGAGATCAACGGCACGTTCTACCGCACGCCCACTGCGGCCCAGTGCGCGCAATGGGCTGCACAGACACCCGGCGGTTTCCGCTTCTCGTTGAAGGCGCCGCGCTACCTGGTGCAGCGCCACGACCTGTCCAGCACCGTGGAGGCTGCCACGCCGTTCCTGCAGGCGGCACTCGCGCTCGGTGACCGGCTCGGCCCGTTGCTGTGGCAGTTCGATCCGCACCATCCGGCCGACGCCGATGCATTGGACGCGCTGATGGCGCAGCTGCCGAAGCAGCTGGAGGGGGTGCCGCTGCAACACGCGCTGGAGGTGCGCAACGCCCAGGCGCATGGCCCGGCGCTGGTCGCTGCCGCGCGCCGACACGGCGTGGCGCTGGTGATCGAGGACAGCGACGAGGCGCCCCTGCATGGTGATGTCAGTGCCGGCTTCGTCTACGCGCGGATCAAGCGCAGCCAGGCCCGCTTGAACGAAGGCCTGCCAGCGCCGCTGCAGCAGCGTTGGGCCGAACGTGCCCTGCGCTGGTCACGCGGCGAGCCGGTGGATGACCTGCCCTGCCTGGCCGGCCCGGCCCCGGAAACCCCGCGCGAGGTCTACCTGCTGTGCATCGGCGCAGGCAAGGCGCGCAACCCGGCGGCGGCGATGGCCCTGCAGCGGCGGGTGGACGCCCCCCGCAATTCCTCACGCGGATAGCGCTGCGGTCATCGCCTTGCCTCACAATAGGCGGATGAGCACACCCGACACCCGCAAAGCGCTGTGGCAGATCCATTTCTGTGTCCTGCTGTGGGGCGTCACCGCCATCCTCGGCAAGCTGATCACCCTGCCCGCGCTGCCGCTGGTGTGGTGGCGCATGCTGCTGGTAACGGCGATGCTGGCCCTGCTGCCGCGGGTCTGGCGCGGACTGCGTACGCTGCCGCTGCGGCTGGTGGCCGGTTATGCCGGCATCGGCGCCCTGGTCGCCCTGCACTGGCTGACGTTCTATGGTGCGGTGAAGCTGGCCAATGCCTCGGTGGCCGCCACCTGCATCGCGCTGGCGCCGGTGTTCACCTCGATCATCGAACCCTGGGTGGCCAAGCGGCCATTCCAGCTGCGTGAACTGGCGTTCGGCCTGGCCGTGCTGCCGGGCGTGGCACTGGTGGTCGGTGGCGTGCCCGATGGCATGCGCCTGGGCGTGTTGATCGGCGCGATCTCGGCACTGCTGGTGGCGGTGTTCGGCTCACTCAACAAGCGCATGGTCAGCCACGCCGATCCGCTCACGGTCACCGCGCTGGAGCTGGGTGCCGGCACCCTCACCCTGACGCTGCTGGCGCCGCTGATGCCCTACCTGCTGCCAGCGCTGGCCAGCCCACTGTGGGTGGTCCCGAATCTGCACGACGGCATCCTGCTGCTGGTGCTGGCCGGGTTCTGCACGCTGCTGCCGTTCGCCCTGGCCCTGGTCGCACTGCGCCACCTGAGCGCCTACACAGTGCAACTGGTGACCAACCTGGAGCCGGTCTATGCGGTGGTGCTGGCGGTGGTGCTGCTGCGCGAGCAGCACGAAGTCACCCCGTGGTTCTACCTGGGCGTCGCGATCATCGTCGGCGCCGTATTCCTGCATCCGCTGCTGAACCGCCGCAAGCCGGTGCAGCACCCGGAGATCCTCGGTGCGGCCGAGGCGCGCAACATCGCCGATTGAGTGCATCCACGCATGGCGTGGATCTACCGGGCGTGGATGGCCGTATCAACGCTGCGGCCAGTGCCATGCCGGGGCATCCAGCAGGCCCTGCCCGCTCAGCAACGTGCGGCCCTGTTCCTTGTGCAGGTGCAGCGAATGACAGCCGGGCGCCTGCTCCAGTGCTGCGATCAGGCGGCTGGCATGTGACACCACCCAGACCTGGCTGCGCGCACTGGCCGCGATGATCAGCCGTGCCAGCGCCGGCAACAGGTCCGGGTGCAGGCTGGTCTCCGGCTCGTTGAGCACCAGCAGCGGCGGCGGACGCGGCGTGTGCAGCGCGGCAGCAAGCAGCAGGAAGCGCAGCGTGCCGTCGGACAGTTCGGCCATCGACAACGGCCGCAGCAGCCCGGGCTGGTGGAAACGCAGCGCCAACCGGCCATCCAGTTCCTCGAAGCCGACCGAGGCGCCCGGGAACGCATCGTCGACGCTGCGTGCCAACGCAACCGGGTCACCGATCTCGAGGATGGTGACCCAGGCCGCGGCCAGATCCCGGCCGTCGTGATGCAGTACCGGCGTGCGCGTGGCCATCGCCGGCTGCCGCGCCGGTGCATCGGCATCGCTGCGGAAATGATCGTAGAAGCGCCAACGGCGGATGTACTCGCGCAGGCCAATGGTTTCCGGCATGCGCTGCGGATCACCGACCTGGGTGAACAGGCTGTCGAACAGCGACAACCGGTCATCCACGAGATCCCAGCCGCGCGCATGGCGTTGCCGCACCATCGCCCCACGGCGGTCGACCAGCAGGTTGGCGCTGCGCAGGAACGGGCCCGCCCAGATCGCTTCGGCCTTGATCTGCGGGTCCAATGCGAAGGCCGATCGGCTGGGCGGCGGGTAGCCCAGATCGATGGCGTAGCCGAATTCGTCAGTGGTGAAGCCCAGCTTCAATCCCACCGATTCCTGGCGTGGGCCGCCCTGCAGGGGGATCTCGCCGACAGCAACCCGACGGTCCATTTTTTCCGGGCCCGCCCACAGCGCCGAACCCAGCCCGCCTTCGCGGGCCAGCACCGCCGCGACGCCACCCTGCGCGGTCTCGGCCAGCAGGCGCAGCGCGCGGTACAGGCTGGACTTGCCACTGCCGTTGTCACCGGTCACCACATTCAACTGCTGCAGCGGCAATACCAGCCCGTGCAGCGAGCGATAGTGGGCGATGGCCAGGGTCTGCAGCATGGTCGGTGTCCGTGGGAACAGGGAGGTCATGCTGCCCGGTTCTGATCGCAGGTGCTGCGACGCGATGTGAATCGGGAACAGCATCCACGCATGGCGTGGATCTACCCGGGGGTGCTTCAGCCCGCCCGTTCCACCCGGTTGCGGCCATTGCCCTTGGCCCGGTACAGCGCCTTGTCGGCACGTGCCAGCGTGTCATCCACGCTTTCACCAGGCTGGTGCTGGGCCACACCAACACTGATCGTGACCGGGAATCCCAGCGGCAGGTCAGCCACCGCCAGGCGCAGGAACTCGCACTGCAGTTCGGCGGTGTGCAGGTCGGTAGCCGGCATCACCGCCACGAATTCCTCGCCACCATAGCGCGCGGCCATGCCGCGACCGGCGAAATGGGAACGCAGCAGCACGCCCAGTTCGGCCAGCACGCGGTCGCCGGTGGCGTGGCCCTGGAAATCGTTGATGTGCTTGAAATGGTCGATGTCCAGCAGTGCGACGCAGGCCACACCGGGCTGGTCTCCGTTCACCGCCACCGCCTCTTCCAGCGCCGCCGCCATCGCACGGCGGTTCGGCAGGCCGGTCAACGCATCGGTGCGGCTCTGCTCGGCCAGGTCCGCATTCTGCGCCAGCAGCACGTCCTGGTACTCCGACAGCAGGCGCTCGTAGTCATCGCGCTCCAGCATGTGCTTCTGGATGTCGAGCGCGAAACGGCGCAGTTCCATCACCAGCATCACCTGCCGCGACAGCGCCGCCAGCGCTTCGGCCTTGTCGCTGGCCAGGTGCTGTGGCTGCGCATCGAATACGCACAGCGTGCCCAGCGGCAGGCCATCTGAACTGATCAGTGGCGCGCCCGCATAGAAGCGGATGTGCGGGTCGCCCACCACCACCGGGTTGTCGTGGAAGCGGATGTCCTGCAGCGCATCCTCGACCACCATGACCTGCTGCGGTTGCAGGATCGCGTGGCCGCACATCGATTCGCTGCGCAGGTTTTCTGCCGCATCGATGCCCTGGATCGACTTGAACCATTGCCGCTCGACATCGATCAGGGTCACCGCCGCCATCGAGGTGCCGCAGACCGCCTTGGCGATCACCACCAGGTCGTCGAAGGATTTTTCACGCTCCGAATCGAGGATCCGGTAGCGGTACAGCGCCTCAAGCCGAAGGGCTTCATTGGCAGGCTTGTCGGGCTTGATCATGCAGCGTCACGTTCCGGCAGGTCACCGCGAAGTCTAGCCGATGCCGGCGCGCAATCCGCACAACGGGCAGTGCCGGCCGCTGGCCGGCATCCCGGGTCCATCGCACGCCCATTGCAGCCGGCCAGCGGCCGGCACTTACCAGTCCAGCTGCTTCGGCAGCAGGCCCTGCAGCTCCTGCTCGGTCAGGTTGCGCCACTGGCCCGGCTTCAACGCACCGATCTTGATGTTGTCGATGCGCACGCGGCGCAGCTGGGTCACCCGATAGCCGAACTCGGCCGCCATCAGGCGGATCTGCCGGTTCAGGCCCTGCTGCAGGGTGATGCGGAAACCGAACTTGGCGATGCGCGAGGTCTTGCACGGCAGCGTCATCTGGTCGTGGATGCGGACGCCACGGGCCATGCCACGCAGGAACTCGTCGGTGACCGGCTTGTTCACCGCTACCAGGTACTCCTTCTGGTGGCCGTTCTCGGCACGCAGGATCTGGTTGACGATGTCGCCGTTGCTGGTCATCAGGATCAGGCCTTCGGATTCCTTGTCCAGGCGCCCGATCGGGAAGATGCGCTGTTCATGGCCGACGAAGTCGACGATGTTGCCCTTGACCGACGTCTCGGTCGTGCAGGTGACGCCGACCGGCTTGTTCAGCGCGATGTAGACGTGGCGGCGGGCGCCGGGCTTGCGGGCCACGCGCGCGCGCAGCGGCTGGCCGTCGACCAGCACCTGGTCTTCCTCGCCCACCACCGCGCCGGTGCCGGCCGGATGGCCGTTGACGGTGACCCGGCGGGCGGCGATCAGGCGATCGGCCTCGCGGCGGGAGCAGAAGCCGGTGTCGGCGATATGTTTGTTGAGTCGGGTGGTCATCGCCCTATTATCCGGCATCGCCGCCCGCAGCGCTTCATGCCAGGCCGGGGGGATCGAGCTCTTCGCCGTCGAATACCCGGTTGCGGCCGGCACGCTTGGCCACGTACATGGCGTGGTCGGCCCGGCGCAACAGCGCAGCCAGGTCGTCCTCGCCCGGCCGCCACTGCGCCAGGCCGATGCTGGCGGTCACTTCCAGGCCGGGTACCTGCAGCACCCGGCCTGCTTCGGTGATGTGCTGGCGCAGGCGATCCAGGCGTGCCGACGCCGCCTCGCGCGGCATGCCCGGCATCAGCAGCAGGAACTCCTCGCCGCCCATCCGCACCACCTGGTCCTGGCTGCGGACCGCAGCGCGCAATGCACGTGCCACCGCCACCAGCACCTGGTCGCCCACGGCGTGGCCATGGCGGTCATTGATGTCCTTGAACAGGTCGATGTCGAGGAAGCCGATCACCAGCGGACCGCGCTCGCGATCGACCCGTTCCAGATGCCGGGCCAGCTGCTGCAGCCCGGCACGGCGGTTGGGCAGGCCGGTCAGGCCATCGGTCTCGGCCAGCTGGCGCAGTTCATCGCGCTGCTGTCGCAGGCGACCCAGCCGCTGGTTCAGCGCATAGGCGGCCATCATCAGCAGCCAGGTCACCGACAGCTGCAGTGCCTCCACGCGGTACTCCAGCAACCACGTAGCGCGGCAGGCATCGGCCAGGATCAACACCAGCATCGGTGCCAGCGCTGCCAGCCCCGCCTGCGCCCAGCGGTCACCGCGCAGCCGTGCCCATACCCCGACCATCAATGCCAGGCCACAGCCCAGCAGGTAGGAGACCTGCAGGCCCTGCGCCACCCAGGCCAGGCTGTTCCACTGCAGCCAGGGCACCCATGCGGCCAGCGCCAGCAATCCCCACAGCGCCAGCAGCTGCACCGGGCGCGATCGCGGCAGCAGGCGGTCGCCACCGTTCAGACGCCACAGTGCCGGCAGCACCAATGCCTGCGACGCCGCGGTCAACGACAGCAGCCACCAGGCACCGCGCTCGCCCACCGGCAGCCACGGCTCCGGGTAGCCGCTGAGGCCACCGAGGATGGCCTGCCACAGCACCAGCACGGCGGTACCGGCGATGTAGACCAGGAAGCTGCGGTCGCGGGTGGTGAGGAAGGCCATCAGGGCCGACAACGCCAGCGCGATCGCCACGGCGATGCAGGCCGCGCGCACCAGCAGACGGGCGGTATCGTTCTGCTGCACGGGACTGGGCGCCCCCAGCCGCAGGGTCGGTACCCAGCGCGCCTTCAGCGGCGTCTGCCATGACACCAGGAACGGTTCATGGCTGCCCGCCGGCGGCACCGCGACCAGGCCGATGCCTGCGCGGAACCGGGAATCACGGGTACGGGCATCGTGCATGTTGCCGCAGATTTCGCGATCACCGTGCTGCACGCGCACTTCGCCGGCAAACACATTGAACACGTCCAGGGCCTGCGGCTGGCCCGACCAGCCGCCCGCTGGCGCCGACACCTGTACCTGTTGCCGTGGCCCCGCCAGCATCTCCGGCGTGCATGCGCGATGCGGGGTGGGTTCATTGGTGGCCGCACCGACCAGCAGGTAATCACGCCCGGCTTCGGCTACGGCCGCCGAAAGCGGCCACGGCGTTGCCAACCACACCAGCAGCACGACCAGCACCACCCCTGTTCCGTACTGCCACTGCCTGCCGCCCACGCCACGCCCTGTTCCTGCTTACGCCCGCGCCCACTGCGCGTCGCCCCTGCCGGCATTATCGCAGCCGCGGCGGCAGCGCACGTGTAGACCAAAGTCGCCGACGGGCATTCAGCCAGCGGCGGGCGGACCTTTCACCGCCACCAGGCGCACCGGCCGCAGATCGGCCAGGGTCATCCGCTCCAGCGGTTGCGGCCGCTCGACCGCGTAGCCCTGCAGGCCCTGCACCCCGAGCCGGGTCAGCGCGGCGGCGACGTCGGCGGTCTCCACCCATTCGGCCACCACCTCCATCTGCAGCTCGCGCCCCAGTTCAGTGATCGCGCGCACGGTGGCGTGGCTGACCGGATCGGTATCCATGTCACGCACGAAGGCCCCGTCGATCTTCAGGATGTCGGCCGGCAGCTGGCGCAGGTAGCCGAACGAGGACAGCCCGGAGCCGAAATCGTCCAACGCCATCCGGCAGCCACGCGCCTTCACCGCATCGATGAAGGCACGCGCCTGGCTGAGGTTGCTGATCGCAGCGGTCTCGGTGATTTCGAAGCACAGCTTGGAGGCCACTGCGCGGTTGCGCTCCAGCAGGTCGCAGACGAAGGCGAGGAAGCCCGGCTCGGCGATCGACTGCGCCGAGACGTTGACGTTGCACAGGCCCAGCTGCCGGACGTGTGCCGGGCACACCTGCAGATGCCGGAACAGCAGGCCGAGCACGTGCCGGTCCAGCGCCACGGCCATGCCATAGCGCTCCACCGCCGGCATGAACTGGCCCGGCAGGTGCAGGCTGCCATCGCTGCCACGCATGCGCACCAGCACCTCATAGTGCAGGTACGCGGGATCGCCGACGCGGGCGATGCGCTGCGCATACAGCACCATGCGGTTCTCGGCCATGGCCAGGCTGACGCCCTGCAGGCGTTCGGCTTCCAGGCGCCGTTCCTCCAGCGCCATGCGGTTCTCGTTGAAGCAGTGCACGCGGTTGCGGCCGGCCTGCTTGGCCGCATAGCACGCGCTGTCAGCGGCGCTCATCAGCCAGTTCACATCCGGTGCCTCGGCGCTGACCTCGACCACGCCGATGCTGCAGCTCAGCTGCGGGCTGCCCTCGCTGACCGGGAACGTCGCCTGGCCCAGGTTGCGGATCACCCGCTGCAGCACGCGCTTGGCCTCGTCCTGCCCGGCATGGGCAAGGAACACCGCGAACTCGTCCGCGCCCAGCCGTCCCACCCAGTCGCCATCGCGCACCGCCGCCACCAGATAGTCGGCGAAGCTGCGCAGCATCTGGTCGCCGGCGGCGTGGCCGAAGCTGTCGTTGACCAGCTTGAAATGGTCCAGGTTGATGTAGCACAGCGCGTGCGTGCCGCCCTCGCTGCGCACCTGCAGCAGCGCGCGCTCCAGCAGCCGCTCGATCTCGCGGCGGTTGATCAGGCCGGTCAGCGGATCATGGCTGGCGTGGTGTTCGATCTCGCGCGCCAGTGCATGGTTCTGGCTGACGTCCTCGATGATCGCGAACACCGACAGGCCACCGCCGGTGCTGCGCACGCCGGTGCCGCTCCAGCGGCCCCAGACCAGGCTGCCATCGCGACGGCGGAAGCGCAGTTCGCTCGGCCGCAGCTGGCGGTCCCAATCGATGCGCCCCACCCCATCGATGACCAGTTCACCGTCCATCAGCAGGTCGCCCAGTGACAGCTGCAGCAGCATGTCACGACGGTGATCGAGGATATCGGCCATCGCCTGGTTGGCCTCGACCACCTTGCCTTCGGTATCGAGCTTGAGCATGCCGACGTTGGCCTGGTAGAACGCAGCGCGGAAACGGCTCTCGTGTTCGGTCAGGTCCTTGCCGACGCGACGCGCCAGCGCGACCGCCATCAGGCTGATCGCCAGCACCGACAGGCCCGCAACCATCAACGTGGCCAGCCTCACCAGCGTCGCCATCCGCAGCAGCGCCTGCGAGAACGCCTGGCTCTGCACCTGCATCCGCCGATCAAGGTCACCCAGTTGCTGCAGGTAGCGGTCACGCGCGGCGGTCGGCACCGGGCCACTGTCGTGCCGCAGCTGCAACTCATCGATCAGGCGCTGCACCGCCATCAGGTCGCCGTCGGTCTTCCGCCACAGCGCGGTTGCTTCGCGGAAGGCACCGATATCGCGCGCATAGCGGAACGAGAACACCAGGCGCGGGATATCGGCGCGCGCGTTGCCGCCCTGCAGGAAGCCCTGCCTGGCCTTGGCTTCGTCCGGCTCGGCCTGTTCCAGCGCCAACCGCGCCTGCAGATCGCCCAATGGCACCTGCAGGGCCTGGCGTGCGTCGTCCAGGTCCTGGGCATCCCCCCGCGCCAGATAGCGGCTGAGTGCGGCGGTCGCATCCTGCTGACCACGCGACCAGTAGCCCTGGCCGGCGATCCAGGCGGTGGAGGCCGCCTGCAGTTCCTGGATCAATGCGGACAGTGCGACCAATCCAATCGCCATGCCCGTCAACAACGCAAATCGCAGTCCCAGGCCGCGGGTCATCGGTACCCGCCGGCTCTGTTGGTCCGTGCCACTCCTACCCATCCCGGATCCCCCCGAATGTGCTGCGGTGACAACCTCCCTTGGAACCGGCTCAGCCTAGGGCCGGCAATGTGTTGACCATGCGAAAAAGGGGACGGAGGGGATTAAGTCGTTTTCGGCATAAGCGCGTGGCCTGCCATATACGACTTAATCCCCTCCGTCCCCTTTTCCGGCCCCGGAACGGACAACGCCAGCCCGAAGGCTGGCGTTGTCATGGCTACGTTGCCGCTCAGTAGCTGCGCGGGCCGCGCGGCTTGAAGCCGTCACGACGCGGCGGGCGGCTGTCGCGGTCACCGCCGCGCTCGCCACCGTGGCCACCCGGACCGCCCGGGCCACCGCGACGCGGGCCACCCGGGCCGCCCGGACCACGCTTGTCGAAGCGCGGCTTGAACGGACGCGGGGCCGGGTTGGTGTCTTCACCCGGAGCCAGCGCACGCATCTGCAGCTGCTGGCCCGACACCCAGACCTTCTGCAGGTGCGACAGCACGTCCGGCGGCATCTGTGCCGGCAGGTCCAGCAGCGAGAAGTCATCGTGGATGTCGATGCGGCCGATGAAGCGGCTTTCCAGGCCGGCTTCGTTGGCGATGGCGCCGACGATGTTGGCCGGCTTCACGCCGTGCTGGTGGCCGACCGAAATGCGGTAGGTCTCCATGCCCTGCTCCGGCGCACCACGCGGCGGAACCTCGCGGCGCGGACGCTGCTCGAAACCACCTTCAGCGTCATCACGGCGCGGGCCACGCTCGAAGCGCGGACCACGCTCGTTGCGGTCGAAGCGATCGCCACGTTCCGGGCGGTCGCCACGGTCGAAGCGTTCACGCGGCGCACGCTCTTCACGCGGGGCACGCACCGGCGGCTGCAGCAGGAACGGGGTGTCACCCTGCAGCATCTTGGCCAGCGCAGCGGCCACTTCGATGGCCGGCACGTTCTGCTCGTTCTCGAAGCGCTCCAGCAGCTGGCGGTAGAAGTCCAGGCCGCCGGCGCCGAGGGTTTCGCTGATGCGCGAGGTGAACTTGTTGATGCGGGTGTCGTTGACCGCTTCCACGCTCGGCAGCTGCATCTCTTCGATCGGCTGGCGGGTGGCGCGCTCGATCTGGCGCAGCATGCCCTTCTCGCGCGGGGTGGCGAACAGGATCGCCTCGCCGCTGCGGCCGGCACGGCCGGTACGGCCGATGCGGTGCACGTAGCTTTCGGTGTCGTACGGGATGTCGTAGTTCAGCACGTGGCTGATGCGCTCCACGTCCAGGCCGCGGGCAGCCACATCGGTGGCGACCAGGATGTCCAGCTTGCCTTCCTTCAGCATGGCGATGGTGCGCTCACGCTGGGCCTGCTGCATGTCACCGTTGATGGCGGCAGCGGCCAGGCCACGGGCCTGCAGCTTGCTGGCCAGTTCTTCGGTGCCGGCCTTGGTACGCGCGAAGATGATCATCGCGTCGAACGGCTCGACTTCCAGGATGCGGGTCAGCGCGTCCAGCTTGTGCATGCCGCTCACCCACCAGTAGCGCTGGCGGATGTTGGCCGAGGTGGTGGTCTTGGCCGCGATGGTCACTTCCACCGGGTCCTGCAGGTAGGTCTGCGCGATGCGGCGGATCTGCGGCGGCATGGTGGCCGAGAACAGGGCCACCTGGCGCTGCTCCGGCAGCTTCTTCAGCACGGCTTCGACGTCGTCGATGAAGCCCATGCGCAGCATTTCATCGGCTTCGTCCAGCACCAGGGTCTTCAGCTCGGACAGGTCCAGGGTGCTGCGGTCCAGGTGGTCGATCACGCGGCCGGGGGTACCGACCACGATATGCACGCCACGACGCAGCGCCGACAGCTGCTGGCCGTACGGCTGGCCGCCGTACACCGGCAGCACGCGGAAGCCCGGGATCTTCGACGAATAGGACTGGAACGCCTCGGCGACCTGGATGGCCAGTTCGCGGGTCGGCGCCAGGATCAGGGCCTGGGGCTTGATCTGCTGCAGGTCGATGTTGGACAGTACCGGCAGTGCAAAGGCAGCGGTCTTGCCGGTACCGGTCTGGGCCTGGCCCAGCACGTCGCGGCCTTCCAGCATCGCCGGGATGGTGGCGGCCTGGATCGGCGACGGGGTTTCGTAGCCGATGGCGGTGACCGCCTGCATCACGGACTCGGACAGGCCGAGCTGCGCAAACTGCAGCGGCGCTTGGGAATCTTGGGACATGGGGAACTCCGAAGGCACTGCCGTCTTCCTGGCAGTGCGATAAAAAAGGGATGGTCCGCGCTTTGGGCGCCCTTCTTATCGCGTGCCCTGGCGCTGCTCGGTCGGAGGAGATTTCACTCGCTCAGAGCGGAATGATACCGCATTGATCCTGAACAACGCATACAGCTTTGCGTGCGCGTGCCGTCCTGCCCCGTGCTGGCGCACAATACGCGCCCTCTTTCCGGCCCGGCCGCTGGCCTGCGCCCTCTTCCCAGGAACCCCGCTCCATGCAGATTCTCGAATTCGACCTCGACGGTGACTACGTCGAACTCAAGCAGCTGCTCAAGCTGGCCGACCTGGTCACCAGTGGCGGCGAGGCCAAGATGGTCATCAGCGAGGGCCAGGTACGGGTCGACGGCGAAGTCGAACTGCGCAAGGCCTGCAAGATCCGCGCAGGCCAGGTGGTCGAATTCGCCGACAGCCAGATCCGGGTGCTGGCTGCCGGCTGATCTGAAGCTGTTCAGGCCACGCGCTGGGTCAGGTGCGAGGCGATCAGCTGCCTGAACGGTGCCACGCCCTGCGCCAGGCGCAGGCCCGCCGCACGCAGCAGGCGCGCCGGGCGACGGTCGTCGGTGTACAGGCTGGCGATCGCATTGGTGGCTTCGTACAACGGACGCGATGCCAGCCGATGACCGCGCTGGTAGCTGGCCAGCATGCCAGCGGCGGCAATGTCGGCACCACGGCGCTGCTGCGCGACGATGCCCTGCGCCAGCCGCTGTGCGCTGGCCAGGCCCAGGTTGAAGCCATGCGCGGTGACCGGATGCATGCCCACTGCGGCATCACCGATCAGCGCCGAACGCTCGCCGACAAAACGGTGCGCGTACACACCCACCAGCGGATACGCCTGCGGCGTGGCCACCGGCTGCATCCGGCCCAGGCGGTGTTCGAAGCAGGCACTGATGGCCTCACCGAACGCCACCTCGTCCATCGCCAGCAGCTCTTCGATCTGCCGCGGTGGCAGCGTGATCACCGCCGACGCCTGGCCCTCGTTGAGCGGCAGCAGCGCCATGGTGCGGCCGTAGCCGAACCACTCCCACGCGGTGTGGTGATGGTCGCGCTCGACCTGCATGCGGCACACCAGCATCGACTTGCCGAAATCGCGCATCTGCGCACCGATGCCAAGCATGCGGCGAGTGGCGGAGAAGCGGCTGTCGGCGGCCACCAGCAGCCGCGCGTGCAGTTGGCTGCCGTCATCGAGTTTGACCACGTGGCCCTGCGCATCGGCCTGCACGCCCTGCACCTTGCGCCCGTCGAACAGTTCCAGGCCGTCCTGGCCCTGTACGGCATCCCACGCGGCGCGACGGATCAGATGGTTGGGCACCAGCCAGCCCAGCGGCTGGCCATCGACCTGGCTGCTGGCGAAGGTCAGCGCGAATGGCGAGCCGCCGTTCATCACCTTGGCATCGCGCAGTTCAGCGACTTCGGCGTGCGGCAGGCGCTGCCACAACCCCAGCTGTTCCATGCTCTGTCGTGAGGCATGGGTCAACGCGATCTCGCGGCCGTCGAAGGCGGCCTCGGCCAGGGCCTGGCGCGGCTGCACTTCAACCAGCCCGACCTGCAGACCGCTGCCGGCCAGCGCGCGCGCGAAGCACAGACCTGCCGGTCCGGCGCCGACCACCACCACGTCCATCCTGCGCATGCGCGCCTCCTGCCGTTGATTCAGTCCGGGCCAGCATAGCGCCGCGCACCTGACCGGCCTTGATCTGGATCAGGCCGAGATCACAACAACGCGAACACCAGCGCCAGGATCGACAGCAGCGACACCGCCCACACCAGGCTGCGCACGTAGGGCACGCCCGCGGCATACAGTGGCAGGTAGACCACGCGCGCCCAGAAGTAGGCCTGCGCGGCCAGCGCCGTGGTGTAGTTGCCGCGCCCGGCCAGCACCACCGCGATCGCAGCCGCAGCGAAGAACGGGAAGGTTTCCAGGAAGTTGGCCTGGGCACGCTGCAGGCGACCGGCCAGCGGGCTGACCGGCTTTGCGTCGCCATCCCGTGCCGAGGCATTCCACTTCATCCCGCGCTCGCGGGTGACCACGGTGGAGGTGGCGAAGATGTAGACGAAGCCCAGCAGCACCGACCAGGCCAGCATCGTCAGTTCAGTTGCCATCGTTCATCTCCTCAGGGTGCCGACGCACGCAGGCTGTAACCGGCCAGGCGCCACACCTGGTCCTCGTCGAAACGGAACGAGACCAGCTCGCGCACCGGCTGCGCGCTGTTGGCGAAACGGGTCGGGAAGCTGACGTTGATGTACAGCCCTTCCGGCACCGCGGCACCGGCGCCGTACTTGACCCGGGTGATGGTCGGTTGGCCACGCCCGGCCAACGCCCCCAGGCGCGTGCGTTCGGTGGTCAGCTGGCTGACGAAGGCGGCCTTCGGTACCGCGCGGCGTGCGACGGCCGAAGCGCCATCCCACAATTCGCCGGCGCGGTTGGCATCGACCAGCTGCGCTGCCTTCACTGCGGCGGCGCCCATTTCCGCGTCCTGTTTCTGCACCTGCGCCTGCTGCGCGGCGGTCAACGCGGGGGTACCGGCGGTAGCGGGCTTCGCGGCCGCTGGCGAGGCAGGGGCCGGGCGTGCCGGAGCCGGTGCAGGCGTGGCCGGCGCAGGCGTCTGCGCCAACACGGTCAGGGGCAGCAGGGACAGCAGCAGGAGCACGCGCTTCATGGACACCGCCGGTTCTCGGGAAAGAACCGCAGTCTACGCCAGCGCGGTGAGCCGTTCGTCAGCGCGCGTGGGCGCTGCCTTCCACCACTGCGGCGTCGGCCTGCGCGGCCTGCGTGCCGGTTGCGGCCTGGGCCTGTTCGGCCACCGGCGGCGGCTCGGACGGCGCCGGTGGCAGCGTCGCCACATCGATTTCCGACAGCGGGCTCTCTTCCGGGCATACCGCATCCGGGAAGCCGAAGCGCTGCTTCAGGGCCTGGCCGCAGCTGTTGATCGATTCCATGTCGGCGCCTTCGCGCTTGCACTGCTGGTCGAAGGCGATCAGGAACGCATCCTTGCGCTGCACGAAGTCATCGCCGCAGGCGCGCATCTGCTTGATCCGTTCCAGATCGTCCTGCACCGCGTTGGTGCCATCCAGGCCGTACTGGCGCAGCTCATCCGGCGTCAGCAGGCGCAGGCTGCGGTTGGGCACGGTCATCATCAGATCGGCCACGCCCACCGCCACGCCATTGCGCTGCAGGTAATCCTTCACGTTGTCGTAGACCTCGTGCAGCTCGCGGTTGAGTTCCGCGCGCGAGGTGGCCTTGGAGCTGATGCGCATCATGCGGTGGATGCCGACCTTGCCCGACAGCAGGCGGTTGTCACCAGCGGCCAGCACGAACACGCAGGCGCTGTGGCAGATCGAGCCTTCGCGCACCCAGATGGTCCAGCCCGATTCACCGATGCTGTCACCGGCAACGATCGCCGACTCCACCTGGCCGCCGCTGGAGTCCAGATCGAGGATACGCTTGTGGATCTTCTGCTCGTCAGCGACCACCGCCAGCCGCCACATCATTTCGGCGAAGCCCGGATTGATCTTGCCGGCGTAACGCACGCGCATCAGGCCACGCTCGGCACACGGCGCCAGGGCCTGGGTGATCTGCTCGCGCTGCAGGCCTTCCAGCTCGGCACCGTCGCCGGCATCACCGGCATATTCCGTGCTGCAGCTGACCCAGGCACGACCATTTTCCAGCTGCGCCTGCGGCCACGGCCGATCCGCCTGACTACGCGGCGGTGCCGGCGGTGGCGGCGCGTCGGCGGCGTTGATCGAGACCATGTTCTCGCCATCGCTGGCCGGTGCCCTCGCCGCCTTGTCGGCAGCAGTCACATTGCCCGGATTCTCCAGCTGACTGCAGCCCGCCAGGGCCAGGCACAACAGGGGCAACCAGCGGAATTTGGCGGACATCGGGCAACCGGTCTTCATCTGAGCAAGAGCCACAGTCTACCCGTCCAGGCCGCGCATTCAGCGCGCGGCACTGAACCCCTTCTGACCCTTGGGGAAAAAGCGTGTCGACCAAGGTCGACACCTGCCAACGGCAAAGCGTGCCGACCAACGGTCGGCACCCACCAACTGCAGCGACCAACTGTCAGAGGTGGGGCGATGTGGGCTGGCAGGACCGTTGGCGCCATGGATGGCGCCATCGAGCCCCCATGGGCGGGTTTACGGCGTGTCCTGCCAGCCCACACCGCCCCGCCATCCTACGGACTGCCAGCTTTTGATTGAGACGTTGACGGTGACGTTGCGGGTGCAGGGCTGCAAGCCCTGCCAGTACCCTCTCCAGCATCCATGTCCGAATGTGGCGAGTATCCCCACTCGCACCCGCCTAGACTGGCGCCATGGACACCGCCCTCGCCCTCGACACCGCCGCCTGCGACCGCGCCCGCCTGGCCCGCGACGCACGCTTCGACGGCGTGTTCTTCACCGCCGTGCGCAGCACCGGCATCTATTGCCGCCCGGTCTGCCCGGCACCGCCCCCGAAGCCCCGCAACATCACCTACTACCCGACCGCCGCTGCCGCCGCCGCCGCCGGCTATCGCCCGTGCCTGCGCTGCCGCCCGGAGCTGGCACCACAGGCCCAGCAGGCACTGGCCGGGCAGACCGTGCAGCGCGCCCTGGCCCTGATCCACGGCGGCTTCCTGCAGGAGCAGCCGGTGGCCGATCTTGCAACGAAGCTCGGCCTCAGCGCGCGCCAGCTGCAGCGCCTGTTCGTCGAACACCTGGGCGCGACGCCCGGGCAGATCCATGCCACCCATCGCCTGCTGCTGGCCAAGCAGCTGCTGACCGAAACCACGCTGGCGGTGACCGACGTCGCGCTGGCCGCCGGCTACAACAGCCTGCGCCGTTTCAATACCGCGTTCCTGCAGGGTTGCGGCATGGCGCCCACCGCACTGCGCCGCCAGCATCAACCGCTGGCCGCCGACGATGGCGGCCTGGTGCTGCGCCTGGGCTACCGTCCACCGCTGGACTTCCCGCGCATGCTCGCGTTCCTGCGCAAGCGCAGCCTGCCCGGCATCGAACTGATCGGCGAAGACAGCTACCAGCGCGTGCTGGGCACGCCGGAGCACCCCACCCTGCTGCGCGTCACTGCTGACCCGAAGCGCCCGGAGCTGCGCCTGCAGCTGGGTGCGGTGGATCCGCGCCTGATCCCGGACATCGTGCGCCGCGTGCGTCGCGTGTTCGATCTGGATGCCGACCTGCAGCAGGTGCATGCCGCGCTCGGCGAGGAACCGCTGCTGGCGCGCGGCATCGCCGAGCGCCCCGGGCTGCGCGTGCCCGGCGGCTGGGACGGCTTCGAGGTCGCCGTGCGCGCCGTACTCGGCCAGCAGGTCACGGTTGCCGCAGCCACCACCTTCGCGCGGCGGCTGGTCGATGCCCATGGTGCGCACCTGCCGGGCATGCCGTCCGACTTCGATCGCCAGTTCCCGGCACCCGAGGTATTGGCCGAGGCGCCGCTGGAATCGATCGGCCTGCCGCGCAGCCGCGCCGCCACCGTACGCGCATTGGCGACCGCCTGCGCCAATGGCCAGCTCGACTTCGGGCCCGGCCAGGCGCTGGAAGAATTTGTTGCCCGCTGCGTGGCACTGCCCGGCATCGGCCCATGGACCGCGCAGTACATCGCCCTGCGTGGCCTCGGCCAGCCCGATGCCTTCCCGGCAGGCGATCTTGTACTGCAGCAGGTGCTCGGCCACGCGCAGGGCCAGCGCCTGAGCGAGCGCGCGACCGAAGCGCGCTCGCAGCCGTGGCGCCCGTGGCGCGCTTACGCCGTGCTGCACCTGTGGCACCTGTCCGGCACTTTCGTTGGAGAACCGACATGACCCTGTTGTTCGATCGTTTCGACAGCCCGATCGGCGTGTTGACCATCGCCGGCGACGAGCGTGGCCTTTCGCACGTGCTGTTCCCGGAGAACCGCCACCCCGCACGCGGGCGCGATGACTGGCACTACGCACCGGATGCATTGCCGGAAGCGCGGGAGCAGCTGCTGCAGTTCCTGCACGGTGAACGCAACAGCTTTGACCTTGTGCTGGCGCCACGTGGTACGCCGTTCCAGCTGCGCGTGTGGCAGGCGCTGGCGCTGATTCCATTCGGCCAGACCTGGAGCTACCTGCAGTTGGCGCAGCATCTGGGACAACCCAGCGCGACACGCGCGGTGGGCGCGGCCAATGGGCGCAATCCGTTGCCGATCATCCTGCCCTGCCACCGCGTGATCGGCAGCAACGGCGCGCTGACCGGCTTCGGTGGCGGCCTGGAAACCAAAGCCGCGCTGCTGCGGCTGGAACAACGCCAGGCCCCGCTGTTCGCCTGAGAGGGCTGGCCGGGCTGCGCCCGGCACCCGCAGAGGCAACGGCAACAGCCGAAGCAACAGCAGCATTCCGTGGGATGGCGCGGTGGGTCCAGTTGCGGGGGACGCCGTAAACCCCGCTCCGCGGTCCGGCCCAGCCGCTGGCGGCTGGGCGTTCGGGCGCTTGCGAAGCAGTGCTTCGCAAGCAAAGCGCCCTCACCCTTGGGGGCTTGGCCGCGGCATCCATGCCGCGGACACCCCCGCAACCGGACCCACCCCGCCTTCGACAGATTCCTGCGATCTGCCGGGACGGCGTACTGCGCGGCCGCTGGTAGGTGTCGACCTTGGTCGACACGGTGGATCCACGCCATGCGTGGATGGAAACATCTGGAATCTGTCTGGTGGAAAGCCCCCTTGTTTTTCAAGGGGGCGCGCCGACGGCGCGGGGATAAGGAAAAATGCGCGGACACGGCGCGCGATAGCGCGGCGTGTCTTTGGCACGTCATTGCACCGGCTTATCATGAGCAGATGACTTCCGTACGCCTGACCTGTTCGCTGGCGCTGCTGCTGCCATTGGCTGCCTGCACCACTGCGCCCGCCCCTACCGCCTCCGTTCCCACGTCCGTCGCTGCAACTGCACCGCCGAAGCTGCTGCTGATCTCCATCGACGGCCTGCGCGCCGATGCGCTGGACCGCGGGCTGACCCCGAACCTGCAGCGGATGATCGACGGCGGCGTGCGCGCCCGCTGGATGACGCCGTCCTATCCTTCCCTGACCTTCCCCAACCACTACACGATAGTCACCGGCCTGCGTCCGGATCACCACGGCATCGTCAACAACAGCATGGACGACGCAGCCCTCGGCCGCTTCGAACTGGGCAACCGTGAAGCGGTGACCGACAGCCGCTGGTGGGGGGGTGAACCGATCTGGGTCGGCGCGGAAAATGCCGGCGTGCGCACCGCCACCACGTCGTGGCCGGGCAGTGAATCGGAAATCCGGGGTGTGCGCCCCAGCCAGTGGCGCGTCTACGACGGCAAGGAACCGCTGGAGCAGCGCGCCGGCATCGTGCTCGACTGGCTGGCACAGACCGATGCCGATGCTCCCCGCCTGACCACGCTGTACATGGAGCACGTGGACAAGGCCGGCCACAACTACGGCCCCGGGTCGAAGCAGTACGCCGACGCGATCGTACGCGCCGATCTGATCGTCGGCCAGGTGCTCGACGGCCTGCAGCAACGCGGCCTGGCCGCCACCACCAATGTGATCGTGGTATCCGACCACGGCATGGCATCGGTGCCTGAAAGCCAGGTGATTTCCACCGAATCGATGGTCGATCCGGCCATCGCACGCAATGTCAGCCAGGGCCAGTCGGTGGGCTTCGCGCCAGTGGCCGGTCGTGAGGCGGAGGCCGAACGTGCCCTGCTCGGCCGCCACGCGCACTACGAGTGCTGGAAGAAGGAGAACCTGCCGGCACGCTGGCACTACGGTACCCACCCGCGCATTCCGGCCATCATCTGCAACATGGATGAAGGCTGGGACGCGCTGCACCAGCAGAAGCTCGCCAAGCGCGTCCACCAGGACCGGGGCTCGCACGGTTACGACAATGCTCTGCCGTCGATGCGTGCGGTGTTCGTGGCCAGTGGCCCATCGTTCCGCCAGGGCCTGGTGATCGACGGCTTCGACAATGTCGACGTCTATCCGCTGCTGGCCCACCTGCTGCAGATTCCGGCCGCGCCGAACGACGGCAATGCGGAGACGCTGAAGAAAACGCTGCGCTGATCCGTTTGCAGGGCCGAGCCCACGCTCGGCTCGCCGGACAGGCACAAAAAAAACGCGGCGCCAGGCGCCGCGTTTTCCTTGGACCGGTCGGTCGGCCGGATCAGGCCTTGGCGACGGCCTTCTTCGCCACAGCCTTCTTCGCCGGAGCCTTGGCGACGGTCTTCTTGGCAACCGGGGCGGCGGCGCCTACGGCGACCTTGCTCGCGGTGTGCGAACGGGCGTTGCCGTAGCTGGCGTTGTAGCGCTTGCCCTTGGCGGTCTTGCGGTCACCCTTACCCATGTCTTCAACTCCTCAAGTGTGAAATCTGGTTACCCCGTACTGACACGGGTTCGGCGGGGCCGCCTTGCTGGGCGCCCCCGCGCACGATCAGAAATCCTATCACGGCGGGCCTAGTGCGCGCAGCTTGCGTCGTGCACGTGGCCATGGTTGAGGCGCAGGTTGACCAGGTGGGCAACGCCCACCAGCAGGCCGCCGATGGTCATCACCACCGCATGTGGCACCGCATTGTGGTGCAGCGGGTCGTACAGCACGCCGGCCCACAGCGCGACCAGGCCGGGGATCAGGAAGCCGAGCGCGCGCAGCGCACCGTGGCGGCGATAGCCCCAGACCAGGCTGAACAGCCCGAGCAGGGTCACGAACACCACCAGCGCCTGTTCCACGCCATCGCTCAGCCAGAACGACAGGCCCAGCGACGGCGCCGCCGCCAGCAGGACGGGGATCACCGCGCAGTGCACCGCGCACAGCATCGAACCAGTGGCACCGAAACGGTCGAGCAGGTGGCGCAGGCGTGAGGACAGGGACATGACTTCCAGCAGGGTCGGCGAATCGTTATGGAATAATATAACATCCCTCTCCGACCCGCACGGTTTCCCTCCCCCTGTCCCATCGACGGGATTCGTGCGCCCCGTGATTGATACATTGTAACAAAGGACCTGCCCATGCCCGCCCACACCCCTCGGCTCAAGCCGCATTCCCTGGCCCTGGCCCTCGCCGCCCTGCTGCCGTCCGTCGCCTTTGCAGCCGGCCAGGACACCTCCCATCGTGACCGCCACCTGACCGAGCTGTCGTCGGTGCAGGTCACCGCATCGCCGCTGCAGGGGGATGCCGAATCCCTGGCGCGCCCGGTGGACGTGCTGGCCGGTGAGCGCCTGGACGAGCAGAAGGCCGGCACCCTCGGCGATACCGTGGCCAAGCTGCCCGGCGTGCAGAGCACCTTCTTCGGCCCCGGTGTCGGCCGCCCGATCATCCGCGGCCAGGAAGGCCCGCGCGTGGCCGTGCTGTCCAACGGCATGGGCAACATGGATGCCTCCACGGTCAGCGCCGACCATGCCACCAGCATCGAGCCGTTCCTGGCCGACCAGATCGAAGTGCTGAAGGGTCCGGCCACGCTGCTGTTCGGCAGCGGCGCCATCGGTGGTGCGGTCAATGTGGTCGATGGCCGCATCGCGCGCGAGCTGCCGGAGCGCCCGCTCAGCGGCCGCGCCGAGCTGCGCGGCAATTCGGTGAACAACGAACGCAGCGGCATGTTCCGCCTCGACGGCGTCAGCGGCAATGTCGTGCTGCACGTGGATGGCCTGGTGCGCAATGGCGATGACTACCGCATTCCCGGCTACGCGGTGATCGACAGTCTTGAAGACCATCACGACGACCACGACCATGACCACGCGGGCGAGGAAGGCGAAGAGCCGCGCCGCGGCCGCCTCGACAACAGTTCGATCCGCACCCGCGCCGGTGGCGTCGGCGCAACCTGGCTGGGCGACGGCGGCTACTTCGGCGTATCGGCCAGCACCTACCGCACCAACTACGGCATTCCCAATGGCGCGCACGTGCATGCCGATGGTGATGATCATGGCCATGATCACGGCCACGACCATGGCGATGAAGAGGAAGGCGGCGACGAGCATGATGTGCGCATCGACATGGTGCAGAACCGCTTCGAGACCAAGGCCGGCATCTACAACCCGGTCTCGTTCCTGAAGAACATCAACGCACGCGTGGCCTACACCGACTACGAGCACGTGGAGCTGGAGGCCGGCACGCCGTCCACCCGCTTCACCAACCGTGGCATCGAGGCGCGCCTCGAAGCCGTGCAGCAGCAGATCGGCGGCTGGGACGGTGCCTTCGGCCTGCAGTTCGGCAACAGTGATTTCGGCGCCAAGGGTGAAGAGGCGTTCGTACCGGATACCGGCACGAAGAACATCGGCCTGTTCGTGCTGCAGGAAAAGCAGTTCGGCCCGTTCAAGCTGGAACTGGGCGGCCGCCACGACCAGGTCAAGCTGGACCCGACCGGTGACTACCGCCGCCGCACCTTCGGCGCTACCAACCTGTCTGCCGCCGGCATCTGGAAGCTCAACGATGCCGTTGACCTGCGCATCGGCGTGGACAGCTCCGAGCGTGCACCGACCAACGAAGAGCTGTATGCCGCCGGCGCGCACATCGCCACCCGCTCTCTGGAAATCGGCGACGCCAACCTGAAGACCGAGCGCGGCCAGCGCATCGAGCTTGGCATCCATACCCACAGTGATCGCCTGGACTTCTCCGCGTCGGTCTACCAGACCAAGTTCAAGGACTTCATCTACCTGGCAGACACCGGCGTCACCGAGGGCCTGCCGGTTCGTGCGTGGACCCAGCAGGACGCGGTGTTCCGCGGTGCCGAGGCCGAAGCGCTGGTGCACCTGTTCGAGGGCGGCGCTGGTGACTGGGATCTGCGCCTGTTCGGTGACTACGTGAAGGCCAAGCTGGATGGCAGCGGCAGCCGCAACCTGGACATCGCCGTGCCGCATGGCGACCACAACCACAACTACTCGGTGGAACTGGCCAATACCGGCTACCTGCCGCGCATCGCTCCGGCCCGCGTCGGCGCCGATCTGCGCTGGTCGAAGGACGGCTGGCGCGCCTCGGTCGGTGCGGTGCGTTACAGCCGCCAGAAGGACGTCGCCCAGAACGAAGAACCGAGCAACGGCTACACCCTGGTCGATGCGCACCTGGCCTACCGCTGGGATCGCAACGCGAGCAACAGCTACGAGGTGTTCCTGGATGGCAGCAACCTGACCAACCGCGAAGTGCGCCCGCACACCTCGCTGCTGCGCGACTACTCGCCGCTGCCGGGCCGCGGCGTCGCATTCGGCATCCGCGCGTTCTTCTGACTCTCCTCCATCCACGCATGGCGTGGATCTACTGCACCACGCCGGGGGTCGGATCCCATTCCGCAGGAATGGGCTCTGCCCCCCGCCTTGAGACCACGCATGGCGTGGATCTCCTTGCCACTCCTTCCACATGTACGCAGCGGGGGCCTTCGGGCCCCCGTTTTCATTTCGCCCCACGCCATCACACATCCGTCACAAAGATGTGCGTACGACAACAACCGGACAATCCCGTCACTCAAAGTCTCGCCAAACGGACACTTTTGTCCGAAAATAATTCCATGACCGCTCAACGTGCCGATGCTGCTGCCCGCCGTGCCCTCATCCTCGACGCCGCCGATCATGTCTTCGGCCAACACGGCGTCACCGCCCCGCTGGACCTGGTGGTCGAACGCGCCCAGGTGGGCCGCGCCACCCTGTACCGCAACTTCCCCGACCGCACCGCGCTGATCCAGGCGCTGCTGCAGCGTACGGTCGACCGCATCCGGCGCCAGGTCGAACAGCTCGGCGACCGCGACGACGCCCTGTTCGAGGTGTTCGAGGGCATGGCCCAGCGCATCATCGATTCGCCGGCGCTGGCCGACTACTGGCGCGCGGTCGACTCCGATGTTCCTGCCATGCGCACCGCGCGCGAAACCGTGCGCGACCTGCTCGAAGCGCCGATCGCCCGCGCCAAGGCCGCCGGCCTGTGCCGTGCCGACCTGGAGAAGACGGATATTTCGCTGATTTCGGGCATGCTGGGCGCGGCCCTGCGCGGCAAGACCCGCGACGAGCGCGCCCACCTGGCCGGGCGCGCCCTGCAGCTGCTGCGCGGGGGTCTCCAGGGAGCAACCAGCGAGGCCCGCTGATGGTCCAGCCGTATCTGAAGCCGGTTCCGGATTGGGAGGAGCACGAAAAGCCGACCATGCCCGGTTCGGCATCGATGCCCTGGCATCCGCCCTATCGACGCGTGGCCTATGCCCTGGTGTCGCTGCTGGTGGCGATCACCGGCGGCCTCGGCAATGCGCTGGTCACCGCCAACCTGCCCTTCCTGCAGGGCCAGCTGGCACTCACTCCGACCCAGGGCAGCTGGCTGGTGGCCGCCTATGCGATGGTGAATGTCACCGCCAACCTGCTGGCTTTCAAGTTCCGCCAGCAGTACGGCATCCGCCTGTTCGCCGAGATCGGCCTGGGCCTGTATGCGGCGCTGGCGGTGCTGCACCTGTTCGTCGGCAGCTTCGAGACCACGATGCTGACCCGTGCTGCCAGCGGCTTCGCCGGCGCGGCCTGTTCGACGCTGGGCACGCTGTACATGCTGCAGGCGCTGCCACGGCGGTTCACCGGCAACCTGCTGGTGGTCGGTGTCGGCCTTTCGCAGCTGGCGGTGCCGATCGCCTGGATCGTGTCGCCGGGCCTGGTCGATACCGGCCGATGGCACCAGCTGTACTCATTCGAAGCCGGGCTGGCACTGTGCGCGTTCGCGGCAGTGGTGGTGCTGAAGCTGCCGCCGGGCATCCAGGTGAAGGCGTTCGAGCCATTGGACTTCCTCACCTTCGCCCTGCTTGCGCCGGCGGTCGCGCTGCTGGTGATCGTACTGGCGCAGGGCTATACGCGCTGGTGGCTCAATACACCGTGGCTGGGCTGGGCGCTGATCGCCTCCATCGCGCTGACCACCGTCGCACTGATCATCGAACACTACCGGCGCAATCCGCTGCTGCAGATCCGCTGGCTGTCGACACTGCCGGTGCTGCATTTCATCGTCGGCGCCTTCCTGATCCGCTTCCTCACCACCGAACAGTCCTACGGCGTGGTCAACCTGATGCGCACGCTGGGCATGGGGCCGGACCAGATGCGGCCGCTGTTCGTGGTGATCCTGGCCGGGGTGATCGTCGGCATCGCCGGCGCCTCGCTGACCTTCGGCCCGAAACGGCTGATCGCGCAGCTGTTGATGGCGATCCTGCTGCTGGGTGCCGCCGCGTTCTTCGACCAGCACCGCACCAGCCTGGACCGGCCGCACGATTTCTACGCCAGCCAGTTCCTGGCCTCGGTCGGTGCCGGCATGTTCATGGGCCCGCTGATCATGCTCGGCATCTCGGCCGCGTTGAAACAGGGCGTGGACCACATGATCACCTTCCTGGTGACGCTGTCGATCACGCAGACCCTGGGCGGCCTGGCCGGTTCGGCGGTGCTGGGCACGTTCCAGCTGCATCGCGAGCAGCTGTACTCCAGTGCGTTGACCAGCCAGCTCGACCCCGCCGACCCGGTGGTGGCGCAGCGCCTGCGCCTCCAGCAGCAGCTGTACAGCGCACAGATCACCGACCCGGTGCTGCGCAGCGCGCAGGGCAGCGCGCAGCTGGCGCAGACCGCGCGCCGCGAAGCCAACGTGCGCGGCTTCAATGATGTGTTCACGCTGAGCGGCTGGCTGGCGATCGGCTTCCTGTGCTGGTTGCTGCTGCTGACGCTGCGCACCGCCGTGCTCAAGCAATGGCGCAAGCGCCACCCCGCCCTTTCCACTGCGGCCACGCCGGCCGCGCCCCGTTGAGTCCCCCCATGCCTCCCGTCCCGCCCCGCCCCGACGACACCGACAACGTGACCCCACCGCCGCCGACCGACGCGGCGCCCGCGCCCACCCCGGCAGAACCCGCGGTCGCGCCGAAGTACCTCAAGCCCAGCGCGCGCAGCGTGGTGGTGATGGTGGTGGTGGCCTTGCTGGGCATCGCGCTGATCCTGCGCGCCTGGCACCTGTGGCCGTTCACCAGCAGCGTGATGGTGACCGACAACGCCTATGTGCGTGGCCAGATCACGGTGATGGCGCCGCAGGTGAACGGCTACGTGACCGAGGTGCTGGTGAAGGACTTCCAGCATGTGAAACAGGGCGAGCCGCTGCTGCGCATCGATGACCGCATCTATGCACAGCGTGTCGCCCAGGCGCAGGCGACGCTGGACAGTGCGCACGCAGCATTGGCGAACTCGGACCAGTCGCAGGCGCAGAACCGCGCGCAGATCGCCTCCGCGCGGGCCACGCTGTCGGCCGGGCAAGCCGAACTGCAGCGCTCGCGCAACGAGACCAAGCGTTACGAGGAGCTGGCCGCGCAGCAGCTGGTGTCGGTCAATGACCGCGACAAGTTCCGCACTACCCAGGCCTCGGCGCAGGCCAGCGTGCAGCAGTCGCAGGCGCAGATCCGCATCGCCGAGGAAACACTGGTGTCGACCCGGGTAGCGCGCAAGAGCCTGGAAGCCCAGGTGGAGAGCGCACAGGCACAGCTGGAACTTGCGCGCATCGACCTGGCCAACACGGTGATCCATGCGCCGCGCGACGGCCAGATCAGCGAAGCCAGTGTGCGCGTGGGCCAGTACGTCGCCGCCGGTTCGCAGCTGCTGTTCCTGGTGCCTGACACGCTGTGGGTGGTGGCCAACTACAAGGAAGGCCAGACCTGGGGGATGGCGATCGGCCAGCCGGCCACGTTCTCGGTGGACGCGTTCCACGGCCAGGTGCTGCGCGGCCGCGTGCAGGAAATCGCACCCGCCACGGGATCAGAGTTCAGCGTGCTGCGCCCGGACAATGCCAGCGGCAACTTCACCAAGGTGGTGCAGCGGCTGCCGGTGCGGATATCGATCGATGAAGGCCAGACGCTGGCCGCGCAGCTGCGGCCCGGCATGTCGGTGATCGTGCGCGTGGATACCGCGAGCAAGCCGATGGACTAGCCTTGTCATGAAACGGGGTCGGATCCCTTTGCCAATGGCAAAGGGATCCGACCCCAATCCCGTCCTGCCTTCAGCCTGCGCAGCGCGCGCAGAGGCCGTGCACTTCCAGGGTCTGCGCCTGCGGCTGGAAGCCCAGCTCCTTGGCGCGCTTTTCCAGCTGGGTGACGATCTCGCGGTCTTCCAGTTCCACCGCGCTGTGGCAGCTGTTGCAGATCAGGAACGGCACCGAGTGCGCGGCACTGCTGGGGTGATGGCAGGCCACGAAGGCATTCACCGACTCCAGCTTGTGCACGAAGCCATTGGCCATCAGGAAGTCCAGCGCGCGGTACACGGTGGGCGGGGCATCAGCGCCCACGCCCTTGCCGTTACGCACCCATTCCAGCAGCTCGTAGGCCTTGACCGGCTTGCCGGCCTCGGCGATCAGCTTCAGCACATTGGCGCGGATGGGGGTCAGGCGCAGCCCGCGTTCGCGCGAGACACGCTCGACCACCGCCACGAAATCCGATGCGTCGTGGACGTGGTGGTGCGGGGCGGTACAGGCAGTGGCGGTCTTGGCGGGCATGCGTGTTCTCCGGTTCGGGCCTGGCAAGGATGCCTCAGGCCGTTGCTACCTTGGTGATGGCCACATCAATGCGTTTCAAGGCCTGCTCGCGGCCGGCCAGGTACACGGTATGGGAAATGTCAGGACTGATCTGGGTGCCGGTGATGGCCACGCGCAGCGGCTGGGCGACCTTGCCCATGCCGATCTCCAGCGCGGCGGCCGCATCGTGCAGGGCCACACCCACCGATTCGGCGGTCCACTCCGGCAGGGCGGCCAGCAGCTCGCGGGCCTTGCCCAGCGCCACCTCGGCACCGGCCTTGAAGTGCTTGGCCACCGCCGCTTCGTCGTACTCGGTCAGCGGCTGGTACCAGACCACGGCCTTCTCGGCCATTTCCTTCAGGGTCTGCACGCGTTCACGCAGGGCGATCACCACGTCCTCCGGGGCGGGGCCGGCGGCCACGTCCAGGCCCAGCTTCTGCAGCTGGTAGACCAGGTGCGGCACGATCGCGGCCACATCCTCGGTCTTCAGGAAGTGCTGGTTGACCCAGCCCAGCTTGGCCATGTCCAGGCGCGAGGCCTTGGAGTTGCAGTCCTTCACGTCGAACAGGTCGATCAGCTCCTGGCGGCTGAACAGCTCCTGGTCACCGTGCGACCAGCCCAGGCGGGCCAGGTAGCTCAGCAGCGCATCGGGCAGGTAGCCGGCGTCCTTGTACTGCATCACGTCGGCCGCGCCGGTGCGCTTGGACAGCTTGGCACCCTGCTCGTCGAGGATCATCGGCATGTGGCCGAACTTCGGCACCGGCGCACCGATGCCTTCGTACAGGTTGATCTGCCGCGGGGTGTTGTTGATGTGGTCGTCGCCGCGGATGACCTCGGTGATGCCCATGTCCCAGTCGTCCACCACCACCGCGAAGTTGTAGGTGGGGTAGCCGTCCGGGCGGAAGATGACCATGTCATCCAGCTCGCTGTTGGCGATCTCGATGCGGCCCTTGATCAGGTCGTCGAACACCACCGTGCCTTCCAGCGGGTTCTTGAAGCGGATGACCCGGTTCGGGTCGTCCTTGTACGGCAGGCCCAGTTCGCGTGCAGCGCCGTTGTAGCGTGGCTTTTCCTGCCTGGCCATGGCGGCCTCGCGCATCGCGTCCAGCTCTTCGCGGGTTTCGTAGGCGTAGTAGGCCTTGCCGTCGGCGATCAGCTGCTCGGCCACTTCCTGGTAACGGGCGACGCGGTCGGTCTGGTAGATCGGGCCTTCGTCGTAGTCCAGGCCCAGCCACTCCATCGCTTCCAGGATGGCGTCGATCGCGCCCTGGGTGCTGCGTTCACGGTCGGTGTCCTCGATGCGCAGCACGAACTCGCCGCCACGGTGGCGGGCCTCCAGCCAGCAGTACAGCGCGGTGCGGGCACCACCGATATGCAGGTAGCCGGTGGGACTGGGGGCGAAGCGGGTGCGGCAGGTCATGGACGGCTCGAGGAACGGGAATCCCCCGATTTTACCAGCCCACCGCCCCCGACGGAAAAAGGGGACGGAGGGGATTAAGTCGCGATTGCCCAGCCGCTGGGCCTGCAACCGGGAAACGGAGGGGAGATACGACTTAATCCCCTCCGTCCCCTTTTTACGGTTCTACTTTGCGCGGGAAGGACTGCTCGCGCATCGCGGCGTTGTAGGCGAACGAGGCGACGATGGCCGCGGCCTGCTTCAGGTCTTCCGGTTCGGCGTGGTCCCAGGTGTCCAGGTGGCTGTGGTGGACATTGGTGAAGTAGTCCAGCCGGTCCTGGATGAACTGGAAGCCCGGCAGGCCGATGCGGTCGAAGCTGATGTGGTCGGTGCTGCCGGTGTTGCGGGTGGCCACGGTGGTGGCGCCGACGTCATGGAACGGGGCCAGCCAGGCTTCGAAGATCGGCATCGCCGCCAGGTTTTCCTGCGCGTAGATGCCACGGAAGCGGCCCGAGCCGTTGTCCATGTTGAAGTAGACCTGGAACTTGCTGTAATCGCGGGTCTTCTGCAGCGCGCCGGTCGGTTCGCGCAGCGAGGCCGGCAGCGCCTTCTGCGCCGGGTCGGTGGGCTCCGGGAACCGGCCGAAATGCTTGGCCACATAGGCCTGCGAGCCGATCAGGCCCTGCTCCTCGCCGCTCCACAGCGCCACGCGGATGGTGCGCTTGGGCCTGGCGCCGGTGGCCTTGAGGATGCGCATGGCCTCCATCATTACCGCCACGCCGGCGGCGTTGTCGGCCGCGCCGGTGCCGCTGTGCCAGGAATCCAGGTGCGCACCGATCATCACCACTTCATCGGGCTTGCTGCTGCCGCGGATCTCGGCCAGCGTGTTGTAGCCCGGCTGGTCGGCTTCATCGGTGAAGCGCGCGGCCACATCCACGCGCAGGCGCACGCTCTGCTTGGCCTTCAGCGCGCGCACCAGCGGATTGAAGTGCTCGCTGATCATCGCCAGCTCGGGGATGCCCACCGGCTCGCCGGCCTTGCGCGAGCCGCCGCCGGCAACGCGGATGATGCCATTGTCCCAGCTGCTGATGCTGATCGAGGCCAGCGCGCCCTCTTCGACGAAGAACGCATTGACCTTGGCCGCCAGCTGCTGGCGTTCCTGGTACTCCTTGACCCGCTTGGCGCGCTCGGCGGTGGCGTCCTGGTCCTTCGGCAGGGTGAACTCCTGCAGGCCTTCCAGCGAGGTCGCGTCATGCCGATGGGAATCCGGCTCGGTGCCGCGCTTGTATTCGCGCGCTTCGCCCAGCAACAGGATCTTGCCACGCAGCTTGCCGCGGTACTTCTCGATGTCTTCGGGCTTCTTGATCTCGACCTGCACCAGCTCGCCTTCAACCGGGCCCTGGGTGCCCGGCGTCCACGCCTTCGGCAGCGCGTGCAGCGGCTGGATGCGGTCACCCAGCATTTCCACGCTGGCCGAGGTGAACTCCCAGCCACGGCCGAAGTCATCGAAGGCTTCGTCGTGGACGTTGTCCAGCTTCCATTCGTTGAACTTGCCGCGGGTCCACGCGTTGGCCCGGCCCATCGCCGGCGAGTTGGTCAGCCGTGGGCCGATGCGTTCGGTGAGATAGCTGAAGGTGTCCATCACCTGCGAACGATGGAAGGCCTCCTGGCGGATGCGGCTGACCATGTCCAGGTCCACCGTTTCGCGCTGCTGCGCCGCTGCATTGCCACCCATCGCCAGCGCTACGGCCAGCACGCCCCACTTCAACACATCACACCCCTGCCTTCCGGCCTGCTCATCAACCCATCGAGTCTAGCCAGCAGGGGCGCGCCGATACCGTCCCATCGGTCATGGACAGCGACAGTAGATCCACGCCATGCGTGGATGAACTGCCGAATCACCCACTCCAGCCCAGCCACAACTGCGCCCGCTCCGGCAGCAGCAGCAACCAGTGCCGCCGGTCGATGCTGCTGCAGCCGTATACCGCCGCATGCGCCGGCCAGTCATCGGGCAGGCCACCGATGCCGATTTCGGTCAGTGCGTCCGCCCCGGCCTTCCATGGCCGGTAGCGCGGCACCTTCCCCGCCAGCGCACCGCGTCCCTGCCGCGCGCCCTGCAACCAGGCCAGGCCCTTGCCCTGCAATCCCTCGCAGGTCACCGCGGCCAGCTGGAAGCGGACCAGGCCGGGGGCGATCCGTGCCCCCGGCAGGGCCGCCAGCACGCCATGTGCCTGCAGCAGTGCATCCACTTCCAGCAGGGCCGGAATGCCCTGCCGTGCCCGTTGCCGCAATCCCTGGCGCCAGCTCATGGCGTGCTCCTTACTTCAGGTCCGCGCCAAGCGCGTACCAATCGACCCGGCGGGTCACCCACATCGCCAGCGCCAGGATCACGAACAGCAGCAGCGACCCCATCAGCAGCGCGTTGTTCTCCGACACCAGCAGGCCATACAGCGCGCCGTACAGCACGGTCAGCAGCGCAGCGAAGCCGAGGCCGCGCTTCCAGTGGCCCAGCACATTGGCCAGGTACACCGCCTGCAGGCCGATACAGGCCACGGCCGAGACCAGGTAGGCCTTCCAGAACGCGATGTGCTCGGACAGGCTGATCAGCAGCAGGAAGAAGATCGCCAGCGCCAGGCCGACCATCAGGTACTGCAGCGGGTGGATGCGCAGCGACTTGATCAGCTCGAACAAAATGAAGCCGACGAAGGTCAGCAGCACGAACAGCACGCCATACTTCGAGGCGCGGTCGGCCTGGGTATAGGTATCGACCGGATCGACCAGCGACACCGTCACCGCCTGCGAATCGATCGGCCCCTCGCTGCGCAGCTGGCGCTGTGCGTCGGAGGCCAGCGAGGACACGGCCCAGCGTGCATCGAAGCCCTGTGCATCGACGCGCCGCTCGTTGGGCAGGAAGGCGCCGCTGAACGACGGGTGCGGCCAGCTCGAACGCAGCGCGATGCGGGTGTCATCGCCCACTGGCACCACCGACAGCATGCGGCTGCCGTCCAGGCGCAGCTCCAGTTCGATGGTGCTGGCAGCCAGGGAGAGGCCCTGATCCGAGGCAAGACCGCTCACCGGCGCATGCAGGCCACGGCCGATTTCGCTGGCCGCACCAACGCCAGGCAGCAACCGCAGCTGCTTGCCGTCCACGCGCAGGTTCGGCGTGCCGACCAGGCCACGCACATCGGAAACACCCAGCGCTACATAGGGCTCGCCGTAGCTGCGGCCGCTCTTCGATGGATAGTCGTCTGCTGCGAAGGTGGCCTTCAGCTGGCCGTTCCAGCTGTACACCGGCACCTTGAACAGGCCGACTTCGCGCTGGCTCGGCAGCATCTCGCCGCCCACCTCCAGCGACGCTGGCATCTGCAGCCAGTGGCCCTCGGTGACCTGCTCCTCGATCTTCTTGCTGCCCTGGGCGTCAACCACCTCGACCTGCTTGCGTTCCACCCACGGCACCACCCGCACCGGGCCCACCAGCTGCTGCGTGCCGGCACGGCTGTCGGCCACTCGCGCAAAGGCCTCGTCGCGGTACTGGCTGCGCTCGGTGATGACCCCGCGGATCATCATCAGCGGCACCAGCAACAACAGGATCAGCCCGCCGACAATGGCGAACCTCAGCAGCATCTTCAGGGATTTCATGGTCCATCCTCGTTGGAGAGGGCTGCAGGATGGACCGCTGCGGTGAGCAGGGTTTGTGGCGAATTTGAAGCCAGTGTGAAGTCAGCGGCGCGGACGCTGGCCCGGCAGTGCCAACGGCAGCCACAGGCTGGCCACGGTGCCGCCGCCGTCGCGCGCGTCGAGGCTGGCGCGACCATCATGCAGGCGCGCGACCTCCTGCACGAACGGCAGGCCCAGGCCGGAACTGCGCCGGCCGCTGCCGGGGCGGGCCAGCGAATAGAAGCGTTCGAACACCCGTTCGCGCGCGTAGTCGGGAATGCCGGCACCGCGATCCGCTACCTGCAGGCGCACGCCCTGCCCGTCCACCTCGGCCTGCAGCGCGATGTCCGCGCCGGGCGGCGAGAAGGCAATGGCGTTGTCGATCAGGTTGTGCAACGCCTGCCGCAACAGATAGGCGTCGCCCTGTACCCGAAGGTCGGGCACGCTGCCAATGCGGACCTGCACGCCGGCCGCCTGCGCACGCACCTGCGCCGCCGCTGCCGCATCGGCCAGCAAGGTTGGCAGCGCAATCGGATCGCGGGTCTGCAGCCAGCCGTGCTGTTCCACTTCCGCCAGCGCCAGCAGCTTGTCGATCGTCTCGGTCAGCCGCTCCTGTTGATCAACGATGCTGCGCGCGAAATGCACGCGGTCGGCCTCGGGCAGCGGCTCCTGCAGCAGCTCGGCGGCACCGCGGATCGCCGCCAGCGGGCTTTTCATCTCATGCGTCAGCGACTGCACGTACTGCTCGACGTAAGCCTTGCCCTCCAGTTTGCGGCGCATGGTTTCCAGTGCCTGGCCCAGGTCGCCGATCTCGTCGCGTCGCCGCCGTGGCGGTGGCACCGGTTCGCCGGCGGTGACTGCGCGTGCATAGCGGCTGAGCTGGCCGAGGCCGGTGGTAAGCCACATCGTCACCAGCACGCCGACCAGCGCCGACAGCCCGATCAACCAGGCGCCGCGCTCGATGATGGCGCGCTGGCTTGCAGCAATGAACGGATCGATGCTGCGGTTGGGCTGGGCCAGGCTGAGCACGCCGATCAGGGTGCGCCCATCGGCCGGGTCGTACACCGGCGCCGCCACATGCATCACCGTATCGCCTTCTTCGCCTGGCACTTCCGGGCTGGAGCGCGCGCCGTACTCGCCGCGCAGGGTGCGGTAGACGTCGTTCCAGCGCGAGTTGTCACGCCCCAGGTCGCGACCCAGCGAGTCGTAGATGACGATGCCCCTGGCATCGGTGATGGTCACCCGGTAATCGAGCGAGCGCTTGGGAAAACGCCAGACCATGGCCTTCAGGTCGCGCTGCCGCGCCTTGGCCAGGTTGCGGGTGAAGCTGCCGCTGCGGATGGTGCCGTCCTTGACGTCGGCGGCGGCCATCTCGGCCAGCACGTTGGCCGCATCGACCAGGGTCGATTCCATCGCCTGGCGCACACCCGGCTTCACCTCGTTGACGAACACGCGCATTACGAAGAAGGCCGCGATGCCGGTGATCAGGAAGAAGCCCAGGAACAGCTTCAGTACCAGGCGCATCGGCTAGACCTCCAGCGCGTAGCCGAGGCCACGGTGGGTGCGGATCGGGTCGTCGCTGGCACCGGCCGCACGCAGCTTGGCACGCAGCGTCTTTACATGGGTGTCGACGGTGCGGTCGGCGCTGTCGGCACTGCTGTCCCAGCCCCGGTCCATCAGCTGCGCGCGGCTGAGGATGGCACCGGGGCGCTGCAGCAGCGCTTCCAGCAACGCGTATTCGTAGCGGGTCAGGTCCAGCGCATGGCCGCGGAAGCGGATGCGCCGGCCTTCGCGGTCGATGGCGAACGCCCCGTGTTCCTGCCAGCCGGCGTCCGCGCGGGGCGCTGCGACGGCCGGTGCCGCACGGCGCAGGCGCGCACGCACCCGCGCCACCAGCTCGCGCGGCGAGAACGGCTTGGTCATGTAATCGTCGGCGCCCAGTTCCAGGCCGAGCACGCGGTCCACTTCATCGTTGCGGGCGGTCAGGAAGATCACCGGCAGCTGTGCCGCCGGCCCGGGCTGCGCGCGCAGCCGCCGGCAGACCTCGAAACCGCCCAGGTCCGGCAGGCCCACGTCCAGCACCAGCACGTCGATATCGCCGGCCTGCAGCCGTTGCAGGGCCTCGCCGCCCAGCAGGCAGTGGCTGGCGGCATAGCCTTCGCTGCGCAGCGCATAGAGCACGGTTTCGGCGATGGCGGCTTCGTCCTCGACCACCAGGACATGGGCAACAGGAGCTGTCATGGCGCGCAGCATAGCCGCTGCGGCCGCCGCCCCGTACACTGCCGCCCATGAACTATCGCCACGCCTTCCATGCCGGCAACCACGCCGATGTACTCAAGCACATCGTGCAGCTGGCCCTGATCGACAGCTTCAAGCGCAAGGACAGCCCGTTCTTCGTGCTCGACACCCACGGCGGTGCCGGCCGCTACCTGCTGGCCAGCGAAGAGAGCCGCAAGACCCTGGAATCCGAATCCGGGATCATGAGGCTGATGGCCCAGCCCAAGCTGCCGGAGGTGGTCGAGCGTTACCTGAAGGCGGTGCAGGCCGACAACCCGGTGGGCGCGCTGACCAACTACCCGGGCTCGCCGCTGCTGAGCGCGCAGGCGATGCGCGCCCAGGACCGCATGGCGGTCTGTGAGCTGCAGGAGGCCGAAACGGCCACGCTGAAGGCCCTGTTCGCCCATGACAGCCGCGTCGATGTGCGCCCGGGCGATGGCTATGCCCTGCTGCGTTCGCTGCTGCCGCCGAAGTTCAACGGCAGCAAGATCGGCCGTGGCCTGGTGCTGATCGACCCGCCCTACGAGGCCCAGGACGCCGAATACCAGGCCGTACTGGCCGCCCTGGCCGAGACCCTGGCACGCTGGCCGCAGGCCACCTGTGCCGTCTGGTTCCCGATCAAGCAGCGCCGCACCATCCTGCATTTCCTGCGCAAGGCCACTGCCCTGCCGGTGAAATCGGCGATGACGATCGAGTTCCTGGTGCGCCCGGACGACTCGCCGCTGCGCCTCAACGGCAGCGGCATGCTGCTGCTCAACCCGCCCTGGCAGTTCGACCGGGTGGTCGGCCCGGCCCTGCCGGCGCTGCGCCAGCACCTGGGCGAACCCGGGGCCAGCACCCGCCTGGATTGGCTCAAAGCCCCCGAATAACGGCCTTCACGAGGCTGTACCGCCGTGAGCCTTTCGTTCACGGAATGCAGCCCCGGTGATGCCACAATCGATGGACCACCAAGGAATCACCCGGTATGGCCACTCGCAACCGCATGCCGCCCTGGCATGAGATCTTCAAGGCTCCCAGCGGCCACGAGCTGCTGATCCGCCCTATCCGCCCGGAAGATGGCGCACCGCTGCAAGCGGCGTTCAGCCTGTTCGGGCCGGAAGAAATCCGTGATCGTTTCCTGCAGGCGGTGACCGAGCTGTCGCCGGAAACCACCCAGCGCCTGACCCACCCGAATCCCAAGACCGAGATCACCCTGGTCGCAGCCGAATCCCTGCCCGCTGGCGAAGCGGTGGTCGGCGCGGTCGCCCGGGCCTCGATCATCCCCGGCACCCGTGAAGCCGAGTACGCGATCCTGATCAGCCGCTTCCTCATTGGCCAGGGCCTGGGCCGGCAGCTGATGCGCAAGCTGGTGAAGTGGGGCCGCGGCAAGTACCTGGACCGCCTGTACGGCGACGTTGCCGCCGAGAACGAGCCGATGAAGCAGCTGGCCGCCTCGCTGGGCTTCAAGCCGGTGCCGCACCCGACCGGTGCCGAAGGCCTGGTGCGGATGGTGCTGGAGCTGGACAACTGATGGTAGCGCCGGGCATGGCCCGGCGATGCATTCCGGTCGTGCCGGCCGCTGGCCGGCATTGCGCTACCCCAACGGCGCATGAGGCTGCCGGCCAGCGGCGCTCACGACCCACCGGGCTTCGATCGGGCTTCTGCTAAAATCCGGGGTCCATGTCGCGTACCTCATACCCCGCCCCGCCGCTGCCGCGCGCCGGCCAGCTCCGCGCCTGGTGGCGCGCCCCCGCCTCGCCGACCGCCCTGGCCTGGTACCTGGCCCAGGCCGCGCGTGCGCACGACGCCCCGCTGCTGGTGATCGCCCGTGACAACCACGGTGCCAACCAGCTCGAAGCCGACCTGCACACCCTGCTCGGCGGCGACCCGGCCCTGCCGGTGGTCGCCTTCCCGGACTGGGAAACCCTGCCCTACGACCGCTTCAGCCCGCATCCGGACATCATTTCGCAGCGCCTGTCCGCCCTGCACCGCCTGCCCGCGCTGAAGCGAGGCCTGGTGATCGTGCCGGTGCAGACCCTGCTGCAGCAGCTGGCCCCGCGCAGCTACGTGATCGGTGGCAGCTTCGACCTGAAGGTCGGGCAGCGCCTGGACCTGGAAGCCGAGAAGCGCCGCCTGGAAAGCGCCGGCTACCGCAACGTGCCGCAGGTGATGGACCCGGGTGACTTCGCTGTGCGCGGCGGCCTGCTCGACGTGTACCCGATGGGTGCCGACGAGCCGCTGCGGGTGGAGCTGCTGGACGAGGACATCGATTCGATCCGTGCCTTCGATCCGGAAAGCCAGCGTTCGCTGGACAAGGTCGAGGCGGTGCACATGCTGCCGGGCCGCGAAGTGCCGATGGATGAAGCCAGCATCGCCCGCGTGCTGGCCACGCTGCGCGAGCGTTTCGATGTCGATACCCGGCGCAGTTCGTTGTACCAGGACCTGAAGTCCGGGCTGGCGCCGGCCGGCGTCGAGTACTACCTGCCGCTGTTCTTCGAACGCACCGCGACCCTGTTCGACTACCTGCCCGACGGCAGCCTGCCGGTGGTCTGCGCCGGTGCCGGCGAAGCCGCCGAGGCATTCTGGGCGCAGACCGGTGAGCGCTACGAACAACGCCGCCACGATGTGGAACGGCCGCTGCTGCCGCCGTCCGCGCTGTACCTGTCGCCGGAGCTGCTGCGCGAGCGTCTGAACGATGCCCCGCGCATCGAGGTGTGGTCGGCTGACCACGCACGCATCGCCGACGCGCACGCGCTGGGCGACCAGCCGCTGCCGCCGCTGCCGGTGGCCGCGCGCGAGGCGCCCGCAGGCGACGCGCTGAAATCCTTCCTCGGCCATTATCCGGGCCGGGTGCTGATCGCCGCCGATTCGCCCGGCCGCCGCGAGGCGCTGCTGGAAGTGCTGCAGGCCGCCGAGTTGAAGCCGCCGGTGGCGGCCGACCTGCCCAGCTTCCTCGCCGACGATGCGCGCTTCGCGATCGCGGTGGCGCCGCTGGAGGATGGCTTCGCACTGGACGACCCGCGCATCGCGGTGCTGACCGAGCGCCAGCTGTTCCCCGAACGCGCCGGCAGCACCCGTCGCACGCGCCGTGCCGGCCGCGAGCCGGAAGCGATCATCCGCGACCTTGGCGAGCTGACCGAGGGTGCGCCGATCGTGCACGAGGACCATGGCGTCGGCCGCTACCGCGGCCTGATCGCGATGGACGTCGGCGGCATGCCCGGCGAGTTCCTCGAAATCGAATACGCCAAGGGTGACCGCCTGTATGTGCCGGTCGCCCAGCTGCACCTGATCAGCCGCTACTCCGGTGCGTCGGCGGAAACCGCGCCGCTGCATTCGCTGGGTGGCGAACAGTGGAGCAAGGCCAAGCGCAAGGCCGCCGAGAAGGTGCGCGACGTCGCCGCCGAGCTGCTGGAGATCCAGGCCCGCCGCCAGGCGCGTGCCGGCCTGGCACTGCAGGTGGACCGCGCGATGTACGAGCCGTTCGCCGCCGGTTTCCCGTTCGAGGAAACGCCGGACCAGCTGGCCGCGATCGACGCCACCCTGCGCGACCTGGCCAGCAGCCAGCCGATGGACCGCGTGGTCTGCGGCGACGTCGGCTTCGGCAAGACCGAGGTGGCAGTGCGTGCGGCATTCGCGGCCGCCAGTGCCGGCAAGCAGGTGGCCGTGCTGGTGCCGACCACGCTGCTGGCCGAACAGCATTACCGCAACTTCCGCGACCGTTTCGCCGATTACCCGCTGAAGGTCGAGGTGCTGTCGCGCTTCAAGACCACGAAGGAAATCAAGGCCGAGCTGGAGAAGGTCGCCGCCGGCACCATCGACGTCATCGTCGGTACCCATCGCCTGCTGCAGCCGGACGTGAAGTTCAAGGACCTGGGCATGGTCATCGTCGACGAGGAGCAGCGTTTCGGCGTGCGCCAGAAGGAGGCACTGAAGGCGCTGCGCGCCAACGTGCACCTGCTGACCCTGACCGCCACGCCGATCCCGCGCACGCTCAACATGGCGATGGCCGGCCTGCGCGACCTGTCGATCATCGCCACGCCGCCGCCGAACCGGCTGGCGGTGCAGACCTTCATCACCCAGTGGGACAACGCGCTGCTGCGCGAAGCCTTCCAGCGCGAGCTGGCGCGTGGTGGCCAGCTGTACTTCCTGCACAACGACGTGGAAAGCATCGGCCGCATGCAGCGCGAGCTGTCCGAGCTGGTGCCCGAGGCACGCATCGGCATCGCCCACGGCCAGATGCCCGAGCGCGAGCTGGAAAAGGTGATGCTGGATTTCCAGAAGCAGCGCTTCAACGTGCTGCTGTCGACCACGATCATCGAGTCGGGCATCGACATCCCCAACGCCAACACCATCATCATCAACCGCGCCGACCGCTTCGGCCTGGCCCAGCTGCACCAGCTGCGTGGCCGCGTCGGTCGTTCGCACCACCGCGCCTACGCCTACCTGGTGGCGCCCGACCGCCGTTCGATCACCCCGGATGCGGAGAAGCGCCTGGAAGCGATCGCCTCGATGGACGAACTCGGCGCCGGCTTCACCCTGGCCACGCACGATCTGGAGATCCGCGGCGCCGGTGAACTGCTCGGCGAGGACCAGAGCGGGCAGATGGCCGAGGTCGGCTTCAGCCTGTACACCGAACTGCTGGAGCGCGCGGTGCGCAGCATCAAGCAGGGCAAGCTGCCCGACCTGGATGCCGGCGAGGAAGTACGCGGTGCCGAGGTCGAACTGCATGTGCCGGCGCTGATTCCGGAAGACTACCTGCCGGACGTGCACACCCGCCTGACACTGTACAAGCGCATTTCCAGCGCGCGCGACAGCGATGCGCTGCGCGAGCTGCAGGTGGAGATGATCGACCGCTTTGGCCTGCTGCCGGATGCGGCCAAGCACCTGTTCGCCATCGCCGAGCTGAAGTTGAAAGCCAATACGCTGGGCATCCGCAAGCTCGACCTGGGTGAGAACGGTGGCCGCATCGTGTTCGAATCCAAGCCGAACATCGACCCGATGGCGGTGATCCAGCTGATCCAGAAACAACCGAACCTGTACGCCATGGAAGGGCCTGACAAGCTGCGCATCAAGCACCCGCTGCCGTTGCCGGAAGACCGCTTCAACGCGGCCCGCGCCCTTCTGACCACCCTCGCCCCGGGTTGATCGCCCCCGAATACCCCGCACCGGTCCCCACCCGGTGCGGGCGGATGACCATGTTTCCTGACGCCGTACCCGCCCCCGACCTGCTGCACGCGCAGGCCTGCCTGATCGATGCCCTTTCGATGTCGCTGCAGATGCGCGACGCCTATACCCGCCACCACTGCGACCGCGTCGGCCTGTTCGCGCAGCGCCTTGCCGCGCACTGCGATCTCGATGACGAGGCCTGTGCGCAGATCGGCCTGGCCGCGCGCTTCCACGACATCGGCAAGATCGGCATTCCCGACGATGTGCTGCTGGCACCGCACCGGCACACCGATGAGGAGCGCGCGATCATGCGCGAGCACCCGGTGCGCGGCGAGCATATCTTCCTGGCCACCGGCCGCAGCGACGCCGCGCCCGTGGCGCGACTGATCCGCGCCCATCACGAAGCCTTCGATGGCAGCGGCTATCCCGATGGGCTGCGCGGCGAATCCATCCCGCTGGGCGCGCGCATCGTCACCATCGCCGATGCCTACGATGCGATGACCAGCGTGCGCCCGTACCGCGACGCGATGGAGCACGAAACCGCATTGCGGATCATCGAAGCGCAATCCGGCGGGCTGGTGGACCCCTACGTGCTGCAGCGCTTCCATCGCATGCTGGCACGGGAGCCGGAGCTGGCCTGAGATCCACCGGGCACCGCCCGGCGCCACCAACCGCGCAAACAAAAGGCCCGGCATTCGCCGGGCCTTCTGCATCACGCATCACGCATGATCGATTACCAGATCACCACGCGCTTGTCGTCGGCACGCACCATCGCGTCGCCGGCCTTGCACTGGAACGCAGCGGCATAGGACGGCATGTTCGACGGCGCGCCGTTGGCACGGAAGTTGGCCGGGGCGTGCGGGTCGGTGTTCAGGCGGACGCGCAGCTCACCATCGGTGAAGTTGCGGCGCCACACGGTGGCCCAGTTCATGAAGAAGCGCTGGTCCTGGCTGTGGCCATCCACTTCGACATTCGCCTTCGGGTCTTCCTTCAGCGCCATCTGCAGCGCGTCGTAGGCCACGGTCAGGCCGCCCAGGTCGCCGATGTTCTCGCCCAGGGTCAGCTTGCCCTTCACGAACACGCCCGGCACCGATTCATAGCCGTCGAACTGCGCGACCAGCTGGTCGGTACGCTGGGTGAAGGCCTTGCGGTCGGCGTCGGTCCACCAGTTGTCGAAGTTGCCGTTGGCGGCGAACTGGCTGCCCGAGTCATCGTAGCCGTGCATCATTTCGTGGCCGATGACCGCACCGATGCCGCCGTAGTTCAGCGCCGGATCGGCCTTGGCGTCGAAGAACGGTGCCTGCAGGATCGCTGCCGGGAACACGATCTCGTTCTTGGTGGCGTTGTAGTACGCGTTGACGGTCTGCGGGGTCATGCCCCACTCGGTCTTGTCCACCGGCTTGCCGATCTTGTCCAGCATGTAGCGGTAGTTGAACGCACGCGCCGCCTGCATGTTGCCCAGGTAGCTGTCGCCGTTGGTCTGCAGGCCCGCCCAGTCACGCCACCTGTCCGGGTAACCGATCTTCGGGGTGAAGCTGGCCCACTTCTCCAGGGCCTTCTTCTTGGTCTCTTCGCCCATCCACGGCAGCTGCTCCAGGCGCGCCTTCAGCGCCTGCGACAGGTTTTCCACCAGGTGCTGCATGGCCACCTTGGATTCGGCCGGGAACACGGCGTCGACGTACAGCTGGCCCAGGGCTTCGCCCATGCCACCGTTGACCGACTCCAGCACACGCTTCCAGCGCGGCTGCATTTCCTTCTGGCCACGCAGGGTGGTGCCGTAGAAATCGAAGTTGGCCTTCTCGAACTGGCTGCTCAGGTACGGCGAGGCGTCGTCGATGGTGTGGAAGCGCAGGTAGGCCTGCCAGGTGCTGGGCATGGTATCGGCCAGCATCTTGTCCATTTCACTGAAGAAGCCCGGCTGGGCCAGCGAGAACTTCTGCGCGGCCGGCACCTTCAGGGTGTCGAACAGCGCGGTCCAGCTGAAGTTCGGGGTCAGCTTGTCGGCGTCGGCGGCGCTGAGCGGGTTGTAGCGCTTGGCCGGGTCACGCATTTCGATGCGCGACATCGAGGCCTTGGCCAGGCGGGTTTCGAAGGCCATCACGGCCTTGGCCTGCTCGGCGGCCTGCGCCGCGTCCACGCCGGACAGGGTCAGCACCTGTGCGATGTAGGCCACGTAGGCATCGCGGATCTTGGCCTGAGCGTCATCGAAGTAATAGCCCTTCTCCGGCAGGCCGAGGCCGCCCTGGCCGACATAGGCGATGACGTTGGCCGAATCCTTGTAGTCGGCATTGGCGAACAGCGAGAACAGCACGCCCTTGCCCTCGGCCTGGCTGTCGCGCAGGTACTGGGTGATGGCGGCGGTGTCGTTCAGCGCGGTGATCTTGTCCAGCTGCGGCTGCAGCGGCGCCAGGCCGGCGGCTTCGATCTTGGCTTCATCGTTGCCGGTCTTCCAGATGTCACCGATCTTGGCTTCCACCGAGCCGGCCTTGGCCTGGCTGGCCGCGGCCTGCTGCACCAGTGCGTGCTGCACTTCCAGCGAGCGCTCGCGCAGGATCTCGAAGCTGCCCCAGGTGGTCTGGTCGCCCGGCACCGGGTTGGCCTTCAGCCACTTGCTGTTGACGAAGCCATTGAGGTCGGTACAGGCCGAAATGGCCGGATCCAGATCGGCGCTGTTGAGCGAGATCAGCGGCGTCTTGATCTGCGACAGGTCGAAGGCCGGCTTGGCGTCGGCGCTGGCCGCCGGCGCGGTTTCATTCTTGCCACAGGCCGCCAGCGAGGCAGCGATGGCGATGGTCAGGCCCAGCGGGACCAGGTTGCGGACGTTCATGAGGCTCTCCTGCGGGTAATTTCACAGGGTAGCCGGGGGAACGGAGCTGGGGACCGGCCAAAGGTCACGAGCCCGTGGAGTCGCCAACCAACTGCATGCCGGTATTCTTAATCTTCCCGATCACCGGATCTCGCGCCCATGTACGACGCTGCGCTGCTACTGGCCCTCGACCGCTGCGAGTATCTATTCCTGACGGGTATTGGCGAACCGGAGGCCAACTGTCTGCGGCTGGTCATCGAAGAGGGACAGGTGAAAGGAGAGCCTCGCCCAGTGGACCTCGGCAATGGACGTTCGATCGAGGGCGTGCGCGCGATAGAGATAACCTCCCATTCGCAGCGGTTCGAGCTGGTTTGGAACGCCTACATCAGCTACACCGTGCACAACGAGTCCTACCAGAGCTGGGACGACTCCGAAACCTGGAGCGGCAACCTGTTCCGCCGTTACAGCCGTTCGAAGTTCCTCGATTATCTGGACCGCGCCACCTTCGCCGACACCCGCTACCCCGGCCCATTCACGCACTATCAGGTGATATGCCAGGACCACGTCATCGACATTGCCGCGTTGCAGCCGCCGAGCGCGCGTCTGTTGGGTCCTTCGTAGCTGGCAGATGCAGCCCCCCATGGGGTGGCTCTACTGGGGTGCGACAGCGTCAGTCGAGCATGGCTCGACTCTACAAAAGCGAAGGCCGGCTTGCGCCGGCCTTCTGCTTCTTTATTTCGCCTTGCCCTGGTTGGCTACGGCTTCAGCGGCCTTGCGCGCTGCTTCCGGGTCGCCCAGGTAGCGGAACGACTTCACCGTCAGGTCGTCGTTCAGTTCGAACAGCAGCGGGATGCCGGTCGGGATGTTCAGCTCGAGGATTTCCTCGCGCGAGACGTTGTTGAGGTACTTGTACAGCGCGCGCAGCGAGTTGCCGTGGGCGGTGACCAGCACGGTCTTGCCGTCCTTCAGCTGCGGCGCGATGGCGTCGTGCCAGTACGGCAGCACGCGGTCCAGCGTGGTCGCCAGCGATTCGGTGCCCGGCAGCGCGTTGCGGTCCAGGCCGGCGTAGCGGCGGTCATGGATCGGGTGGCCCGGATCTTCCAGGTCCATGGCCGGCGGCGGGATGTCGTACGAACGACGCCACACCTTGACCTGCTCCTCGCCGTGCTTGGCAGCGGTCTCAGCCTTGTCCAGGCCCTGCAGGCCACCGTAGTGGCGCTCGTTGAGACGCCAGGACTTGTTCACCGGCAGCCAGTCCTGTTCCAGCTCGGCCAGTGCGCCCTGCAGGGTGTGGATGGCGCGCTTGAGCACGGAGGTGTGGGCGACGTTGAACTGCAGGCCTTCCTCGCGCATCAGGCGACCCGCAGCGGCCGCTTCCCGGCGCCCCTGCTCGGTCAGGTCGACATCGACCCAGCCGGTGAAGCGGTTGTCCAGGTTCCACTGGCTCTGGCCATGGCGCAACAGTACGAGTTTACGGGTCACTGCAGGGTCTCCAACGCGAGGAAAGGCAGGCTGCCATTGTAGCCCCGGGCGCCGCTCACCGGGCCGTGGCACCGCGCATGCGATGCTTTGAGCAATGAATACGGTGATCGACCCCGGGCGCTGGGAAGGCAGCGTCGCTGCGGCACGCGCGCAGCAGCTGCAGCTGGCCGGCCGCGTGGAGCGCCAGGACCGCCTGCCACGCAACATGCGCTGGCTGGCCGGGCTGGATGTCGGCTTCGAGGACAACGGCGCCATCACCCGCGCCGCGGCGGTACTGCTGGACGCGGAGACGCTGCAGCCCGTGGCGCAGGAGATCGCGCGCATCTCCACGGTGATGCCCTACATCCCCGGCCTGCTCAGCTTCCGCGAGCTGCCGGCACTGCTGGCCGCGCTGGCGCTGCTGCCGCGCACGCCGGACCTGGTGTTCGTCGATGGCCATGGCATCAGCCACCCGCGCCGGCTGGGCGTGGCCGCTCACCTCGGTGTGGTCACCGACCTGCCGAGCATCGGCGTGGCCAAGTCGAAGCTGGTCGGCCGGTTCGTCGAACCGGGCGCCGAGGCCGGCGCACATACGCCGCTGATGGATGGCGATGAGCAACTGGGCTGGGTGCTGCGCAGCAAGGTGCGCTGCAAGCCACTGTTCGTGGCCGGCGGCCATCGGGTCAGTGCGGATACCGCGCTGGACTGGGTGCAGCGCACGCTGCGCGGCTACCGGTTGCCGGAGCCGACCCGGCTGGCGGACCGGCTGGCCTCGCGACGGGACGAATGATCGCACCGGGCACCGCCCGGCGCGGTCGTCATCCTCGATCAACGATGCACGTGGCCGCGATGGCCCTGCGCGTCCTCGCCATGGTCGTGGCCTTCATGGCCCTCGTGCTCGCTGCCCTTGGCCGGCGCCGGCTCACCACAGGCTTCGCCGCAGTGGTCCGCTTCGATCTGCAGCGTCACGTGCTCGATCCCGAAGTCATCGTGCAGGCGCCCGCCCAGCTCACGGCGCAGCGCATCGGCATCGGTGCCGTCGCGCATCACGATGTGCGCGGTCAGCGCCGGGGTGCTGGAGGCCAGCGCCCACACGTGCAGGTCATGCACGTCCAGCACGGCGGCATGGCCGGACAGGCTGTCGCGCACCTTGGCCACGTCCATGCCCTTGGGCACGCCTTCCAGCAGCACGTTGATCGCCTCTCGCATCAGCACGTACGTGCGCGGCAGTACCCACAGGCCGATCAGTACCGCCAGGATCGGGTCGATCGGCTTCCAGCCGGTGAACTGGATCAGCAACGCACCGGCGATCACGGCCACCGAGCCGAGCATGTCCGCCCACACTTCCAGGTAGGCGCCCTTCACGTTGAGGCTCTCGCCACTGCCCGCCTGCAGCAGGCGCATCGAGATCAGGTTGATGACCAGGCCCGCGGCGGCGATCACCAGCATGCCGGAGGAGGCAATCTCCTGCGGCTCGCGGAAGCGCCCGACCGCCTCCCACAGGATGTAGGCGGCAACCACGAACAGCATGGCGCCGTTGATCATCGCGCCCAGCGCTTCCAGGCGTGCGTAGCCGTAGGTGCGGCGCGCGTCCGGCGGGCGCCGGCTCAGCCGCACCGCGACCAGCGCGATCATCAGCGCCAACGCATCGGTGGCCATGTGCGCGGCGTCTGACAGCAGCGCCAGGCTGTTGGTCCAGAACGCGCCCACCACCTCGACGACGAGGAAGGTGGAGGTCAGGCCGAGTGCCCACCACAAGGGTTTCTCGTGACGGATCTCGGATGGCAGGTGATCGTGGTCGTGGCCCATGGCAACAGCTCCTTTGCGATGCGGTGCAGGCTACGCCGTGCTGGCGGGGGAGACTATTACGGTGTTTATAACATTGCAGGCCACGCGGTCCCTCACCGGGCATGGCCCGGCGCTACCGGAGCGTGGCCGGTAGCGCCAGGCCAGGCCTGGCGAAGGCAGCGGACCGACGTCCGCGTGCGCTCAGAACCCGAAGCGCAGGCTGGCCCAGTACGCGCGGCCCGGCTCGTTGTAGGTCGCCGCGCCGGCATCGCTGCTGTTGGCCTCGCGGAACAGGCGCTTGTCGGCCAGGTTGTTCACGCCGAAGCCGAAGCTGACGGTCTCGGTCACCTTGTAGCGCGCGCTCACGCCCCAGATGTTGTAGGCGCCGCGGTCCTGCAGCGCGATCGACGCATCGCAGCTTCCGGTGCAGCGCGGATCATTGTTGATGTTGGTGGTGGCCGGCTTCTGCTTGCCGTAGAAGGTGCCGGTCAGCAGCACCGACAGCTTGTCGGTGGCCTGCCAGTCCAGCATCGTGTTGATCGTGTACTTCGGGATCACCGACAGCGGCTGGCCGGTGCTCTTGTTCTCGTTCTCCACCATGTACGTGAAGTTGTTGCTCCACTTCAGGCGGTTGCCCTGCTCGCCCAGCAGCGGAATCACCAGGTTGCCTTCAAGCCCCTGCACGATCGCCTTCGGCGCGTTCTCCCAGCGGAAGATGCGGCCCTTGGTGTCGGCGGTCAGCCCGATCTGGGTGTAGCCAGCCTGGATCTTGTCCTTGTAGTCGTTGTGGAAGTAGGTCAACGAGGCCTGCCAGCCGCTCTGCGGTGCCCACTCGATGCCCAGTTCCTTGTTCAGGCTGGTTTCCGCCTTCAGGTCTGCGTTGCCGCGCATGTAGCAACCAGCACCCAGGCTCGGCAGTGCATTCGGGCAGCCATTGCCACGGGTGTAGTACAGGTAGTCCGGGTTCGACTGGTACAGGTTCGGCGCCTTGAACGCACGCGCGATGCCGCCCTTCACCACCCAGTCGCTGTTGATGCGGAACTGCGCATTGAGGCTGGGGCTGGTGTTGTTGCCGAACTGGCTGTGATGGTCGAAACGCAGGCCCGGGGTGACAATCCAGCGCTCACCCAGGTAGATGTTGTCTTCCACGAATACGGCGGTGGTCTGCGCATCGGCCTTGCCGCGCCCGCGATCGGCCGATAGCCCCGGGATGCCACCGCCGCTGCTGCTGGACTGGCTCATCGAGTACGGGTCGGTCAGGCGGCTGTCCAGGTATTCAAAGCCCAGCGTCCAGATGTTCTCGGCGCCGCCCAGCGTGGTCGGGAAACTCACTTCGCCATCCAGCTGGTAGTTGCGCAGGCGCGAGGTCGACCAGTCGGTGCCGTTGAAGCTGCCTTCCGGGCCACCGGCCAGGCCTTCGTTGATGCGCGAGTTGTTCACCGCTTCCACTGCGGCGGTCACCCGCGAGGTCACGTCGCCCCAACGGCCGCGATGGGTGATCGCGCCGGTGTTGCGGTACATGCGGTTGGTTTCTGCTTCGCCTTCGGCCAGTGCCGCCAGGTCGACACCGGTCGAGGTACCGGTGGTGCTGACGGCGCGGTCGCCGGCGTAGATGTTGCCCTGGCGGCTGGTACCGGCTTCGAACTCCACCACCTGATCGGCGGTGATGTCCCAGCGCAGCAACGCGTTGACGTCGCGGTTCTTGACGCCCTCGCGGCCAGCCGGCGGCACCGCGTTCGGGTTGGTCGCGTACTGGCGGTTGAGGTCCAGCGAGTCCGCGTCGGTCTTGTTGAGATTGCCGTACAGGCGGAACGACAGGGTGTCGGTCATCGGCCCGCTCAGCTGCAGGCCGACGCGCTCGCTGCCGCCTTCGGCGCTGTGCTCGGGCACCAACCCATACAGGTCGACCGCACCGGTCAGGTTGCCGGTCGGGCGCTTGGTGATGATGTTGACCACGCCGCCGGACGCACCGGAGCCATAGCGCGCCGCCGCAGGGCCGCGCAGCACTTCGATGCGCTCGATCATTTCCGCCGGCACCCAGTTGGTATCGCCGCGCGTATTGCGCTCACCGCTGCGGCCCATGCGTACGGCGTCACGCGCACCGATGCGCTTGCCATCGACCAGGATCAGCGTGTTCTCCGGGCCCATGCCGCGCAGGTCGATCTGGCGGTTGTTGCCGTACTGGCCCGAGGCGCTGTTGCCGGTGAGGTTGACGCCCGGCATGGTGCGCAGCAGTTCGGCGATGTCGTTGGCCGGTGGGCGCTTGGCGATGTCCTCGGCGGTGATGGTCGAAGTGCCCAACGCCTGGCGGGCGATCTGCGAGGCGGTGACATGCACCGTGTCGATATCGGTGGCGTCGGTTTCGGCCTGGGCGGTCAGGGCGCTGCCCGCCAGCAGGGCGGCAACGGCGAGCGCCAGCGGGCGCGGCGAAAGGACAACGGCTCGGGACATGATCTGGACCTTCTGGCAGGGCAACGGGGCCTCTGGCAAAGGGCTTGAGGCAACAACGAGGGGGAGGCGGAGCGTCGCTGCAGTCGCCTGCGGCCCGATCCGTGCGCGCATTCTCCCATTAATGCGATTGATTCTCAAATGCGCTCACTCATTGCCGCAGCGACGCCGATGTGCTTTGCGCACCGTGCAACCCTGCACCGCGCGTAAACTGGCCGGCTAACCCGCCATCAACCGTATGCCGCCGCGGCCGATACCCGTGGTTTGCCGTACGCAGTCAGAGATCGACGTGGAACCACCCCAATTGGACGATGCCAGCCAGCCGCTGGCCGAAGCCTGGCAGCACTGCCTGCAACAGGCCGGCCCCGCCGCCACCGCGCTGCTGCGCGCCGCTGCCATCGACGCCCCGCCCGCGCTGGCCCAGCGCTTCTATGAAGTGCTGCTGCAGGATGGGCGTGCACGCCGCTTCCTGTCCCACGAGCAGGTCAAGCAGCGCCTGCAACCGGCCATGCAGCGCTGGCTCGTGCAGCTGTTGACCACCGATGCCGACGGCATTGCTGCCACCGTCGCCTCGCAACGGGTGATCGGCGACGTGCATGCCCGGGTCGGCATTCCGGTCGACCTGGTGACCCGTGGCGCACGCGTGCTCAAGCACGAGCTGTTCGTGCGCCTGCGCGATGATGCGCCCAACAGCGCCATTGCGTTCGCCGCCATCGACTGCCTCAGCGCGATCATGGACATCGCCATGGAAGGCATGACCCTGGCCTACACCCATGCCCGCGAGCGCTCGACCCGTGCCGATGCTGCGTACCGGCTGTTCTCGCTGGTGCAGAACGTCGGCACCGAACGCGAGCGCCAGCGGGCACTGCTGCTGGACTGGGAGAACGCCCTGCTCTACGCGTTGGCCGGTCATGTGCAGGCCAGCGACAGCGCCAGCCTGGCGACATCGGAGTTCGGCCTGTGGTTCACCCACAAGGGCATCCCCAGCTTCGGCGAGAGCAGCGAGACCCAGCAGGTCGGCCAGCTGATGGCCCGCATCGACAGCAGCCTGCAACAGGCAAGCCATGATGCCCCGGCACAGCGACTGGCCGTGCTGCCGGCCATCCGCGAGGACCTGGCCGCCATCCGCACGCTGATGACGCTGCTGTTCGAGCGCATCGGTGAACTGGATGCCGGCAGCGATGCCCTGACCAACCTGCTCAACCGCCGCTTCCTGCCTACCGTGCTGCGCCGGGAGATCGAACTGGCCACGCGCAACCGCACGCCGTTCTCGCTGCTGCTGCTCGACCTGGATCATTTCAAGGCGATCAACGACGGCCACGGCCACGATGCCGGCGACCGCGCGTTGCAGCACGTCGCCGGCCTGCTCGGCCAGCTCACGCGCGGCAGCGACTACCTGTTCCGCTATGGCGGCGAGGAGTTCGTGGTGGTGCTGGTCGCGGCCAGCGAGTCGCAGGCCTCGGTGATCGCCGAGAGCCTGCGCCGGCAGATCGCACACTCGCCGGTGGCACTGGCCAATGGCCAGGTGCTGTCACTCACTGCCAGCATCGGCGTGGCCGGCCATGACGGCCACCCGGACTACGAGCGGCTGATGGCACGTGCCGACGCGGCGATGTACGAGGCCAAGCGCAGTGGCCGCAACCGCGTGGTGGTGGCCAGTGCGGACCTGCAGGAAGCCCCGGGGCGGCGTGCACTGCAACGCTGATGGCGCGCCGCCTCTACCGACAGCCGGCACTACCGATACGGGCACCAGCCGCTGCTTTCACCGCCACCACCCGCCACGCGGCCCACCACAGCAGCGCCAGCAACGCGATGCCTGCACCCAGCAGGCACACGGCAGGCCAGCCGTGCCGGGCCTGCATCCAGGGTCCGGCCGCCGCACCGGCGCCACTGCCCACCGCATAGAACAGCATGTACAGCGCCACCAGGCGCCCATGCTGTTCTGCCGGCGCGCGCAGCAGCAGCGCCTGGTTCGATACGTGCAGTGCCTGCCCACCGAGGTCGAGCACGATCACGCCCAGCAGCAGCAACGACAGCGACTGCGGCAGGCCCAGCAGCGGCCACCACGCGGCCAGCATCAGCAGCAGTGCGCCAAGACTGACCCGATCGGCGAAACCGCGGTCCATCCAGTGCCCGACCCGCGCCGCCATCAATGCGCCCACTACGCCGGCCAGGCCGAGCGCACCGATGGCCGCGGTGGACCACTGCAACGGAGGCGCCGACAACGGCAGCGGCGCCGCCGCCCAGAACACGTTGAGGCCAGCAAACAGCAGCAACGCCAGCGGCCCACGCTCGCGCAGACTGCGGTCCCGGCGCAGCATGCCCAGCATCGAACCCAGCAGTGCGGACCAGCGCGGCGGTACCGCCGGTACCGGCACCGCCGGCAGGCGCCGCCACAACAGCACGGCCAAGGCCGCCATCATCGCTGCCGACAGCAGATAGACCGCACGCCAGCCGATGGTGGCCGCGATCGCGCCCGATACCACGCGCGCCAGCAACAGGCCGATGAACACGCCGCCCTGCACCACGCCCACCACGCGGCCGCGCTGCTCCGGCGGCGCCAGCGTGGCGGTATAGGCGATCAGCCCCTGGGTCAGCGCGGTGCCCAGCAGGCCGGCCAGCAGCATGCCCGACAACAGCCATGCCGCAGTCCGGGCAGCCGTCAGCCACAGCAGGCCCAGCACCAGCGCCATCAACTGCAGCCGCAGCAGACGTCGCCGGTCACCGCGATCGGCCAACGGCAGCAGGCCAAGCAAGGCCAGCACACTGCCGGCCTGGGTTGCCGCCAGCACTGCGCCCGCCACGGCACGGTCCAGTGCGAAGCCCTGCGCCAGCCGATCCAGCAGAGGTTGCGCGTAGTAGACGTTGGCAACGCTGGCGCCGGCCGCGACCGCGAGCAGGATCAGCAATGGGCGGGAAATCAATGGAACGCTCATGATGTGGTTGCAATTTGAAACTTGATGCAGGCTATCGCCATTGGTTTTAAACTGCAACCACATCCGGAGGCCCCAGCATGCACGCCAACAGTCCCTGCCCCGTCGCCCGCAGCGCCGACCTGCTCGGCGACCGCTGGGCGTTGCTGGTCATCCGCGATGCCTTCGATGGCATCACCCGCTTTGGCGACTTCCAGCGCAGCCTCGGCGCGGCGCGCAACATCCTCAGTGATCGCCTGCGCAGGCTGGTCGAGGCCGGCATCCTGCAGCTGCAACCGGCCTCCGATGGCTCGGCCTACCAGGAATACGTACTCACCCACGCCGGCCAGGAACTGTTCCCGCTGCTGGTCGCGCTGCGCCAGTGGGGAGAACGCCATCGCTTCGGCGCTGGTGAAGCTCATTCGCAGCTGATCGAATCCAGCACGCGGCGACCGCTGCCCTACATGCAACCGCACGGGCGCGACGGTCAGCCCCTGCAGGCCGCCGCGACCCGCGTGCGCAAGCTCAAGGACGACGGGCGCGGCGCCTGATCCACCCATTCGCGCACACCACGATCCGGCCGCGCCGGTTAGCATCGGATGTTTCCGCCGCAGGACGCCGCCAATGCCGCGCTATCGCCCTTCCCTGATGACCGCCCTGCTGCTGCCGCTGCTGGCCTGCAGCGCCGGAGCCACGCAGGCCCGCGAGGTTGCCGCGCCCGCCGACCACGTGCAGGCCGATGGCCCCTATGTATTCCGCGAGGGCACGCAGCTGCAGGCCAAGTGGATCTGCGACGACAAGGTCGAGTCGCGCACGCTGGCCACGCAGCCCGCAGGCACCGACATCGCCCCACGCTGCGGCTACGGGCACACCGTGCATGTGGCCGCGCCGAATGCACCTTCGATCTCCGTACTGCCGGCCGCGCCGCGCATCGTTGCGCTGTCCGACATCCATGGCCAGTACGGGCTGCTGGTGCGCCTGCTGCGCGCCCACCAGGTCATCGACGCGCAGGACCGCTGGGCACTGGGCAAGGACACCCTGGTCATCGCCGGCGATGTGTTCGATCGCGGCCCCCAGGTGACCGAGGCGTTCTGGCTGCTGTATGGCCTGCAGCAGCAGGCGGCCGCCGCCGGCGGCGCAGTGCACTTCGTGCTCGGCAACCACGAAACCATGGTGCTGTACGACGACCTGCGCTACGTCAACCCGAAATACCTGCGCAGCGCCCAGCTGCTCGACCGCAGCTACCCGCAGCTGTATGGCGCCGATTCGGTGATCGGGCAGTGGCTGCGCACCCGCCCGGTACTGCTGAAGATCGGCGACACCCTGTTCCTGCACGGCGGCATCTCGCCCGAGGCGGTGCAGCTGGCGCTGGACCCGGCGCGCACCAACGCGGCCTACCAGGCGTCACTGGGCCTGCCCAAGGCCGAAGTGAAGGCCGACCCGGCCACCGCACCGCTGTATGACGGCAAGACCAGCCCGATCTGGTACCGCGGCTATTTCGATGGCCGCCTCGACACGGCGGGGGTACAGACCGTGCTCGATCGCCTGCAGCTCAAGCGCATCGTGGTCGGCCACACCTCGATGCCGCACGTCAGCAGCTTCCATGGCGACCGCGTGATCGCCATCGACAGCAGCATCAAGAACGGCGAGAACGGCGAACTGCTGTTCATCGAGGATGGCAGGCTCAGCCGCGGCCTGCTGGACGGCTCACGGGTGCCGCTGGCACAAGGCGAGCCCGGCCTGCAGGACTGAATGGCGGGACAGCGCGACGGCCCCCGGCGGTGTCGTCGCGCTCCACCTTCACCCGGTTTGCGGCTACCCTCGGCAACCGAGAGGCCCACCCCGTCCATCCGCTGGGCCCGACCGATACAGGAGCCCCCCGCGCATGCGCGTTCTGATTGCTGAAGACGACCCGGACATCGCCTCCGGCCTGTGCGCCTCGCTGCGCCGACAGGGGCACGTGGTCGACCACGTCGACAACGGCGCGCACGCCGACGCCGCGCTGGGTTCGACCCAGTACGCACTGCTGGTGCTGGACCTGGGCCTGCCGCAGCTGGATGGCCGCGACGTGCTGCAGCGCCTGCGCCAGCGCGGCGATGGCCTGGCGGTGCTGGTGGTGACCGCCCGCGACGGCCTGGCCGAACGCGTGCGCGTGCTCGACCTCGGTGCCGACGACTACCTGGTCAAACCGTTCGCGCTGGACGAATTCGAAGCGCGCGTGCGCGCACAGCTGCGCCGCGTGACCAGCAATGGCAACCCGGACCTGCGCATCGGACGCCTGCGCCTGGACCTGGCCGGGCATCGCGTGTGGATCGACGACCAGTCGCTGGAACTGACCGCGCGCGAGTTCGGCCTGCTGTCGGCGCTGGCAGTACGCGCCGAGCGCATCGTGTCGCGCGCGCAGCTGGTGGAGGCGCTGTGTGACTGGGGCCAGGACCTGACCGACAACGGCCTGGACATCGCCCTGCACCGCCTGCGCCGCAAGCTGCAACCCGGCGGCATGGGCATCCGCACCGTGCGCGGGCTGGGCTACATGCTGGAAGACGCGCAGGACGACAGCGCCCCGTGATCAGTGGACCACCCAGCCTGCGCCGGCGCCTGCTCGCCTTCCTGGCGTTGCCGATGCTGGGCCTACTCACCTTCAATACGATCCTGGCCTACTACGTTGCGCTGGACTATTCCAACCGCATCCACGACCGCAACCTGATCGACGACACGCACTCGTTCGCGCAGATGCTGAGCACCATGCCGGTGACCAGCGACCTGTCTCCGCAGGCGCGCTTCCTGATCGAGTACGACCCCGACGGCCATCGCTATTTCAACGTCGACAGCAGCCGCAAGGGCACCCTCAGCGGCAACGCGGACTTCAGCCCGTATGCCCCTTCGCAGGACTGCACCGGCGTGCATCCGGCGCTGTACGACGGCAACCTCAATGGCCAGCAGGTGCGCATGGCCACCGTCTGCACGCAGGCGATGAACGACCCGCAGGACCAGCTGGCGGTGACCGTGGCCGAAAGCATGGCCGACCGCCGCCAGCGTGCGCGCGAGATCCTGATGATCATCATCCCGCTGATGACCATGCTGGCGCTGGGCACCGCTGCGCTGGTCTGGTTTGGCGTGACCTACGGCCTGCGCATCCTCACGCCGCTGAGGACCCGCCTGGCGCAGCGCCGCGGCGAACTGGCGCCGATCTCCGATGCCGACGTGCCGGAAGAGATCCAGCCACTGATCAGCACCATCGACGATCTGTTTGCGCGCCAGGCGGAAATGATCACGCTGCAGAACCGCTTCATCGCCGATGCCGCGCACCAGCTGCGCTCGCCGTTGGCCGGCATGGCCCTGCACGTGGACCAGGCGCTGGCGCATGGCGACCCGGACACGGTACGCGAGGCGCTGCAGCACATCCGCCGGCTCAACCAGCGCACCGCGCGGGTCAGCACCCAGCTGCTGGCGCTGAGCCGTGCGCAGACCGTGCCCGATACCGTTGAAGCGCTGGACCTGTGCGAACTGGTGCCGCAATGGGTCGGCATGCGCGTGCCCGAGGCGATCCGCGATGGCATCGATCTGGGCTACCGCGGCAGCCCCCATCCACTGCGCGTGCTCGGCAACGGTGCCCAACTGCAGGAAGCACTGGACAACTTGATCGACAACGCGCTGCGCTACGCCGGCCGCGATGCGACCGTCACGGTCGGCGTGCATGCGCTGGACGACAATGACGTCGAACTGTACGTGGAGGACAACGGACCCGGCGTACCCGAGGACGTGATGCCGCGGCTGGGCGAGCGTTTCTTCCGCGCGCCCGGCACCACCGCCAGCGGCACCGGCCTGGGGCTGGCCATCGCCCACGAAGCGGTGGAGCACTTCGGCGGCCGACTGACCTTCCTCAACCGTGCCGGTGGGGGCCTGAAGGTCGCCATCACGCTTCCGCTGCTGAAGGCCCCCTGACCCGGACCGGGGCGCTGAAAGGCTGGCGAAATTCGCGCTTGCGATCCTGACCATCCCCACTGCCGTCCCGGAGCCGCCAGGTGACCGAATCGCACGACTTCTTCCTCCCCGGTGGCCCGCAGGGCGTGCTGCTGGTCCACGGCCTGACCGGCACCCCGGCGGAAATGCGCATGCTGGGCAAGGGCCTGAACAACGCCGGTTTCACCGTGCACGGCGTGCAGCTGCCCGGCCATTGCGGCACCGTGGATGACCTGCTGGCGACCACCTGGGAACAGTGGTACCAGGGCGTGGAAGATGCGGCGGCGAGCCTGCGTGGCAAGGTCGACCAGTTGTTCGTCGGTGGTCTGTCGATGGGCGCGGTACTGTCGCTGGCGCTGGCTGCACGCCGCCCCGAGTGGGTGTCCGGCGTCGGCGTGTATGGCGCCACCTTCCGCTACGACGGCTGGAACATTCCCGCCGTGGCCCGCCTGTCGTTCCTGCTGCCGTGGTTCAAGCGCTTCAACATCGGCCGCGACCGCATGTTCATGGAAGAACCGCCCTACGGCCTGCGTGACGAGCGCCTGCGCGCGCAGGTCAGCGCCGCCATGCTGTCCGGCGACAGCGCCGCTGCCGGCCTGCCGGGCAACCCCTGGCACGCGCTGGCCGAGATGCGTGCCCTGAGCAACTGGACCCGTCGCCACCTGCATCAGGTCACCGCGCCGTGCCTGGTGATGCACGCCCGCGAAGACGACGTGGCCAGCATGGGCAATGCCGAACTGGTGATGTCGCGGGTCAGTGGCCCGAAGGAACTGGTGGTGCTGGAAGACAGCTACCACATGATCACCATCGACCGCGAACGCCGCGACGTGATCCGCCGCAGCGCGCGCTTCTTCACCGAAATCGGTGAACGCAGCGGCGTCCTCAAGGCGGTGGCCTGAGATGGGGGCACTCGCCACGCTGCTGTGGCTGGCCAATGTCGTGCTCGATACCGGTGGCCAGCTCGCCTTCAAGGCCGCCGCCAGCGACCCGCAGGACGGCGAAGGACTGCAACGCTGGAAACACATGCTCAGCCGCCCCTGGCTGTGGATCGGCATCGCCTGCTACGTGCTTGAGTTCGTGGCCTGGATCGCGTTCCTGTCGTTGGTACCGTTGTCCAAGGGCGTGCTGCTGGGCTCGATCAACATCGTTGCGCTGATGATCGCCGGCCGCTTCCTGTTCCGCGAAAAGCTCACGCCGCTGCGGGTGACCGGCATGCTGCTGGTCACGGCGGGCGTGGCGGTGGTGGGGGCGGGCTCATGAGGCGCCTGTATGTGATCGGTTTTCCGCTGCTGATGGCCTTCGACACGCTGGCCCAGCTGTGCTTCAAGTACGCCGGTGACGCCGCGTTGCCGGTCGAGGCCAACACCGCCTGGCTGCTGCGCGTGCTGTCGCAGCCGTGGGTATACGGTGCCATCCTCGGCTACGTCGGCGCGTTCTTCACCTGGATGAGCCTGCTGCGCCACGCTCCGATCGGCCCTGCCTTCGCGGCCTCGCACCTGGAAGTGATCAGTGTGCTGCTGCTGTCGGCGTGGCTGTTGAACGAACCGCTGACCCTGCACCACCTGGTGGGCGCGGTGCTGATCGTGGCCGGCATCGTCTGCCTCGGCCGCGCCGAAGCGGATGACCCGCACAGCCCCGCCGAAAGCACCTCGTGAGCGGGCTGCGATGAGCCTGTTCGCGCGCGAACTGCCTCCGACCGCCGGCCTGCCGATGCAGGCCAGCGACTTCCTTCCCGGTGGCGGCGAGCTGCGTGACATCCTGGCCAAACAGCTCGGCACACCGCCGCTGCAGCTGACCTGTTCCGGCACCCACGCGCTGCTTATCGCGCTGCGCACCCTGCGCAAGCGTGCGCCCAAGCGTGATACCGTGATCCTGCCGGCCTACACCTGCCCGCTGGTGCCGATCGCGGTGCACAGCCTCGGCCTGCGCGTGCAGCTGTGTGATACCCGTCGCGGCCACTTCGACTTTGATCCGGCACAGCTCTCGCGCCTGGCCGACGCACGCACGTTGGCGATCCTGCCCACGCACCTCGGCGGACGCATCGCCGATGTTGAACTGGCCGCCGACATCGCGCATGGCGCCGGTACCTGGGTCATCGAAGATGCCGCTCAGGCGCTGGGCGCGCGGGTCGGCAACAGCAGCGTCGGCCTGCGTGGCGATATCGGATTCTTCAGCCTGGCCGCCGGCAAGGGGCTGAGCCTGCACGAAGGCGGCCTGCTGGTCAGCCGCGATGACGAACTGCGTGCCGCGCTGGCCGAACATGCGGCCGAGCAGGTCCGTTTCAGCCTGCGCTGGGAGCTGCTTCGCAGCGTGCAGCTGCTGGGCCTTGCCGCCTGCTACCGCCCCTCGCTGCTGTCGCTGGTGTACGGCAATCCACTGCGCAGCGCACTGCAACGCGGTGATCTGGAAGAAGCGGTCGGCGATGTTTTTCCGCTGGACATCCCGCAGCACCGGGTCAGCCACTGGCGGCAGAACATCGGTGCCCATGCTGCACGGCGGCTGCCGGCGTTCCTGCAGGCCGGGCGCCTGCGCGCATTGCAGCTGCGCGTGCAGCTGGCACAGCTGCCGGCGGTGGAGGTGGTCGATGGCCTGGCCGGTACCGGCGGCACCTGGCCGATGCTGATGCTGCTGCTGCCCAGCCAGCGCGCGCGCGATGCCGCACTGGACGACCTGTGGCCGCGTGGCCTCGGTGCCAGCCGCATGTTCATCCATGCCCTGCCCGACTACGCCTACCTGCGTGGCATCGTGCCGCAGGACGACATGCCGAACGCGCGCGACTTCGCCGCACGCATGCTGACCCTCGGCAACAGCGCCTGGCAGACCCGTGAAGAGACCGCGCAGATCCTGCAGGCGCTGGCCGCCGCGCAGCCCTGAAACGGCTATTTTCCGGGCATTGCGCCCATTCAGGATGTTCGATTCCTGAACACTTTCCCCACCCCGCAGTGCAGCCTTTCAACAGGAAAGGAACGAGAAAGGCTGCCTGCCTACATTGAGCCTGCCCCGGCACCGTGCCGGACGCCTTTCTCATCGACGGACCTGCCCATGCACTGGAGCATCCTGTGTGACTTCGACGGCACCATCAGCCTCGAAGATGTCATCGACTCGCTGCTGGAGAAGTACGGCCAGCCGGGCTGGCAGGAACTGGAAGACCAGTGGAAGTCGGGAAAGATCGGCTCGCGTGAATGCATGCAGGGCCAGGTGCGGCTGCTGAAGCTGGACCCGGCCACGCTCGACGCACACCTGGACCCGGTAAAGATCGATCCGGGCTTCGCCGCCTTCGTCACCCGCGCCGAGCAGCTGGGCCTGCCGCTGCGCATCGTCAGCGACGGCCTGGACTATGCGATCCACCGCATCCTCGCCAACCATGGCCTGCCGCCGCTGCCGGTGGTGGCCAACCACCTGCGCTGGTGCGAAGACCACTGGGAACTGGAGTCGCCCTACCAGGCCGAGGGGTGCCGCAGCGGTACCTGCAAGTGCACCTGCGCCGCGCAGGCGCGTGCCAACGAAGCGCCGCGCGTGCTGATGATCGGCGACGGCAGTTCGGACTTCTGCGTGTCCGAGGATGCCGACTTCGTGTTCGCCAAGCGCCGCCTGATCACCCATTGCACCCATGCCGGCATCGAGCATGCCGCCATCGATACCTTCCACGATGCAATCGCACTGTTGCCGCGCTTGCTCGATGGCAGCCTGCTGCAGCCACGTCGCCTCGACGCCAGCCCGCAGCCCGCCGCACTGCCACTGCTGCTGGCCACCGCCTGAGCACTCCCTTCCAGGCACGCTCCCCCGTTACCCCTTTCGAACGTCCTTCACGGAACCGAACTGCATGAACATTTTTGACAAGAACGCCGATTCGGCTGCCTCCGACGCGCAGCTGCTGGCCGACGAAGCCCGCTACAGCTCCTTCGGCGACACCGTCCACTACGTCGACCCGCCGAAGATCTTCCAGCGCGGCGAAGGCAGCTACATGTTCGACGGTGCGGGCGTGCCCTACCTCGACCTGCAGATGTGGTACTCGGCCTGCAACTTCGGCTACAGCAACAAGCGCCTGAACGACGCGCTGAAGGACCAGATCGACACCCTGCCGCAGGTCGCCAGCCAGTACCTGCACCCGACCCGCGTGCAGCTTGCCAAGACCATTGCCGTGGACATGCACGAGAAGTTCGGCCTCGACGGCCGCGTGCACTTCAACGTCGGTGGCGCGCAGGCCATCGAAGACTCGCTGAAGATCGTGCGCAACGCGCGCGGCGGCAAGAGCCTGATGTTCGCCTTCGAAGGCGGCTACCACGGCCGCACCCTGGGTGCGTCGTCGATCACCTCCAGCTACCGCTACCGCCGCCGCTACGGCCACTTCGGCGAGCGCGCGATGTTCATCCCGTTCCCGTACCCCTTCCGTCGCCCGAAGGGCATGACCCCGGACGAGTACTCCGACCACTGCGTTTGGCAGTTCGAGCGCCTGTTCGAAAGCGAGTACAACGGCGTGTGGGATCCCAAGGTCGGCCAGGCCGAGTACGCCGCGTTCTACGTCGAGCCGATCCAGGGCACCGGCGGCTACGTCATCCCGCCGCGCAACTTCTTCACCGGCCTCAAGCGCGTGCTGGACAAGTACGGCATCCTGATGGTGGTCGATGAAATCCAGATGGGCTTCTGGCGCACCGGCAAGCTGTGGTCGATCGAGCACTTCGGCGTGACCCCGGACGTGCTGGTGTTCGGCAAGGCGCTGACCAACGGCCTGAACCCGCTGTCGGGCCTGTGGGCGCGCGAAGAGCTGATCAACCCGACCGTGTTCCCGCCGGGTTCCACCCACTCCACCTTCAACTCCAACCCGCTGGGCACCCGCCTGGGCCTGGAAGTGCTGAAGCTGGGCAAGGAAATGGATTACGAGCGCACCGTGCCGGAAAAGGGCGCGTACTTCCTCGACGGCCTGCGTGGCCTGCAGAAGCGCCACCCGGAAATCGGCGACGTCGACGGTCTGGGCCTGGCCCTGCGTGCGGAAATCTGCCAGACCGACGGCTACACCCCGAACAAGGAACTGCTGGACCGCATGGTCGACATCGGCCTGGCCGGTGACCTGCTGCACGACGGCAAGCGCATGGGCCTCGTGCTCGACGTGGGTGGCTGGTACAAGAACGTGATCACCTTCGCGCCGTCGCTGGACATCAGCTACGAAGAGATCGACCTGGCGATCACCCTGCTCGACCAGGCGCTGACCAAGGCCAAGGGCTGAGGTCGATGCGCTGCCGGTTCCCGTGCCGATGGAGATGACGTCACGCGCATCCAGCACCGCGCTGGAACCGGCCGCGCTGCTGGAGGGCTTCCTGGCCCACCCGCCGCTCGGATTCGAGGCGGGCCGCCTTCCCAGCGGCCTGCCGACCTTCCGTGCGCCGCTGGACCTGACCACCACGATGGATGACGACCTGCGCGGCAAGCTGCTTGGCCTGCCGCTGTCGCGCCTGTGGCGGCCATGGATCACCTGGAAGACCCGCTTCGTCGGTGCCACCAGCACCGAGTACACCCCGCTGCCCGCGCACGTCGCACCAGAGGCATTGGCCGAGGACGTGACGCGTCACGCGATCGGCGATACGCGGCTGCTGGTAGTCAAGGACCTGGCGATCGATTCGCCGCTGCTGGACGACGCCGCCAACGCACACAGCGGTGCCTTCCTGCAGGCGCTGCTGGCACGCGGCTTCGTCGAACTGGAAGGCATGCCGCTGGCCTGGGTGGCCATCGATTTCGATTCGATCGATGGCTATCTCGGACGCCTGTCGTCCTCGCGCCGCAAGAACATCCGGCGCAAGCTGCGCTCGCGTGACGAGCTGCAGATCGAGTGCATCGCCACCGGTGATCCGGCCCTGGCCGACCCGCGGCTGCAGGCCGAACTGTATGCGCTGTACCTGGGCGTGTACGCGCAGAGCGCGGTGCATTTCGACCAGCTCGACCTGCCCTATTTCCAGTACCTGCTGGCCGACAGCCTGGGCCAGGGACGGATGTTCCTGTACCGCCACCAGGGCCAGCTGATCGGCTGGAACCTGTGCTACGTGCATGCCGGCAAGCTGGTGGACAAGTACATCGGCCTGGCCTATCCGCAGTCGCGCGAGCACAACCTGTACGCGGTCAGCTGGATGCACAACCTCGAATACGCGCTGCAGCACGGCCTGAGCCACTACGTGGCCGGCTGGACCGACTCGCGGATCAAGGCCGAGCTCGGCGCCCGCTTCACCTCCACCCGGCACGCGATCCACGCACGCTCCCCGCTGCTGCGCGCCGCCCTGCGCAGGCTGGCCCCGTACCTGCAGGGCGAACCTGATGGAGGCGGTTGAACGATGCCGTTGCGTTCCCCGTTGATCCTGGACCTGGACGGTGGCGTGCTGCCGCTGCCCCAGGCGCAGACCCTGGCCCTGCCGCAATGGCACGATCCACTGCGCTTCGCCTGCAGCAATGCCACCCTCGACCGTTTCGCCGCTGAAGTGCTGGCTCCGCTGCCGGCCCAGCTCGGCACGGTGATGCTCGGCAGCGGTGATTTCCATCATCTCAGCCTGCCTCTGCTGCGTCGCATGCGCGCGCAGGAGCCGTTCCAGCTGGTGGTGCTGGACAACCATCCCGACAACATGCGTTTCCCGTTCGGCATGCACTGCGGTTCCTGGGTGAACGCGGCCAGCAAGCTGCCGCAGATCTCGCACATCCATGTGCTGGGCATCACCTCCAGTGACATCGGCCTTGGCCACGCCTGGGAGAACCATTGGCGCCCGCTGATCGGCGGTCGCCTGACCTACTGGTGCATGGACGTGGACGTAGGCTGGGGGCATCGCCTCGGCATGGGCCATGCCTTCCGCCGTTTTGAGCATCCCGAAGCGCTGGTGGCCGCGTTCGCTGCAGAGCAGGCGAAGTCGCCACAGCCAACCTACCTGTCGATCGACAAGGATGTGTTCGCCGAGGACGTCGCCCGCAGTAACTGGGACCAGGGCCGCTTCCAGCTGGAACACGCGCTGGTGGTGATCGAAGCGCTGCGCGCCGGCGGCCTGGTCGGCAGTGACATCACCGGCGAAGTGTCGCTGGCCAACTACCAGAGCCGCTTCAAGCGCTGGCTGTCCTCGCTGGATGGCCAGCCCGACATCAGCGCCGACGATCTGCCGGTGTGGCAGGCACGGCACCAGCAGGTGAACCGCGAACTGCTGGCCGCGATGGCCTCGGTGCCGACGGCCTGCTGACCGCTGTCCTGTAGAGTCGAGCCATGCTCGACTGCTGTTTGCTGGCCACCGAGTCGAGCATGGCTCGACTCTACAGGGGACGATGGCCGAGCATGGCTCGGCACTACACTGGACGCCTGCCCCAGGAGCCCTCGCCATGCCCCAGACCGTCATCCCGCAACTGCGCATGCGCCATGCCGATACCACCCTGCCGTTCTACGTACAGGGGCTGGGCTTCGTGGTCGACTAGGAACACCGCTTCGAACCCGGCTTCCCGCTGTTCGCCCAGCTCACCCGCGACGGCCAGACGATCTTCCTCACCGAACACAGCGGCGACTGCGAAGTCGGCGGCGCGGTGTACTTCATCGTCGAGGACGTCGACGCCCTGCACCGCGCCTTCAGTGCCGCAGGCGTCCCCATCGAACAGCCGCCGCATGACACCGAATGGGGCAGCCGCGAGATGCTGCTGCGTGACCCCGACGGCAACCGCCTGCGCTTCGCCACCGACGCCAGCTGAACCGGGCGGCCTTGAGTTGGATATACGAAACATATACGCTTCGTATATCCAATCCTCCAGGACCGCCCATGGGCATCGTCAACATCGATGACACCCTGCACGACCAGCTGCGTCGTGCCTGCACCGTCTCCAGCCGCTCGATCAATGCCCAGGCCAACTTCTGGATCCGGGTCGGCATGCTGTGCGAGATGAACCCCACGCTGAGCTTCCAGGACATCGTCGCCAGCGAACTGCGGGCGGCCGGCGTGCAGCCGCCGCTGCTGGCACCGGGGCAGGTCTGAGCAGATGGCGATCATAAAGCGCCCTGACGAGATCGCGCTGATGGCCGAATCGGGCCGCCTGCTGGCGCAGGTGTTCGCCGCGCTCGACCGGCTGCCGCTGCAGGGCCGCAGCACGATGGAGATCAACGATTTCGTCGAACGCATGATCGTCGATGAACTGCGGGCGCGGCCGGCCAGCAAGGGCCAGTACGGCTTCCCGTATGTGCTCAACACCTCGATCGACAACGTGATCTGCCACGGCGTGCCCAGCACCACCGACGTGCTGCGCAACGGACAGATCGTCAACCTCGACATCACCCTGGAGAAGAACGGCTACATCGCCGACTCCAGCACCACCTACCTGGTGGGCGAGGTCGACTACGCCGCGCGCAGGCTGGTGCAGACCACCTACCAGGCGATGTGGAAAGGCATCGCCGCGGTGCGCCCCGGCGCGCGCCTGGGCGACATCGGCCACGCCATCGCCCGTCATGCACGCAGCCACGGCTACAGCGTGGTGAAGGAATACTGCGGCCATGGCATCGGCCAGGAAATGCACGAAGAACCGCAGATACTCCACTACGGCCATCCCAACACCGGCATGGTGCTGGAAGAAGGCATGGTGTTCACCATCGAGCCGATGCTCAACCAGGGCAAACCGGCCATCCGCCAACAGCCGGACGAATGGCCGGTGTACACCCGCGACGGCAAGCTGTCTGCCCAGTTCGAGCACACCGTGGCGGTTACCCGCAGCGGCGTGCGCGTATTGACCCTGCGCCCCGGCGAAACGCCATTGTGCGCGGTGGAAGCGGCCTAGAGCGGACGCAACAGCAGCAGCGTGGCCAGGCAGAACATGAAGATCGCGACGCCCGCATCCAGCACCCGCCAGGCGCCCGGCCTGCGGAACACCGGCTGCAACAGGCGCGCGCCATAGCCCAGCGTGCAGAACCAGGCCACGCTGGCGGCGCAGGCACCGGCGGCGAACGCCCAGCGCAGGTCACCGGGGTAGCGCGTGGACAGGCTGCCCAGCAGCACCACGGTATCCAGATAGACGTGCGGGTTGAGCAGGGTGAAGGCCAGGCAGGTCAGCAGCACCTGCCGTCCGCTGCCGCCCTGCGCCTCGGCGGCGGCCAGCGCACTGCCACCGCGCCATGCGCGCAGCCCCGCCTGCAGGCCATACCAGAGCAGGAAGGCCGCGCCACCGAAGCGCAGCACCTGCAGCAGCAGCGGCCACTGCAGCACCAGCGCGCCCATGCCGCCGACGCCGGCCAGGATCAGCACGATGTCCGCGCCGGCACAGGCCAGCACCACCCTGCCGACATGACGCTGCTGCAGGCCCTGGCGCAGCACGAACGCGTTCTGCGCACCGATGGCGATGATCAGGCCGGCGCCTGCGAACAGGCCGGCGGCAGTAGCGGCGATCCACATCAGGACAGGCCAGGCAGCGAGGGGACGCGCAGGGTGCGGCCGCCGCCCCTGTTTAGACAAACTGATTTTTCTTTATCCTGTGCAGGAAAACTGAAGAGGCACCGGCATGGACCTGGTACATCCACAACTGGCCGCGTTTGCCGCGGTGCTGGAAGAAGGCAGCTTCGAGGCCGCGGCACGCCGCCTGTCGATCAGCCCGTCGGCCCTGTCGCAACGGATCAAGGCGCTGGAGGACAGGCTCGGCCAGGTACTGGTCGTGCGCCAGGCACCGTGCCGGCCGACCGCCGCAGGTGAAGCGCTGCTGCGCCGGGTCCGGCCGATGCAGGCGCTGGAGGCCGAGGCATTGGCCGAGCTGCTGCCCGAGCGTGGCAGCGACGCTGCGCGCACGCCGATCCCGCTGGCGGTCAACGACGACTCGCTCGATACCTGGTTCGTACCGGCCATCGCCGACCTGCACCAGCGCCGCGGTTACCTGTTCGACCTGCGCATGGACGATCAGGACCACACCCTGCAGCTGCTGCGCGATGGCAGCGTACTCGGCGCGGTCACTGCCGAAAGCCAACCGGTGAAGGGCTGCAACGTGCACCCGCTCGGCGCGATGCGCTACCACGCCATCGCTTCGCCCGGCTTCGCCCGCCAGTACTTCAGCGATGGCATGCAGGCCGCGGCCCTGGCGCGCGCGCCGATGCTGGTGTTCAACCGCAAAGATGAACTGCAGTGGCGCTTCGTGCGGCGCCTGACCCGCGCGCGACTGCAGCCGCCGCTACACTACCTGCCCTCCTCCACCGGTTTCGTCGAAGCCGCCGCGTGCGGACTCGGCTGGGGCATGGCCCCGGAAACCCTGGTCGCGCCCGCCGTGCGCGCCGGCCGCGTGGTGGTACTGGAACCCCGCCGCTGGCTCGATGTGCCGCTGTACTGGCAGCATGCCGCTGTGCGCTCAAGCACGCTGCAGCACATCACCCAGGCGCTGCGCACTGCGGCCAGCGGCACCCTTCGTTGAGGACAAACCGATGATCGCAGACCCGGGCTTCACGCCGCGCGCACTACCGTTTGCGCACTTCTTCACCATTGGGACGGCATGGGCGTGATCGGCCGACGTACAAGGATGCACCGCGCGAAGGCCGCGCTGGCGTTGACGCTGGCGACCTGCCTGCCACTGGCAGCGCCGGCGCAGACCCTCACCGATGCACCGGCTTTGGACTGGGAACAGGCACGGCAGCGCCTGGAACAGGTCTCCGATGCGCTGGCCGCCGCCGACGCCGCCGTGCGCAACAAGCAGGACCTGCAGGACGCGACGCGTCTGCTGCGCCTGCCGGAGATCACCGGCGAAGTGCGCCGCCTGCAGTTCCAGAAGACCCTCACCCTGCCACTGGGTTCGCTGGCACCGGTGGCCGAGGCCTATGGCATCGACTCGCCGCTGTCGTTCACCGAACGCGACTGGCGTACCCGCCCGGTGGTGACCGCGGTGCTGCCGCTGTACACCGGCGGTGTGATTCCGGCCGCGCAACGTGCGGCCAGCGCCGCGCACGAACAGGCCAGTGCCGAGCGCGAAGCACAGCGCCAGTCGCTAACCGTGCAGCTGGCCCAGGCCTACTTCGGCCAGCGCCTAGCCGAGCAGGCGGTGGACGTGCGCCGCGACGTGCGTGATGGGCTCAACCGCCACCTGTCCGACGCAGAGAAACTGGAACGCGAGGGCTTTGCCACCCGCGCGCAGCGCCTGCAGGCCACCGTGGCCCGCGACAAGGCCGAGCGCGAATACCAGAAGACGGTGAACGACCTGGCCACGCTGAAGGCCGCACTGGCCACGCTGCTGCGCAGTGGTGGCGAGGTGCAGCCGGTGTCGCCGCTGTTCGTGCAGCGCGTGCCGCTGGAACCGGTGGCCAGCTTCGAGCGCACGGCGCAGGCGCGCCAGCCGCAGATCGCACGCCTGCGGGCGATGGTGGCGCAGGCCGAACAGGGCGTGCGCGTGCAGCAGGCCAAGCTGAAGCCGCAGATCTTCGCCTTCGGCCAGTACGACTTCCGCCGCCGCGACGAGATGCTGACCGATCCGGACTGGGCGTTCGGCATCGGCCTGAAGTACACCTTCCTGTCGCCGAATTCGCGGCCGGCGCAGATCAGCGCCGCGCGTGCGCAACAGGACCAGGCTGAAGCGGGCCTGCGCGAGGCCGAGAACCAGGTCGCGCTGGGCGTGCGCAAGGCCTGGAACGAACTGGAAACCGCACGCCAGCAGTACGTGCTGCTCGACAGCAGCATTGCCCAGGCACAGGAAAACCTGCGCCTGCAGGAGCTGGCGTTCCGCGAAGGCCAGGCCACCTCGCTGGATGTGATCGACGCGCGGCTCGGCCTCGGCGGCGCCCGCGTCGAGCGCGCACAGGCCGCCTACCAATACGATATTGCGCTGGCACAGTTGCTGGAGGTCAGTGGACAGATGGACCGTTTCGAAGAGTTCCGGCGGCGTGCGGACGAGGTGATCGACCATGAGTGATGTGCTGCACGACGATGCGACGACGCCCCCGGGCAAGCGCCGGTTGGGACCGATCCTGGTAGTGGTGCTGCTGGTCGTGGTGGTGCTCGGCCTGTGGCTGGCCTGGCGCAGCCCGGGCGACCAGATCCAGGGTATGGCCGATGCGGACACCATCAACGTGGCCGCCAAGATCACCGCGCGCGTGGCCGAGCTGAAGGTGCGCGAGGGTGACCGCGTGCAGCCCGGGCAGGTGCTGTTCCTGCTCGACAGCCCGGAAGTGGCCGCCAAGGAACAGCAGGCGCACGGCGCATTGGCCGCCGCACAGGCGGTGGCCGACAAGGCCGACGAAGGCGCGCGCAGCGAGGACATCCGCGCTGCCGAAGCGAACTGGAAGCGGGCCGAAGCCGGTGCGACGCTGGCTGAAGCCACCTACCAGCGCGTGCAGAACCTGTTCAACGAAGGGGTGATGACCCGGCAGAAGCGCGATGAAGCACATGCCCAGGCCACCAGTTCGCGTGAACTGGCGCGTGCCGCCCGCGCGCAGTACGACATGGCCCTGGCCGGCGCACGCGAGCAGGACAAGCGTGCCGCGCAGGGCCAGGTACAGCAGGCACAGGGCGCGGTGGCCGAAGTCAACGCCGCGCGTGTCGAAGTGGAAGGGCGCGCGCCGGTCGCCGGCGAGATCAGCAAGCGCATGGCCGACCCGGGTGAACTGGTGCCGGCCGGCTACCCGGTGTTCACCCTGGTCGACATCGACCGCATGTGGGTGGCGATGAACCTGCGCGAATCGCAGATGCAGGGCCTGAAGGTCGGCAGCAAGCTGCAGGGCAGCGTGCCGGCACTCGGCCTGGATGGCGAATTCGAGGTCTACTTCATCAATCCGGCCGGGGACTATGCAACCTGGCGGACCACCCGCCAGTCGTCCGGCTACGACGTCCGCAGCTTCGAGGTGCGGGTGCGCCCGGTACGCCGCATCGAGGGCTTCCGCCCCGGCATGAGCGTGCTGTTCGCATGGCCCCAGCACTGAGCCCTGGCCGCGGCGGCTTCGCCGCCAGCTGGCGGCGCGAGCTGCGGTCACTGCGCGGCAACCGCGCCGACCTGCTGCTGGTCACCCTGCTGCCGCTTCTGATGCTGGTGGTGATGGCGTGGATGTTCACGCCCTCGGTGATGCGCGACATCCCGATCGCGGTGGTCGACCTCGACCACAGCAGTGACAGCCGCCTGCTGCTGCGCATGCTCGATGCCAGCCCCGGCGTGCGCATCGCCAGCCAGCCGGTGGACCTGGAAGACGCACGCTCGCAGCTGCGCAGCCTGGACGTGTTCGCCATCGTGCTGGTGCCGCGCGACGTCACCCGGCAGGCGTTGCGTGGCCGCCAGGGCACGGTGTTCGCCTATTACAACGCCACCTACATGACCACCGGCCAGTCCGCGGCGCGCGATATCGGCGACGCGGTCTCGGCCTGGAACGCACGCCTGCTGCGCGAGCGCATCGGACTGCAGGTCGGTCCGGGTAAATTGCGTGCGGCACCGATCGCGGTGCAGTCGGACATCCTGTACAACCCGGCGCGCAGCTACGAGCTGTTCCTGCTGCCGCTGATCTTCCCGGCGGTGCTGTCGCTGGTGCTGGCACTTGCAGTGGCCGGCAGCCTCGGCCGCGAGATCCGCGACGGTACCCTGCCCGCCTGGCTGGGCCGCACGCCGTGGCTGGCGATTGCCGGCAAGGTCGCACCGTACATCCTGATGTTCTCGGTGTATGGCGCACTCGGCATCGGCTACCTGGCCTGGCTGCGCGGCGATGGCGTGGCGGGCAGCGTGCTCCTGCTGCTGCTCGCACAGCCGCTGTTCTACCTGGCCACGGCCGCCTACGCGCTGTTCTTCGTCGGCGTCACCCGCGACATGGGCACCGCGCTGTCCGCGGTCGGCCTCAGCATCGGCACCGCACTGGCGTTCTCCAGCGCCACCTTCCCGGTGCTGGATGGCCCCCTGTTCACCCGCATCTGGCATCAGCTGCTGCCGCTCAGCGCCTACATCAAGCTGCAGACCCAGCAGCAGTTCATCGGTTCGCCGCTGCAGGTTTCGGCATGGCCGTTGGCCACGCTGCTGCTGATGGCAGTGGTGGCCGGTGGCATCGGTGGCCTGCGCCTGATCGCCTTTGCGCGTACGCCTGCCGCCGCACAACCGGCAGGGGCCGACGCATGAGCGCACTCTGGCGCAGCCTGCGGCAGACCCTGATGGCGGTGCTGTGCGACCGCTATGCGATCGTGGTGATGGTCGGCGCGGTGATCCTGTACTCGTTCTTCTACCCGGCTGCGTACCGTCACCAGGTGGCCGGCAACCTGCCGGTGCTGGTGGTGGATGAAGACCACAGCGCGACCAGCCGTGAGCTGCTGCGCAAGCTCGATGCACTCCGGGTGGCACGCGTAGTCGGGCAACCGGCAGACATCGACAGTGCCCGGCAGCAGCTGGAAGCTGGCCACGCCGAGGGCATCGTGCTGATCCCGGCCAACCTGGAACGCGACATCCTGCGCGGCCATCCGGCCAAGCTGGTGCTGCTCGGCAACGGCGCCTACCTGGGGCGTGCCAGCTGGGTGCTGGGCAGCGTGGCCGATGCACTGGGCGCGTTCGGGCGTGAGGCGGTGGTCGGCCAGGCCGCCTTCATGGGCGCACCGCAGGCACCACCGGTCACCCTGGTGCAGCGCCCGCTGTACAACACGCAGGAAGGCTATGGCAGCGCCATCGTGCCCGGCGTGGCCGAGCTGATCGTGCACCAGACGCTGCTGATGGGCATCGGCGTCCTGCTCGGCGGCCGCCGCCTCGCGCTCGGCCGGCGCCTGCGCTTCGACCTGCCGACCCTGGCCGGCATGGCGATGGGCTTCGGCCTGATCGGCCTGTTCGGCCTGTTCTACTACGCCGGTTTCACCGCCTGGGTGCAGGACTATCCGCGCGGCGGCAACCCGCTGGGCCAGCTGCTGGGCGGCACCTTGTTCATCGCCGCCACCGTGGCCTTCGGCCTGTTCGTCGGCAGCTTCTTCCGCACCCGCGAACGCGCCTTCCAGTACATCATCGCCACCTCGATCCCGCTGTTCTTCCTGGCCAACCTGTCGTGGCCGGCGGTGATGACGCCACAACCGCTGGTCTGGCTGGCGCAGCTGTTGCCGACCACCTCGGGCATCAACCTGATGGTGCGCCTGAACCAGATGGACACCAGCCTGGCCGAAGTCAGCCACGAACTGATCACCCTCACCGCCCTGCTGCTGCTCTACGGCAGCCTCGCCACCTGGCGCCTCCTCGCAAAAAAGGGGACGGAGGGGATTAAGTCGTAAGCGGCCGGTTGGGGGGGATTGCGACTTAATCCCCTCCGTCCCCTTTTCCTGCAACGAAGAACGCCGGCGCGGGGCCGGCGTTCGAGTGCTGCGATGTGGAAGGGGAAAACGGGGTCTGGCAGCGATCGATCAGCGATAGACGCGTTCGCAGCGGCGCTCGACCACGCGGTCGCCATTCTTCTGTTGGCTGTTGCCCTGGATCTGGCGACCGGCCGCACCACCGGCAACAGCACCGGCCACGGTAGCGAGCTTCTTGCCATTGCCGCCGCCCACCTGGTTGCCCAGCAGGCCGCCGATCACCGCGCCGGTGGCAGTACCGGCAATGCGGTTGGGATCGCGCGAGTTGCGCTGCACTTCCACGTTCTTGCAGACCACGCGGCTGCCATCGTTGAATCGGCGTCCTTCATCGCGCGGCCCGTAGGTCTGTGCACCGGCTACCGACGAAGCCGCCAGCAGGGTGCCCAGCACAAGCAGTCGGGTCGAGGTCTTCATGGCCATCTCCTGAGTTCCGGTATGGCGCAAGTGTCCTCCCGCGGTTGGCAACCGGAAGTGAAATGCGCGTGTCCGCCACCTCATCGGCCATCGCGCGTTCAGGAAGAAAATCCGCGCCCATCACGATCAGCCATCGTGATGGGCGCCGTCTCCCTACCGGCGTGCTGCCTTGCTAGAACTCTTCCCAGCCACCGGCGTTGGCCGCCAGTGTCGGTTCGATGCGGGGTGAAAGCGCAGCGGGCCGACGCACTGGAGTGACCGTCGCAGCTACCGCTGCCAATGCAGGGCGTGCCACCGCCGCCGCCGTCGCCGCACCCGTGCGGAACACCGAAACCGCCTCGGCCAGCAGGTTGGCCTGCTCTTCCATCGAGCGTGCCGCTGCACTGGCCTCTTCCACCAGTGCCGCATTCTGCTGCGTGGTCTCGTCCATCTGCACCACCGCCTGGTTCACCTGTTCGATGCCCGAGCTCTGCTCCTGCGAGGCGGCGGAGATATCGGCCATGATGTCGGTCACGCGCTGCACCGACGCCACGATCTCGCCCATCGTGGTGCCAGCCTGGCGAACCAGCGCCGATCCATCGGCGACCTTGCCGACCGAATCCTCGATCAGGCCCTTGATCTCCTTGGCCGCACCGGCCGAGCGCTGGGCCAACGTGCGCACCTCACTGGCCACCACCGCAAAGCCCCTGCCCTGCTCGCCGGCGCGCGCAGCTTCCACCGCCGCGTTCAACGCCAGGATGTTGGTCTGGAAGGCGATGCCGTCGATGACCGAGATGATCTCGGCGATCTTCTTCGACGAGGCTTCGATGGCCGACATCGTGGTGACCACCTGTCCGACCACCTCGCCGCCCTGCGAGGCGACACCGTGCGCGCCGATGGCAAGCTGGTTGGCCTGGCGGGCATGCTCGGCGTTCTGCTTCACGGTAGAGGTCAGCTCCTCCATCGACGCAGCCGTCTCTTCCAGGTTCGCCGCCTGCTGCTCGGTGCGCCGCGACAGATCGGTGTTGCCCGAGGCGATCTCGCCTGCCGCCAGGTTGATGCTGGACGCGCTGGACTGGATGCGGCCGACAATCTGCTTGAGCTGGTCGACGGTGGCATTGCAGTCATCACGCATGCGGGCGAACACGCCATGGAAGTCGCCCTGCATGCGCACGGTCAGGTCTCCGCGCGAGATCGCCTGCAGCAGGGTCGACACCTGCACCAGGTTCTCGTCGGTGGTCTGCATCAGGCGATTGAGCCCGGTCACCATGTCGCGGAAATCATAGGCGAAGCGATCTTCATCGCCGCGCAGGCTGAAATCGCCCGCCGCCGCTGCCGTCGCCAGCCGGCGGATCTCGCTGTTGATCGCCGACAGGCTGGTCTTGGTCTCGTCCATGGCCTGGGTGATCGCCGCCTTCTCGCCCGGCAGCGGATCCATGTCCACCGACAGGTCGCCACGGGCGTAGTGCTTCATCACCTCGATCAACCGGTTCTGCACCTGCACGTGCGAGCCGACCAGCGCATTGGTCTCATGCACCATGCGCCCGTAGTCGCCGGGAAAGGCACTCTCGTCCATGCGGTAGCTGAGGCTGCCCGCATCGTGCTGGCGCGCCAGCTCACCCTGCGCCGCCATCACCGACTGCAGCTGCGCCTGCATGCGCTGCATCGACCGGAGCAACTGGCTTACCTCATCATTGCCGGAGGCGTCGATGCTGCTGTCCAGCCGCCCGTTGGCGATGCCATCGGCCAGCTTCACCGCCCCTTCCAGCGGACGGGTCAGGCTGCGGGTGATGGCCCACGCGGCCAGTGAACCCAGTATGAGGCTCAGCACGCCGAACACGATCGACAACGTACCGGTCCAGGATTCGGTTGACCGGTATTCCTCGCGGCTGCGCGCGGTCAGCGCTTCCTGATGCCGCAGCAATGTCGAGATGGCCTCGTTCCATGCGGTTGCCAGCCCATGCTCGGCGAGCAGTTCCTTGGCCGCGCCGTCGAAATCACCGGCCTTCATGCGCTCGTGCAGATGCTGGGTGGAGGCATCGGTGGCCTTGCGTGCCGCGTCGATCTTCGCAACCAGGGTATCGCCGGTGGCATCACGCGGAATCTTGATGTATTTGGCCCAGATGCCGTCGTAGGTCCGCGACAGCTCCTGCGCCTTCTGATAATCCTTGTCGAAATCCTCGCCACGCTTGATCACCATCAGCCGGCGGTGCATCAACACTGCGTTGTTGGTATCCAGCATGTCGTTCAACAGCCGCATCTTCACCATGTTGACGTCCACCACTTTCTCGAACTGGGCGGACTTCAGGTGATTCCCGTACAGCACCAGGCCGACGATGGCCACGATGAACAGCAGCAGCAGTCCAAACCCGGCACCCAGCCGGGATCCCACTCGGAGGTTGCGTAAGGCGAGCATCTCAATTCCCTTGATCATGGCCGTACGATCGATGGCGGCGCAGACAGGGGAAACTTTATGGGTCGATATTATTATATCGATCCAAAACTCTGGAACTGTGCAGACAGGTGTGAAATCAGACGACCCACGAAGGCGTTATATCCATAAGGTATATCGCCACGGGTAGCGCGAATGGGATCAGGCCGGGGCCTGCCCCCCCGCTATCCGGCATTACGGTGCAGCAGGCCCCGGGAAGACCAGATCCTTTCCGAGCCTTGCCGCATAGACGCTCTCGAACTGGAACGAGAGCACAAATCGAAACCCACACGTCGCGGCGTAGCGCTTTGTGAAGCGGCAGATTTCCTCCCAGGCGCTTTCAAACCCGCTCGCGCGGAAATGAAACGAGCCGAGCAGGCCCACCTGCCACTCGACTTCAAGCCCTTCCGCTACGAGCGCCTCCGGCGGGTCGACGATGCCGAACCCGAAGCTGGTGTTGGACGCTGGAAGATACCCATGCAGACCGTCAGTACCGTCGGAGTACTCGGCCTGGATCGAATCCAGGGCGTGCAGCACGGCATCCAGGTCGGCACCGGCTTCGGCTTCGGCTTCGAGAAACAGCGAAATGCTCATTACTTGTGCAAGTCGATAAGGGTATGCCTGTTGAAGAACCGCATCTTCCCCTCGATCGTGAAGTCCGTGCGCCTGATTTCACCCAGCATCATCTCGCGTTGGGCGTCGTTCAACGTACACGGCTCCAGGACATTGGCCTTCAGCACTTGACCTGGTGGCGCCAAACGCAACTCGACAATGCAGGCATTGCCCTCGGTTGGAACGCCCGCTGGCCACGCCGTCATTGCGATCGCACGCATTTGCTCCTGGTACACCACCCGCTCCGCTTCCTCTATCTGCGGGTCCGGCAGATACGGCGGGTTCGCCGCCACGTACACGGCAGACTGCGTGGGCGTTGGCTCTGATATCGAACCAACGATCAGTTTGATAAGGGTGTTCTGTGAGGCCGTTACCGCCAAGGCGATCACCAGAGCGGTGTAGCTGACGCCGCCAGCCTTCTGCAGTTCAAGGTGCCGACGATGTGCCCCGCGATGCTCGGCATCAACCATGCGGACAATCCTTCGACAGTGCGCCAGGTACAGCGGATTCGCCAGGATTCCTGCAAGTACGCGAAACACCACGAAAGAGAGCAAGGACAACCATGGCAGCCCCAGCAGCGCGAAGGTGGTCATCAGCAACGGCGAAAGGATGAACCAGATCGCGCCCCACGCATGCATGCGCCGGAAGAAGAACCAGAGTGACGAGAACAGGAATGCCGGCCAGTTCCATCGCCTTGGCGCCCTGCCGCATGCTTCGTACAGCCTCCAGTAGTGGAGATAGGTGGAGAACCTGTCTCCTACCACGATCGCCAGTGCGTCCTTTTCGCTCAGCCCATCGGAGGCTGTATCTGTGCGCTGTACTGCTTCACCGTCGGCGCTACCGAAGGTGGGTTCAATCCTTGCTCTCATTATCTTTTATCCAAACTCGCCACGAAACTCGACCTTGCTCCAGACAGGCTCCTCTGTCACCTCAGCATGAGGCCTACTGCGGCCGACAAGAATCTCGAATTCGAAGTCACAACCAAATTCAAGATCCTCTTGCATCGCCAGCCCCACCCCTTTCAATCCCTATTGCCATCAGGGAAGCCGCCGCCCAAACCCCTACGACCTAACCTTTCCAACCGACTCCACCCACTCAACCCAGACAGAGGAATCATTCGGACAACCGGAATCACTTAGAGGCGACATGAGACGCCCAATAACTTCGAAAAGCGGAAGATCCTCACCGGATCGATCAAAGATCGCCTCGAGGAATACCAGCATTACTGAGAACGCATCCAGCAACGTCAAACGTCCGCCTGATGAACTAATTTGCGCGCTACAGAATTCATAATTAAGAGCATTTCCATCGACTGAAACCTCAGCAAATGCGTCGCACCAGTCACCCCACATTACCGGGTCGTTGGGCAAGCCATTCGCCCACAGAAATTCCCCTCCCGAAGACAATAGATCAGCAAGAGTGCCCTGCCCCCTCTCCATATACTTATTCAGGAAAAGGCATTCGGCGGCCTGAAATAATGGCATGGGACCGCCGCAAGATTATCTATTGGCGCTTCAACCAAGAGTTGCAGCACCTCTCGGAATTCATTGCAAAGGATCCCAAGGCGACCTGAAGAACACAAGCCCATCAAGAAGATCTCCTCGACTGTAAAACTCACCAAACAATCGAAGTGCAACATCGACATCACTGCACACTTTTCGAGAATCCCACATATCATCGTCAAATTTTACGTAGCCACTGGCCGTTCCATCATCAGGCCCACACCACTCCAGAATTTCCATCCTCATATCATCCGAAGAAGTAAAAGCAAGCATTCTGAAATTGCCCGGATTTGCGTCCATGCTCATCTTTCGAATGTAACCGCTTGCTTCGAGAAGTCGCAATCTTACTCGTCCTCCTTGAGCGAACACTGCTCTAACCCCAGCCTCAACCCTACTCCAGACCACCCTCTCTGCGATTTCAACGTGCGGACTGGAACGCCCAATAAGAATTTCAACCTCGAACGCTCGATCGTCCTCAAGACTATCGTCCACCATCATTTCCATCCGATCCCCCTTACCCAAACATGGACTCTACCATTGCTCGCATCCAGTACTCTCACACTATTCAAACCGGCGCGGTCAGCAGCCTTTCCGATATCAGACATACAGAAATCACAAACGGATCTGCCTCGCACGACCATACTCATATCCTGTCCTCTCGTAAGACCTGCATCGAACGCCTGTTGAATCAACGCGATCTCGGCATGTGCGTCTTTCATATTTGAATTTGGACGCCCTGGAGGCACCAGATCTGAGATCAAGGTCGGCCGATTCGGATCGGCCAAATGAGCTGGCCGCGACCCCTGATTGGTATCCCACAGCACTTGGCCACCAATACTACTTTCCGCGACTACCTCAATTGGCTTTCCACCGCCGGGCAACATCGTGTTAAGCCTAACATCAACCTTCTGTAGCTCGAACAGATCAGATTTCAGCCTCTCGGCGGCGACCATTGATGAATCCGGAATTTGCAGAACGGGATGTTCGATTAGACCGTGACCATCAATGTTATCCGGCAGAAGATGCGGCGGCAACGAGCCATCCGGCTCCAATTTTACCGAGCGCGCCTTTCGAGCTCGTTCGAGTGCCTCTGAAGCAGCAGCCTCCAGTGCGGTGACCTTAGCCCCCTTTGCAAGGAGCGCCTCAGGCCCTGCGAAAGAACTTCCAATATCAACAACAAGCCTTCCGCCAATGTCGGCTGCCTGGCCAACGTCCTCGAAGTTCCACGAATTTCGCCCAGCCGTCAGATAGTACGCAAGGCCTGCCGTCTTTTCCATGTACCCATTAATGGCCTGACTGATCGCGTTGTTGCGTTTTTCGTAGAACGCTTGCAAGCCGAGCTTATCCATCTCCTTGTAATCCGAGACCAAGCCCAGCAGAACACTGATCTGGTTCATGCTTGCAGCACCCGCTACCAGGTCCTTTCCGCCGGTCCAGAGCCCGTTTACGAACGCAGCACCAGCGACCGCTCGATTCGTCGACGACAACCAGTCGGCTTCCGCACCGTAGCCTGCACCACGCAATAAATCGACAGTGTTCGAACCACACTCACCAACCAGCGAACAGTACACCTTCCTTTGCAGATCTTCGGTGGAAGAGTGAATGGCAATTTTTTCAAGGTTGACCCCAGAACCGGCATTATTGCTCGCAGCGATGAGCTTATCGGCGTTTTCAGCCATCCATGCGTCATACTCCCCCTTATATATAGGAGAGTTATGCGATTCCAGTGCAATCTTCGCAAGTGATCGCTGCTCACTGCACGCGATAGACCCTGGCACTTGGCATGCCATCATGAGCTTGTAATCGCGCTCAGCGGAGAGCCGCTCGAAGTTTTCCTTGATATCGCAGTCTTTACCTGCATCAGAGCAGATAACAGTCGCCTGAAGGTACTCCATCCGCTCGTCATGATTCAGGTAGTTGTTCTCAACGGCGTTTTTTGCGATACCCATGCCCAATGTCGCGCCAGAAATACCTGCACCGGAAAGTCCTCCCGCCATTGCGCCGACCGCTTGTCCGAGCACCCTTACTTGCTCCGCCTGCTCGGGCGACAACTGCCCCTTATTATGCTTGGCGTAGTAGTCGCCCAGGAACTTCGCCGCCAGCTCACCACCACCGGCCGCCAACGCCCCACTTCCCGCCGACCCACCATTGGCCTCTGCCAACAGCGCGCCCAGCAGCGCGTGCGACAGCATCTGCATGGCCTCGCTAGGCACAGCACTCTGCTTGTTCGGGTCAAACGTCTTGCCGATCAGTTCAGCCGCATACGGCGCCAGCGCGTTGGAACCCAGCTGACCCAGTCCCTGTCCTTCAACACCACCGACCAACGCGCTGGTCACTGCGCCGAGTGCGCGACCATAGACGCCATCAGGGGCCCACTTCTGCTGGGTCACCAGCGCTTCCGGGTAGGATGCATCGAACGCCACGAGGCGCTTGAACTGCTCGTCGGGAAGGAGCGCATCGAACGCCCGTCTCTCTTCGGGACTCATCGGCTCCCGATATTTATCCGTGATCTTCTTCGCATCTGCACTGCCAATATCCCAGGCGATCTGCTGGCTGGTGGCCATCACCGTCCCCGCCGCAGCCGCCATTGCCTGCTGATCCGCCAGCAGCTTGCTCGCATCCGGCAGTGCATCCAGCCCACGATGCGCTCCACTGGCATCAGTGTTGATGCCCAACTCAGCCGCCGAGGTCTGTTTGCCACCGATGGTGATGTTGCCCTCGGTCAAGGTGGCAAGGGTGGAGCTGCTGTCGCTGCCCTTTTCCATCATCGGCAGGCCCGGACCACCTCGGGGTGCGGCAGTTCCCGGCTTGGGCGTCCAGCCATCCATCTCCCCGCCCGCACCACCACTGATGCTGCCGGAGCTGGCCGTGTAGTCCATGTGGTTCTGCAGGTCAGTGAACGTCAGCGAGTCCGCAGTCAGTTCACTGTTGCCCGCATCGGTGCTGGCAATCGCACCACCCACCAGGTTCACGTGGCCGGCATCGACGTGGTACCCGCCATTACCGGCAAACAGGCCGCTCTGCTGGCCAACACCCTGATAGCTGCCGCTGGCCTTGCCTGCACTGGCGTAACCGTCGGCATTCCACGCAGTGCCGAACGACACCTGCACGCGGCCACCCACCTGGCTGTTCCTGGACATGCTCTCGGCGATGTCCTGCAGCGACTCGATCGTCAGCGTGCCGCCGGTCTTGACGTCGATGCGATCAGCGGACGCTGTGGCGCCACGCAGCGTGGTATCGCCGTCGGCCTTCATCGAGATGTTCTTGCCGGTCAGCGTGGTGTTCTGCCAGGTGCTACTCTCGGCATTGGCCTTGCTGCTGCCAACACTCGCTTCGGCGTACACATACACGCCGGTCTGCGCGCCTACAGAGACCCCCACGCCGACTTCGGCGCCGGCATTGCTGCTCTTGCTGCGGTCGGCCACATGCGCCTTGCCAGCTTCCAGCAGGATATCTCCGGCCGAATCCAGGCTGAGGGTGTTGCCTGCACTCAGGTTGCCCTGAACAACATGGATGTCGCCCTGGGTGCTGGTGAGGTTGACGTTGCCGCCGCCCTGGATGGTGGAACCACGCGACACCATGCTGCTGCCATCGGCACTGCTGTTGGCGGTCTTGAAGCCGATGCCTGCTTCAGCACGGAACAGTTCGCCACTGCCGCCATGGCCGGAAAGCGCCGAGATCGCACTGGCTGCCTGGTACGCGTTGGCGCCCGCTGCCATGCCCTGCATCTTCTGCAGGCGATCATCTGACTGACGGGCCGCGTCCACGTTGTTGATCAGGTCGATCAACGGCGACTTCACCCGCGCGAACACGCCGATCTTCAGGTCCTTGTCGCTCTGCGAGTAATGGCCACTTTCGTCGGCGGTCAGCAGCTCGATCTCGGCAGCGGTGATGTTCACGTCCTTGGCTGCCACTACATTGCTGGCCGTCTGCGTGTACTTGCCACCGGCGGTCAGGTTCACGCTGCCACCCAGACTGCCGATGCTGCTGGCCACCTGTGACACCTGCGCGCTGTCGTCCTGGTGCTGCTCGCGGTGCCAGCCGGAGAACTTCTCGGTATCCGATATCTGTACCGTGCCGATCGCCTTGCTGTCCGACGTATTGGCGTTGCTGACCGTATCCTGCCCGCTGCGGACCAGCAGATCACCGGCCGCACGGATGCTGACGTCCTTCTCGGCGGCGATATTGGCTGCGGTCAGGCTGATGTTGCCCTCGGTGGTGGCCATGCGCACGCCGCCGCCGACCGACAGCTGCGTGCCGGTGATGGTGTCGCTGCTGCCGCTGCCCTGGCTCTGCGAGTTGTTGGTACCGAACGGCAGGCCGCTGGTGTTGTTGGCAAAGCCCCAGCCCTTGCCGCGGCTGCTGCTGTCGCTGCGCTCGGTGTTGTGGGCCACGTCGAACACGATGTCCTTGGTGGCCAGCAGCACAGCGTTGCCCTCGGCCGACATCTGCGTGCCCTGGCTGAGGATCGAGCCCCCATTGGCAATCAACGTGAGATCGCCGCCTGCAGCCAACTGGCTGACGCGGGCATCACTGGTCGAATGGCTCTGTTCGCTGTTGGTGCGCTGGCTGCCGGCAGTCACCACGGTCGAAGTGGTGGCCGCGCGCAGGCCGGAGGCTGCACCTTCAGCGGTGCGGGTGATCCGCCCCATTGCCGAGCCACTGTCGGCCATGCCGTCGGTGGTCGAATCGCGGGCGCTGCGGTAGGCCTTGGTCGGATCGTAGGTCACGCCCACCGAGAAGCCGCTGGACTTGCTGGCCTGGCTGGATTCGCTATCCGTGGTGTCCTGCCGCGCCAGCAGCGCAATGTCCTTGCCCACCAGTGTCAGGTTCTCGCCTGCGGCGACGTCCGATGCCCCGATCGTCAGTGTGTTGCCAGCATTGATCAGCACATTGCCGTCGCGCGAGGCGATCGCCGATCCCACCTGGGTGGTGGACTGCTCGGCGCGGGTGCTGCTGTTCTTCGCGCTGCTGTATCCAACCGATGCCACGCCGTTGCCGAAGCCTCCGGTAACGCCCGATTTCTTTTTGCTCTCGCTGGATTCACTGCTGTGATGGTCCTCGGCGGCAGTGATCAGCACATTGTTGCCAGCCCCCAGGATCACGTTGCCGGTGGCATCGACCACCGCACCTACCGCAGTCAGATCGCGGCCAGCCGTGATGTTGATGCGCTCGCCCTGGATCGCCGTGCCGATGGCATAGCTGTCGCTGGCGTCGACGCTGCGCGTGGTGGTGGTGCTGGAGAGCGTCTTCTTTTTCTTGTCGTAGCTGTCGAGGCTGTAGTCGTGCGTCTCGTTGGCTGAGAGCAGGTTGACGTCGCGGCCCGCAGCCACGCTTACCGTGCCGTCATTGCTGTCGACCAACGCGGCGGTCAGGTTGACGTCCCGGCCAGCCTTCAGGAGCAGATTGTCCCCTGCCTGCAACGTACTGCCACGCACCGTCTCATCACGCTGGCTGACCTGCAGCGAGCTGCGCTTGCCCGCATTGGCAAAATCGCGGCTCTCGCTGTCCACCAACGCCTGGCTGTTGATGTCCCCACCGGCCTGCAATGCCAGGCCGGCCCCCGCCTTGATCTGCGCGGCGGCCAGGGTGATGTCCTTGCCAGCGGCCAGCACCACATCGCCAGCGCCCTGCACCGACGAGGCGGCATGTGTCGTCCTGCTGCTGCGCTGGTGGTTGCGCTCGTCGAAGGTGGCGTCGCGGCGTTCCTCCAGCGCAATCGCGCCAACATCCAGATTGCCGCCTGCGGCCAGCTGGGTCAGGCCGTCAGTGCCAGCGTTGCGGATCTGTGCGGCCTGCAGGCTGATGTCACCGCCAGCCACCACCGACAGCATGCCGTCGCCACTGGGGTTGGTTACATACAGGCCGGCGACCCGATCGATGCGGTTGGTCTCGTACTGGTAGCTGCCACCGCCCCGCTGTGTCTCCACCGTGGAGGCCACCGTGACGTTGCCCGCCGCCTTGACCGACAGCGCATCGGTGGCCGTCACGGCGGCACCGACAACGCGGATGTCCTTGTCCGACGACAGCCCGACGTACTGGCCGGAAATGCTGCCGCCGAGGTGCTCGATGTTGCCGGCATCGATGGTCACCAGCTTGCGGCCGGCGATATTGCCGGTGTTGACCAGGCCATTGCCCAGTTTGATATCGACATTGGCACCGGCCAGCAGTGCACCGTTGCCGTCCAGGTCGCCCGGTCGCAGGCGCAGGTAGACCTGCGGCACCAGCGCGGTGGTGGTGCTGCCATCGGCCAGGGTGACGGTCTGCTCGACCAGCCAGACGATGTCACTGGTCAGCTGTGCCATCTGTGCTTCGGTCAGCGCCACGCCGGGGCGCAGGCCCCATTCGCTGGCCACCGTGGCACCGGCCTCCAGCAGCGCGCGGTACTGCGCCTCGTCACTGGCGTAGCCATCGAGGAAACGGCGACCGGTCAGCTGGCCGATCTGTTCGCGCACCAGTTTCTGCTCGTAGTAGCCATCGCCCAGGCGTTTGTGCACGGTATCGGGCGAGTAGCCCATCTGGCCCAGCAGGTGGTCCGAGCTCAGCCAGGTCTTGTGGTCGGTGAAGCGCGGATCGGTCTCGACCAGATAGTGGCCACTGTTGGGATTGACGTTGAACAGGCTGGCGCTCGGCGCGCGCGTGTCCGGTGCACCCATCGCGATGCGGTCCGATGATCCACCACTGGCCGCGACCACGCGCGGCCCAGAGGTGCCGCTGTTGCCGGCCACGCCGCCGACGTTGCCGCCCTGCTGAGTGCCGGCGGCATCGGCCGCCTGCGCCAGCGCGCGTTCGGCACCGGTGCCGGTGGACTGGCCCGGCCCCTGCGCACCGCCATGGCCCGGCCCATCCGGCAGCGACTTGGGCCCCTGCACATTGAGGTTGGCCATGGCCGAACCGTTCTGCACGTTCGGCGCGTTTCGCCCCTGGTTGAGGTTGCTCAGGTCACCGACGTCGATGACCAGCGTGCCACCACTGGTGATGCTGCCACCGATCCTGCCGATCTCCTCGGAGATCGTGTCATTGCTCCAGGTGACCCGTTCGTTGCTGTAGGTGTGACCCACATTGTTGAATTCATGGGTGCGGAACAGCGTCTGCGCCAGGTTCTCCACCTTCGCCGTCGCGGTCAGTCCCACGATGCTCAGGTTGCCCCCTGCGGCGATGCTGCCGTAGTGGTTCTTCAGGTTGTCGGTGCCGATGCGCATCGCGCCGCCGGAGCGGATCACCGCGTCGGCGCCTACCCCGGCGCCGAGCACATCTTCGGTCACTGTCCGGGTCGCGATGCGGTACTGCTCATTGCTGCTGACGTTGTTGCCACCCGAGCCGCGCGGATTGGTCAGCGTATGGTCCGGATCGTTGTAGTCCTTGTAGGTCCACAACTGCACGCAGTTGGTGGTGCAGGTTCCGTAGTTGCTGGAATAGGTCAGCTTGTCGTCGACATAGCGGAATGCCGGCGCATCGGGATGCAGGGTACTCAGCTCGGCGAACGGGTCATCCGCGCCGACACGCACCTGGTCCGGATTGACCTGGTTGTCCTGGCGGCCGACGTAGTACATCACCACCGTGCCATCCTGCACGTTCAGGCGCGCGCGCTCGCCCAGGCCGGCATACAGGCCACCGCGTCCGAAGAAGTAGGCACTGGTCTTCGAGCTCAGGCGCACCACCGCGCGATGCACGGTGAAGCCATCAGGCGTGATGTGCGGCGTGTCTTCGAGGATGTCGGCCGGGTCGAGGTAGTACACCTCGTGCGCGGAGTAGTGGCTGGTACTGCGGATATCCTCGGTGCCGTTCTTGCCGTTGCGCCACCATGCCGGGCGGTCCAGCCGCACCGGATCCATCACGGTCGTGGCCTGTGTGATGACCACGTTCTCGCGGATGTTGTTGACCACCTGCGCATCGATGGACAGGTTGCCGGTCACATCGATGACCGAGCTGATGTTGTCGATCCGCCCGGCAATGCCGCTGGCGATCCGGTCAGCGTCGAGCGTGCCGCCGATGGCAGCATCACCACCGCTGTAGATCAGGCCCTTGCCGGTGTTCTGCAGCTCGCGCACGCCCAGGTCCAGGCGCTCACGTGCGGCCACGGTGCCGACGCGGGTGGCACCACCGGCCTCTTCGGCGCGGTTCTTCAGCACGCCGGTGGAGATCGCCACGCGATCACCGTAGATGCGCCCGGTGCCGAGATTGTCGATTTCGCCGGCCTCCAGGTGGGTCAGCGCGCCATCGATCAGGCCCCGGTTGGTCAGCTGGCCACGGGCATTGAGGTGGGTCGTGCCCTGGCTGGAGATCTCACCCGAAGCCGCATTGGTGATGTTCTGGGCGTTGAGGTCGAGGTTGCCACCGCGCACCACACCCTGGTTGTCGAGGTCGCCGGACAGATTCAGCGACAGCGTGCCGTTGGCGATCCATTCGCCACGTTGGCGCATGCCCTGCTGCAGGGTGAGGCCGAGGTCACGCTGCGCATGCACCTGGCCGTCTTCGCTGAGCGCACGTGCCACCAGGGTCTGGCTGCCATCGGCGCGCAGCAGGCCACCGCTGTTGGCGACGTTGTCCGCCTGGCTGTCCAGGTTGCCGCCGGTGCTGATCACGCCGCCGGTGTTCTGCAGCTGGCCGTTGATCTGCAGCCGCGCACCGCCATCGGTGACGATCTGGCCCTGGCTGTTGTCCAGCCACTGGGCGCCGAACTGCAGCTGGCCCGCCTGCAGGCCACGCGTGCCGTCGCCGCCACGGGTGTTGCGGTTGTCCACGCTGGCGGCAGTGAGGGTCAACCGCTGCCCGGCCGCGATCGCGCCGGCGGCGTTGTCCAGGTGCCCGGCCAGGGTCAGGTCGAGGTTGCGCCCGGCCTGCACGCGACCACTGGCATTGGCCAGGCTCGCCGCCTGCAGGGACAGATCCGCGGAGCTGGCAAGTGTTCCACCGCCACTGTTGTCGACGCGGGCCAGCAGCAAGCGCGCATCGCCTTGTGCATTGACTGCGCCGCCACGGTTGTCCAGCACGCCACCATCCAGCTGCAGCTTCCCGGCTGCCAGCAATCCACCGCTGCCGGCGGTGGCGCGGTTGTCGATGTCCTGCCCGGCCGTGTTGATGGTCAGGTCGGCCGCCGACTGCACGCGACCACCCTGGTTGTCCATCGCGCCACTGCGAACGATCAGGTCGCCCTTCTGCGTGCCCAGCGTGCCGGCGCGGTTGTCCAGCCGCTGGCCGCGGGTATCGATGTCCAGCTGGCCGCCCAGCAGCGTACCGCGCTGGTTGAGCAGGCCATTGGCCTGCAACTGCAGGCGTTCGCCGGCCTGCATCGCACCGTCGCTGTTGTCCACGCCTCCTGCCGTGGTCACCGTCAGGTCCTTGCCAGCGACCAGGGTGCCGTGGCGGTTGTCGAGGCTGTCGGCGTCCAGGGTCATCGTGCCGGTGCTGGACAGCAGGCCCTGCTCGCCATTGTCCAGGCGACCGTCAACGCCCAGCACCAGCGCGCTGCCGCCCGCATGCACGGTGCCGCCCTGGTTGCCGAGGCTGTCAGCGGTGACCGTACCGGCACCGCCGAGCAGTATGCGGCCCTTCTGGTTGTCCAGAGCGTGGCCGATCGCCAGCGTGGAGTGACCGGTGCCTGCGCCCTGCAGCGTGCCCTGCGCATTGATCAGCTGCTGCGCGGTGACATCCAGCGCGCCATTGCTGGCGAGCGAACCACCGCGATTGTCCAGCACACCCTGTACGCGCAGGCGCAGCGCGTCTTCACCCGTTGCGGTAAGCGTGCCACCGGCGGTGGTCAGGGTGCCGGCAGTGATGTCGACGCGGCGCGCCGAGGTGGTCGCCCCGGTCAGATCGAGGTTGGCGCCATCCAGCGCAAAGCTGCCATTGCTGAGCACGCTGCCGCCCTTGCCCAGCAGGGTCTGCGCCGAGACCTGCAGCTGGCCGCTACCGGCGTGCTGGATCCTGCCTGCGCTGTTGTCCAGCGCCTGCGCCTGCAGCGTCAGGTCACCATTGCTGGCCAGCGTGCCACCGGCATTGCCCAGCGTCGTCGCCTTGATGCGGCTGGCGCCTTCACCGCTGGCGATGATGCGGCCACCGGCGTTGTCGAGCGTGGCGGCCTCAAGGTCGAAGCGATCAGCGCCCAGCGTCGCGTCACGATGATCCACGTCGTCGGCGCGCAGGGTCAGCGTGGCCGAGGAGACCAGCGTGCCCTTGCTGCCGTCCAGGCGGCCGGTGGTGATGTCCAGGCCCTGGTTGCCAGCCTGGCGGATGCTGCCGCCACTGTTGTCCAGCCGTGCGGAAGTGACCGCCAGGCGGTTGGCGTTGCTGGCGATCGTGCCTTCGTGATTGTCCAGCGCTCCGGCGATCTGCAGCGTGCTGTCAGCCGTACCGGCGCCGCTGAGCGTGCCCTTGCGGTTGATCAGTTCGCCGGCCTCTACCTCCAGCGCGCCATTGCCTGCAATCGTGCCGCCACTGTTGTCCACGCGCTGCGCCACGCGCAGCCGCAGCGCGCCGCTGCCGGTCGCGCTGAGGTTGCCGCCAGCGTTGTCCAGGCGCTGCGCGTCGATGGCAATGCGCTCGGCCTGGGTAATGCTGCCGGCCCCCAGCAGCAGGTCGCCGCCCTCAAGCTCCAGCGTCGACTGGCTGAGGATGCGGCCGCCCGCACCCTGCACGCTGTCGGCGCGGATCTGCAACGTGCCGCCGCCGGCGTGTTCGATCGCACCACTGCGGTTGTCCAGCCATGCCGCCTGCAGCCGCAGATCACCGGTACCGGCCAGGCGGCCGCCGCTGCCGTTGTCCAGACGTTCGCGGGCCTGCACCTGCAGCGCGCCGCTGCCTGCCGCCAGCACCTTGCCGCCCTGGTTGACCAGGCTGCCAACCTGCAGCTGCACCTGGCCATTGCCGGAGATGCCTCCGCCGCTGTTGTCCAGCGTGTCGCGCACCGTCAGCGCCACGCCCTGCGTGCCGGCCGACTGCAGCGTGCCCTGCTGGTTGTCGATGCGACCGGCGTCGATGCGCAGCCCGCCGTTGCCGACGATCTGGCCGCTCTGGTTGTCGAGCGCATCGCGCACGTCCAGTGCCAACGCCTGCGTTCCCTGCGCAACGATCTGGCCCTGGCGGTTGCGCAACACATCGGCCTGGATCTGCACGCGCTGCGCCGACGTGGTACCGCCACTCACGTCCAGCTCGCCGCCGGACAGCACCAGCGCGCCGTTGCTGAGCAGGCGCCCTTCGCTGCCACGCAGGGTCTCGGCCTGCACCCGCAGGCTGCCGGTGCCGGCCTGCTGTACCAGCCCCTTGCGGTTTTCCAGCGTGATCGCGGTGAGGCCCAGATCACCATTGCTGGCCAGCGTGCCGCCGGCGCTGTTGTCCAGCACCGTGGCCTTCACCGAACTGGCACCGGTGCCGAGCGACAGCAGGCTGCCACCCCGGTTGTCCAGCGTCCCGGCGACGATGTCGAACCCGGCCGCACTGAGCGAGCCGTTGCGCAGCTCGGCGTTGCCGGCCGTCCATTGCAGGCGGCCCAGCGTACTCAGCCGGCCACCGGCGCCAGCCCAGTCGCCCGTATCCAGCTGCAGGCCCCCCTCACCGGCATGTTCGATGCGGCCACCGGCATTGCCGACCTGGCCTGCGCGCAACGCCAGCTGCGTGGCATTGGTGGCCAGCAGGCCACCGTCGTTGTTGAACAGGCCATGCACCGCCCACGACGATGCGGCCTTGCCGGCGTGCCGCAGTTCACCGCCGCGGTTGTCGAGCGACTGCGCCTCCAGCAGCAGGCCGCCGGCCACGCTCAGCGCGCCCTTCTGGTTGGACAACAGGCCCACCTGCAGCGCGGCATCGCCATGCACCTGCAGCGTGCCGCCCTCATTGCGCAGCTCGCCCCCGGCCTGCAGCGCGCTCACTCCCAGGCGACCGCCGCTGTTGTCGAGACCGTTGCGTGCAGCCAGTGACACCGCGCCGCCGTTGCTGATGCTGCCGCCGTCGTTGTCCATCGTGCCGGTGATGGCGATCAGTCCCTCGGCCAGCGGCAGCGCCGGCGACGTCGGCGTGCCGGTCGAGCCGCCATTGCCGCCGCCGGTTCCCGGTGTTCCGGGCGTGCCGGTTCCGGGCGTTCCGCTACCGCTGCCCGGCGACGTACCGCCGCCAGGGCTGCCCTCATTGCCACCTGACGCCACGGCATCCAGTGTGCCCAGCAGGCCATTGTTGCGGTTGCTGGCCGCGTCGGCCTTGAGCACCAGGGCCTGCACGCCGGTCTGTTCAATCGCGCCGCCCTGGTTGCGCAACCCCTGCGCCTGCAGCTGCAGGCGCTGCGCATTGAGCGTGCCGTTGCTGTTGTCCAGCGTGCCGCCAGACGTGATGGCCACCTCACGCGAAGCCGCGATGGTGCCGGCATTGGCAAGGTCGCCACTGACCTGCACGCGCACGTTCTGCCGCGACTGCAGCGCACCGGTGTTTTCCAGACGGCCATCCACTGTCACCACCAGCTCGCCGGCCTGCGCACCGATGCTGCCGGCATTGCGCACGCCCACGCCATGCTCGTTGCCGACCAGCCAGATCTTGTTGGCGAACATGCCGCCCAGCGCGCCGACGTCCAGTGCGAACGTCGGTGCCTCGCCGCTGGCCGCGTTCGCGCTGGCCTGGCTGTGGTCGGCACTGACCACGTTGCTGCCCAGCGTTGCCTGCAGCTGGTTGGCCCAGATGCCGGCATTGACCTTCAACGAACGGGTGATCAGGTCGGTGTAGTCGGCACGGCTGCTGTCCAGGCCATCGCCATCGATCTGGATCGCACCGCCGGTGACACGGTAGCCCTCAAGTGCGCCTGCACCGCTGAACATCGGGGTGCCGGTGGTCAGGGTCACCCGGCTGGCATTGAGGAAGCCGCCACCGTTGACCTGGATGCCGGCCGGGTTGGCAATGATCACTTCGGCACGCTGCCCGGCCACTTCCACATAGCCGTTGAGCCGGCTGGCCGGACCATTCACTTCATTGAGGATGACCCGTGCACTGCCAGTGGCCAGCCACGGGTTGCCCTGCACCCAGCCGCCCAGCTGCGTCTGCACCTGGCCGCGGGCGTTGTTGAGGATGGCGCCTTCGCGGCCCACGTCGAACTGCGAATAGCGGTTGCGCGACACACCCGCCGCCGACGGCGTGGTGATGTTCACCATCGGCACGCCGTTGGGTGCCGTCACCACCGTCGGCCGTTCACGGCCCGGCGCGTTCGGATCGGAACTGATGCGTGCATCGGACTGCGCCAGCGCAGGTGTTGCCAGACTGACCCAGCCCAGTGAGCACATCAGCGCGAAGCCCAGCAGCGACAGTGCCGCGCTCTGCCGGCCCGGCACATGGCCGACCAGGCCACCGCCGCCCTTCACCAGCTCTGAAGCCACCTGCCAGACGCGCAGCGCGCGGTTGAAAACCAGACGATAGATAGTGTTCATGTCACGTGTCCTTGTGGCAGATCAGTAGCGCCAGGCCAGGCTGAAGCCGAACGTGGTGTAGTCGGTGGGGAAATGGGCGGGCTTGTGCAGTGCCGAGCCCACGAAGCCATCCCAGGAAAGCTGCTGCCAGCCGCCGCGCAGGCCCAGCGCCATGCCGGCCAGGTCGCGGCCGGACTGCCACTGCGTGGATGGGCCGCCGATACGGCCGTAGTCGGCGGCCACGTAGAACTCCTGGCCGCCGCCGATGCCCAGCGAAAGATCGTTGCGCAGCGACCAGCCACGCTCGCCGCTGAGCGAGCTTTCACCATCGAAACCGCGCACGGTATAGCGGCCACCGATGGCGAAGCGGTCCTGTGGCGAGAGCGGCGTTCGGTTCCACTGCGCCCGCCATGCGGCGGTGTAGCGCAGGCGCTGCTTGCCCACCTGGAACGGCACGCTGAACTGCGCATCAGCGGTGATCACCTTCATCCGCGAGGTGCCTTCCAGCGGCAGCGTCGGGTCCCACTGCTGCGCCTTCTCTTCCGGCGAGCGTAGGGCGTGGAAGGCGCCCGTGCCACGCCGGTAGGCCACGCTGGCATCGAGCGTGGCAGTGCCGATGAACTGCTTGTGGGTCAGGCCCAGTTCCCAGCCAGCGGTGCGGCGGCGCTGCACTTCAATCTCGGTATCGTCGATGTAGTTCTTCGACTCGCGCTGCCAGCCGCGTGCATAGGCACTGAACTTGATCTTGGCATTGCGCAGCAGCAGCCGGTCCACCCGCGCTTCGGCGTTGCGGCTGCGGCCGCTGTAGTCATAGCGTTCAAAGGCGCCGACCACGCTCTGGCTGTAGTCGTAGGCGCTGGCGGTGGCACCGAACAGCCAGTAGCCGTACGGCACGTCGTAGTGCGCGGTCCAGCTGTCGGTGTCCCTGCCGCGGCCGTTGAACACGCCACGCCCGGCACTGATGTAGAACAGCTCGTTCAGCCCCAGCGGATTATCCAGCGACAGCGTCGCGTTGGCCTGCAGCTTGCCGGTGCCGCGGCTGCCGGCATCGTCCAGGGTGACGCTGGCGCGTACCGGTGAACGCTGCGTCCAGTCGATCTGCAGGTCGCTCTGGCCCGGCGCCGCGCCCTCGCCGTCGGCCGGCGCGATCTTGATGTCGGCGCTGACGGTGGGCACGCGCTGCAGGTTCTCCAGCCCCTGCTCGATGTCACGCAGGTTGAGCAGGCCGCCGCTGCGGATCGGCAATGCATTGGCGATGGCCGGATGCCGGCCCTGCGGATCGGAGAACACGGCCTCGCGGAACCGGCCCGGCACCACCGACAAGGTCAGCGTGCCCTGGTTGAGGTCCTGCGGTGCCGACAACACCCGCGTGGTGACATAGCCACGGGCGATGATCGCGTTCTGCACGCGTTTCATCACAACGTTGATGCCTTCGGTCCCCAGGCAACGGCCGGTGGCCGGATCATCCACCGGGTCGGCCGCGGCCAGTGCCCAGCCGAAGCGCTGGCTGTCGTCGCCTTCCAGCACGATGCGGTCAATGCGCACGCAGGGCTGCTCCCGCGCCGGCAGGTGCTCACCGTCCTTCGGCGCATCCCGCTCCAGGCGGACGTCGGGCCGTTGTTCCTGCTGCTCGCGCAGCACGCGTTCGCGTTCCTGTTGCCGCAGCAGTTCCTGCACGGCTGGATCACCGGCCTGCTGGGCGGCAACACTGAAGGTCATGCCAAGCAACACCACCCACCCACCACCACGGCACACCTGTCGTGCCTGCTTCTTCCCTGACCGCACAGTCTTTTCCTGATATTGATGCAGGCCGTCGGGCGCTCTGTCCGGAAAGGACAAGGCATCGACGTGCCGGCTTGATTCGGGTCTGCCGTCGCACACGCGAGAGCACGCCGCCGCGCGAAGCGCAGAAAGGCGCAAAGGGTATCGGCCGCCACAGGAACTTCTATAGGGAAGATTGCAAATTCAGTCGGCTGCGGGGAACCACACCGCAAACGCCCGGGAAGCATGCGCGCTCGGGCCCTGGCGCGAACCCGGTCGTTCAGCACGCCGGCTTTCGCCTGCTGACGCTACAGTCGGCGCATGACCATCCTCCTACAGATCGAAGGCGCCGCCATCGGCGACATCGCCAGCCTCTATGCCGAGATCAACCGCGTGTTCATGGCCGGAGAAGACTGGCAGCTGGCGCCCAGCCTGGATGCGCTGGATGACCTGCTGTACGGCGGAGATGGCGCCCTGGCCGGACGGTCCACCCGCACCATCATCTGGCGCGATGTCGAACACAGCCGCGTAGCATTGGGCGTGGCTGCCACACGCAGCTGGCTGCAGGCCAAACTGGCCCATCCCGGCGCATTCAACACCGCGGCCATCGAGCAGCAGCTTGCGGCATTGGAGTGCGGCGAAGGGCAGACCTACTTCGAGATCGTGATGGAGATCTTCGCGGCCCACCCGGACATCACCCTGGTGCAGGCCTGAAGCAAGCGGCAGCCCACGCCTGCGAATGCGGCAGCCCCTGCCCCCACCAGTTACCATGGGCATCCCTGTACCCGCTCCGCCGCGCCGCCCTCCAGCGCGAACGGACGCCCCGGATTCACGAGCCCCATGTCCAAAGAAAGGTCCGCCGAACACACCCCGCTGATGAAGCAAAACGACTAAAAGAAGATCTTAGTCATCAAGAGCCTTGTGCAGCAAGGATCTTCGACGCCAGCCACGAGATCACTGGTCCGTCGCAACGCTGTCGCAACAGGGGGCTGCGAGGCCTTTTGGCGTGCGATCCCACCCAGCCCCGCGAGACTTACACCATCCAGGTCACACCCGTCCGCCTTCGGGTCCAGCACTCTCAGCGTAATCCTCTCATTGCCGTCGCCAGATGTTCCCCCGTGGACCTGCGGCGGAGTCACTCTCCTGGTGTATCAATGCTCACCGCTCTTGCCTTTCGGAAATTATTGAAAGACGCGATGTCCTCTTCTGAAGGGACCGACGGATCGTTGAGGTCCCGAAGCGCGTCTGCCAATTCGCGTCTGCTCATGGTGGCCAAGATCAAAGGCCCCTGAGTCAGTTGATAATTAAGCGACCCCGTGTTTCGATCCATCATCGGATGCGAGCGAACAAAAGACTTAGCGTTACCGGGCTCTTGATGCTTTGCCAGCTGAACCCTCACCCACTCGATCAAGTGGAATGGGATATGGCTCCGGCGCAGATCGTCCTTAAGTCTTGCAACGAGCGCAGGCTCATCACGGACCTGACTGAGTTGGCGGGCCACCATCTGGCTTCCGTAATCCCAATCTGGCTTCCCAACGAGGTGAGAGATCTTGACGTCCAACCCACCATTCTCGGCAAGCTTAATCGCCAGCTTCGCCCGCTCCCGCCAGGACCGGACAAGCTCGTAGGCGGCGAAGATCCACATCTCGGTTTGGGCAGATAAGAACATGCCACCCCTATTTTCGCGCGGAGTCTCTTCATCATAGCGGCTGCGCAGGAATTGCATCTCCAACCCATGATGAATTTGTCCACAGCAGCCACGTTGTAGGCTTGGCTAACCATTGCCAAATCGTCGCTGAGCAGAGCCAGACTCATCAGGCCGGCCACCAACTCACTGGCTTCGATCTCTTCATGATAGCGGGGGTAATCCCCGCCGTTCTCATCTTCGATGTCGTCCATCCGCTCTCTCGGAATGACCATCTGTTTGTCCACGATACATGGTCTGCGCCCTAGAACCTGGCCTTCTTCTGATCCGTCACTAACCGGACGGGTTCAGCCAAGAACTCAAACGGTCACAAGACCGTCAATCTACCCGCCTACGGTCGCTGAATACATAGTCTTACATGGGAAGCGCTGACCGTGTTTTCGCACCACGCAGTGTCCGATGCTACTCAGCCCCCCGATCGGCTCATTCCGGTTGCCCAGTATGTGCGCATGTCTACCGAGCATCAGCGCTACTCCACGGAGAACCAAGCCGCGGCAATTGCCGAATATGCCAAGGCGCACGGCATGGAGATCGTCCAGACCTACGAGGACTCAGGCAAGAGTGGACTAAACCTGAAAGGTCGGAGCGCTCTTCAAGCCCTTCTCCGGGATGTGAAGCTCCCCTCCCCTGGCTTCAACGCTATTTTGGTCTACGACGTGAGCCGTTGGGGGCGCTTCCCCGACCCCGACGAGGCCGCCGCTTACGTTCACGCCTGTAAGAGCCATGGTGTGCCGGTCATCTATTGCGCGGAAGCGTTCAAGAACGATGGCTCGTTGCCATCCACCATCATGATTGGCCTCAAGCGCAGCATGGCCGCCGAATACAGCCGAGAGCTATCTGACAAGGTGTTCAAAGGGGCATGCAACATCGTGCGACACGGGTTCCGACAAGGAGGCACGCCGGGATACGGCTTGCGCCGACAACTCGTGGACGGGCACCTCCAGCCCAAGGCGGTGCTCGCTCGGGGAGAGCAAAAGAGCATCCAGACCGATCGTGTGATCCTGGTGCCCGGGCCCGCGCAAGAAGTCGCCACCGTCTTGCGGATCTATGGGCTGTTTCTAAAGGACGCTATGCCCGAACGGGTCATCGCCTCCGTTCTGAACCGAGAAGGCATCCCCAATGAAGTGGGTGGCCCCTGGAGCAGAGGGACGATCCATCAAATACTGACGAATGAGAAATACGTCGGCCACAACGTCTACAACCGGACCTCGTTCAAGCTGAAGCTGCAACACGTTCAGAACCCGCCGGAAGCGTGGGTGCGAAAGGAACATGCGTTTGAAGCCATTGTTCCGCTTGATCTGTTCGAGCGCGTTCAAGCAGTCATAGCGGCACGTTCGGTCCACTTGGACGACGACCAGATGCTGGACGCCCTGCGGTCGCTGCTCGAGCGGCATGGTGCGCTGTCAGGGATGCTGATCGACGAAGAAGAGGGCGTCCCCTCCAGCAGCGCCTTTCGTCATCGGTTTGGTAGCCTGCTCCGGGCCTATAGCTTGGTTGGCTACTCCCCCAAACGCGACTACGCCTACTTGGAGATCAACCGCGCCCTTCGGCAGCGGCATCCCGAGATGGTCCAGCTGGTGGTGGATGGCATAGCCCAACAGGGTGGGTGGGTCGAGCCATACCGGGATACCGGCCTGCTACGGGTGAACGGTGAGCTCCTCACATCCGTCGTCATCGCACGATGCAAGCCCACACCCGCCGGCTCCAACCGCTGGCGCATCCGACTGGATGCTAGCCTGACGCCGCATTTGACCGTAGTGATCCGGATGGATCCCGGTAACCGTCATGCCCATGACTTCTACGTGCTTCCTTCCATCGACTTCACCCCCGATGGCATGCCCTCCATGGAGGACAACGGCTTCTCCTTGGATGCCTACCGGATGGACACACTGGAGGAGTTCTTCGCTTTGGCCGGTCGGGCCGCATTGCTGGAGGCCGCATGACGAACAAAAGCACAAGCGTACAGATGATCCCCATTGCCGAAATCCACGTCGCGAATCCGCGTGTCAGAAACCAACGAATCCACCGTGGCATCACCCGAAGCATCGAAACGGTGGGACTTAAGCGCCCGGTTAGCGTTCGCAAGGCTTCTCCTGATGAAACGTCCCTCCCCTATGCACTGATCTGCGGCCAAGGCCGCCTTGAGGCCTGCAAGTTGTTGGGCCACCGCGAGATCCCCGCCCTGATCTTGGACGTGGATGAGCATACCGGCCACGTCATGAGCATCGTGGAGAACGTCGCCCGCCGCACGCCCAGGGCGGCCGAGACCATGGAACAGGTCCAGGTGCTCAGAGAGCGCGGTTACTCAGATCCGGAGATAGCCACCAAGCTGGGCTGCACTCCGTCCTGGGTGAACAGCGTGGCCAACCTCATGGAGCGCGGAGAGCGACGTCTGCTCGCTGCCGCAGAGGCCGGCCACATTTCCTTGGCCCTTGCAGTCAACATCTCCCGGGCAAATGATCGCGATGCGCAACAGTTGCTGATGGACGCCTACGAGGCCGGTGAGCTTAAGGGAAAGAAGGTGACCGTCGTCCGAAATATCTTGGCTCATCGAGCTAGAAGCGGAAAGAAGGGAACAAACTCCTATGCTCACGGCACACCGCGAAAGAAGCTGACTCCCGAGGACCTTGCCAAGCTCTACAAACGGGACGTGGAGATGCATCAACGCATCCAGAAGAAGGCCGAGTTCACGCAGCAATCGCTCCTCCTGGCCCGCCAGATCTTCAAAGAGCTGTTTGCCTCGAAAGAGTTCTGCGGAGTTCTCCAATCAGAAGGGCTGACCAGCGTCCCGCAACCACTGGCTGACCTGCTGCCCCGCAGAGGGTTGGCCCGATGAGCAAAAAGCAACCTTCGGGCGTACGCCTGGGCTTTGAGAAGGATTGCGTGGACATCCAGGTGGCGCAGCTCCATTACAGCGTGGCCATGCCCACGGGAACCAAAGCCTCCGTCAAGTATCAGCAGATCGTGAGCTCGGTCAGGACGGTGGGATTGGTCGAACCCATCGTGGTTACCCTGGACCGGGGCGCCGCCGGGCGGTTCTTGGTCCTGGATGGGCGAATGCGCTTGGAGGCTCTGAAGGAACTGGGAGCAACCGTGGCCCCCTGCCTCATCTCAACAGACGACGAGGGCTACACTTACAACAAGCAGGTGAACCGCCTTTCGGTTGTCCAAGAGCACCGAATGATCCTCAGGGCAGCAGAGCGCGGGGTTTCCGTGGAACAGTTGTCGCAGGTGCTTAGCATCTCGGCCAGCTCCATCCGGGACAAATTCCGGCTTCTGGATGGCGTTTGCGACGAAGCGACCGCCATCCTGGCCGACAAACCCGCCGCCGCAGGCGTCTTTCGGTTGCTGCGGAAAATGAAGCCCTTCCGACAGATCGATGCTGCCCAGACCATGGTGAATTTGGGAGATTACTCGATCAAGCTTGCAACCGCGCTTCTCCAAAACACGCCGGTCGAACAGTTGATAGAGCCGTTGGCAGCAAAGACGGTCAACGGTGCACCTATCGAGGCGCTCCAACGCTTGGAACGGGAGCTGGCAGCGCTGCAAGCCGATACGAAGCTGCTGGAGGAGAATTATGGCCCAGCCAGCCTCCAGCTCGAAATCGTCAAAACCCACATTGGGTCGACCCTCTTGGACAATGCAGCGGTTGTGCGATGGCTTGCCAAGAACAAGCCGGATCATCTTCAACAGCTTCAGCGCATAGCCGACATCAAGCTGCTTAGAGCGGGGTAGCCACCTTCTTCTCTCAACTGCAAGCTCCCAAGCTATTAGACCGCCACGTTGCCGCGCGGGCTGACTTTCAAGGGAAAGCACCGCGACAGCAGAGCTTTTCCGACTAACTAGCAATTCTGTGCGCAATTCCCTGCTGAGTGGCCTTGCTAATTTTCACTTAGCTGGTTGGCTACGAGCACACACCAACCGAGGACGCACATTGCTAGACCCACGAACCCAAATCGCCGCGCTACTTCTGAGCGGCACCCTCAATCCCACCGCCCATCGAACTCGCGAGGAGCGCTTGGGGGATGTTCAAGACGCCCTTGATCTCGCGGAGCGCATTCTGGGCAGGTCCGAAAGGAGAAGTCCGATCGAACCGGTCAACATTACAGCTCAGTCGACTGACGACGGGCACGCATCGACAGCGGAGGAGCCATGACTGATCCACAAACCCGAATCGCCGCGCTCGTTTTAAGCGGCACCATCGAACGAGCGGCTCAGCGTTCCCAACGAGAGCGCTCAGAAGATGTTCGAGTGGCCCTGGAAGTCGCCGCCGAGGTTCTACGCCAGCGCGCGGGTGGAAGCCCGCTAAACCTCACCCACGACGGACCACGAGCGCAGGAACGGCCCACGCCCACAACGAAGGAGCGCGTGGAGGTCAAAGAGGAGCTGGCGTCTTTGAACCAACTGCTCGCTGATCGGCGGGGAATCAGGCCCCCGGCCAAGCCGCCAACGACCAAGCGGCCAACGCTCCATTGAAGGCTTAAAGCCCCCGCCATGGCGGGGGCTCTTCATTCCTATCAGTGAAGCCTTGGCCGAGGCGTGGCCTGCTGCGTGGATGCACTCAGCTTTGCTGGGTCTCCCATTTCGTGGAGCGGATCCTCCAACCGATCCAGGGCTATCTTGCTGCTGGTTTCCAACTCTGCCACGGCGGCTGACAGCTGATTCGCACAGGCCTCTTCCTGACCGTCCTCGATCTTTGTACGAGCTTTTCTCAGGGCATCCAAACGCTGCTCGATTGCTGCCAAACGACGTCCGCGACGCCGGGCCCAGGCCACCAGTCCAGCGCCTGCTGGTCGGGGCTGCTGCTCGACGAAGTCCTCCAACGACCTCTCGGCGCGCGTCAGAAGCGATGCCGCCCGTCGTTCAGCCTCGACCCGCCGCACCCACTCTGTAGCTCGTCGCCTCACCGCGGCCAAGCCCCTCAGCGTTCGCTGGACATCCTTGCGCACCCTTGTTCCCACGCTCCCGTTGCCAATAGCCAAGTCCAAGCGACGTAGAAGCACGAGTGTGGAGCGAAGCGCCCCCTCGAGACCGGCCGCCACCACGTCACGCCAAAGTCCCCATGCTCTTTCCATCAGGGACTGCAGCGAGGGTTCGGGGGCATCGGGAAGAGTGCGAATGGCCAGAACTCCTCGCCGACCGAATCCCTTTACGTCCTCGATGTAGCTTTCACCTGATTTCGCCCCCAGCTCGACACGGTTCGGCGGCATCGACGCATGTCCGCGGGCACGGTCTGTATCCGTCGCTGCCCTCTCAAACCGTATCGCTGCCTGATGCACAGCATCCTGGTTGTCCGCAACGATGTTGGCCAGAACTCTCCCGACATCGGTCTCCACTCCCCGCCGTTCAAGCGCTGAGGCCTGCTGGCCCAAGTGGATCGTTGGGCGCCGCCCGAGAACCGCAGCTTCGACGATGTCGCCGCGCTCGAGCGCGTCCTCCGCTTGCGCTTCCAAACTTCGATGATCGACGGACACTGGGATCTCGGCAGCGGCCAGGTGCTGGTTTGTCAGCTGGGCCACCATCGCCCGAAGCCACTCCACTTCGCTGCGTCCCGAGGGGCCACCGTCGAGCTCGCGCGTTTTGTCCGCAAGGCCTTCGGCACCCAAGCGCCGGGTGGTGGCGAGGATGTGCACGTGCCAATTCAGTCCATCGTTGCTGCCCGGCGAGTGGATGCTCGCTTGAACCGCAAAGCCGTAGCGATCAACCAATGCCCGGGCTATGTCCGCCGTCAGGGCCGAGCGCTGCGGCCCGTTGAGCTCGTGCGGAAGTGCGATCTCAAACTCGCGGGCCACGGTCGCGTCCTTTCGCCTCTCGGCCGCCTCAGCCGCTTGCCATAGCTTTGAGGCGTCGAGCGACCAGTCGGGCGCCTTCAAAGGTACCACCCAGCGGCTCTCGACCACTCCGCCTCTGCGAGAATAGTCGTGCCGCGCTCCCGTGCGCTCATCTACGAGCGACAAGCCCGCGCGGTATGCAGCGGCGGCAACGGCCGAATGGCCCTTGGCACGGGAGAAGGTTTTGACACGGGTGTGGTAGATCGCCATGCAGAGAGCTCCAGTTCTTTGAGCTCTTTATGCCTTTGAATTTGCCGTTGGCAAGTCGAAAAGCGGCTTGGGGTTCAAGGGGCGAAGCCCTTTGCGCACGCATCACTTGTGATGCCTAAGTGCGCTTTTCGCTCCTTGCTTTTGCATCTTCCTTTTCTGATTTTCTGGATTTCTTCAAGTGTGAATGCGATGTCGCCATCAATAGGTTGACGGATGAGAAATCATTGCTTCACTGAGGGAGACTTCACTAGGAGAAGATCATGTCATCCACCAATCACTACCGCGATCAGATCCAAAGGGCGACCCATCGGCTGGCCCAGCTTCGAGCCAGGGAGCTTCTGGCGCATCAGCGGCAGGATGCCAGGGAGAAGGCCATCAAGCGCCGCGACGACGCCAAGCGCAGACGGCAAGTGGCCGAACTCGTTTTCCTGGCCGGGGCCCAGAACCTGCCAGACAACGAGATCGTCGCAGCCCTGCAGCGGCACCTGCTTGCGGTGAACGAAAAACGCCCCTCACCGTCCCACTGATTATCCCAGCGCAATCGCACGGCCATCAACGTCAAGGCCTCGGGCATGCACTCCCAGCGCCCTGGACGCCAATGCTGAATGGGCGAAACCCTGGCCATCCCGGTGCCCCGCCCCGTCCTCGCTATGCGCGTCTCACGTGGAGTGGGCGAGCTACAATGCCCCAAAGGAAGCGCCAAAGGCAGGGGGCCACATGGCGAGAAGGAAGCAAACCGCAGGCGGCTGGATCGTCGCAATCCTGGTCGTCATAGCATTGGTGCCAAAGGAAGTCTGGATCGGATTGGGTATCGTCCTTGCGGTGGCCACTGCCGTTTGGCTCTGGGCCAAGTGGCAGGCGATGCGCCCGAAAAGGACACCCTCTCCCGCCAAGCCGGTCCCCGCTCCAGAGCCGACCTTGGCAGAGTTGATCAAGGCATCCGCCCTTCCATCTGGGCAGGCGGCACAGAGACAGCCCCGCCCAGAAGCTGCCCAACCGGCGAGACCCGCGAGTATTGAATCGGGCACATCCTCGGGATCGGTCTGCGCTGCCGTGTCAGAAGATGCGTGCCCGGTCGGCTCTGAGGGTCGCTCGGCGCTGCCTGCGGCGCAGGCCCCGAGCAGAGCGCCCCCAGAGACTCTTTCGCCGCCCCGTCCTGGCAATTTGGAAGAGGCCAAAGCAGCGGTGAGCATGCGCCTTGCCATCGAGTCCGCCGCACGGGTGCTGACGGCCGTGGGCTCCGCAAACCCTTCTACCCCCTACCCCTACCAACCTCACGAGGAACGCATTGAGCGCGCGCGCCCGGGCAACCTCTCTGCAGCGAAACTTGCCGTGACCCAGCGCTTGGCCGCGACTTCGCAAGGTGAGCTGGCCGAGCCCTTGATCCAGCCCACCACAAACGCGGACACCACCTCGGGCGAACCCTTGACGGGCACCATAGATGGGCGAGCGCACGCACATTCGGACTCAAGAGCCGCAGAGCAGACCAACCCTCCCCACACGAACGGAACCCGCGACGCAGGTGCAATGACGCCGCCTCCCCCGCTGCCCGATGAACTCCGGCGGGTGGCCATCGACGCCGGAACGCCGGCAAAGCAATTCACAGTACCCCGCCCCCCCGAGGGCTGGGACAAGACCCGCTGGCTCGGCGCCCAGGACGAGATCGAGATCGCGGGCATCGTTATCCGGGGCGGCCTGTTCTACACAGGTCCGCGGCTGGCCACCCCTGGCACGCGTGAGAACGAGCCCAGCTTGGTCAATGGCGTTCTTGCCGTTGGGCGATACGGGGATTACCGGTCCACGACGCGCTACTGGGGAGGCTACGCAGATTTTGAACCCGCTGAACGCCACGCCTATCTGAAGTGGCTCGCTTCGGACCGTACCGATCCCGGCTGCGCAATCCAGTATGTTCGATTGTTCCTGTTTGGATTGGAGCGTCGCATCTTGCTGGATTCGGTGAACGATCCGGATTCCAAGCAAGACTGGCCCGCTATCAAGGCGATGCTCCTCCGTTTGTCGTCTGCTTATGCTGCCGTGCTTCCGAACGTCCACGGTCATGTCAACAGCCTGCTCGACTGGATGGCTCTGACCGAAGCAGGCGAACAGCTCTACAACGCGCCTCTTCCAGCGTTCGAACGAACTTACGAACTGCCTTTCTACATCCGCTTGGCCCTGGGGCAATGCTCCTTGGATCGAGTCCCCGTGCCCCCCGCGCTGGCCACGGCGTGGGTGCGACTCAATCCAGAGATTCCGCTGCGAACCGCCGCAACGCGTTGCGCGGAAGAGTTCGATCGCCTTTTCGCTCTGCGGTATCAAGAGACGTTCGGCCCTGGAATGGTGCTGCCAAAAAACCGCACCAAGCTGAAGTTCACACGCCGCCCCTTTAACCCGGCCCTGGACCGAACCGACGCTGGCACCAAGACTTTCGGTGATATTCCCGATGTCACCGCATTGCGAGCGCCCCTAAAGGCGCTGCAGGAACTTGTTTCTCAGTGCTCGGAGGACCTCGGAGCCTTCAGCCGGCTCGTGGGCAAGAACCCCGAGGCCCGCCAATCCATTGAGGGCACCTTGCTGCTTCCGTCAGAGATTTGGCCGCTGGCCACGCGGACAGCATTGGCCGAAGTCGCTTCGGATGTTCAAGCCGCCAATTTGTCGATCAAGCTGACTGACCTATTGGGAAGGCTTGGGGCAGTCGGAACCACCTTGGGCAAGGACAAAATTCGGGAACTCGCACGAGCACTGGAGCAGTCTAAGGTCGGCATCGAACCCAATGTGCTCGAAGGCGCGCGGGTGCCTGGCGATAACGACCCGATCGTTCTCTTCCCCCTGCTTCCCGACCAAACCCATCGAACCGACGCTCAGGCCTATCAAACGGCCCAGTTGACCCTGCAACTCGCCTCGACGGTCGCTCAGTCTGATGGCACGTTCAGCGCCCACGAACTTGAGCACCTTTCACGCGAAATCGAAAGCTGGACGCATCTGAGCGAGGGTGACCGACGGCGTTTGCGCGCGCACCTTGATCTCTTGGCGAGGGCACCGCTTTCCTTGCCTACGTTGCGCAAGAAGCTGGATCCGCTCAGCGGGGACATAAAGGACGCCATCGCCGGGTCCATGGCCACGCTCGCCCAAGTCGACGGGATGGTCTCCCCAGAGGAGGTCCGGTTCTTGGAGCGCGTCTACAAAGCGCTGGGCGTGGATCCCGCTCGTGTGTTCAGCGACGTCCATGCCCCACGCCCGTCCAAAGCCCCCAGCGCATTGCCCAAGGCTGCGTCTGGCGCATTCCAACTCGATCCCGACCGGATCGCTGCTCTTCAGCGGGACACGGCCCAAGTCTCCGCGTTGCTCGCCAACATTTTCACCGACGAGGAAGCGACTCCCCCTGATCTTGCGCCGGCGGAAGCGGTGAGTGCCGAGGAGGAGAGTCCTGGTCAGTTGCTCGGGCTTGATCAGGCACACAGCGCGTTGCTGAGGCTAATGCTGTCGCGCCCCGTCTGGACCCGTGCGGAACTGGAAGATGGCGCGGCAGACATGGAGCTGATGCTCGACGGCGCGCTTGAACAAATCAACGATGCGTCGTTCGACGCTTACGACATCCCATTTTCCGACGGCGACGACCCGTTGGAGATCAACCCCGAATTCATTGAGAAGATCGAGCAATGAGCAGCCCAATCCGTTCCAGGGACCGCGACGCGGTGATCCAGTCGCTGCGCGCCGGCGTCGTTCCACGCGCCGGTCAGCATTTGATCCAGGTCGGGCGCGTCCGTGAAGTGCAAACCCTGGTCAGTGACATCGATCGGCTCGCCGATGGCGGCTCGTCCTTCCGCCTGGTAGTGGGTGAGTACGGCGCAGGCAAGACCTTTTTCTTGAACCTCGTTCGCGCCATTGCAATGGAGCGGAAGCTCGTCGTGGCCAGCGCGGATCTGAATCCCGACAGGCGGTTGCATGCTTCAGGGGGGCAGGCCCGGTCGCTCTACGCGGAGCTCATGCGGAACTTGGCCACTCGGACCAAGCCCGACGGAGGCGCCCTGCCCGGGGTGGTAGAGAAGTTCATTTCGACCGCAGTGGCCGAATCCAAGTCGCAAGGCGTATCCACCGAGCAGGTCATTCGCGCGAAGCTCGAGCAGCTGAGCGAACTGGTGAACGGCTATGACTTTGCCGACGTGATCGCCGCTTATTGGAGAGGTTTCGAACAAGGCAACGAGCAGCTCAAGTCCGATGCCATTCGTTGGTTGCGTGGCGAATTTGCCACCCGGACGGACGCGCGTGCAGCGCTGGGCGTCCGAACCATCGTGGACGACGCATCGGTCTACGACCAGCTCAAGCTCATGGGCCGCTTTGTTCGGCTGGCGGGCTATAGCGGCCTGCTGGTGTGCCTGGACGAACTGGTCAACCTCTACAAGTTGGCCAACGCCCAGGCTCGGAATGCAAACTACGAACAGCTCCTGCGCATGCTCAACGACTCCCTGCAGGGCACTGCGGTTGGCCTTGGTTTTGTTCTGGGCGGCACCCCGGATTTCCTGATGGATACCCGCCGCGGCGTCTACAGCTATGAAGCTCTTCAGAGCCGCCTGGCCCAGAATACCTTTGCCACCAACGGGTTGGTGGATTTCAGCGGCCCTGTCGTTCGACTGTCGAGCCTGACAGCCGAAGACTTCTACGTCCTGCTCACCAAGATTCGCCATGTCTACGCTGCCGGCGACGCGGGCAAGTATCTCTTGCCCGATGAAGCCATTCACCAGTTCATGACCCATTGCGCCAATCGAATCGGCGATAACTTCTTCCGCACCCCGCGCACAACGATCACCGCCTTTATCAACCTCTTGGCCGTCTTGGAGCAGAACCCGGGCGTGGACTGGCAGGACCTGATCGGATCGGTCGAGGTGGCAGCTGACCACGGGGGCGACGGCGAATTGGTCGTGCAAGAGGACGACGAGCTGGCGTCGTTCAGGCTCTAACGATGACTGCCTCCAGCGCCTTCCAATCGCTGCACCCTCGAATCCAGCGCTACCTCTGGACCGAACAATGGGAGGCGCTGCGTGAGGTCCAGGAATTGGCGATTCCTCTCGTCCTGAGCGCCGACCGGGACGTGATCATCGCCGCCAGCACCGCCTCGGGAAAAACCGAGGCCGCTTTTCTTCCTGCGCTCACGCACCTTCTGAACACCGACGAGGAGGGCCTGATTGTCTACATCAGCCCTCTAAAGGCGCTCATCAACGACCAGTTTGAACGGCTGCAGCGGCTTTGCGAGGACCTTGAAGTCCCCGTGTGGCCTTGGCACGGGGACGTATCGGGCTCCACCAAGCAGCGGTTCTTTAAGCACCCCCGTGGCGTGCTCCTGATCACGCCGGAGTCCTTGGAGGCGATGCTCTGCAACCGCGGAACCTCCGTAGGCGCCGCGTTCTCCAAGCTCCTCTACGTTGTCGTGGACGAACTCCATGCGTTCATTGGAAGCGAGCGCGGGAAGCAGCTCCAATCGTTGATGCACCGGATCGACGTGCTGTTACGGCGGCAGACTCCCCGCCTGGGCCTGTCGGCAACCTTGGGTGACTTTTCGAGCGCTGGGGCTTTCCTACGCCCGGGTGTTGGGGCTGCCCCCGCGCTGGTCAACGCCTCATCAACCGGAAATGATCTCCAACTGATCATCAAGGGCTACGAACAACCCGCACCTGACGCCGGGTCCGACGAGAATCCGGCGGCTCCCGCTGCACTGGCCGAGCACCTCTACCGGGTCCTTTCAGGGACGAACAACCTGATCTTCCCCAATAGCCGAAGGGAGGTTGAACGCTACACCCACCTCCTCAACCTGCTGAGCGAACGGGACGGCCGGCCGAGAGAGTTCTGGCCACACCATGGGAGTCTGTCCAAAGAGATACGCACGGACACGGAAGCGGCTCTGAAGCAAAGGGGTCGTCCAGCAAGCGCAATTTGCACGAACACCCTGGAACTAGGCATCGATATCGGAGCGGTGAAAAGCATCGCGCAAATTGGCCCACCACCTTCCGTGGCCAGCCTTCGCCAGCGCCTTGGTCGCTCCGGACGCCGCCCTGGAGAGCCAGCGGTGTTGCGAGGCTACGTTATCGAGGATGCAATCGATGCTGAGTCGACGTTGAAAACAAGGCTTCGACTGGACACAGTTCAGTCCACTGCTTGCGTACTGCTACTGCTGGAGAGGTGGTTTGAACCGCCTTCGGTCAACGGGCTACACCTATCGACGCTGGTTCAGCAGTTGCTCTCCTCCATTGCCCAGTACGGCGGACTCAAGGCAGCCCAAGCCTATCAGCTGCTCTGCGCAGATCAGGGACCGTTCCACGGGCTGTCCCAAGACGCGTTCGCAGAGTTGCTTCGCCACCTTGGCCAAGAACAGGTCCTGATTCAAGACGGCTCCGGCTTGCTGCTCCACGGCCCGGTCGGCGACAAGTTGGTCAACCACTACACCTTCTACGCCGCTTTCAGCGTCGACGAAGAGTTCCGGATCGTGGCCGCCGGCAAGGCACTGGGCACGCTCCCCGTATCCCAACTGGTGACCGTCGGCCAACGAATTCTATTTGGCGGTCGCACTTGGCTAGTAGAGCAGATCGACGAAGCCCAAAAGACGATCTACGTGACCGCTGCGAAGGGCGGGACCCCGCCTCTTTTCAATGGAACGGGCGGTCAGGTCCACACGCAGGTTCGCCAGAAGATGCGCGGGCTGTATCAGCAAGAGATCAAACCAGACTTCCTGGACCCAACTGCCGCTCGCTTCCTGCAGGAGGCGCAGAACGCCTACCGTCAATTGGGGCTCGACGGGAAGATTCTTCTCGACCAGGGCAGCGACGCCTTGCTGCTGACGTGGCTGGGAGACTCCGCAAATGAAGCCATCGCCTGCCTTTTGAACGCTCAGGGATTCACTTCTCAGGCAGGTAGGCTGGGCGTGGAAATTTCCATGGGAGCAAGGAGTCTCGATGATGTGATCAAGGTGCTCGGGCGGGTTGCAAAGATGCCATTGCCATCGCCAGAGGCGCTTCTTCACTCTGCGAACAACCTGGTCACGCAGAAGTGGGACGGCCTCCTCCCTCCACGCCTTTTGAGACGCTCCTACGCGTCAATGAAGCTAGACTTGGAAGGGGCTACCGATTGGCTCGCGCGCGCGTTCGGGTAGTCCACCACGTTGTGACCAGTCCAGGGCTGATGCCATCTCAGAATGAGGCTATAGCCTCGTTGTCTCATTCAAATTAACCGGATTACTGAAGATGGCCGGCATCGGCTATCGCGCCTTGCTTCGTATATTATTTATTGAACCCCACCCACCGATATAGAGTTTCCATTAAAAGGACGAGCAAAATGACGGAAGAAGGCCAAAATAGATCTTCGAGTAACAAGACCTCCGCGAAGAAGCAGACTAAGAAGCCAACCGAAGCAACCGGCAGCGGGTCCCCGGCCAATGCAGCTCAGACACGGAAAGCCTGGGCAAAGAAAGTTCTGGAGAAAGCTATAATCGACGTTGTCGGAGGCCTTCTGGCGACGGGCGCAGTCGCTGGAGGCGGATGGCTCATTGACCACATCAGCAAAGTCATCAATGGCGGCGGCCTCTTCTGGGGCGAGGCGACCACGCCGAAGTCCGCCATTAAGGCAGCAGCGACGCAAGACCGATTGATCTATCTGCAACAGCTATACCTTGATATAGCAGTGTTGCTCGCTACTCATCAAAAGCAGCTCAGCAAGCATGCGTCACGGCTGCCTGAGCTGGAACAGCAACTCAGCGCCAACCTAGACATCAGCGTCAAGGTTCGCGCCCCCAGCGAATCCGAGAGGCTTAACCATAAAGTTCTTGCTGCGCTCATTTTCGACAGGTGGGTTGAAGGACTCAAGCCTATGGCGCCATCTGGTCTGCGCAGGATGTAAGTAGTCGTTTACGCAGGCTGCTCAACCCCGTCGGCAAGACCTCTTTTCCGCCAATGGGGTTGAGCGTTAGCTGAGCGCGCAGTATGCCGCTCTTCACTTTCCAACAGAATGCCCCACACTCCAGGGCACGCCGCCCTGGTGTCTGGAACTCCAGGATCGTCTTGGCTATCCAATACGCCGAGCATTCCAACTAGAAACCAGCAGTCTTTTGTCAGGACTTCGGCGATTTCATCCTCACCATAACACTCGGCTGTGCACTCTCAGGGCAGGTGAAGACATCGCCCCTCCGCTTGCCGCCACACGACAAGAGTGCCAATTGCTTCCGCGCATATCCAAACCGATTACTTCAACAACAGGCAACAGCTACGAAGGCCGGCGCCATAGTGGTGTCGGCCAGTGTCGCACTTCTGCTCTTTTGATCCCTGCCGCCGACAACCAATCCGCTTTAAGTCACTTGCCGGGCTTATGCTTGTGAGGCTTCAAGCCAGGGGTATTCCCGGGGGTATCCTTGTTATCCCGCCGACGCTTATCCGGCTGCCCGGTGGAGGGAGCTATCGGCTTCGGGCCAGGCTTAATCGACATAACTTGACTCCTTCATTGAGAGGGAACGGCCATACAAAGCTGCAACATCGCGCCACGACTGTCAATATACCCTAACGATATAAACTAATTCGTTCGACATTGCCGTTGCCCGCCCTCCCTCCATTCTGCCCAGGGAGGCTTGACAGTATCAGCACTGTTTCGCAAATGAGATGAGGTGCCGGAGCGCTCCCGCCCGATCCTGCCATGTGTCTACGTTCCACGATGGATGGTAGACCCACGTCATCAGGGCGGACCCTCCCGTGTAGTCCAGCGACCAGACTTCCCGAGATTCAATGTAGCGTCGCTTGCCAGCCCCTCGATTCACCTGCTGGGCGATGAAGGGCTCCAAGCCCGGTCGCGGTTCACCATGACTAAAGAACCGCCAAGCTGTGCGACCGAGCACCAGCACCACATCCGGCCGAAGCACCGGCAGAATGTCTCGAACCAATACGTCCCCGCCGTCGCGCAGCGCCTGATTTCGCGGCCGGTGATTTGCTTGGGAACCTGCGAACGCCTGCGATAGGTTCAGGAATGCCACGCGTCTCCAAGCCGCGGCGGCGTCTTGGAGTTGGTAGTCCTGCCGCCCGGTGAGGATCAGATCGAGCGCCTTGAAGAAGGGTCCGTCACGGCCGTTCCGGACCGGCAAGGCCATCTCTCGGAAATGGTCTTGAGTGAAAGGACGGGTCACTTCTAGCGAATCGCTCGTCCCCTCCCTCCGATAGTGCGACTCGCCAAGCAAGAGCACCCGCCGCCCCTCCGTCCCGCCCCAGTAGAGGTCACCCCAATACGGGGTGAAACGAACTTCATTGGGCCATTGATGGCCCTCCAGATCCGTTTCAGGTGGGATGGCAGACTTCCGCACAGCTTGATTTCCCTTGGTCATACTCACTCCTCCAACAATGCACTCCGAATAGACCCGAACAGGACAACACTGTCAGCTGAAACGACTCAGTGGCCGCCCCGTGCCATCCTTTGCCCGCGCTTCGCTGGCTTCTTACCTGGCGGCAGTTTCTTCACCTTAACTTTGTCTTGATCGACAGAGATCTTGGCAAGCATGACCTCTCCAAAGCCACGCTCGAGGATGCGCGCGCATACAGACTTGAGCACAACCTTGGCGAAAAATGGCAGATGTAGTCCTGGCGCTTCAGACTGGCTTATCACACCGAACACCACCTTGTAATCCTTGACATCACGCGGGACGTCAACGGGAAGATCAAGCGCATGAGCCGGATCGATCTTCTCGTTGGCGAGTTGCACGAAGCTCTTGTCTGACTTAAGCAGCTCGGCTGACACCAATCCCTGATTGAACAGGTGACCGAGCACGCTGGAACTGCCGTAGTGCTTTATGTGCAAGAGAGTCTTAGCCCCATAGACATCGCAGAACTCAACTTTGTCGTGCACACCGCCCACGTTGAGAAGCTTGCGATCCATCAAACACCACGCCCCATTGCTCTCGTCCACAAGGGCCTGGTTGTAAGCCGCCTCATCGTCGTGGTTGTAGATCGGTAGCTCTAAAGGGAACTTGGCGATGTTCGCATAGAATTCTTCGATGCTTGCGGCAAAATCATCATGGACCTCAAACCAGTTCCCTGCGGAGAGCACGTAAGATTTCCCACCATCCTCCAGCTCACAGTGGATGCAGCGGTAGACTTGCCAGTCCTCTACGGTCCACTGCTCCTCATCCACTGCGAATGCCTGCCGGGATCGCAAGAACTCAATGTTCGGCTCTGCATCCGGATATGCTTGTACGAGGCCAGGCAGGTGGAGATCCGAAGACATGCCTTCGTTCTTCTTGCGGGTGAACTTGAAGCCTGCGATGCGGGCCCAGTCCACCACATCCGGAATAGCAAGCCAACAACCCTCTACCCGCCCACCTTGCTTCCAGGCGATCTTTAGCTTCTCCACCATCAGGGCATCTAGCTCGACTGCACGTTGACCCTTGGGCCTTAGCTGGCGAACCTGATCAACCCAAGGAAACTTCTCCTTGTAATCGGTGGAAGAGTAGGCCCGAAGATAGCGGCGCAGCTGCCTTCTCAGCTCCGGTATATCCGCTTTGCTGGTGAAGTTGAGGGCATCCGATCCGGACAACCGGCGCCCCATCTCAGGCGCATCGGGATAGCCAACGATGCCCCGAATAAGGTCGCGCTCGATATCGATGCCGAATTCCAAGGCAGCAGATGCCTGACTGGTTTGCACACGGCTGTTCTGGTCATCCACGAAGGCGCGCTTATCCACACTACGTAGAGCATCCTGCCGCACGGAGTTCAGTGTTACGAGCAGCCCAAACCGCTCCTCAAAAGCCTCGGGCTTTAGTAGATGCCTTCCTTGGCCAAACGTAACGGCGAAAAGGCGCTTGTCCACAGGAACGATGAGGACGGCTGCGGAGGACTGGACATTTCCAAGCTTTTTCTTATCCACAAAGGGCGTAAACAAGGGAGACCACTTCGGCTCCCGTGGTGCCGTCGGCTTCACGAACAGTGTCCCGTAATGCGACGCACCATCGACTACGGGAATGCCAGCAACTTGGACGGCGATCGCGTCGTAGTCCGTCTTGATGTCCTCACGCAGCAAGTAGACCGAGTAATTGTTCATACCCCTCCCTTGGACAAACAATTCAACTGTGGTGCTACCACCCCGGCCGGGCGTCCTATGCCACTGATTCCTCAGAGCTGCCCATTCGCCTGCCGGAACGCCTAAGACGCATTGCACACAAATCTTCTTACCTGAGGTCCTTGAAAGCAATCTAGACCCGATTGCCGAGCCTAGTTCACTCCACTCCCGCCCGACCGGGCTTTCCCGGGTTGCAGCGGCGCGCCTTGCGAATCAATCACGATCACCTCGCCCAGCCCCATGGCACGCACGGGTGCCTCGACACGGGACAAGTCACCCACCACGACCCAAGTCAACTTGCTGGCGTCCAGCGCGGCGGCAGCGGCCCGGACCTCGTTGAGATCGAGTTGTCGGAGGGCGCTGCTGCGCTGTGTGGTCCAATCCTCTGGCCGGTCGAACCGCACGATGTCTGCGATCTCCGACGCGACGGCCTCCCGCGTCTCGAAACCACCCGCCAGACGCCGCACCTGGCTGTCCCGGAAGCGTGCAACCTCGTCCTGCCTGGCAGGCGCCGGTCCGGACGCGTACTCCGCAATCTCGCGGTGAATCTCCGCCATGGCCTCCGCCACGCGGTCGGACTGCACCGGCGCCACCACTCGCCAGGGTCGCGCTATCGGGGCATTGGCAGCACTGGAGATCACGCCGTAGGACCAGCCCTTGGCCTCTCGCAGATTCATGTTGAGGCGCGCGCTTGGCGATCCTCCCAGGACGGAATTGGCGACCTCGAAGGCCAACGTCCGGGGGTCTGAACTCGGCGCGACCAGTTGCCCGGCCACCAGGGTAGCCTGCAGGGCGCCAGGGCTGTCGACCAGATACACCCGTGGCCTCGCCTGCGCGGGCAGGCGGTCGTCGATGCGCACCTCAGGGATCCCACCCGACCCGCGCCAGTCGCCCAGATGCCTCTCAAGGACCGGGATCAGTTCGTGGAGCGTCGTATCCCCGACCACGACAAGCGTGCCCCGCTCCGGCCGGATCCAGGCACGGTGGAACTCCACCAGGTCATCGCGGCGCAAAGCCTCAACGGAGGCCACTGTGCCCGGTGCATTGAAGGCCTGGGCGTACGGATGATCGAGCCCGTACAGCAGCGCAGGAAACAGGCTCGTGGCCAAGCGCTGTGGGTTAGCCGCCTCCTCCCGAAGCGCCCCCACCTTGGCGGCACGCATGCGATCCATCGCTGCCGGCTCAAAGCGCGGTCGGCGCAGCATGTCCGCGTACAGCGCAACCGAATCGTCAAGCGTGTCTCTGAGACCGACCAGGGTCACCGCGCCGCTGCCCACGTCGACACTTGAACCCAGCTCCGCCCCCAGCGATTCAGCGCGCGCCGCGAACGTCAAGGCATCGTAATCCCCTGCCCCCTCCGCCAGCATGCTGAACGCCATGTCTGCCAGACCCGCAGTTGCCGCGGGATCCACCGGGAATTGATACGACATGCGAACAAGCGGGACGTCCTCCCGTCGAGCCAGGATCACGTGGGTGCCGTTCGACAGCGCCGCCCGCTCGATCGCAGGGAATCTCAACTCCGGATAGCTTTCAGGAAACGGTGGCCCTGCGCTGCGATCCACGCCCGGTGCCGCAGCGCGATGGGTTTTGCCTGGGCTTTGCGCGTGGGACACCGCGTCAGCCGGCTCGGCCTCCTCAGCGAACGCAGCGCGGGCGCCCGGAATGACCGTCAGGATGTGATCCCCCTGCCCCAGCCAGCGGCGAGCGACGCGGACCAGCTGGTCGGGCGTGGCCGATGCCACCACGTCGGCGGACCTCCGGTAACAGCCTGCATCGCCTTCAAATGCCTCACAGGCGGCGAGCACTTCTGCCTTGCCGTCCATCCCACCGTTACGCTCGATGCTCTTCACGAACTCGGCCCGCATCGCGGCCCGCGCACGTTGCACCTCATCGAGGGTGGGACCATCCTTCAGCAGACGCTGAAGCTCCACCTCGATGGCGGTTTCCACGGCCGACGGGTCGACACCATCGCGCACGTTGGCGACGATCATGAGTCGAGATCCGAGCTGCCCCCCTGCCTCTGCCGTCACGTCAGTGGCAAGTTGATCGGAGTGCACCAGGCGCTTGCCCAGCCGGGAGGCATTGCCTCCTCCCAGGATGTAAGCCAACACCCGCAGCTGATCAAAGTCCGGCGTCCCACGAGCTGCGATGTTCCATGTCCGGTGAACACGCGCTTGAGGGACCTGATCGGACAAGGTTTCCCGGGTGGTGGAAGCCCGGTTGGCGACGTCCACGGAAGACCTGGCTACGTCGGGCGCAGATGGGATGTGCCCGAAGTAGGACTCAACCTTCTTCCTGGCCTCTTCAACGCCAACATCGCCTGACAGCACCAGCACCGCGTTGTTTGGGCCGTACCAGGTCCGGAACCAATCCTGGACGTCGGCAAGCGTGGCCGCCTGCAGATCGCGTGCGGATCCGAAGGTCGAATGATGGTACGGGTGCCCCGGCGGGTAGCTTGACCGGGAGAGCTGCTCCCATACGAGTCCGTAAGGCACGCCACGCCGCTGCAGCTTCTCGTTCTCGACAATGCCCCGTTCGGTATCCAGCGCCTTCTGATCGATGGCACCCAGCAGATGACCCATGCGATCGGACTCCATCCAGAGCGCCAGGTCCAGCGCCGTGGATGGAACCACCTGCATGTAGTTGGTGCGCTCCGGCGTAACCGTGGCATTGACGTCGGTGGCGCCGACGCGTTGCAGCGGCCCGTAGTAGGCGTCGCGGTAATGCTCGGTGCCGCGGAACATCAAATGCTCGAAGAGGTGCGCAAAACCGGTGCGGCCGGCAGGCTCATCTCCGGAGCCCACCTGATACCACAGGTGGACCGCCACGATGGGCGCCTTCCGGTCGGTGTGCACAATGACACGCAGCCCATTGGGCAGCGTGAAGCGCTCGAAGGGGATGTCCACCGCTTGCGGAGCTGCAGCCGAGGCGTGCGACGCCGCTTCCGGGTTGCTCGCCCCCACGGGCAGGCTGAAAGCGCCAAGTGCGAGCGCCGTCCCAAGCCACCTCTTCGCGCGACCCACGAAAGCCCCCATGCATCTCCCTCGCTACGTAGTTGCCGACCCGCACGCCCTGCAACACCGCGACGGGGCACCGGAACTGCTCGGGGCTCTCAACTCCCCATGCCGGAGAACCGGCCTCACCCCAGCCTGTTCCCGTGCAGCGCCGCAGCTGCTGATCCGATCTTAACGCCCAAACTGCTCGCAATGCCTGGAGACCATCGCTTGATACTCCGCCATGGGCGCCAGGCCCATTCGAGCGCGACGCTCGTCAAGCGTCCCAGGGGCTTCAACCGCGCGCGGTTCCCAACGCCCCGGGTCTGCACAACGCCCCTGCGTTCCATAGCGCTGGAGAATTGTGCATGCTATTGAATCTCAGACCCAATTTGACGCGGCATTCTGCCTCGAGGTCATTAAGGGGGTCGCTGCTTCTGTCAGGGAACACTGGAAGGATGGATTCGCACCGAATGGTGGGCAAGCAGGAATCAGACCAATCCGTACATGCCGGGACTGGAACTACGGCGATCCGTACGAGACAAATGCCAGCCTTAAGATCACTCCAGCAATAGACCCTCAAACTGACTGATACTTTCTACTTACTGGCACGGCGAAAATCAAGAACATCCACATACGCACAATCTTCATCCACATCATATGAGATGCGGCACAGAGTCCTCGAACCAGTAATTTGTCGAAAAACATTTCCCCCAACCGTCACAAGCGTCCCACGCAGGGGGTTGTCCGATAGCGTGCGAGCATCCTCGACGAAATCATCGATGTAAGCGTCAGCTGCGGACCAATCAAATTTTTGGGAATGCTCAAACTCCCATGCATCCAGCTGCCCCTGGGCACTCGCAGTAATCCTGACCTGATAAATTTTCACACCCACTCCATAGGCGAAATCATGAATCATTCAGTTAAAGCCAGAAGGATTTAGGCCACCTAATAGAGGGGCTTCGGGGGGGCACCAATCTGCCTTCCCAGCTCTCGCTTCTTCTTCCTCGCAGCCCGGAGCTCTTCATACTCTTCCAATAGGATCACAGGCTCCGTTCCATCACGTAGTCGTTCCCGCACTTCAGCAACCCGCGCCAGCCAATCCTGATCACTTTCTTTCATATCACGCCCTCCAAAAATGAGTTCCTTGTTCAAGCACGCATTGCGACTCTAGGCTATCAGACCACAAACACGGGTCAACTTGCCCATTAGTTCTATCTGGCCGCTATCGGAACCGATAAGAGATCATGCGGGCGATGGAACTGGCAGCATTGTCAGGTATGCCACTCGCGCATCGTGGAGCCAACATCCAATGGTGCCGCCCAGGATCGTGTATGCATCACAGATAGACGTAACTGAACGCTCTGACCCGCCCCGTGGCTACCAAGGGCTCCATGGCTTCCGCAACAGAGCGCTGGAACGCCGGGTCCTTGTCGGCATGCTGGGCAAGCAACCAAGCCGCGTCCGCCCCGTCCTGGCCCACCTGCGCCACGGTCGGCCAGCCATGGGCCGCAACGATCGCCTTCAGCCGAGCGGTGTGCACCGCATCGACGGCACTGAGCACCCTCTCCTCGCCCTCGGTGGTCAGCGGGAGGTCCCGCACCGCCTGATCGGCATTCTTCATCCGCAGGAGCTCACCGCGCAGCTCGGGGTCAGTGGGCGTCCCACCGCTGACTCCCAGCGGCGCGAAGAGGATCGCGATCACTAACAATGGACCGAGTCGTTGCGCCACAGCTCCACCTCCCAAGTGATCTCTCAGCCATCAACTGGCCGCACCGTTTAGCAGCCGTACAGAACTAAACTAGCATCTCAGAGGGAGTTGTTAGCTTGTAGAAATTAAACAGTACCGTAATGACTGCGATTCGACATAATTTTTATCCAGTCAAGTCTTTGATTTTAATACATTAAATTCATCCAGTTCCTGCGTAATTTTCTTTTCCTGAAGAAGCAGTAATGGGCGCTCACAATAGATGCCTACGGTCGGTACGCGAACGACCCATTTCCATTGACGATTGCTGAAGCTGGTTTATCTGTACCTCCATCGAAACGATGGAAGCCCGCAATGCCGTTGACTCCCCCACCAAGCCCCCTCCAAATCTACCTGGACGACCCCAACGGCTCGCTGGAGATGTCCGACATCCGCATCGGCAGGTTTCGGATCGGAAAGCTGGTCGTCACCAGCCGAGAGGCCGCGATCCAGGCCCAAGAGATTCTCAATGCCGCCTATGAGCGCACCCGCCGCGCACGCTCAACGAAGAACGGCACCCGGTATCCCGAGCCGCTGCCGGCGGGCACACCCGGGCGCTCGCTCTCCGTAGAAATTGACGACTACATCCGCAATCGCGGCGACTACAGCTGCCTGGCCAGAGAGACCGTCGAGGCGACCTCTCGCACCCTACGGCTGCTTCTAATGACCTGCGGGGACATACCAGTCACCCGCATCGACCACGCTCACATCTACAAGCTGTGGGACCTCATTCGCTGGGCCCCAGACCGTCTGCTGTCCGACCCCGAGTACCGAAGGTTTACCTACGACCAGGCGGTCGCGCGTGGAAAGCAACTCAACGTTGCTCCGCCCGCCCCCGCCACGCTCGAGAAACACCGGCGCTTCCTATCGACCTTCTTCAAAAAGCTAGAGAAATCCAAGGCCATTGGTGCCTCGCCGATGGTCGCCTTCGACGAAATCAAGAAAGACTTGGTCGTGGATCCGAACAAGCCCGAGCGCCTTTTTGACGATGCAGAACTCAAGCGCATCTTCGACCTGGAGACATATGTCCCATGGGCTAGCAAGTACCCCCACCGCTGGTGGCTTCCAATCCTTGGCCTGTGCACAGGGGCGCGCATCAACGAAATCGCTCAGCTGAAACTAGCGGACGTAGTGCAAGAGGCTGGCGTCTGGTGCATACGGATCCAGAAGACCGTCGATCCCGACTTGGCGCACAAGACCCGCAACCGAAGCCGTCAGCGCCTGAAAGGAAAGTCTGCCATTCGAACCCTCCCCATCCCTCCCCAAGTGCTTGATGCGGGCTTTCTGGACTTCGTGGAGGATATCCGCGCGTGTGGCCATCCTCGATTGTTCCCCCACCTGACCGCCGGCGTGAACCGCAAAACGGGTGAGTCGAACCAGCGCCACAGCCAAGCGGCGCTCAACCAGTTCAGCACCTACCTGAAGAGCTTGGGTTTCGGGAAGGGGATTGGGCTGCACGCCTTTCGGCACACCATCGCCACGGAGCTCCATCACAAGGGAATTCCCGACGAGGACATTGCCTTGCTGACGGGCCACAGCATCAGCAAGAGAGTGCCGGTGCTGCATGAGGCCTACTTCCATAAGAAGCCGGAACTCGCCCGAAGGAAGCAAATCGACCTTCTGAGCCGCTACGCGCCGCCGGTGGAGCTGCCGCCCTACCAGAGGGGGCAGTTCGCGAAACAGCTGAGCGACCCGGGAAAGTTCTACCCGTAAGCTATTGCCAATGGCCAAGCCGCTGCGGAATGACGCGGTGCCGTTGCCATAGGCTGTCGTCATTCGCATCGAGGCGGATTTCGAACTACGCTATCCCTTCTGCACCTCGGATAGAACAGATGACAATCGATGTCAGCCACCTCTCGGCAAAAGAACTCAAGACGCTGATCGCTCAAGCAGAGAAACAGCAAACCAGAGTACTGACTCGCCCCAAGGCTGCCGCCATGCGAGCCAAGATCAACAAGTATGTTAAAGACCACGGTTACACGATTGAGGAGCTCTATGGGGCGCTTTCAAGTCCATCCACGGAAAAGGCCGGCAAGCGAGTAGTCCGGAATCCGAAGAAGACGGCCGGCAGCAAGGTCGCCCCTAAGTACCGCAATCCGGCCAACCCTGGTGAGACTTGGTCCGGCCGTGGGCGCCAACCGAAGTGGCTCGCTGCTTTGGTTCAGAACGGGAAGTCGCCGAGCGACTTCTTGATCAAATGAGTCCGCACGTCATGATTCCACGTGACTTCACGCTGTAACGCTTACCAACCACCATCTTGTGGCCCTCGCCAGAAATCGAAATTCCGTGGATTCGCGTCATTGCGAATCCACCTCTAGCACAGCAGCTTCAAAGTCTTCGCTGGACCTTCTTCACTCAGGCTAACCCACCGCCTGGCCGAGCGACATTGGCGCAACATGCTGAGCATCATGCATTGCTTAGGCCAACGACCGGCCCACTCGGTCAGAGGCGAACTCATATCTACAAGAGTCTCTACTAGCCATGCGACTGTTCGGCCGTCATTTGAAGCGGTATCCCACACCTCTAACCGCCACCAGCACTCCGGTGATGCCATGATGCTTGAGCTTCCTCCTGATATTGTGGACATGCGTGTCGACAACCCGACTGGACGAATCATCGGCAGCGACGCCTTGGAGCAGCTCTCCACGCGTGAATGCTCTGGAAGGGGACCGCAGTAGCGCATAAACGATGTTGAACTCGGTCAGGGTCAAGTCGACGACAGCCGGCGGTCCAGACGCCTCTGATTCAACCAGTGCCCTCATCGCCACTCCATCTGCAATCAGCCTTCCCTGCCGGAGGATGCTATCCATTCCCCATCCAAGCGAAACGCGACGCAACACCACATGAACACGAGCGACGAGTTCCCGCGGACTGTATGGCTTGACGATGTAATCATCTGCGCCGCAATGCAGCGCACCGAGCCTATCCCGCTCATCGTCGATCGCAGAAATCATGATCACAGGTGTGCTCGCCCTTCCGCGGATCATAGCGAGCACATCGGTACCAGCCATCCTGGAAGACATCGTCTCTAGAAGCACTATGTGAGGGTGCCAATGGGCGAACAACTCCAAGGCATGCTCTCCGTCATCAGCAACCGCTACGAGGAACCCCTCCTTTCGAAGTTGAGCCTCAAGTATGCCGGCGCTTTCAATGTCACCCTCAACCAACAGCACTCTTCTCACGCTGTAAGGAGACGACACCGAGTACACAGAGTTCGAAAGAGTCATTGATCAACTATTGATGTTTGTCCAGGAGCCGTCGAGGCGGCGAGCCCTTCTTATCACCACGCCGGGGCGTCGCCAACTGGCCGATGACGACGGTCAGCCTGCGCCGCATGTCCGCACATGCAGGGAGTGCTCCAGACGTCGCATGGAGAATTTTCCCCCACCTTTGCGGGTTGCTCGAAGCAGCGCCATCCACTTATGGATGAAGCCGCAAATTGCCCTGCCGTCAGACCGAAAAGAGCAGTACTTGCAGGCACCACCGCGCCCTCGTGAGGATCCGCGGACAGATGCCAGCGAGAGAAGGATTTGAGCCGGCTCATCGACATCAGACGAAGTAGTCATGGATCGCGACAGCGGCTTAGGATGGACCTCCAGGCCGAGCCGCTCTCGCGCCCCGCGGCCGCAGCGTAACGCCACACTTGATTCACCCTGCCTGCCAACTTGCCGGGGGCAGCGGATACCTAATACTCTGTCGAAAGCGTGAGCTTGGGTAGTGACTGACAGCCACTTCGACAGGGTTGCCGGCTGTGGAGTAGTAGAAGCGAACAACTTGAAGTGCGGGATCACCTGGCGCCACTTGAAGCAGATCGGCGGTCTCCTTGTCGAGAACCGTAGCCGTCATGTCCTGCCGAACTTCCGTCACGGCTATGCCGTACATCCGCTCCAGATTCTGATAGATCGGCCCACGTGCTATCCGCGAGGTGATCTGGGCCGCCGCATACTCCGGATGGAGGTAAACTCGCACAACGCCCGCCGGCAGTGAAGCAGCTGACCGCCTTCTTAGAAAACAAGCCTCAGACAACTGGATACCACGCCGGCACTCCAGAACGTCCGAGAGGCGCTCATTGACGGTGATCAAGCCCAAAGATACGTGGTGAAGCTCTGTCCTTCGGAGAAGCTCGCGAAGGCCATCTACAGAAATGATCGGGGGAAATGCCTCCACCTCCTGTGGCGCCGGAAGCACCATCGAGCCAACCCCTGGGCGAGACGCGATCAAGCCTTGGAACCTGAGCAATGCCAACGCCCGGCGCACGGTTTGGCGGCTCACGCCGTGAACTGACATGAGATTCTTCTCGGACGGCAAAGTACTCCCCACTGGATGAGCCCCGCGCTCAATGTCAATGGTGATTGACTGCGCGAGCGCATGATAGAGAGGCTTCGGTTGGCCTTTGTAGGGCTGGCGTCGATCGGACATTGTCACTTCGTTACTCTTTCCTTTCCATTGCGCGCTGGCCTTCTGAGGAGCGCCGCTCTGTGTTGTCCTGGGCCCAACTTTCACAGATGTCGCCCTTCAAACTTCTCACCTGCGGGCAATGCGCCGGCCTTGCATGGCTTTCCTAAGAGCCAGCCTTGACCAACGGCGTCGGGAACGAGCCGGCACATTGCAATCGCCTGCTGCTCGGTTTCAACGCCTTCGGCTACAAGCGGCAGCTTCAGCGCCTTAGCCATTGCGCAGATGGCTTCAACGGCATGGCTCGCCGGAGAATGAGTGCCTGCAGCTCTGGTGAGCCGGCGGTCCATCTTCAGCCCTGCGAGAGGAAGGTCAGCCAGATAGGCGAAGTTCGAGTAGCCAGTTCCAAAATCGTCCAGGTACACCCTGAAGCCCGCCTGCTCCAGCTCGCGCAGCGCCTCTATCAGCAGCTGCTGAGAGGCAGTGGATCGCTCTGTCAGCTCTAGGACTATGGCGGATGCCGAAACTCCATAAATCTTTGTCTGCGCAAGCAGAAACTGTCTTAGTCCGATGCTCAGAATGTCCTGGGCAGACAGGTTGATGCTTGCGTAGAAGCCGTCCCCACATCGTAGGCGCCATCCAATCTCATCTAGGCTTTTCGCGACCACCACCTTCGCCAGCTCAGTGCCGAGTTTCAGGTGTTCCGCCATGGGTACGAAGGTGTCGGGCGAAACATCGGATCCAGTCAGTGTCCGCCAACGAGCCAAGACCTCGACACCGATCATCTGACGGTCAGACAAGCGTCGCAGTGGTTGGTAGACCAAGTCGATGTCTCCGTGCCTAATTGCGCGAGTCAGCATTAGGTCCAGAGCTTCCCGCCGCCCTTGGAAGACCTTCAGTAGAGCCCCTGACCCTGCTCCTCCAGCCAGAGCCAGCGCAAGGATGGACGTAACTGTCCAAGAAGGTTCGTTCCATAGGCTGCCGGATGCGGTTTGGGCAACGACGCAGATATCGAACTCACTGCTGCAGGCGCGTGTAGCGACGTGCCCGGCAGATGGAGTCAACGCCCCGTTCGTACCCAGCGACATTTCCTGCACTGCGCCAAAGGATTGAAACCGGTGTCTGCCGTCTCGCGTGACCACCAACGCTCCGCCCCCATCCATGGGCACTGCCATTCGCTCAAACGCTGTTGGAGCCGTGGTCACAATGGCGTTTCCGTACGACGCGAGGTCCACCTTGATGCGCCCATCGCCAGGGGCGGCCACGCTCCGCCAGAGCGAATAGCCTCGAACGAGGCGATTCGGAGCGACAAGCTTTACAGGCGTAGGAAGGCGCCCCCATATTGCTGTACATATCAATTGCCCGTTGCTCAATCTCCCAACATCCTTGATGTAGCGGGAGTGAAACGCTATGAGACGCAGCTCGGCCAAGTCCTCATCTCCACAGGGCGCGGCATCTATCAACAGCGCCTTGTTCAACCCATCAACGCCGGCACGGGCAACATCTTGAGCGTGTTCCAAGAGAACGACCGTATAGTCGGCAAGTTCAACTTTAGCCCGCTGCGTGACTGCCAACTGGGCCGCCGCCAGAGTGCTCGCGACCACGGCTATCCCCAGAAGAAAAGGCGCTGAACGGAGAAGTGCCCATCGCAAAGATCGCCGCTTAGCGGATGACTTGCGCATTCCTGACTCCGGGGTTAGGACCCGCCGGACAGATTGCTATCCGGCGGGATCGGACTCAACTGGCGTGAACCAAACGGAGGCGGAACTCAGTATTTACCTTAAAGAATGCGACTGCCTGAGCAAGCCCATCGGCCTGGTCTTCGACGGCACCGGCTGCTGCTGAGGCCTCTTCCACCAATGCAGCATTCTGCTGTGTCACCTCGTCCATCTGCATCACCGCCTGGTTAACCTGTTCAATGCCCGCAGTCTGTTCTTGGGAGGCTGCGGATATCTCCGTGATCATGTCGCGTACGCGCTGGACGCTCTCAACGACCTGATGGATGGTGGCCCCCGTCTGCCGGACCTCGTTCGAGCTGTCGACCACATCCTGGACCGAGCGATCAATGAGTTGCTTGATCTCCTTCGCTGCCTCAGCGCTGCGCTGGGCCAGCGTCCGGACCTCGCTTGCAACTACTGCAAACCCCCGACCTTGGTCACCAGCCCTAGCAGCCTCCACGGCCGCGTTCAGCGCTAGTATGTTCGTTTGGAAGGCAATCCCATCGATCACGGCGGTGATGTCTGCGATACGCTGAGACGACCCCTCAACCTTTTCCATCCTTTCCATTGCCCGATCTACAGCGCGGCCACCCTGAAGGGCAAGTTCACCAGCATCCGAAGCGAGTTTGCTAGCCTGCATGGCATGATCCGCGTTCTGGCGCACCGTGGAAGTCAACTCCTCCATCGACGCAGCCGTCTCCTCCAGGTTCGCCGCCTGCTGCTCCGTGCGACGTGACAGGTCCGAGCTTCCCTTGCTCACTTCCGCGGCGGACACCCGAATGACTCCGGCTCCGTCCTGGATGCCTCGTACGATGCTGCCAAGCTGCTCCGAGGAGGAGTTCGCGGCATCACGCATTTTGGCGAAAACGCCACTGAACTGGCCGGCTACACGGTAGGTCAGATCGCCTTGAGCCACCGCCCCCAGCAGACTCGCGATACTCGAAAGGCTTCGGTCGCTGACGTCGAACATCTGGTTAAGGTTATCAATCATCTCTCGGAAGCTGTGACTAAAGCCATCTGAAGTTCCGCGTTGTGAAAAGTCCCCCAATGCCGCGGCTTGAACAAGACGACGAATCTCCTCGTTGATCGCCAACAAATTGCTTCGTGTGGTCTCCATAGCTTCTGTGATAGCGGTCTGATCTCCGGGCAGAGCCTCCATCCGTACGCTCATGTCCCCTATCGCGTAATGCTGAGCGATGTCGACGATCTGTTCGATCAGCATGTTGGAGCGCTCAACCATGGCGTTGGTGTCAATTGCGAGCTGGCCAAAGGCACCCGGATGACGGGAGCTATCAATACGATGGGACGTCCGCCCTTCGGCCTGAGCAGAGGCCATTTCCTCCTGATCAGCGATGAGAGCCTTGATGCGATCCTGCATCGCGCTCATGCTTCTCAACAGTGCTGCTGTCTCGTCTCGTCCCTCCACCTTGATTAAGTTCTCGATGCCCCCCAATGCAATGGCATTGGCAGTTCTTGTGGCTTGCTCCAAAGGAACGGTCAAACTGCGCGTGATCGCAATTGCCAACGCGATGCTGAGCACGATCGCGAGAAGCCCGGCTGTGATAAGCATCGTGCGACCGCTGGCGCTCGCGGCTTGTGCCTCACGATAGCTTGCGTCCGCCAAGCGCTCCTGAAGCTCCGCGTTGGCAAAGATGGCAGCTTGCCACTCATTGAGGAGCACATCTCCTTCTGCGAGAAGCTTAGTAGCCTGAACTACGTCACCCTGCGAGGCCGCCTCGACAACTGAGTCATTGACCCGACGCGCTGCGAGTCGCTTTTCGGTGATGACGGCACGAATCCTCTTCCCTTCCTCGTCGGCAGGGGTTGCGTAGAGGGCATCACGAGCCTCGTCGTACACCTTCCGCTGCTCGGCGATCTTTCGCATCAAGGATGCCTGGACATCCTTGTCCTGCAGCATGATCAGTTCACGCAACGAGATACTGATCTGCATGTTCGCGCTTGCCATGGATTTGGAGAGTCGAATGCGCTCCATGCTCTCTTTGACTATCGAGTCCATGCTTCGCTCAGCACGGGACAGCGTCCAAAGACCGGACGCAACGATGGACATCGCAACCGCGATCAAGATAGCGAAGGCGGCACTCAAGCGGGTACCGACCCTGAACCGCATCAAGAAATTCTTCACATTCACACCTTTCATGGGGGAGGAGTTGGCTCCTGGCCGACAACGTCAGCGGGCCAGTGATCGGCCCCATCCGGCACAACCTTAGCCCTCCCACAGCGGAGTAGCACCCCACCTGGACTTTTCGCAATGACCACCATATAAGCGACATTGCGCGACGTTCACCACCTTTCTTGACAGGCGCTGCGTATCCAAAGAGTCGGTCCTGCCCGTTTACAGCTGCGCGCCATCGAAATCAGCAGGAACATGTATCTTTCGTTTGTCCATGACTTGTCCATAGTTGCCAGCGAAGGCAAGGACATGCCCCCCTCGAGGCAGGCGGCGCCTCCTGTCAGGGGAGAGGTCCACATTGCCCCTGACCATCTCCCATTGAATGGATATTCCCGGACGGAGGCAGGGATACACACGCATAACCAACTCGGCTTCAATGGTTGGCTTCGTCCTGCAGAGATCGGACGTCGGATGCACGGGATTACACAACGCATGCTGACCCGTAGGTTTCGCCATTTGGAGCGCGATGGGCTGGTAAGTGCGTCACTACTTAGATGAGCTGGCACCCCGAGTCGAATATGCACTTGCTGACCCGAGAGACGAAATCTTGGCTCAATTATTTCCTCTTTGGACTTGGATTGGAGAGAATCCTCAACAGCCTTCGATTCGTACGAGAGCCGTTCGCCAGCAAGCTGTCACGCGAAGAGGTTTGAACAGAGCGATCTCTCTGGGCTCAACTATTGACTGAGCGTGCTTGCTGGAGAGTTCATGGATGCCTGGCTCGACCAGAGCGCCTTTGAGTGCCGCTGGGGCAGTCTAGCCCCCTTGGGCTGATCGCTCAGATGGACAAGGTCGTAGGCTTCCTTGCTGTCGAAGTAGTAGCAGAACGAGCCCTTCGGCACTCCCAGCTACTTGACGGCCTCCTCGATGCCCGTGGCGGAGAATCTAGCTCCGTCTACAACTGGAGCTCGGTACGCACAAGCTCTCTCCTGGTGTCATCAAAGCCGCGGTCCGCCCCGGAGGGCGGCCGCGTTGGCGTGATACCTCGGTGTTGGAGGCAACATGAAGTGAACTTCAGGCCGACCGCCTATCAAAATCAACCGCCAAGCGGCATCGCTCGCTCATCGCAGGTGGGCTATCCGGCGCTGAGCGGCTCCTGAATCAGCGCAAGTAGCGGACCTCAGGGACACACATGACTCCCACCTAATCTGTGGAACCACTTGGCATTACTAAACAGACGCTGCGATCAGCACCTCAAGTAACTCGCCGCAGATCTAGCAAGGACTACCTCTCTACCGCCAGTTGCCCAGCGAGGACGACGACTAGCCCAGGCAAGCTATTTAACACCTCCCAGCTCAGCGGCGATCAGCGCTGACACGTCCGTGACCGGAATGCCTTCGCGCTCATTAAATGTCCCGGCCTTCGACCAAGACATGCCGCGGCCGATGGCGAATGCAGCCCGGTATTTGCGCATCATGTTCTTGGGATCGTTCTTCAGCTCTTCCAAGAGGAAAGGCACCGTCCAGACGGAACGCTTGAAGGATCGACCAAGACCAGCCTCCAATTTATCCGCAACTTCACCATAGGTGACGGTGTCGCCAGCCAAGAAGACAATCTCATTACGAATCGTTGGATCAAAGAACACGATCTCCGCAGTTAGGCGGCCAATATCATCGGGTGTTGTTAGCGTAACAGCATTATCAAGACTACCCAGCGCGTGGACCTCACTGTTCTCGAGATCAACCACGCCAAACTCGGGCTCAAACAAGTAGCTCATGAACATACCTGTCGAGATGATGACCCAATCGGTCCTGTCTTGCGACCGCAGCAACTCGCGAACGTCCAGCTGCGCATCGAAGATATCCTGCGGACCACCACGACCGATCGCCTCGAAGTCCACCCCGAACTGCCATGGGAAGTAGCGCGGAATGCCAGACTGGAGCGCGGCCTTGGCAAGCTTCATAGGCGTGTTGATGCCCGCAGCGTAGCCAGCACAGCCGATCACAGTATCGTAGCGGGAGAAGAGAGAAGCCAACTCATCGATCGAGTCATCCACCAAATCCCCCAGCACAATTTCGATACCCGCATTACGAATATCTGAAATATCCTTCTGCTTGGACGGATCGCCCGATTTGACGGCACTTTCGCGAAGCAGGACACTTATTTTTGCTCCATCAACTTCCTTCGCACGACGCGCCAGACTGCGCAGCACCGGCATACCGAGCTCACCCGCTCCCAATACAAGAATATTTCTCGACTTAACGTCATAATTCACATTATTCATCACTGCACTCACTTCAGCTTGTCTTTCCGGTATACTGCCAGCCCGTGAACTGGCGCGAAAGATGGGCACACGCGTGATACTGCCGTCAGACAATCTCCGTAGAGAAGACATCCTTCAGTACTCCCAGACGGTCTGCGATGGACTTCGAGATGATGACGATGGGCTTCGTCGAGAGGTCCTTGCCCATGCAGGCAGCCGTTGGTCGCTAGGTGTCATTCATACACTAGGCGTTTATGGTCAGCTTCGACATGCAGAGATCGGCCGTCGGATGCACGGAATCACGCAACGCATGCTGACCCGTACGCTTCGCCATTTGGAGCGCGATGGGCTGGTAGTGCGTCGCGAGTTCGATGAAGTGGTGCCCCATGTCGAATATGCACTCTCCGACTCTGGATATGAGCTCCTGGTTCGAATGGTCCCTCTTTGGACTTGGATTGTAGAGAACGTCAGCAGCTTTCGATCCGCACGAGAAAGGTTCGATAGAAAGCTGCCACGCGACGAGGCCTGAACAGAACGACCTAACTAAGCTCAGTTATCGCTTCAGCACGATTGCTGTAGAGCTCTTGATTATCTGTCACGAGCGCGGCGCCTTCTTTTGTGCCGCTGCGGCATTCCTGCCCCGGGCTATTCGCTCAGCTGGGCTGGCATGGAGATTGTTGATTAATATCGACCAGGCTCCGCACTTGGGTGTCAGATTCGCCCGATAAAGCCAGCTGCTCGCACTCCACGCTGATGCGACGGCAATGCCGGCACTTGCGCTCAATCCAACGTTGAAAGATCACTGCCTGCGCATCAAGGAGCAGGTCGCTGCCCCAAGTAGTTGCGAGTAAGCACTATCGGCTCGGTCAAGCCCGCATATCGCGCTTGCACGATCGGCGCCATTAAGACCGAAAGACAATGTCTCTCATGGCCGCCCATCCTCTGCAAAGAAGCTTGTTTGGCTTCATTCCGGAGCATAGGCTGCGGGCGTCCAGCGCTTGAAAGAAGGCCCCAAGCTACCGCTGCTCTTTGTGGAGACAGGGAATCTGCAGCAAGTGGGACTTCCGACTGCCGAACTTGCAACAGCGCCCGGTCAGGAGCACAGTTCGTGCATCAAAGGGGGATGGGCAATGGAACGCTCGCAATTCACTATTGATCGCACACTGTATTCGGACGAGGTGACCGCTCGCGCGGCGCATCGCTATACCGACAAGTTTGGGGTGGAGATACGCGGGCAAGGCGCCAACCTCACCGTTTTCTTGTGGTCTCTGGACGGCTCTAATTTGCCAGAGGACCTCTGGGCCCGGTTTTCCCGAGACTTGCTGGACGAGCGCCTGCGAGCGGCCGTGCGAGCGGAGACGAGCGGACTTCAGCAGGAGCTGCTTCGTGCAGCACTGAACCAGGCACAGCCGGCGGTGCCCCATGTCGAGGTTTAGGCTCGCTGAGGCTTTCGCCGGCCCATCGGCCTACGAACTGTTGCCTCTACGGTTCAGACGCCTTCCCTGGGACGAACACCGTGCTTTTGTCTCGTCCATGGCAGGCGACTGGCTCCTGATGAAGATGGAGGACGTTCAGTGCCTGGTGACCCACCAGTTGCCGACCAACTCAGCCCTCTTTGCAGATTTGGAAGCCCGGCACCTGGCCGTCGCCGGGATCGACCGAAGCAGCTTGGCGCCCCTGCTCAGTCAAATTCGCAGCCGAAAGTCCTACCTGATGGGTGGACCCGCTCTCCACATCTTCGTGGTGTCGCTGCGCTGCCACCACACATGCAATTACTGCCAGGTGTCCCGGCAGGAGACGAGCGCCACTGCGTTCGACATGGAAGGTACGCACGCCGAACAGGCGGTGGAACGGTTGTTCGAATGGCCGAGCCAAGAACTGACGATCGAATTCCAAGGAGGTGAGCCCCTGCTCAATTTTGAGCAAGTGAAGGCCATCACCCGGCGGATCGTCGAGCGAAATCAGAGCGCCCGACGCACCCTGCGCTTCGTGCTGGCATCCACCCTGCATGACCTCACCGACGACCAGCTGGCGTTTCTGACCGAACATCGCTTCAAGCTCTCCACCTCGCTGGACGGTCCCGAATGGCTCCACAACGCCAACCGCCCCCGGCCCGGCCGCGACAGCTATCGGCGGACTGTGGAGGGGATTGAACGCGCACGCCGTTGGCTCGGAGACGATGGCGTCTCGGCGCTGACGACGCTGACCCGCCAGAGCCTCGAGGTTCCTGAGGCCATCATCGACGAATACCGGAAGCTGGGTTTCCACAGCATCTCCTTGCGTCCATTAAGCCCCTACGGGTTCGCCACCAAGACGGCCCGCCGCACCGGCTACCCCACGGAAGACTTCCTGGCCTTCTACCGACGCGCATTCGACCACTTGCTGTCGGTGAACCTGGCCGGCTACGCCATGGAAGAGTCCTACGCGTCTCTCCTCCTCTCCCAGCTCTTCACGTCCTTCGGGCACGGCTACGTCGATCTCCGATCGCCCTCCGGAGCCGGGTTGGGCGCCGTCATCTACGACCACGACGGGCGGGTCTATCCGTCGGACGAGGCACGCATGCTGGCCGCAATGGGGGACGATGCCTTTGCCTTGGGCCACGTCAGCCAACCGGTCAGCCAATGGCTGTCCTCGCCCGCCATGGCCCGCTTGCTGGACGCCGGGGTCGCCGAGGCCCTACCCACGTGCTCCGACTGCGCGTTTGTGCCGATGTGCGGCGCCGATCCGATCGAGCACTACGCCCGCCAGGGGGATCCCATCGGCCATCGGCCCAGCAGCGACTTCTGCCAACGGAACATGGGGCTCTTTGATTTTCTGCTGGAACGATACGAGAAGGCTGACCGGAACATCCAAGCGTTGATGCGCTCTTGGGCCAATCCGAAGCCATCGGTAGAGGACGCCGTCCATGCTGCCGCTTGAAACCAGAGCCGAGCTGGCTCCGTCGGCGAAGGCCAGCCTGCTCAAGGTCGTGTCGCTGGCAGAGTTTGCCCAATCAGCACTTCCCTTCGAGCGCTTGGCTCTGGACCTGCGGGACGTCCCAGCGGACCACGCCAGCAATGAGCTGCTAAACCTGCCTTGGGGTGCAGTCTTGCCCTCGAGCGGGTTGCGCTCACCCGGTAAGGCCCCTCTCGTTCACTTGGAAGGTCCGCCGGGTGTTTGCAAGCCTGGAGACGTGGTGGAGCTCAATCCCCTGCAGAAGAAGGTGGCGATCCGATATCGGCGTGGAGACACCGGCAATGTGTTGTTCGCCACCGAGCGCTGCAACAGCTACTGCCTGATGTGCTCTCAGCCGCCCCGAGACGTTCAAGACGATTGGCGGGTGAGGCACCTCCTGGACCTGATTGACCTCATCGATCCGGAGGAACCTTCGCTGGCGATCAGCGGCGGGGAACCGACCCTGCTAGGTGACGGGTTGGTCGACGTGGTGGCCAAATGCGCGCACGTGCTGCCCAACACCCACCTGCACATCCTGTCCAACGGCCGAATGCGTGAGCCCGGCCTGCACGCGAAATTTGCGGGCCTCCATCCTAACCTGAGCTGGGGCATTCCGCTCTACGGAGACCGCTATGCCTTGCACGACTACGTCGTGCAAAGCGAGGGGGCGTTCGCTCAGACCCTTCGTGGGCTTTACGCACTGGAGGCCGCCCAGCAGCGGGTGGAGATCCGAGTCGTGTTGGTCAAGCCCACGGTCGAGCGGCTGGCACAGCTGGCCCGCTACATCTGGCGAAACCTGCCCTTCGTCGAACACGTTGCACTGATGGGCATCGAGCCCATCGGCTTTGCCAAAGCCCATCAGCGTGAGCTTTGGGCCGATCCAGCGGACTACGGTGACGTCCTGTCCGAAGCGGTAGGGCTGCTGGCCGCGGGCGGAATCCCGGTCTCGCTCTACAACCTGCCCTTGTGCGCGTTGGACCGATCGCTTTGGCCCTACGCCGTGCAGAGCATTTCGCCTTGGAAGAACGACTACCTACCCGCCTGCGAAACCTGCTCGGTTCGACAGCGGTGCGGCGGCTTCTTCTCGTGGGTCACACCGGCTTGGACCAGCCGGTCCATCTCTCCTGTCCTGGAAACCTGATCATGTCCAACGCACTGATGATCGTCGGCGCCGCCACCTTGGGAACCCTGGGCACGGAGCCGCCCAAGGGCCAGTCCGAACTTTCCAGGCTCTCCGAGTTGGACGGGAAATACGCGACCGTCCTGAGCACCTCGTTGAATGCAGGCCGGCACAACCTGTATGCAGGGCACCGCAGCCACAGCTCCCATCGATCACACAGTTCCCATCGCTCCCATTCGTCCGGGTCGGGAAGCTCGTATCGCTCCTACACCCCGCCACCGGCGACCTATACCCCACCGCCCACCCGCTACACCACGCCAGCGAAACCGGCGGCGCCCGCAACTTCCCGAACCACCGGGAGTGGCGCCAGCCATTTGAACAGCTACCCGTCCCAGAATCTGGATCCAGCCACCCGAGCAAACTCGAGGTCTACGAACAACCTGACCTTGGAACCTGGCACTTACGAAAAGCCAGTCACGGAGGGACGGGACGCCGATGCGCTCAAGCTGCTCATCATGCGCGTCCAAGCAGCGCTCTATTCCAAGGGCTACGATCCGGGCGCCATCGACGGGGCGCTTACCCCTGAAACCCAATCGGCGCTGCGCATGTTCCAATTGGCCCACGGCATTCGAGCGACAGGAACGATGACAACTCCGACGCTCGACGCACTCGGGGTGCGGCTCTAATCAGCACGCCGGCACCATGCCGTGGCTTCCGCCTAATGCCAAAAGCTGACCACACACCAGCGTTCGTGAAGCCCCCCCTTCCCCGGGGAGCCTTGCCTGACACCCCGTGAGGTCGAGACCAGGATTGGATTGCGCATTACCCAGGCCATGGCGTAAAGGCACACGGTGGAGCGCTTCGCTTGGGGGGCACACTCTCATGGCATCCGCGCGCATCGATCCGGTGAGCAGGCTCTAGAGCCTTCCTCTGGGGCGCAGAGCTTAGGCCGGAATGAAACTCTTAACGGTTCATGGTGTAAGGTTGACCCAACTGGCTCCTCTCTGGCGCGAAATCCTTCGCCCCTGTGTCTAGCCCCTCTCAGGTATGACACATGACACCCTCGACCGCTTTCCGGATCCTTCGGATTCGCCCTTTGCTGCGCCTGAATGGAACGATCGAGCGAGTGGAATCCCTACAGGCCAAGTGTGGCTCGTGTGGGGACGAATCGCGTATGTCGCGTGGCCAAGGCCTTACCGATGCTGTGGGGGGGGTGGAGCTCACCTGTCCCGCATGCGCGGTGACGGGGATTTTGACCGTAGACCAAGCGTGGGTTCTCTGGGGAGAGCAGATGAGAAAGGACAGGATCCTGGCGCTAGCGGGGCTGGTGCCCGAAGATCTAGATCGCACCTAGATCTTGCATCACCGCCTGCCCATCGCGCAGCAACGTCGCCAGAAGCCGACCACCAGCCACCTGCCGCCCTACCCGCGCGTTAAGCCAAGTGGCCTGGATTTTGCCGGCTGCGAGGACATCGGCTGGGGCAAAGCTCTCAGGCCTGCCGGCCAAGGGTTCTCCCGGCGAGGCCAAGCCGCCATCAAGGCACTGAACAATGGTAGGTCTGGTGCTGTCGTTCTTGGCGTACGCAGTTGCCATCATCCGACCATTCCTGGGCGACCAGCCCCCAAGAACCAGCTCAGTCCCGAGATGGTCAATCGGTAGGCGCGCTTCGGCAGCTGCCCTTACGTAGTTCGGCCACAGTTGGTCCAGCACCAAGCCCAGCTCCGCGGAAAGCTGTTCCATCGTGAAATCTGCGCGGAAGCTCGCCTGAAGCGCCAGCTCGTAGACACGAAGAAAAAACTGCGTAGACCCGCGTGCGGCCATCACGAGATTGTGCTGCGGAATCAGGAGCATTTTGGCGCCCGAGGAGTGGGCGCCGGTCCGGGCATCCTCTGCCAGGGTGTCAACAGCAACGAGGAGCTGGCTAGGGCTCAGCAAGACGTTGAGAATGCTCATTGTGTCTGCCTAATGACCTAGATGGACTATCTCTCGTATTCATCCTCAAGTCGAGTCCGCTATGACATACACCCTGGAGCAACTTGCTGAACGCCTGCACGCATGCGAGGTCGACTTAGAAGCGCATCGGGGATACCTCAAAGCGATGGAGTACGCACTCGGCGCGACCATCGCCACCCACAGTGATCCGCCATCATTGCGCCGGATCTGGGACCTGATGTTGGTGGAAGCGGCGGACACTCATGCCGGCCTCGATGGCCCGATCTTCACCGCTGCCTTTCAGCAGTCTCTTCGGATGCTCACCGAACAGATATCCCTGATGGACCCAGGCCCTACCAGCCAGCGCCCAATAGATCAGTAAGGATCTGCTCCAGCTTGGTGGCCGCCTCCCGCTGAGAGCTGACCTTGATCGAAAGGCCGCTTTGAGCGGGACCAGGACGAGTCTCAAACCGAGTGATGGTTCCACCCCCGTTTCCATCCACCTCCACTCTGGCGGTTATGATTCTGCCATTGGCGCTGAACGTCCAATCCTGGAAGGCGTGCATTTCTATGCTCGAAGCTGGGTTGTGCAGAATAACCTGCACCAACCGGCTCTAGGGCCACCCGGCTCGACAAGCCGCCCCCTGTTATGCGCCCAATCGCGGCGTTGTCGTCCTTGCTCGCGTCTCAAGATCCCGCACCGCACCCTCGTTATCGCGGGGATCTTCGCCGCAGGTGCCATCAAGCGCTCCCGCATTGAAAGCAAACCCTCATCCTGAAACGAACCCCAGTTGCGCCCTACTACGTGCCCACGGCGCGCACTAGGCCTCGGCTGGCTCTCGGTGTCGGGCAACGAGCTCGGCGAGCTGCTCCATGCCCGTCACGGGCTCAAACCTGCCCTTCAAACGCTGTGAGAAGTTGGTCCAGTCCGCTCGAACCAAGGTCTTCAAACAGGGAGTGGACACCCGCATGAACAGCAGAGGCTGATCGGAGAAGCGAAGCTTTTGGACAGCACCTCTAGCGAGCTGCACAAGCTCTGAGTGGATGTCCAGCGACTCCACATAGACCATCGTCGCACCTACCGCGCTGGCGGTCCCCTCAAGGTAGGTGAAAAAGCGGCTTCCATCGAAGCACACAACTGCGCGCGAACCACATGCCTCATTGAACTCAGCGCCGGCTGCCATCAGCTCGGCAATCCGCACTTCAGTCAGCTCCTCTACTGCTGAGCTTACAAAGACAACCGAGCAATTGAGCATGCCTAACAACCTCGAGTTAAGGCGTCAGCCTACGCCGCGCTTTGTGCTCTGGGTGTGCAGGAAGCAAAGGCGAAAGCGAGAGGTCACTCAGTCGCGGGACCTTCACGCTCGCGCAACTATTCTCGCCGACGCCGCTCAATGCTGAGCGGTCAAGAACGGCATCGGACTCTTCTTGCGCAACTCGCAGGAAGCGATCAGCCCAGAGTCATCGCCACTGCATGATCAAGAGCAATCCCCTCCACGCTCCGCCCTTCGAACTAAACTCACCTCAATTCGTCTGGAAAACCAGGTTCAAGGACAAATGTGTCTATACCGGATGCGGAGTGGGTCTTCCCGGGCGAATTGACAGCGATCACCGTGCCGAAGTCCACGCAACCAAGCAGGCGCTCGCAGCCCAGCTTGCGCATGTTCGGCTCTCGCAGTGCCACGAGGTGTTCGTCAGGAACACGACTGCCGCATTGATCACCGTCCACCATTTCCTGTCCCAGGCGGCGGAGAAGGATGCTGTCTTCTTCCTCTGCGCAACTGCTGAGGTTGCCGGGGAGATCATGGCGACACTCAACGTGGATGACAGACCGGCTTGAAGAAGGAAACTAGCAGTGGGAGATGAATCAGTTTACGGGATAGTGAGAGCTCGATAGCAGTTAAGCCTCAGATCGCAAATGGCTTGACACATTTTCAGATCCGCTACTCCGTATACCTTGCCAAGCTTCAGACGCATGGTTAGATGCTTCCATCTTCAACGGAGGCAGCAACGATGGGCAACGTTCGCGGTAACAAGAAAGAACCACGCTTAGCTAGCGATTGGCGGCAGGCCACCGAGGCCATACCAATCTTGATCGTCGAACGGAACGAAGCTTCCGTCATGGGCACCGATGCATTGATCGCGGCGGCCCAATCGGGGCTCAGGGACGCCTGCGAGAACTGCCGGACGGCTTTGATCGAGCATCGAAGGGAGTAGGTGGCCATCGCCGCCGGCATCTTTCGCGAACCGCTGAAAAGGGGCATTTGCCCCCTTTGATTGTTGTCAGAAGCTGCCGGCACGCCTTACAGACTGGTGGCCCGCCACACGCGCCCGATCAGCCCGCCCATGAGTGGCGCAATCGGGAAGACGGTGTAGAGGGCGGCCAACGCCAGCGGCGGGACAGACACGAAGAAGTTGCGTTCCGACTCGATCAGGCCAGGGTAGAAGATCCCTACACCGATGCTCGCCAGCTGGACGACCACCACGACCAGCGTGCCCATCAGTGCCCCCTTCCAAAAGCCCCCGCGCCTCGGTTCCAAGAAGGGATTGACCGCCCTGGCTGCCCGAACGCGCGCCGCCCGCCAGTTCAGCACGTAAAGCAGCAGGAGGAGCGCCAACACGCCGACTCCAGCCGAGAACGCCGCCACAGCCTGCCAGGCAAGCCCAAGCTCTCCAGAAATTTCTGCACCGCCTACGAAGGCGAGCAGGCCAGCGCCTCCAAGAAGGACCGTTGCGGGTGCGAGCAGGGCCCACTGCATATTGGACGCGGTCGAGTGAGAGCGAACGTGGACATTCATGGAACCTCCAAATGAGCGAAACCGAGGGCGGGTTACAGGGGCCGATCAGGGCTTCTTCTGCGCATCAACAAGCAGCCACTGCCCTGCCCGCTTTTCAAACACCAGATCCGCTCGCGCCGGCACGGGTGCAGGACTCTCCTTGAGCTGGCGACCGCCCTGGAAACCGATCACATCGAGGGTGCCGCCCGTGACGCACGTCGTTCGTTCGGGCCCGCTCGGATGGCAGTCGGCGTTCAAGTCCTCCCAGCCACGCACTTCCACGCGCTGCCCTAGCTCGGCCACCAGGTTTTCGTTCAAATACTGCTCATAACCCTTCGCCACCTGCTCCATCGACGGCCCTTGGTCCGCCTTGCTGCATGCGGCCAAGCCGACAATGGCTACTGCAGCGGCCACCATTCCACGCTTCATGCACCTTCTCCTAGGTTCTTAGTGACGTCCACTTCGATCGTTTCGTTCCGATAGCCCAGGCTCACCTTCTCGACGGTCACGTCCATCTTGGGCTCCGTGCCGTCGACCCAAACCCGATTGACCGAGAAGACCACGCGGTCGTCTTGGAACGAGCGGCCTTGCCGCGCGAGATTGGCCGCTTCGGCGGGGTCCATCCGAATCAGCAACCGGTAGCGCCCCGCGTTCGGAGGGCTGGACACGCCGGTGGGCGTCTTGCGGATCCAGGGGACGAAGTTCTTTCCCGTGACACTCAAGCCGGCAACCGAGATCTGCGGCATCGGCACGAACACTTCCATGACGCCCCGATTCGCGTTGTAGCTGACCCCACCCAGCGCTTTGAAGTTCGGGCGAACGGCATACCGCCGAATCCCTTTGAACCGCTCCAGCCGGGCGTCGAAAGCAGGCCCGAAGCGCTGCTCGATCACCGCCGCAGGCGGCTCTGCCTCTTTGCTGCCGGTCGTCCTCTTTGCGGCCACCCACGCCTGCCGCAAGCACCACTGCCGTTTGTCAGGCCGCAACTGGTAGGCGGAATGGGCCATGGCCAACAGGCCCATGTCGCACATGTCGATCCCTTGTGCCCCGGTGGAGGACAGCCCTTCGCGCAGGTGCTGAGCACCCTCAAGGGTGTCCTCGTCCAGGTCCCAGTAGATGCCGAGCGGCTCGGCGTACAGGGGATGGGACACCTTGGCCTGTGACGCGGATTTCCCAGAAATGGCCCCACCGATCTGCCGAAGCAGGCCCGATGCGGTCGTGGGTTCGGCGCTGACGCCCGTCGATACGGCCAGCGCGAGCGCGCCAGCCAGAACTGCCCCGTTCTTCATACAGCCCCTCGTTCCTTTGGATGGACTTGCCACATACTTACGTGGCACGTAGAGTCTACCCGGGGCGTAGGCCTTGCGTCATGATCGGTGCATGCTTGCACTGCATCCGTTCAGCCTGTGACTACGCCGACAACTCCGCGAGCGATCGTGGCCGCGCGCTTGCGCCAAGCCAGGATCCTTCGAGGCTTCAGCCAGCGCGAAGTGGGGGTCAGGATGGGCCTGGACAAAGACACCGCATCGGCTCGCATCAGTCGCTATGAAAGCGAGTCGATGACGGTGAGCCTGGAAGCACTGTTTGAGCTTGCGCAGGCACTGGACGTGCCGCCGGCCTACCTGCTGGCGACGACGCCGGCGATGGCCGACGCCATTTTGGCGCTGGGCGTTCAAAGCGAGGCCCAGCAGGCCAAGCTTTCTCAAGCCCTGGAAGAGCTGACCGCACTCCCCCCTGGAAAGCGAAAGCAGGCCATTGACCGCCTCTTGGCAGACCTCGAACCTTCATAGGCTCCTTCCAGCGAGCCGGTCTCAGCGATTGCGACGGCAACAGGTGATAATCCGCCCGGTATGGACACGGGGGATACGGGATGTTGTTTTCATCTACGATCAGCGATCGCTTTCAACGGTTCAAACTGTGGTGGTTCATCCAACCATTGACCGTTCGGGCTTACTGCAGTGGGGCGGCCCTCATGGGCATCGCCCTTCTTCTGTTCCGCTTTGCTCCGAAGGCTTTGGCCACCGACGTCATCACTTACGCGGCCAGTTTCTTCTTTGCAGTTGGGTTCCTACGTGAAGCATTTCTCTGGCTCTATCCGAAGCTCCAGCTGCCACTGGTCAAGTTGGCTGTCACAGCGATGAGCGTTATGGCGCTTGCCGCCGCAACAGGGATCAGCCGCCTGGCAGTCAACGATGGCACCGGACAGGATCCTTCTCATTTTCCAACTGCAGTAGCTCTACTTGTGCCTTTCGCTTTCGTGCCGATCATCGCCTTCGTGATTACGGTTTCAAGCGGCCTTTCAGCCATAGGCATTCTCATTTGGGCTGCAGGAACGTCCCCTTGGGGGAAAACGAAGAGGAGCGACTTTGACTATTTGATGCTTTGCTCACGCATTTTTGCCGCAGCAGTGGTGTCCATCGTAGCTGCGTTCGCGATAGGAGACTCACCAGTAGCGCCGTCCTGGATGAGATCAGTGGCCCGCCACACCGCATTTGCGCTCGACCTTTATAGCGATACTTCGTGCGCCGTACATCCGAGTGATCGGTTTCACCGCATCAACGATGACATCGTGATCTTGGGGAGGATCACACCCGACGGTCCACGCTATGTTCGCCGCAGTTGCCCCTTACAGGCCGAAGCGGAGGCGCCTGAGCTGCCTCTCCTTGGCCCTCACCCCAACCTCTAGACAGGGGAATACGATTCCAGAAAATCGGCGAACTCCTCGTCTTGACAGGCCAGTGCTTCGAGCCGAGGCTCGCCCTCCTCAATGCACGCACCGGCCTTGAGAAGCATCACCGCCACTTCCTGCTTAGTTTTGCTACTTAGATCGCTTGCCCATGCAAGCCACACCAGAGGAGGCTGGTCCATCTCGTCGTAGGTGTAGGGGTAGCCGTCCGGCTCTGCCCCGACTTCCAACATCGCTGCAACCATCTCGATATCGCCATGGGAGCACGCGTGGTGGAACTGCGGGAACGGTAAGGCTCGAGCGCGCACTTGGAGTTCCAAAGGCAGCCGGCTGATGAGATCGTCCATCTCCTCCATGGCGGCCCGGGTTTCATCGTCTCGCTGGATCAATAGGCTGCAATGCGGATCGCAAGCACTGCGATGCCCTTCAGCACCCACGTCATTGTCCATCTCGTTGCTCATCGACGCTCAACCAAAGACGTTCCCGGTTGGAACGCCACCATGGTGGCAAACGGATGCTGTAGGGCTCCAAGTGGTCAGTGGTGCGTTATCGAGACATCTGTCCCGACAATGTCAAAGCGCGATCAGGACACTACCAGGTGCGATTCCCTAGACGTGGACGCGACCCGATGCTGAAAAGATCTTGCCAAAGCTGCGTTGACAACAACTTCCGTGGCGGGGGGACTTCTTCCTCGACAACGCGATGGCGCGATTAGTCCCCCAGTCGCCCTTGCATTGTTCCGGCCGTAGTGCAGGGTCGTCCGTAGCTGAGGTCAAGCAGCGGAACCTCAGCCCCTTCAGAACTGGGCTTCGTTAGGACGTTGCGCAACGGAGCTATTCAGCTGATCAGCCCGGAGCGGTATGTTCCGGGAGCGCACGGCCTCGCCGCAGGCGGGAGCAGCATGCTCCAGATCAAGGACAAAAGTGCAACATCTTCATAGACATCAATGACTTAAGAACAACCTCCCGCCTATGGACAGCTGCGAGATTGCCCAAGTAGGTGTCATTCTCGTGGGCTTGACATAGGTCGTCGGCGGCACGATACTAGGCGCTACCGATGACCCGGGTCTGCCCCATTTGCAATGGGGATGAAGGCAGTAGGCCATGACCCAGGACCTGAAGGTCGATGACAACGAAGGTTGGCCTGCGAGCCGCAGCAGGTGGCTAATACGCCATGGCCAAACCCTTTTGGTATCAAAGATACGTCGTTCGTCTGGTTCCTGCATAGCCTTACAAACGGATTGTCTCCTTAGACTCGGCTGACGGGCCGAGTCTAAGGAGTATTGCTATGAGGATAATCATGGATTTGGACTCTTACATCGCGCAGGTCCAGCAGCTTATTCTGACCAACATTGACCCGCGCCGTGGGCATCTAACTGTCGCATCGCTCGGAGAGCGCCTTAGTCGGGCGAATCTTGAGGCGTCTTGGAAGGATTTCCAGTTCAGGTCATTTCTTCGCTTTATTGAAGAACTTCAGCGGCGCGGATTAATTCGCTTACTTCAGACGGATAAGAAGGCCTGGGCTGTCGCCCCAACGGACCTCTCGAGCCTCCCAGCCTCCGTGGCGCAGAAGAGCTATAACCCCCTGCGCAAGGCAGTGTGGGCCGCCTTTGTTTTCAGCAGCCCAACAGGTCGACGTTTTTTGCATCGAGCGACTGGAGCGATTCGACTCGGTCTCGAGGTCTCCCCCACCCCAATTGACGAATGGGTCGAAATTCGTCCAATTGCTGACACTGAGCAAAAAGCTTGGGCACGCGAGTTCGCCGATGCTCATGTCTCAAAAGATGAACATGTTAGTCTGGCGCTTGAAGGGCAAGATTGGCATAAATCATTCCCGGTCGCTCTGAGCGAACACTCGTCCTTTAAGCTTCGCATAGAGTGGAACCGGTGCAGATCTTTAAAGGTATCCTCTGCAGTCGAGACTTGGGGACTAAGAAACTCGGTTCCTCTAGAGCTTCTGTTCGTCTCGCCTGAGATCGATTCTTTGCCGCAGCCCGCCCGATCCGGAAGTTCGCTCGGCTGCCTAAGCGACCAAGAAGCCCGTCAGTGCATCTTGTCAGCACTAGCAAACCTGACTACAGAACAACTTCTCGCTATCCCACTGCCAAGCAGCGTGCTGCTTGAAGCAGCCAAGAAGCATTTTAGTATTCCGCGCGGCTTGCATTGAACGCGCGGAATAGAAATGGCTCACATCATCTACGTTGGGCATCCCGCAGAAAACACCATCCCGGGGCTAGCGGCTTGCATTAGCGGCTTCTTCGGTTCGGCAGCATTCAAGACCGCCAATCCAGAATGGTCTTATCGAATGGCATGTTACGAGGCGAATAGCGCCTTGAAGCCTACGAATTTTTGCTCGCTCGTAGGGACCAACATCGGCCCGGTTCTGTTAATCAGGCCAATTCGAAATGATGACTACGAGGAGATTCAGCGCCGCCTCGGAGGAAGAACGCCGGTAAGTCTACATGACGCTTACGACAGCGATTCCTTTGAGCTTGCGTGGATTGACGTAAAGCAAGCCCACGATAATGGCGAACCGCTGTTCCCTGCCAATGTCATTACTGCACTACTTCTCATGAACAAGCTTGATGCAGAAAGAAGGTGGTCGGGCCACAATGACAAAGGCTATATGTGGGCAGATGATCTACCGAATGGGCGGGGCTTTGATGAGAAGTTCACTCAGTACCTGGGTCAAGTTATCAACCTTCTTTTCCAATCCGGGTTAATTATCAACAAGATCAGCAAAGGAAAGAAAAAATGGGCACTTAACCCAGAAAAAAGACGTCAAATCTACAATATATTGAGAAAGCGGAGCTTTCAAGAGTTCGACACCGACCTTGCTGGCAAGTTATCTCGAGGAGCAGGGAGATATTCTGTTCGAGAGCTAGACTGTCTTGGAGATTTTTTAGATCGCGAGCAGACGGACTGATCCATAGAAACCAAGCGATCAATCCAATTGCAAGAGATGTTTGACCATCTACCTGAAGATGTCAGCACGGCCAATTTTGCTCAGCTTTTCAAGTCATATCCTCATTTACGACGCGTCGCCACGTTTTATCGTTTCGCTGCTCTACGAGCCGCCGCCAGCCCAGCAGACAATAGCCTAAACGCCAGGTCTTGGAAGGGCCTGCGGTCTTCCGTGCTGGTCCAGGGTTGCCGCAACGCCCGGTTGAGTGAAAGAGGCTCCGCCAGAAGCTGAGGGTGAAAGCGCCCCAATCCTCTGATGCGTCCCTCTGCAGTAAAAGCCCATGGTAGGTCGCGCTCCAGGCCGGCAAGCCCGAGCTTCTTCAAAACCTTCACGACATCTTCCAAACGCTCGGCAAGGACTTCGCTTTGGAAGCGCTCCGCCCCGCCGCAGCGCACAACCGACGACCACCTGTAACGCACACCGTGCTTGTTGCTTCTCGCCGCCCGATGCTCGGGAACGACACCTTCTCCACGGAGTCGACGCTTCTTGAGCGCCTCTTTAGAGATGCCAAGCATGTACGCGGCAACCCCAGGACCGACCCACTCAACTCGACCGGCTTTCGCTTTAGCCAACTCCAGCTCTTCTGCCGGGGTCAGTTCGATTGGTTTGGGCTGGCCCGGAGGCCGTCCTGGGCGCAGGCCCATCAACTCCGCATCCGGTTCCGTTGCAGTCGTCATAACGCCTCTTTGTTGGGGGCGAAAGGCCGCACCGAACAGCCCGTTGCTACTGCTGGCGCCCAACGCGCCTCCAGATCGATGGCCCGTTGGGCTGCCTGGGCTTCGGAGAGTTCTTGCATCACCACTCTCAGCACTTTGGCATAAGCGGCGTGGTAGGGCTCACGCGTCTCCCCGTCGACCCAAGCCGCCTGCAGGGCCACCTCGACTGTGGCATCCCAAACGTCACCCCGCTCAAGCGCACCGCTCAGCACTTGGTCTTTCACCACCAAGACATGCCCCGCCACCAGGCCATCCACCAATGCCCACTCATGGGTAACCACGGCAACGTCATCGATCGTGGCCAGCGTTGCGATACGCCCCAACTTCTTCTGAAGCCGGCTCGCGTCGTCCCGCGCCTGCCGCAAGGCCAATTCGATTTCCAGCTCACGGACCCGTTGCTGGGCTGCGTCCAGTTCGTCGATCAGGCGACGCTCTTTGACACTTCGCCCCACGCGCGAGGCCTGCCAAGCAACGAGTTCGGCGTAAGGGTAACGGACGTGCTCGTTCGCCCCTCCACCAGAGCGGCCGGCGCCTTTCACAAAGGGCGGCCCTGCCGGAGGCGTTCGGCGGCGCCACTCGCCAAGCGTGTCGAAGTGCACCCCCAGGTAACGCGCCGCTGCCTTGGTGCTGATGGTCGGAGGCGGGAGGCCCGCGGCGGCTTTGTTCAGCTCAGCATCCAGTGCCGCAGAGCGCAGCTCCAGGTAGTCCTCTTCTTTGCGCTGGCACTCCATTGGGTCGCTCCTTACTGGGCGTCGCGCCGGTTTCTTGCTGAGAAAATGGAGACTGGGGCATCGCCGGACTCGTCCAGCCGAGGCTTATCCGTCCCCTTCAAGCGATTCCAAACACGGGGACTCGTGGCCACCATGTGCTCTTCAACCCGGCCCATGGCCTCTCGAAGCTTGGACCACTCCTGCTCGGTGTAGCGTTCGGAGACAGCAGCCATGCGATCCTCACCTCGCCCCAACGTTCTGTGGTGGAGCAGTTGGGAGACGATTCGGCTTTCGCCGAACAGGAGGGCGGCGTAACGGCCGAGCGTCCGGCGCAGATCGTGGAGGGTCAGCCCAATGTCCACCTCTGCCCGCAGATCGAGCAACCCCGCGTCCCGGCGCACGTTTGCCACGATGCTCTTGCTGTCCGAGTAGTGCCCCGTCGTGCTGCGATCTGATCGGGCGGGGAACACGAACATGGTTTTGGCCCGCGAGCGGCGTGCCCTCTCCACCTCTTTTTCCAGCCGGTCCAGCAGATCCCGGCGCGCACGCCTAGCTCGAGCGGCGTCCAACACTTCTTCTGCGTCCGCCAGGTCTTGCTTGAGCTTGGTTTCGTCCGCGCGCTCGTCGTAACGCCGCTGCAAGATCTTTTCAGCAAAGTAGGCCACCGGCAGGTAGCGCTCCTCGCCATTCTTGGTGTCAAACAGGTAGACCTGAGAGCCTGCCCGCCTCGTGTAAGGGTTGACCTCATCCGGTGCTGCCAACCAGACCCAGGACACCTCCGACTGGCGCAGCTCGCCCGGGGAGCACCGGTCAAACCAGCGCAGGGGAGCGGCCTCGCCGCGGCGGGTGCCCCAGAGCAAGGTCAGCAGCAAGTAGTCGGCGCCGGTCGCGTTCAAGCCACCCTGCTCGTCCCGTCGCGCCAAGATCACCTTCAGTACCGTGGGCAGCGTCTCGTCCCCCAACGGATTGCGCACTTCCGCGCGCTCGTAATGCCGGCGCAGCGCTTGCGAGTCCCGCAACATGTCGTCGTCGTGGATGACCTGGAACGGGTTGTAGCGCAGCACCGGCTCCCGCTGCTGCTGAGCCGCCGCTTTGCGTTCCCGCTTCAGCATCAGGTCGACCGCCCTCTTCGCGTCTGTGAACGCGTGCTCGGTCGACGCCAAACCGGCCGCTTTGACTCGCTGGATGTACTTCCCGGTCACGCCCAACGCTTCGAGCTGTTGCGTGGAAAGCGCGGCCCAATCCGGCTGATCAGCCAGCGCTTGGCGCATCGGGGTGGGGATCCGGTTGGAGCGCACCATGGACGATCGCCGTAAGCTGTCGAACGCACGGTGGATGTCCTTGTCCAACAGCTGAAGGATCGGCTTGTCCGCCAGCCCGACTTCCGGACGAGCAAACCGCGCCAAGCTGTCTTGGATGGCCCGGATGCTGGCGGGCTTAGCTTTCTTGTTGCGAACGCGCTTCTGCAGGTCCTCAACGTAAGCCGCAAAGCAGTCCGCCAGCGTGAGCCCCTTCAGCTCCGCCAGCTGCTCGGTTCGGGCCTCTTCCTTCGAAGGATGCTCGCCCGTTTCTCGAACGACCGCCAACTTCCGTCGCGCCAGCTCGTAGGCTTGCTCCGGGCCGATGTCAGTGACGCTGCCCAAGGAGAACCGACGAACCCCGGCTGGGCCACGGACCACGACTTCATAGGTGGTGCGGGTGGTGCCCACGTAGAAGCCAAAGCCCGTTGGCGCGCCCTGATTGCCGTCCAGGACGCGGTAAGGCTTCCCGGCGTCTTCGGGCAGTCGAGGGGCGATGACCACCCTTCCCTGCTTGCCTTCGACCGGGCCTTTGGCCACGCTCAGTTCGCAGATTTGGCGGTAGCTCAGCTTAAACTTGGTGCCTCGGCGACGCGGGGCCTCTGCCTGCGTCGCAACAACCGTATCCATGGTCGATCCGCCGTCTGTCCGTCGCAACATCGATTTGATCCTCTTTGAGTGATCACCGCAACTGCGGCGCAACGAAGAACCCCGTTACTTGCCGTCAGCTGCCGGGATCGACCGCTACAAACCGTAGGAAGTTCTCTTGCAAACCACTGATTCAAAAGCGAAACCGTCTGCATCGAAGGCCAGTGCAGAGCACACGCCCCTCATGAAGCAGTTCTTCGCAGCCAAGTCCGACTACCCGGACCTGCTGCTGTTCTTCCGCATGGGCGACTTCTACGAGCTGTTCTACGACGATGCGCGCAAGGCCGCGCGCCTGCTCGACATCACCCTGACCCAGCGCGGCAGCTCCGGCGGCGCGCCGATCCCGATGGCCGGCGTGCCGGTGCACGCCTACGAAGGCTACCTGGCACGGCTGGTGGCGCTGGGCGAATCGGTGGCGATCTGCGAGCAGATCGGCGACCCGGCGCTGGCCAAGGGCCTGGTCGAACGCAAGGTGGTACGTATCGTCACCCCCGGCACCGTCACCGACGAAGCGCTGCTGGACGAGCGCCGCGATACCCTGCTGATGGCGCTGTCGCGCACGAAGCAGGGCTACGGCCTGGCCTGGGCCGACCTGGCCGGTGGCCGCTTCCTGGTCAACGAAGTGGAAACCGACGACGCGCTGGAAGCCGAACTGGCCCGACTGGAACCGGCCGAGCTGCTGGTACCCGACGAGGAGAACTGGCCGGAGTTCCTGCGCCAGCGCACCGGCGTGCGCCGCCGTGCGCCGTGGCTGTTCGACGCCGACAGCGGCCGCCGCCAGCTGCTGAACTTCTTCAAGCTGCATGACCTGAGCGGCTTCGGCATCGATGACAAGCCGCGCGCCACCGCTGCCGCCGGTGCCCTGCTCGGTTATGTCGAGGAAACCCAGAAGCAGCGCCTGCCGCACCTGACCTCGATCGCGATGGAAACCGCTGGCGAGGCGATTGCGATGAACGCCGCCACCCGCCGCCACCTGGAACTCGATACGCGCGTCGACGGCGATACCCGCAACACCCTGCTGGGCGTGCTCGACAGCACCGTGACGCCGATGGGCGGGCGCCTGCTGCGCCGCTGGCTGCACCGCCCGCTGCGCCTGCGCGAGGTGCTGATACAACGCCACCATGCGGTGGAAACCCTGATCGACCGTGGCAGCGACGCCGACATCCGCGAGCAGTTCCGCCGCCTCGGCGACCTGGAACGCATTCTCACCCGTGTCGCGCTGCGTTCGGCGCGACCACGCGATTTCTCCACTCTGCGCGATGGCCTGAACCTGCTGCCGGCGGTGCGCGAGGTGCTGGCGCCGCTGGATTCACCGCGCCTGCAGGCGCTGCATGCCGCGCTGGGTGAACATGACGAATGCGCACAACTGCTGGCCAGCGCCATTGCCGAGATGCCGCCGCTGAAGCTGAGCGATGGCGGCGTGCTGGCCGACGGCTTCGATGAAGAGCTGGACGAGCTGCGCCGCCTGTCCACCCATGCCGACCAGTTCCTGGTCGACCTGGAACTGCGCGAGCGCGAGAGCAGCGGCATTCCCACCCTGAAGGTGGGCTACAACCGCGTGCACGGCTACTACATCGAAATCAGCAAGGGCCAGTCCGACCGCGCGCCGGTGCACTACACCCGCCGCCAGACGCTGACCAATGCCGAGCGCTATATCACCGAAGAACTGAAGGCGTTCGAGGACAAGGTGCTGTCCGCGCGCGACCGTTCGCTGTCGCGCGAGAAGTACCTGTACGAGCAGCTGCTGGATACCCTTGGCGCGCAGCTGGAACCGCTGAAGCAGTGCGCCGCCGCACTGAGCGAACTGGATGTGCTGGCAGCCTTCGCCGAACGCGCGCAGGCGCTGGACTGGGCGCGCCCGGAACTGCAGGCCGAGCCGTGCCTGAAGATCGAGCGCGGTCGCCATCCGGTGGTCGAGGCGGTGCGCGAGCAGCCGTTCGAACCGAACGACCTGGACCTGCATCCGGACCGGCGCATGCTGGTCATCACCGGCCCGAACATGGGCGGTAAATCGACCTACATGCGGCAGAACGCGCTGATCGTGCTGCTGGCCCACATCGGCAGCTTCGTGCCGGCCAGCCGTGCGCTGATCGGCCCGATCGACCGCATCCTGACCCGCATCGGCGCCGGTGACGACCTCGCCCGCGGGCAGTCGACCTTCATGGTCGAGATGGCCGAGACCAGCTACATCCTGCATCACGCCACTGCCCATTCGCTGGTGCTGATGGACGAGATCGGCCGCGGCACATCCACCTACGATGGCCTGGCCCTGGCCGACGCAGTGGCCCGCCACCTGGCCTACCAGAACCGCTGCTACACGCTGTTCGCGACCCACTACTTCGAGCTGACCGCGCTGGCCGACGAGCAGCACGAGGGCGGCCGCAGCGGCATCGCCAACGTGCACCTGGATGCCGTCGAGCACGGTGAAGCGCTGGTGTTCATGCACGCGGTGAAGGACGGCCCCGCCAACCGCAGCTTCGGCCTGCAGGTGGCCGCACTGGCCGGCCTGCCGCGCGCCACCGTGGCACAGGCACGTCGTCGCCTGGCCGAGCTGGAGCAGCGCGGCGGTGAGAGCCATGCCGCCGAGCTGGCGCCGCAGGCACTGGATGCGCCGCAGCAGTTCGGCCTGTTCAGTGCGCCGGCCAGCAAGGCGCAGGAAGCACTGGCAGCAATCGACCCGGACGAACTGACGCCGAAGCAGGCGCTGGAAGCCCTGTACCGGTTGAAGGCGCTGCTGTAACCGCAGCGCACGCCCAAGGCCTCCCGCCTGCCTTGCGGGAGGCCTATCGAAAGGCTCTGCAGATCCGATTCTGCGTTTCAATTGACAGAATCTATCAACCTGAACGAATCATTCGATTATTCATTTCATCCGGCCATAGCTAAAGTCGAGTGAAGATGTTTACCCACGTCTTCACCGCCACCAGGAGCCAGCCGATGAGCCAGTCCGACAACAACAACGCCAAGTGCCCGTATCACAGCGCACCGTCGCCCGAGGAAGGCGCCCAGCAGCAGCGCGAGCTGAGCACCACGCCAAAGCAGAAGCACGGCGATGACCCGGTCACGCCGATGACCACGGCCTTCGGCGCACCGGTGGTGGACAACCAGAACAGCAAGACCGCCGGCCCGCGTGGCCCGCTGCTGATGGAAGACGTCTGGCTGCTGGAAAAGCTGGCCAACCTCAACCGCGAGATCATTCCCGAGCGCCGCATGCACGCCAAGGGCTCGGGCGCGTTCGGCACCTTCACCGTCACCCACGACATCAGCAAGTACACCCGCGCCAAGCTGTTCGAGAAGGTCGGCAAGCAGACCGAGATGTTCGCCCGCTTCACCACGGTGGCCGGCGAGCGTGGCGCCGCCGACGCCGAGCGTGACATCCGCGGCTTCGCGCTGAAGTTCTACACCGAAGAAGGCAACTGGGACCTGGTCGGCAACAACACCCCGGTGTTCTTCCTGCGCGATCCGCGCAAGTTCGCCGACCTCAACAAGGCGGTCAAGCGCGACCCGCACACCAACCTGCGCAGCGCGCGCAACAACTGGGACTTCTGGACGCTGCTGCCCGAAGCCCTGCTGCAGGTGACCGTGGTGATGAGCGACCGCGGCATTCCGCGCAGCTTCCGCCACATGCACGGTTTCGGCTCGCACACCTACAGCTTCACCAACGCCGACAGCGAACGCTTCTGGGTGAAGTTCCACTTCGTCAGCCAGCAGGGCATCGAATCGCTGACCGACGCACAGGCGCAGATCCTGGTCGGTCATGACCGCGAAAGCCACGGCCGCGACCTGTTCGCCGCGATCGAGAAGGGCGACTTCCCGAAGTGGAAGCTGTTCATCCAGGTCATGCCGGAGCTGGACGCGGAAACCTACCGCGTGCATCCGTTCGACCTGACCAAGGTGTGGCCGAAGAGCGACTACCCGCTGATCGAAGTGGGCCAGTTCGAACTGAACCGCAACCCGGTCAACTGGTACCAGGACGTGGAGCAGTCAGCGTTCGCACCGAGCAACCTGGTGCCGGGCATCGGCCCATCGCCAGACAAGATGCTGCAGGCGCGCCTGTTCGCCTATTCCGATGCGCAGCGCTATCGCCTGGGTGTGAACCACCACCAGATTCCGGTGAACGCAGCGCGCTGCCCGGTGCACAGCAACCACCGCGATGGTGCGATGCGCGTGGACGGCAACTACGGCGGCCTGCCGCACTACGAACCGAACAGCTACGGCCAGTGGCAGGAACAGCCGCAGTACCGCGAACCGCCGATGAAGATCCGCGGCGACGCCGACTTCTGGAACTTCCGTGAGGACGACGCCGACTACTTCAGCCAGCCCGGTGCGCTGTTCCGCAGCTACAACCAGGCCCAGAAGGACCGCCTGTTCGCCAACACCGCCCGTGCCCTGGGCGATGCGCCGGACTTCATCAAGCAGCGCCACATCGACAACTGCAGCAAGGCCGACCCGGCCTACGGTGCCGGTGTTGCCGCGGCGCTGAAGGCGCTGGCCAGCCAGCCGTCGGATCCGTTCAAGCCGGCCCAGCCGGAAGCGGACTTCCCCACCGCCACCCCGGGCGCCGAAGACATCGAGCTCTGACCGCCCTCCCCCGTGAACGGCACGCCGCCTCCCCGTGAGGCGGCGTCGCCGTTTTAACGGTCCGCGGCGTACCTTCTGCACGCCCAACCCCAATCAAGGATTCCGCAGATGAGCCTGACCGACGAACTTCTCGCCAAATTGCAGGGCGCCCCGCTGCAGCAGGTGTCGCAGCAGCTCGGCATCAGCGATACCCAGGCCTCCGGCGCGATCAGTGCCGCGCTGCCGGTGCTGATGGGCGCGCTGGGCAACAACGCCTCGCAGCCGCAGGGCGCGCAGGCACTGCTCGGCGCCTTGCAGAACAACCACAGTGGACTGGACCTGGGCAGCGTGCTCGGCTCGGTGCTGGGTGGCGGCGGCGGTGCCGCCAGCGACGGCGCCGGCATCCTCGGCCACATCTTCGGCGGCAGCCAGCAGAAGGTGGAAACCGGCCTGGCCCAGGCCACCCAGCTCGACAGCGGCCGTACCAGCCAGCTGCTGCAGATCCTCGCGCCGATCGTGATGGCCTTCCTGGCCCAGCGTCTCGGCGGCGGCCAGGCCGATGCCGGCTCGCTCAGCCAGGCCCTCGGCCAGGAAAAGCAGCAGGTGCAGCAGCAGGGCGGCATCGCCGGCGGCCTGCTCGGCAGCGTGCTGGACCAGGACGGCGACGGCCAGTTCGGCATGAGCGACCTGCTCAAGCTCGGTGGCAACCTGCTCGGCGGCAAGCGCTGAGGTTTGCAGGCGCCGGACCCGGTCCGGCGCCCTGTTGCCTACAGCGCGTCGATATCGCCCAGCGCGCGGATCAACCGCCGTGCGCGCTTGTCCGGCTTGTGCTCCGGCGGCTGGAACCCATCGCGTGCGGCGATGCGCAGCGCACGCTGCTCGGCACGACGGGCCTTGGAGGCCTCGCTCTCGGCATACAGCTGCTGCGCCGCCGGCGCCGGCCCGCGCTGATCGCTCAGCCCCAGCACCTGGATCTCGAAATGCTCCTCGCCACGGTCGACCTGCAGCTGCTCGCCGACGCGCACCGCGCGTGAGGATTTCGGGCGCTGCCCCGCAACGCTGACCTTGCCGGTTTCGATGGCCTGCTTGGCCAGGCTGCGGGTCTTGAAGAAACGGGCCGCCCACAGCCAGATGTCCAGGCGGACACTGGGCGACAACGGGGAAAGCTCGGGCATTGTTCGCTACTACTCCGGTGGCTTGTTGAGAGGACGCGGGTTGTCCGGATCGGCCCGGCAGCCGGTGCCGCCGATCAGCGGCCGCACGCCGGAGGCCAGGTCCTGGCGCTGGCTGCCGACCAGGCACTCGGGCCGGTCGGTCGGCCGGATCTGGGTATCGCCCAGCCGGTCGTCCATCGAACATGCGGCCAGTACAGCGCTGATCAAGGCCAGCGCCACGCTCCGCTTCACCTGCAGTCGTTGATGCATTGCCACATCCCGCAAACCGGCTTGGTGCTAGTGTGCGCCTCCCGGGATTCGATCACCACTCCATGGCCAAAGCGCCGCTTGACCTGACCTCCGGCCCGATCGGCCGCAATCTCCTGCTGTTTTCCCTGCCGATCCTGGCGGGCAACATCGCGCAATCGCTGAACGGTTCGGTGAATGCGGTCTGGGTCGGGCGCTTCCTCGGCGAGGCGGCACTGACCGCCACTGCGAACGCCAACAACATCATGTTCTTCCTGATCGGCTCGGTGTTCGGCTTCGGCATGGCCTCGACCATCCTGATCGGCCAGGCGATCGGCGCGCGCGACATCGCGCAGGCGCGGCGCGTGGTCGGCACCAGTGCCACCTTCTTCATCGGCCTGTCGGTGATCATCGCCATCGCCGGCTGGTTCATGGCCCATCCGCTGCTGGCGGCGATGGGCACGCCGGCCGCCTCGCTGCCATTGGCCGAGGCCTACCTGCAGATCATCTTCCTGGCGATGCCGACGCTGTACGCGTTCGCCTTCCTCACCGCCGCACTGCGCGGTGCCGGTGACTCGCGCACGCCGTTCCGTTTCCTGATGGTGTCGGTGGCGCTGGACATCGTGCTGAACCCGGTCCTGATCTTCGGCATGGGGCCATTCCCCGCGCTGGGTATCGCCGGCTCGGCCTGGGCCACGCTGGTCGCGCAGACGCTGTCGCTGGCCGGCCTGCTGCTGTACATGCGGCACAAGCGCCACACCCTGTGGCTGGGCCGCGCCGACATGCGCCTGTTCAAGCTCGACATGACCATCCTCAAGGCGCTGGTGGTCAAGGGCGTGCCGATGGGCCTGCAGATGGTGCTGATCTCGCTGTCGGTGATCCTGCTGATGACCATGGTCAACCAGTACGGCACCGACACCGGCGCCGGTTACGGTGCTGCCCTGCAGCTGTGGAACTACCTGCAGATGCCGGCGATGGCGATCGGCGCGGCGTGCTCGTCGATGGCCGCACAGAACGTCGGTGCGCAGCGCTGGGACCGCGTACGCGGCACCGCGCGCCAGGGCGTGCTGTTCAACTTCCTGCTGACCGGCGCGCTGATCCTGCCGCTGGTGGTGTTCGATCGCCAGCTGCTGGCGCTGTTCCTGCCACCGGCCAGCCAGGCGCTGGACATCGCCCGCCACCTCAACCACGTGGTGATCGGCTCGTTCCTGTTCTTCGGCGTCAGCTTCGTGATCTCCGGCGTGGTGCGCTCCACCGGCGCGGTGATTCCGCCGCTGCTGATCCTGGCCGGCTCGCTGTGGGGCGTGCGCGTGCCGTTCGCCGAACTGCTGCAGCCGTACTGGGGTGCCGATGCGATCTGGTGGAGCTTCCCGGTCAGCTCGCTGGTGTCGATGCTGCTGTCACTGGCGTATTACCGCTGGGGTGGCTGGCGCAAGGCGAAGATGATGGGCAAGCCCTCGCACGCCGAAGAACTGGCCACGCCGTCGGAGATTCCGGCCTGCCCGCCCTCGCCGGTGGCCGACCCGGATGCCGCGCTGGAGTCAGCCCCGCCACGGTAGTGCCGGCCGCTGGCCGGCAACCTCATGGACCGGTGGTAGTGCCGGCCGCTGGCCGGCAACCTCATGGGCCTGTGGTAGTGCCGGCCGCTGGCCGGCAACTTCACACCTCTCCGGAAGCATCGCAAAACAGCCGGCCAGCGGCCGGCTCTACCGCTTCTTCTTCGCAGCGTTGAACGTCGCCGCCGCGCGCAGCAACGCCTTCAAGGCCGCGGCATTGGGCATCGCGCCTTCATGGATGTCGATCGCACGCCGCGTGTTGCCCTCGAGGCTGGCGTTGAACAGGCCCTTCGGGTCCGCCAGCGCCGCACCGTTGGCGAAGGTCAGCTTCACCGCCTGCTTGTAGGTCTCGCCGGTGCACAGGATGCCGTTGTGCTCCCACACCGGTGTACCGCGCCACTTCCAGGTTTCCTGCACGTCCGGCAGCGCTTCATGGATCAAGGCGCGCACGTGTGCCAGCGCTTCGCCACGCCAGTCGCCCAGCTCGGCGATGCGTGCATCGATCAGTTCAGCGGCCGGGGTTCCGGCATCGGCAGGGTTCGGTGCATGCGTGGCCATCAGCGGCTCTCGTCGGCAAGGGAATCGGAACGTCGGGGTTACATGCGCTCGCCGGGCAACGCGGCGGCCTGGCGCACCCAGTCGAGGAACTGTACTTCATCCAGCACCCCATCCTGTGCAATGTGCAGGTAGCGCGTATCGGCACTCCTGGACGGCTCGGGCGGCACCGGCGTCAATGCAGCGCCGCGGAAGAACGCCACCTTGATGTAGCGGGTGAAGCAATGGAAGCTGAGAAACCAGCCTGCGCCCGGCGCCACCGCATACATCGGCGAATTCCACTTCACGGCCTTGTGCACGCCAGGCACTGCCTGCGCGATCAGCGCATCCAGCTGTTCGCCGATCGGCCGCTTCCAGTCCGTCATTGCCGCGATATAGGCCTGCACCGGGGCATCGCCCTCGCCCTTGGCAATCTGCGGATTGCCGCCGGACAACAGCGTGGGCGCGGCGGAAGGTGCGGTTCGCTTGGCAGGCATCGCACGGCACGTCCATCGGGATGAAGCCGCAGCCTAGCGCGGCGCGTGCCTGCCGGTCACGGCGCGGTGCGCCATCGGCTCAGTCCGCCTGTCGCGCCCGGAACTGCCGCCAGTCCGGCAACTTGCGGTGGCGGCGCAGCGAGCGCATCAGCGCCGCCATCACCACGCCGAACAGGGCACCGGCAAACAGTCCGGCCGCCAGCAGCAAGGCCAACGGGCGCTCGCTGCCCTGCCACAGCATCAGCCACATCAGCGCGGTCCAGAACAGCCCGAACAGCAGACCCTGCACCAGCGCATTGGTGCCGAAGCCGGCCAGGATCGGCGGTGGCAGCGCGATGCCCATGCGCCACAGCACACGATGCAGCAGCGGCGCCGACTGCACGCGCGCCAGCCCCTTGTCGTCCAGGAAGCGCAGCGCCGACTGGATGACAGCGGGATAGTGCCGGTTGATGTCGTTCATCACCCGATCGTGGCCGATGCGGTGCCGGAAACGCAAACGGCCACCCGAAGGTGGCCGTCGCGGCAACAACCGAAGTTGTTTATCAGGCCTTTTCGGCCAGACGGGCAGCCTTGGCGGCAGCAGCGGCAGCCAGGTCTTCCTTGATGCGGGCAGCCTTGCCTTCCAGGCCACGCAGGTAGTACAGCTTGCCGGCGCGGACCTTACCACGACGCTTCACTTCGACCGAGTCGATGATGGCGCTGTGGGTCTGGAAAACGCGCTCGACGCCGTAGCCGTGCGAGATCTTGCGGACGGTGAACGAGGAGTTCAGGCCGGCGTTCTTGGTGGCGATGACGACGCCTTCGTAGGCCTGCACGCGCTCGCGGCTGCCTTCCTTCACCTTCACGTTGACGACAACGGTGTCGCCCTGGCTGAACTTCGGCAGTTCACGGGTGATCTGGGCGGATTCGAATTCCGCGACGATGGACTTGTTCAGCTTGCTCATGGGTTACACCGATTCTTGTTCGGGTGGGCGTGTCGTATCGACAACGTAGGCTCATGCAGTCACCGGACTGTGCTGCACGTTTGTTTTGGGTACTGCGCGCGCCGGCCGGGGCCGACGGGAATTGGCCATGATAGCCGATAACGCCAGCCCTGCGCTAGGGGCTGGCCTTCTGGTTGCGGGCCTGGCGGCCCTGCTCCAGCAGTTTGCGGTCGGCCTTGCCCAGTGCCTGTTCATCCAGCAGGTCCGGGCGCCGCTCGGCGGTCCGGAGCAGCGACTGCTGGCGGCGCCAGGCCGCGATGGCCGCGTGGTTGCCCGAGCGCAGCACGTCCGGCACGTCACCCAGCGGGTGCTGGGCCGGCTGGCTGTAGTGCGGGCAGTCGAGCAGGCCGAGGTCGCCCTCGAAGCTGTCCTGCGCCGCCGATTCCGCGTCGTTCAGGGCACCGTCCTGCAGGCGGGCCACGGCGTCGATGATCACCGCCGCGCCCAGCTCGCCACCGGACAGTACGTAGTCGCCGAGGGAGATTTCCTCGTCGACATTGGCCTCCAGGAAACGCTCGTCGATGCCCTCGTAGCGGCCACAGAGCAGGACCATGCGCGGCAGCGCCGCCAGTTCCCGCACCTTGGCCTGGGTCAACGGCGCACCCTGCGGGCTGAGATGGATCACCCGCGCCGGGGTCGGATCGGCATCACGGATCGCCTGCAGGCAGGCCTGCAGTGGCTCGATCAGCATCACCATGCCGGGGCCACCACCGAACGGACGGTCGTCCACCCGGCGGTAGTTGCCTTCGGCGTAATCACGGGGGGTCCAGCCATGCAGGCTGAACAACCCCTTCTCCTGCGCGCGCCCGACCACGCCCAATCCAGCGGACTGGGCGAGGAACTCGGGGAACAGGGTGATGACGTCGAAACGCATGCTCACACTCAGAACTCGGGATCCCAGTCGACCACGACCAGGTTGGCCTCGAAGTCGACCGACTTGACGAAGTCCGGCTGCACGAACGGAATCATCCGCTCGCGGTCACCCCGGACCACCACCACGTCGTTGGCGCCGGTGCTGAACAGGTGCGAGACCTGGCCCAGGGCAACGCCCTCGGTGGTCTTCACATCCAGGCCTTCCAGGTCCACCCAGTAATACTCATCGGGCTTCGGCGGCGGCAACGCACTGCGGGCCACGTAGATCTCGGTGCCGTGCATCGCTTCAACGGTATCGCGGTCCTCGACGCCGGGGAAACGGGCGACCAGGTGCTTGCCGCTGTCGCGGCCGCGTACACCTTCAATCGTGGTTTCCACGCCGGACGGGCTGCGCACGATCCACGGCTGGTAACGGAAAATGGCGGAACGTGGCTCGGTCCAGGACTCGAGCTTGATCTCGCCGCGCACACCAAAAGCGCCGACAACCCTGCCCAGCAGGATGCGGCGCTCGATATCTTTCATCTGCTTCAACCAAGAGGGCCACGCCGAAGCGTGGCCCGTCAGGATCAGGCCGCAGCGGCCTGGGACTTGGTCGCTTCCTTGATCAGGTTGCGGACCTTGTCGGTCGGCTGGGCGCCGTTCTTGACCCAATGCTCAACGCGGGCCAGGTCCAGCTCGATGCGCTTCTCGGCGCCCTGGGCGACCGGGTTGTAGAAGCCAACGCGCTCGATGTTGCGGCCGTCGCGCGCGCTGCGCACGTCGGTCACGATGATGTGGTAGAACGGACGCTTCTTGGCGCCGCCGCGGGTCAGTCGAATCTTGACCATGGTGTTTTTCCTATTGCCCAGTCGCCAGGATGGCGAGGTAAGCGGGCGATTATAGCGGCAGAGCCCGGCCGAGCCAACCCCGGGGGCTCGCCCGGGGTCAGATCCCTTTTGCGACGCAAAAGGGATCTGACCCCAGCCCCTGCCAAGCCACGCCCGCCAGCACCGCCCTGCCCTGTTCAGCCAGTGCCTGCGAGCCGGGCAGGACATGCCCGTCGATGGCCTCCAGCGCCCACAGGCCGCTGGCGTTGCAGGCAAAAGCGGCCTTCACACTGTCCAGTTCAGCCAGTGCCAGCGGCCGCGTCTGCTGTCCCCCCGGCCAATGCTGCTTCAGCAGCGCCTCGGCGGTACCGCGCAGGGCCGGCGCCTGCGGCCAGAGCAGCCGTTCACCATCGTGAACGGCCACGTTCCAGGTGCTGCCTTCACTCACGTCGCCATCGGCGGTCACGAACAGCACATCGTCGAATCCTTCCGCCATCGCCGCGCGACGTTCGGCGAACAGACCAAACGTGCCCACATGCTTGATCTGTGGCAGTTCACGCTGCCATGCCACACTGCGCACGCGCTTGGAGGCGGTCAGCGTCACCGGCGCGGACACCGCCACCAGCACGTCCACCGGCACCGCCGCCAGCGGGTTGCGGAAATCGAAGCGGCGCGAGTACACCGTCACCCGCAGTGAGGCATCGGCCAGGCCGGCCTGCCGCAGCGCCTGCGCCATCCAGCCCCGCACCTGCGCCGTATCCAGTTCGCTGCCGAACAGTTCGCGCGTGGCATGCGACAGCCGCGCCAGATGCAGGTCCAGTCCCTGTACGGCGTGGTCGCGTACCTGCAGCGAGGTGAAGTGACCGTAGTTCACCAGCGCCGGCAGCAGATCCTCCACCTGCGCCGGCAGGCCGTTGCAGGTCAGCGTCATCGCAGCAGTGCCTGCGCCTGTTCCCACATGCCGCGCAGCACGTCGGCGGCCGGCCGTGCCGGCGCCATCCACGCCGACTGCCCGGCCCAGGCCTGCATCGCCGCCAGGCGGTTTTCCTGCGCGGCCTGCCTGCGCATCGGCGCGGTCAGCCCGCGCTGCACCGGATACGGACGCGGCGCCGGGGCGCCTTCCGCAGCGGCGGCGCGTACATAGGGTGTCGCCAGGCCGCGGCCCAGGCGGCCGCTGAAGGCGCGGGTCGGCCAGGTATCTTCGGGTTCGCTGGCCGCCAATCCATCGGCCCACGCTGAAGCGATCGCCGCTTCGGGCGTGCGCAGGAAGGCAGTGCCGATCTGCACGGCGCTGGCCCCCAAGGTGAGTGCGGCAGCAATGCCACGGCCGTCGGCGATACCGCCGGCGGCGATCACCGGAATCTGCAGGTGATCGGCCAGGCGTGGCAACAACGCAAACAGGCCGACCAGCTGGCGCTCGGCCATCGCCGGATCGAACGCACCGCGATGGCCACCGGCCTCCACGCCCTGTGCGACCACCGCGTCGGCACCGGCGTCCTGTGCCGCACGCGCTTCGGACAAGGTGGTCGCACAGGCGATCCAGGCAATGCCGGCATCCTTCAACTGCTGTACGTGGCGCGGCAGCAGCACGCCCATGATGGTCGAGGCCACCGCCGGGCGCGCTGCCAGCAGTGCGGCGAACTGTTCTTCGAAGTCGGCGGGCGTGGCATCGGCGGCGCTGGCCGGCACGTCCGGACCCCACTGCGCGAGGAAGGTGCGGCTGGCGGCTTCAGCGGCGACATCACGGGTCGGTGCCGGGTCCGGCACCCATAGGTTCACCTGTGCGGGGCCCGTCGAGGCAGCGCGGAAGTCATCCATCCAGTGGCCGATATCGGCCGATGACGACAGCACCGCGCCCATCGCCCCCATGCTGCCGGCATTGGCCAGCGCAGCCGACAACGGCACCGGGCAGGCGCCGGCCATCGGGGCCAGCAGGATCGGAACGGAAACGCCAAAGCGCCGGCAGAACGCCTCGACGCGGGAAGATACAGCGGAACTCTGCATGACGGCCCATCGTTTCGGACAGGCCCCCATGGTGCGCGCAGGACGGGGGTAGAGTCGAGCTTGCTCGACTCTACCTCGACCGGGGCACCGACAGAAAAGCAGTCGAGCATGGCTCGACTCTACAAAAAAAGCCGGTGTTCAACGCATCAACGGAACGGCATGCCGCGGCCGCCCATGGCGCCCATCATGCCCTTCATGCTGCGCAACATGCCCTTCATGCCGCCGCCGGCCATCTTGCTCATCATCTTTTCCATCTGCATGTACTGCTTCATCAGCTTGTTGACGTCGGCCGGGGTCACGCCCGAGCCCTTGGCGATGCGCGCGCGGCGCGAGCCATTGAGCAGGTTCGGGTTGCGCCGTTCCTTCTTGGTCATCGAGCCGATGATGGCGATCATGCGCGGCACTTCCTTGCCCTGGCTGACCTGCTGCTTCAGATGGTCGGGGATGTTGCCCAGGCCCGGCAGCTTGTCCATCAGGCCGCCGATGCCGCCCATGTTCTGCATCTGCTCGAGCTGGTCGCGCATGTCGTTCAGGTCGAACTTCTTGCCCTTGGCGACCTTCTCGGCCAGCTTGGCGGCCTTGTCCTTGTCGACCTGCTGCTCGACCTGCTCGACCAGCGACAGCACGTCGCCCATGTCCAGGATGCGGCTGGCGATGCGGTCCGGGTGGAACACGTCCAGGCCTTCCGGCTTTTCGCTGACACCGACGAACTTGATCGGCTTGCCGGTGATGTAGCGCACGCTCAGCGCGGCACCGCCGCGGGCGTCACCGTCGGTCTTGGTCAGTACCACGCCGGTCAGCGGCAACGCATCACCGAAGGCCTTGGCGGTGTTGGCCGCGTCCTGGCCGGTCATGGCGTCGACCACGAACAGGGTTTCGGCCGGGTTCACGGCAGCGTGCAGGGCCTTGATCTCGGCCATCATCGCTTCGTCGATGGCCAGGCGGCCGGCGGTATCGACCAGCAGCACGTCGACGAACGACTTGCGCGCATCGTCGATTGCGGCGCGGACGATGGCTTCCGGCTTCTGGTCGGCGCTGGACGGGAAGAACAGCACGCCGACCTGCTCGGCCAGGGTCTTCAGCTGCTCGATCGCGGCCGGGCGGTAGACGTCGGCCGAAACCACCATCACCTTCTTCTTGCGCTTTTCCTTCAGGTGCTTGGCCAGCTTGCCCACCGTGGTGGTCTTGCCGGCGCCCTGCAGGCCCGCCATCAGGATGATGGCCGGGGCGGGTACGTTGAGATTCAGGTCGCTGGCTTCGGCGCCCATCACCGCGGTCAGCTCGTCGCGGACGACCTTGATCAGGGCCTGGCCCGGGGTCAGCGACTTCAGCACTTCCTGGCCGACCGCGCGCACCTTGATGCGCTCGATCAGGGCCTGCACCACCGGCAGCGCAACGTCGGCTTCGAGCAGCGCGATGCGCACTTCGCGGGTCGCCTCGCGGATGTTCTCCTCGGTCAGGCGGCCGCGGCCACGCAGGCGCTCGATGGTGCCGGAAAGGCGCTGGGTCAGGGACTCGAACATGCGGCGCAACCTGTCTGAAAGCGGGGGACAATAAGGCAGACAGTATAACGGGTCCGGCTGTCCGCCCGGACTGCGACCACCGGGCCGTCGCCAGCATCCCGGGGGTATGCGAAACTGCAACGATGACAATCGTTCTCATCGCCGTCCTGCTCTACCTGGCTGCCAGCGCCCTGCTGGTGCGCGCGCTCGGCCGCGATGAAAGCACCGGCTCTCCCACCTGGCTGTGGCCCGCCCTGCCGGCGATGCTGCTGCATGGCGGCTACCACGTGATGGTGGCGATGCGTACCAACGGCGGGCCGGACATGCACTTCTTCGCCGCGCTGTCGCTGGTCGGCCTGGGCATGGCCTGGCTGACCTCGCTGGTCGGCGCGCGTGGGCGGATGTCGGCGCTGGGCGTGGTGGTATTTCCGCTGGCCGCGGTCCTGCTGCTGGCCTACCACGGCTACGGCCACGAACCGAGCAAGGTGCTGGGCTGGCGCCTGGCCAGCCACGCCTGGCTGGCGCTGCTGGCCTACGCCACGCTGAGCATCGCCGCGCTGCTGGCGATCATGCTCTGGCTGCAGGAACGCGCCCTGCGCCGCCGCGAGTTCCGCCCGTGGCTGCGCGCGCTGCCGCCGCTGGCCGATCTGGAATCGCTGCTGTTCCGGGTGATCACCGTCGGCTTCGCGCTGCTGACCCTGACCCTGGTCACCGGCGTGCTGTTCGTCGACGACCTGCTGGCGCAGAAGCTGGTGCACAAGACCGTGCTCAGCGTGCTGTCGTGGATCGTGTTTGGCGTGCTGCTGATCGGCCGCCGGCGCTACGGCTGGCGCGGCATGAAGGCGGTGCACTGGACACTGGCGGCGATGCTGTTGCTGCTGCTGGCGTTCTTCGGCAGCCAGTTCGTGATCGAACTGGTGTTCGGGCATTCGCGATAGAGGCGTGCCGACCAACGGTCGACACCCACCCCGGTAGTGCCGGCCGCTGGCCGGCAACTGGACCACGCCATGCGTGGATGCCGTAAGCGGGTCAAGGCACCGGCTGGGCCAGGATCTTCCGCACCGAGCGGCCGCTGTTGGTGAGGATGTCATCAACCTGCCAGCAGCACTGCCCCTGGCGCACCATCGGCAGACGGGTCACGTAGGCCTTCTTCCACACCGAATAGCGCATCTCGACCTGGCCGGCGGTGGCCGACGCCTCTTTCCAGCTGTAACGCACCGGCGTTTCGATGTCGCCGTCCTGCGCATCCAGCCACGGATCGGAATCGATCGTGCAGATGCCCTCTTCGCGCTGCTGGCAGGCGCGCTCGCCGCGCAGCGCCTTGCCGAAAGCGGGGCTGACCAGCGCCGGTGGTGGCTCCAGCAGGTCGCCATCGCCCGTCGTTGCCTCGTAGAAGGCGCGGGCCACAGCCACGGGTTCCTGGCAGGCCGGCCCGGCCTGCACGGTGGGGGCCAGCAGCAGCCCGGCGATCACGAACATCCCTGTCTTTCGCATGTATTTCTCCTTGAGGTAGTGCCGGCCGCTGGCCGGCAATACAGGATATCCCGGCGCTGCCGGCCAGTGGCCGGCACTACCGATACCCGGCTTACAACCCGTAACGCTCGATCACATCCAGATGCGGCTGGCGATCCTGGTCGCAGGCTTCGGCCAGGCGCAGCCAGCAGTGCGGATGCGGCCACTTCACGGTTTCCTGCTGCAGGAAGCGGTGCAGCGCCAGAGGCGCATGGTCCTGCGGCTGGGCGACCGTGAACAGCAGGCCCGGCAGCGTGCCCTCTTCCGCGTCGGGATCGGTCACGGTGTAGTCCGGGCGGCTGTGCGACCACACCTGCCAGCCCTGCGCTTCGGCCGCAGCAACGAAGGCGTTCCAGGCTTCTTCGCCCGGATGCGCACCGTCGATCAACCAGCTGCGGGCGAAGCCACCGCGCTCCAGCACGTGCACCTGCGCATAGGTCGGGATGAAGTGCTCGCGCGCTTCCTCCTCCTCCGGTGCCGGATGCACCAGCGCGGCATCGAACACCACCCAGTCGCCCACCTGCTGCGCGCGGTTGGCCGGTGCGTTCTCGACGATGCGTGCGGTCACCGGGCCGCTGCGACGGGCGTAGTACTCCATCGGCTCGCCGTTCTCTTCGCTGCGGATGATCACCCAGCCCCACGGCTCTTCAACCACGCCGTCCTGGCTGGACAGCTCCATGCCGATCGCCGCCGCCGAGCGGCGCACCGCGTCCCAGTCACGTGCCGCGCTGGCTGCACTCATGTGGTCCCAATGCGCGGCGCTCGGCTCTTCCAGCAGCTCCACCAGCTGCGCATAGCAGGCCTGCGCCTCGCTGAAACGGCCGGTTTCCATGTACATCCGCGCCAGCGTGCCGCGCGCACCGTGCGAACCGGGCGATGCCGCCAGCAAGGCCTGCGCGGCCCGCTCCAGCGCCGGCCAGTCGGACACGCGGCGGGCGCGCTGCACGTCGCACCAGTGCGCGAACACCGGCACGCTGCCGCGATAGAGGTCGGCAAGCTGGCGCAGGCCATCATCGTCACCCTGCTCGGCCAGCCAGCGCATCAACGTATAAGCGGCCGGGCCATCATCCTGCGCGTGCGCGCGCACGAAGCGCCACAGCAATGCGCGCGCTTCGGTCTGTGCACCACAGGCGCTCAGCGCGGAGGCGGCCATCTCGGCCAAGGCCTCGTCATCGGGCAGCTGCGCCTGTGCCTGCAGCAGCCACTGCGCCTCACGCTCCGGATCGCGCGCCTGGTTCTGCTCGCCCTGCGCGTCCAGCCACGCCAGCAATTCGCCGGCCGGTGCCGGCAGCGGCGCCATCTCCGGCAATGCATCGATGCGTGCCGCCAGGCCGGCCACCAGCGCAGCCGCGCCCCGGTCCTGGCGCAGCTGTGCCAGATGGGTACGCGCCAGCTCCAGCTGGCGCAGCGCCACCCAGCGCGCTCCCCGCTGCAGCGCCAGCTCCAGGCTCAGCGCCGCGACTTCGATCAGCAGGCGATGCGAACCGACCCGGGCGAAGTGCTCGATGATCGTGTTGAAGCGCGTGCCCAGGTCCCACGTATTGCGCGCGGGGTCGCGCTGGCACAGCGCAGCGGCGGTGTTCGCCCACAGCCGCCAGTAGTTCGGGGTCAGCTCGCGCCACGGCACCAGCTGCTGCAGCGCCTCTTCGTCGCGGCCCAGCTGGGCCAGCGCCCACGCCTTGGACAGGCGGCGCGGCACCGTGCAGTTGGCCGGCTCGTACTCACCGGAAGCCGCCACTTCAGCCTCGCGCTTTTCGATCAGCACCAGTGCCTCTTCGGCCCGGCCCACGGCGAGCAGGATCTTGATCTGCATCTCCGGGAAGCTGTCGAACACCTCCTTGCCGCAGGCCTCGATCGCATCGGACTGCACCTGCAGGTAATCCAGCGCCTCCTGGCCACGGCCGTCGTCGAGCAGCGCATCGGCTTTCTCGCAGCTCAGGCACTGGAAGCAGGCCCAGCTGGGATCGATGCGGCCGAGGGTCTCGTCGCACACCTCGATGCGCTCGGGCACCCAGCCCGGGCCATCGATGTTGCCGTAGCAGGCGGCCAGATCCTGGGTCACGCAGATCGACTGCGGGCATTCCAGGGTGTCTTCGCGGTGTGCGCGCTCGAACAGCGCAACGGCTTCGCCAAGTGCGCTCTCGCCTTCAACCCTGTTGCCGACGCGGTTGCGCAGCGCCCAGTGGCCGACGTAGACGTCGACCCAGGGGTTGTCCAGCGCCTTGCCCAGCGCACGCGCTTCGGGCAGCAGTGCATCGACGCGGTCGATCTGCAGCTCGCTGACCTCGTCGGCGAGGCGGTTCAGCAGGTGCGCGTTCTGCGCCTGGCCGGCCTGGCGCAGGTCTCCCTGCAGTTTTTCGACCCAGTTCCAGATGTCCATGGGGTAAGTGCTCCTGTCTAGCGAAGGCTGGATGAGAGGGTGCAGTGCTCAGCGCAGCATCTGCTGCAGGGCACCGGCGATATCGGTAAAGGCGCCGTTGAGATCCGGGCCTGGCGTGGCGGTCGCTGCCCGGGCCAGGGGACGGCCCTGCGCAGCGACGATGATCTTCAGCGAGCGCAGCAGGCGTGCCGCTGCTTCGGCCTGCGGGTGGCCCTCGCGCTGGGCGCGCAACAGCGCCTGCACCGCCGGGTTGTCGAGGTTGAGGTACAGCCGCGAGGGTGCACGCGATTCGATGCGTGCGGTGAACTGCCGCGCCAGGCGCAGCGCCGCCATCGAAACGCGCTTGTCGTTCTCGTCGTCCTCCAGGCGTTGCTTCAGTTCGGCTTCGCGGTCGGGCACCACCACCACCGGCAATGCCTCCGGGCTGAAGCGCGCCGGCAGCAGCTGCTCGCCATCGCCCAGCTGCTCGCGCAGCCAGGCCAACTGCGCCTCGTCGAGGCTGTCATCGGTGCGGAACAATGCGCGATTGCCCTGCTCGGTGCCGAGTTCAACCAGGCGCAGGCCCTTGGCCTGGGCCCAGCGCCGCAGGAATGGCACCACGGCATAGCGATGGCCATGCGCGACCGGCACGCCCATCGCACGGAACAGCATTTCCTCGAAGCCACCGCCGTTGTCGAGGATCACGTGCACGGCACCGCGTGCGGGCAGCGCACTGGCCGGCAGGTCACCCTGCGAAGTCGGCACGCGCACGTGTTCCAGCAGCAGGTCGAACAAGCGGTCATCGCACAGCGCCGCGCCCAGCAGCGCCTCGTTGTGGCGGCTCAATACGCGTCGCCACGCCTCTGGCTGCTGCCGTGCAACGTCGGCCAGGCCATCAATCAGCGCCTCCAGCAAGGCATGTTGCACAGCGCGGTACTGGTCATCGCGCTGCAGGTCTTCGCGGCTGGCGGTGGGCGTCAGCCGCGAGGATTCGATCACCCCGCCGATGAAACCGGCCCACGGCGGCAGCAGGTCGCGGGCGTCGTCATCCAGCAGCATGCCGCGCACGAACACCGACAGGTTGCGGTTGTCACTGGTGCCATAGGTGGCGCCGTCCTGCACCCACAGCAGGCCGGTGGCATCGCTGTTGCCATCGGCACGCAGCGGCACGGTGACGATCGGCTCGAAATCGTGCTCGAAGCGCGCAGCGAACTGCAGCGCCTGGCGGCGCGCCTGCACCGGATGCACGGCGACATCCCCCTGGCCGCGCCACGGCGGTGGCTCGGGATTGAGCGCCTCGCCCGCAGCGCCGATGAAGATCGGCTCGGACAACAACGCGCAGTAGCGGCCCAGCACCTCATGCAGGCGCGCCTCGTTGGCCAGCGGCAGGAAGTCCGGATGCAGCTCCAGTTCGACCTCGGTGCCGACCGCGCGTGCCGGCACTTCGCTGACGGTGTACTGCTCGGCGTTGCTGGACACGTACAGATGGCCCAGCTCCGGCGTCTGGTACGAGGTCGTGCGCACGCTGACCCGGCGCGCGAGCACGAAGGCCGACAGGAAGCCGAGGCCGAACATGCCGATCAGGCCATCATCGTCCTCGCCGCCCTGGCGCAGGCCACGGGTATAGCCGACGCCGACGGTGGCCAGGTAGTCGTGGATTTCCTGGCGGGTCAGGCCGGCACCGGTATCGATGATGCGCAGCACGCCGGCACCGGCATCGACCTGCACCGAAATGCGCGAAGGTACCTCGACGCCGGGCTGCTCGATGCGGCGGCGGATGATCGAGTCGTGCGCGTTCTGCACCAGCTCACGCAGCGCCACCACCGGGGTGGAATACAGGTGCTTGCCCAGCACCGTCATCAATCCATTGAGATCGACCCCGGCACGACGGATCTCGGCGTTGGGGGCAATGAGCGCGGTGTCCTGCATGTAATCGTTTACTCCTGGGCACGGAAAGACGCCAGAGGGCGACTTCGTCGAGCGGGAAAAACTAGCACAGGGAAGCTGACCGTTGCCGTGTCGGTCGCCGTATTCCACGTGCGCGGTGGTGACGCCGGGTGATGCCCGGCGGGTGCGCGGCAGGCATCACGCCGCGTCGATAGCCTCGGACAGACGCTCCACCGCAATCACTTCCATACCCTTCACCGAACCGCCTTTGGGCGCATTGGCCTTGGGCACGATGGCGCGCTTGAAGCCATGGGTGGCGGCCTCGCGCAGGCGGTCCTCGCCATTGGGCACCGGGCGGATCTCGCCGGACAGGCCCACCTCGCCGAAGGCGATGGTCTTTTCCGCCAGCGGCCGATCCTGCAGCGAGGACAGCACCGCCAGCAGCACCGGCAGGTCGGCGGCGGTCTCCTGCACGCGGATGCCGCCAACGACATTGACGAACACGTCCTGGTCGCCGACCAGCACGCCGCCGTGGCGATGCAACACCGCCAGCAGCATGGCCAGGCGGTTCTGCTCCAGGCCGACCGCGACACGGCGTGGATTCGACAGCGGCGACGCATCGACCAGTGCCTGCACTTCCACCAGCAGCGGCCGGGTGCCCTCGCGGGTGACCATCACGCAGCTGCCCGGTTGATGGGTGCTGCCGCCGGACAGGAAGATCGCCGATGGGTTGGAGACCTCCTTCAAGCCCTTGTCGCCCATCGCGAACACGCCCAGTTCGTTGACCGCACCGAAGCGGTTCTTGAACGCGCGCAGCAGGCGGAAGCGGCTGCCACTCTCACCCTCGAAGTACAGCACCGCGTCGACCATGTGCTCGAGCACGCGCGGACCCGCGATGCCGCCCTCCTTGGTCACGTGGCCGACCAGGAACACGGCGGTACCGGTCTCCTTGGCGAACCGCACCAGCCGCGCCGCGCTCTCGCGCACCTGGCTGACCGATCCCGGCGCAGCGGTCAGGCTCTCGGTCCACAGGGTCTGCACGGAGTCGGCCACGATCAGCCGCGGGCCGGCCTTGGATGCATGCTGCAGGATCGATTCGACCCCGGTCTCGGCCAGCGCATTGACCCCGTCCAGCGGCAGCTCCAGCCGGTGCGCGCGGCCGGCGACCTGCGCCAGCGACTCTTCGCCGGTGACGTACAGCACCGGCAGCTCGGCTGCCATCTTCGCCACCGCCTGCAGCAGCAGCGTCGACTTGCCGATGCCCGGATCGCCACCGACCAGCACCACTGCGCCCTCGACCAGGCCACCGCCCAGCACCCGGTCGAACTCGCCGATGCCGGTGGAGACCCGGCGATGCTCGGTCTGCTCCACGTCCTTCAGGGCGGTGATCTTCGGCGGGTCGATCTTGCCGGCCCAGCCGGCCCGGCGCGAGGCCGGCGCCTTGGCCGCCGCCGCGCTTTCCAGCACGATTTCCGACAGCGAGTTCCAGGCGTTGCACTCGGTGCATTGGCCCTGCCACTTGCTGAATTCGGCGCCGCATTCATTGCAGACGTAGGCGGTGCGGGCTTTTGCCATCGGATGATTTCCAGCAACGGGAACAGGCGTGGCAGGATAGCCGAGCCGGGTCGCAGGTGCTGCGACCGCTCAAGTCCTGCCCACCCGCGCCGATAGGGGTCGCGGGCGTGCGCCTTGCGGGCGCCCCTCCCTCTCCCACTGGATTCAACATGACTGGCAGTTACAGTCAGAGCCTGGTCATCATCTCCCTGCTGGTGGCCATTCTTGCTTCGTACACGGCGCTGGACATGGCCGGGCGCCTGGCCACGGCCGAGGGCCGCGTGGCCCGCTGGTGGCTGGCCGGGGGGGCGGCGGCCATGGGCCTGGGCATCTGGTCGATGCACTTCATCGGCATGCTCGCCTTCGATCTGCCGATCCCGGTCGGCTACGACCTCGGCATTACCCTGTACTCGCTGGCGGTCTCGATCGGCGCCTCGGCCTATGCGCTGTGGCTGGTGTCACGCCCCAGCCTGCCTTGGCGCCGGCTGCTGGCCGGTGCCGTGCTGATGGGCCTGGGCATCGCCACCATGCATTACCTGGGCATGGCGGCGATGCGCATGCAGCCGGGCATCGACTACCACCCGGGCTGGTTTGCCGCCTCCATCGCGGTAGCCATCGGTGCCGCTGGCGCCGCCCTGTGGATCGCCTTCCGCCTGCGCGCCGAGCATCGCCACACCCTGCTCCTGCGCGCGCTCGCATCGCTGGTGATGGGCCTGGCCATCGTCGGCATGCATTACACCGGCATGGCCGCGGCGCGCTTCCCCGAAGGCAGCATCTGTGGCGCCGTCGGCAGTGGTGGCATCGACACGCGCTGGCTGGCGGTGCTGGTCATCGTCACCACCGTGGCCACGCTGGGCATCGCCCTGGTGGCCTCGCTGTTCGACCGGCAGATGCGCGTGCGCACCGGGCTGCTGGCCGACTCGCTGGCGCACGCCAACAACAAGCTGATCCAGGCCGCACTGCACGACCCGTTGACCCAGCTGCCCAACCGCATGCTGCTGCAGGACCGCATCGAGCAGGCGATCGAGAAGGCGCGGCGTCGCAATCATGCGGTGGCGGTGATGTTCTGCGACCTGGATGGTTTCAAGGCGGTCAATGATGCCTATGGCCACCAGCTCGGCGACCGCCTGCTGGTGGCGGTGGCGCAGCGCATCGGCGGGCTGCTGCGGCCGCAGGATACGTTTGCCCGTCTCGGCGGCGACGAGTTCGTGATCGTGCTGGCCATCGATATTCCCGACGATGCGGTGGTGGTGGCCGAGCGCATCATCGCCGCTGCCGGCGAACCGTTCACGCTGGATGCGGCCGAACTGCAGGTCAGCGCCAGCCTGGGCATCGCCCTGTACCCGGACGATGCCAGCAACGAACGCGAGCTGATGGCTCACGCCGACGCGGCGATGTACCACACCAAGGAAACCGGGCGGAACGGCTATACCTTCTTCACCCCCTCGATGCAGCTGAGCGCCAACCGCCAACTGCGCCTGCTGCAGGACCTGCGCAAGGCCATCGCCCGCAACGAACTGATCCTGCACTACCAGCCCAAGTTCCCTGCCGCCGGCGCACCGGCCACCGGCGCCGAAGCGCTGCTGCGCTGGCAGCACCCGGAGCTGGGCCAGCTGGCGCCGGATGTGTTCATTCCCATCGCCGAGCGCAGCGGCCTGATCCTGCCGATCGGTGACTGGGTACTGGACCGCGCCTGCGCGCAGCTGCGTGCATGGCACGATGCCGGGCATGCCGAATGGTCGATGGCGGTGAACCTGTCGCCGTTGCAGTTCGCCTCGCCGGCGCTGCTGGACAGTGTGCGCGAGGTGCTGCAGCGGCACCGGATCGAACCCGCGCGGCTGACCCTGGAGATCACCGAGACCACGGCGATGAAGGATGTCGATGCCAGCCTGGCGATCCTCAACGACCTGACCGCGATGGGCGTGCACATTGCCATCGATGATTTCGGCACCGGCTACTCCAGCCTGCTGTACCTCAAGCGCATGCCCGCCACCGAACTGAAGATCGACCGTGCGTTCGTGCACGACCTGGAGCGCAATGACGAGGACGCCGCCATCGTCTCGTCGATCATCGCGCTGGGCCGCACCCTGCAGCTGCAGGTGGTTGCCGAAGGCGTGGAGACCCAGGCGCAGCGCGAATACCTGAGCGAGCTGGGCTGCGATCAGTTGCAGGGTTATCACCTGGGGCGGCCGATGGACGCCGAAGAGTTCCTGCGCCGGGTGGGGTGAGTCACCGGCTTTGGGGTCGGATCCCTTGCCGCAGGCCAGGGCTCTGACCCCATCCACGCAACCCCATCCACGCGTGGCCTGGATCTACCGGGGCCCCGGGGTCAGAGCCCTGGCCTGCGGCCAGGGATCCGACCCCATCCAGCCGCCAACAAAAAGGCCGCCCGAGGGCGGCCTTTCTGCGTAGCAACGTCGCGAGGACGTCAGTGCATCATGTGCACGTTCATGTTGTGCATGACCCACAGGGTGCCGATCACGATGATGCCGATCACCACAACGGTGAAGGCCGCAGCGTTGACGTTCCAGCGGCTTTCCGAAGAGCGGTCCAGGTGCAGGAAGAACACCAGGTGGACCAGCATCTGCAGCACCGCGGTGACCGCGATCACCACACCGTTGACGGTGCGCGAGAAGTCGCCCGACATCACCATCCAGAACGGGATGACGGTCAGCACCACCGCCAGCACGAAGCCGATCAGGTAGGACTTGACGCTGCCGTGGCTCTCGCCGCCGGCGGCGTGGTCGTGTGCATGGTTGTCATGTGCCATTACAGCGCTCCATTGAGGTAGACGACGGAGAACACGCCGATCCAGATCAGGTCCAGGAAGTGCCAGAACAGGCTCAGGCACGCCATGCGGGTCTTGTTGGTCGGGGTCAGGCCGTACTTCTTCAGCTGCACGAACATCACCAGCAGCCACAGCAGGCCAGCGCTGACGTGCAGGCCGTGGGTACCGACCAGGGCGAAGAACGCCGACAGGAAGGCACTGCGGTCCGGACCGTAGCCCTGATGGATCAGGTGCTGGAATTCATAGACTTCCATGCACATGAAGCCGAAGCCCAGCAGCCAGGTGACCGCCAGCCACAGGAACATCTGGCCGACCTGCTTGCGGTGCATGGCGATCATGCCCAGGCCGAAGGTCAGCGACGAGGTCAGCAGCAGCGCGGTTTCCCACGCCACGAACGGCAGCTCGAACAGGTCCTTCGCGGTGGGACCACCATCGGTACCGCCGGACAGCACCACGTAGGTGGCGAACAGCGAGGCGAAGATGAGGCAGTCGCTCATCAGGTACACCCAGAAACCGAAGACGGTATTGCCGCCGGTGTCGTGGTGCTCGTGGTCGTCATGGCCATGGGCCGCCGCGTGCGCGGCGTGCCCGTGGCTCAGGGTCGAGGTATTGGTGCTCATGCCTTCAGCTCCGACTTCACCAGGCCCTGGGCTTCCAGGTGCTTGCGGTGTTCGTTCTCGATGCGTTCCACCTCGGCGGCCGGGACCCAGTAGTCCACGTCCTGGTCGAAGGTGCGGTAGATGAACGTGGCGATCATGCCGACGAAGCCGACGATGGCCAGCCACCAGATGTGCCAGATCATCGCGAAGCCGAACACCAGGCTGAAGGCACCGATGACAACGCCCGTGCCGGTGTTGCGCGGCATGTGGATGTCGGTGTACTTGGCCGGCTTCGGCCAGGCTTCACCGCGCTGCTTGCGCTCCCAGAAATCGTCCAGCTCGGTGACTTCCGGCAGCGTGCCGAAGTTGTAGAAGGCCGGCGGCGAAGAGGTTTCCCACTCCAGCGTACGGGCGTCCCACGGGTCGCCGGTCAGGTCGACGGTCTTCTTGCGGTCGCGGATCGACACGGCCACCTGGATGATCTGGCACAGGATGCCGGCGCCAACGATGAAGGCACCTGCGGCGGCGATCAGCAGCAGCGGCTCGTAGGCCGGGTTGACCGTGCTCTGCAGGCGACGGGTCATGCCCATGAAGCCCAGCACGTACATCGGCATGAAGGTCACGTAGAAGCCGATGAACCAGCACCAGAACGCGCACTTGCCCCAGAACTCGTTGAGGCGGAAGCCGAACATCTTCGGCCACCAGTAGGTGATGCCGGCGAACATGCCGAACACCACGCCGCCGATGATGACGTTGTGGAAGTGGGCGATCAGGAACAGGCTGTTGTGCAGCACGAAGTCGATGGCCGGAATCGCCAGCATCACGCCGGTCATGCCGCCGATGACGAAGGTGACCATGAAGCCGATGGTCCACAGCACCGGGGTGGTGAAGTGCACGCGACCGCGGAACATGGTGAACAGCCAGTTGAAGATCTTCACGCCGGTCGGGATCGAGATGATCATCGTCGTGATGCCGAAGAAGGCATTGACGTTGGCACCCGAACCCATGGTGAAGAAGTGGTGCAGCCACACGATGAACGACAGCACGCCGATGCAGGCGGTGGCGTAGACCATGCCCTTGTAGCCGAACAGCGCCTTGCGCGAGAAGGTCGCGATGACTTCGGAGAACACACCGAATGCCGGCAGGACCAGGATGTACACCTCCGGGTGACCCCAGATCCAGATCAGGTTGATGTACAGCATGGCGTTGCCGCCACCGTCATTGGTGAAGAAGTGCGTACCCAGGTAACGGTCCAGGGTCAGCAGCACCAGGGTGATGGTCAGCACCGGGAAGGCAGCGACGATCAGCACGTTGGTCACCAGGGCGGTCCAGGTGAACACCGGCATCTGCATCAGCTTCATGCTGGGGGTACGCATCTTCAGGATGGTGATGAAGAAGTTGATACCGCTCAGCGTGGTACCCAGGCCTGCGACCTGTAGACCCCAGATGTAGTAGTCCATGCCGACGCTTGGACTGTATTCGATGCCCGACAGTGGCGGGAACGCCAGCCAGCCGGTGGCAGCAAACTCACCGATCCACAGCGACAGCATGATCAGCACCGCGCCGGACACGAACAGCCAGAAGCTGAGCGAGTTGACGAACGGGAACGCGACGTCGCGCGCACCGATCTGCAGCGGCACGGCCAGGTTCATCAGGCCGGTGATCAGCGGCATCGCCACGAAGAAGATCATGATCACGCCGTGGGCGGTGAAGATCTGGTCGTAGTGGTGCGGCGGCAGGTAACCCTCGGAACCACCGACGGCGATGGCCTGCTGGGTACGCATCATGATGGCGTCGGAGAAACCGCGCAGCAGCATGACGAAGGCGACGATGAGGTACATCACGCCGATCTTCTTGTGGTCCACCGAGGTGAACCACTCCTTCCACAGATAGCCCCACAGCTTGAACTTGGTGATCAGGGCCATGACGCCCAGGCCACCCAGCACCGCGCCGACCAGGGTGGTCAGCACGATCGGATCGTGGGGGATCGACTCAAGAGAGAGTTTTCCCAACATGTTCATTCTCCCGAACCCGCGTGGCCGGCATGGCCTGCGTGTTCGTGTTCGTTGGCATCCAGGTTTTCACCCGATTCCTTGGAATCATGCGCGTCACTGGGGGCATGGCCCTCGTGCGCTTCATGGCTGGCGGCATCGGCAGCGGCGGCACCAGCGTGCGAGTGCTTCATGCCGTAATGCTTGTTGTCGCCCATGTGCTTGGCGATGACCCAGTCGAACAGGCCTTCTTCGGTCTTGCCGAAGTAGGTGACCGGGTACCACTCGGCGTTGCGTGCTTCACCCAGCGCCTTGAACGAGGCCTTGTCCAGGGTCTGCTCGCCGGCGCGGACCTGGTCCAGCCACTGGCGGTATTCGGCATCGGTGACCGAGTAGGCGGTGAAGTGCATCTTGGCGAAGCCCGCGCCGCTGTAGTGCGAGGACATGCCCGGGAATTCACCGGTCTCGTTGGCGATCAGGTGGAGCTTGGTCTCCATCGCAGCCATCGAGTAGATCATGCTGCCCAGGTGCGGGATGAAGAACGCATTCATCACCGAATCGGACGTGATCTTGAAGTTCAGCGGCGTGTTGACCGGGAACTTGATTTCGTTGACGACCGCCACCTTCTCTTCCGGATAGATGAACAGCCACTTCCAGTCCAGCGAGATCGCCTCGATGGTGACCGGCTTGACGTCCGAATCCAGCGGACGATACGGGTCCAGTGCGTGCGACGAGCGCCAGGTCAGGACCGCCAGAACCAGCACGATCATGCAGGGAATGGACCACACCACCACCTCGATCGCCGTCGAGTGGGACCACTTCGGCTCGTAGCGGGCCTTGGTGTTGGAGGCGCGATACTTCCACGCGAAGGTCAGGGTCATGATGATGACCGGGATGACGACCAGCAGCATGAGCACGGTGGCCGTGATCAGCAGGGTCTTCTCATCCTGGCCGATCTGGCCCTTCGGACTGAGGATGGCCACCGCATCGCAACCGGTGAGCATCACCAGCAACGACAGCAGCAGGCCCGGGCGCAACCAGCGCCCAAGGGTTTTCAACGGAATCATCGGTCGATCCAATTGCGAGGGAATGCCGTTCCCCGTCCTGCCTGTTCCGGCCAAAGCCGGTCCCACCGGTCCGGAAGACAGGCAGGGAGGTGGGGTCGAGTCAGCCTTTCAATTTTAGGCCGTCACCCACCATTTAAGAAAGGCATTGACAATGATCGAGCGCAGGAAAGGCCCGATTCTGGCTGCGACACGTTGTCGCACCGCGCAGGCGCGGCGGGCAGGACGCCCGGGGGCGGCATCCTAGCATCAGCTGCTGGCCGGCGGTCCGCCCTCGTTCGGCAAAGTCATCTGAACATGTTCAGGCGTGCGGGCGGGTGCCCGGCATGGGATGCTCGGCGCAGGAGGAAGACCCGTGGACAAGATCGACTTCAGGAAGCGCGACCGGGCGCTCTATCAACCGCCCGCCGGCAGGTTCGTACGGGTCGATGTACCGCCCCTGCCCTACGTGATGGTCGACGGCCACGGTGATCCGAACACGGCCCCCGCCTACCTGCAGGCCGTGCAGTGGCTGTACTCGGTGAGCTATGCACTGAAGTTCGCACTGAAGGCCATGGGCCAGGACTACGTGGTGCCACCGCTGGAAGCACTGTGGAGCGCCGAGGATCCGGCCAGCTTCGTCGCGCGGCGGAAGGATGAGTGGGCCTGGACCGTAATGATCCGCACACCCGAGGGCATCGCCCCTGCACAGTGGCAGGCCGCGATCAGCAAGGCGCGCACCAAGCTGGGAGAGGCTCCGCCCAGCCTTCGCCATGAAATCCTTGCCGAGGGGCCCAGCCTGCAGACCTTGCACGTGGGCGCCTACGACGACGAAGGCCCCACCCTGGCGCATCTGCATGACGAATTGATGCCCGCACTGGGATACACCTTTGCCGGCCCCCATCATGAGATCTACCTGAGCGACCCGCGCAGGACCGACGCCGCGCGGCTGAAAACCGTGCTGCGGCAGCCGGTGCGCCCGATTGAGCCTGATGAGGACTCCTGCACGTGACACAAGGAACGCCATGCGCCTGATCAGCCGACTGCTGCACTGGACCACCCTGCCCGCCGGGCGCCGCCTGATGGCCGTGCTGGGTGCTGCGCTGGTGATCGTGCTGGCCTGCAATCCGGCGCTGTCGCCGTTGCTGCCGGTGGTGGACGCGCTCGGGCTGGACGTGCTGGTGCTGTTGCTGGGTGCGCAGATGGTGGCGGTACTGCCTTGGATGCGGGAGCGGGCCGCGCGCGGGACCAGAGTGCTTGCACGCCTGCTGATCGGCGCATCGGCGGGAGCAGCAGGTGGCTATCTCCGGCAGCTCGGGGGGTGGCTGGCTCGGGGTGCAGTGATCGTTGGACGTGAATGAAGCTGTGTTTGCATCGGTGACGTTGCCGACCGACCTTTCCCTTCGGGCACAAACAGAAAGCCCCGGCAACGGCCAGGGCTTCCTGTTGATGTAACTGCTCGTCTTGCGTGGAGTGCGTCTAGAACGCGGTCGGACCGATTTGAATCACACCATCATGGGTCAATGCGAGACGGATCTTGGTTCTGCCACCCGCCGTGACCACGTGGGAAATTTCGCGCCTGTGCGCCGATTCATCCCCCCACGAACAGAGCCCTTTGCCCGCGAAACTTGCGCTGACAATGCGATTGCCGGCAGGCACAGACAGCGAGACAGACTCTCCCCGCTGCAGATGGGCTGCCAGGGTGCCGTCGATATACAGTGCAAGTGGGCACGCCCCACCAACCGCGCCGACGTCGCGCGTGACGATTACCTGCCCGGAAGCACTGTCCCCCATCCCATTGAAGGCGAAAATCCGCTCGGCAGGCACCGGCTGCGCCTGTTCGGAGCTGATCTGACGGGTCGCACAGCCGGCGAGAACGACGCACGCCATCAGGCTCACCACGATCTTCTTCATGACATCCCCTGTTGATTGAAACTGACTTGCCCCGTCCAGCGCCGCAAGCAATCCACATCGGCAATGGTAATGACCTCGACCGAGCAGGTACATGCCCGCAGTTCCATCAGACGTTTCCGCCGGCCTTGGGCCCGCGCCCGGCAGCACAATCCAAACAAAAAGCCCCGACCAAGGCCGGGGCTTTTCATTACAACTGGTGCCGGAAACAGGAGTCGAACCTGCGACCTACGCATTACGAATGCGCCGCTCTACCAACTGAGCTATTCCGGCGGAGCCCGCGATTTTACGGGCTGGGCGCCCCGGCGGTCAATCCACCCGGCTCAGCCCGCCTCCACCCGGTTCGCACACACCCGCCCCTCGGCGAAGTCCTGCAGGTTCCCCAGCGTGATCGACGAGATCTCCTGCAGCGCCTCCACGGTGAAGAAGCCCTGGTGGCCGGTCACCAGCACGTTGGGGAAGGTCATCAGGCGCTGGAAGGCCTCGTCGTCGATGATCTCGCCCGAGAGGTCCTGGAAGAACAGTGCGCTTTCCTGCTCGTAGACATCGATGGCCAGATGGCCGAGCCGCCGCGACTTCAGCGCGCGGATCACCGCATGGGTATCCACCAGTGCGCCGCGCGAGGTGTTGACCAGCATCGCGCCGGTCTTCATCCGCGCCAGCGAGGCGTCGTTGATCAGGTGCTGGGTATCGGGCGTCAGCGGGCAATGCAGCGAGACGATGTCGGCGCGCGCCAGCAGTTCATCCAGGCCCACCCTGTCGCCCACGCCGGCGAAGGCTGGCGACGGATACGGGTCATGCCCCAGCACGGTGCAGCCCATGCCGTTGAAGATGCGCGCGGTGGCCAGGCCGATCTTGCCGGTGCCGACGATGCCGACCGTGCGCCCATGCAGGGTGCGTCCGAGCAGGCCATCGAGCATGAAGTTGCCCTCGCGCACGCGGTTGTAGGCGCGATGGGTCTGCCGGTTGAGCGTCATCACCAGCGCCAGCGCATGCTCGGCCACGGCTTCGGGGGAATAGGCCGGTACCCGTGCGACGAACAGGTCCAGCGCTTTCGCGGCTGCCAGGTCCACATTGTTGAAGCCGGCGCAGCGCAGCAGAACGGCGCGCACGCCCAACGCATGCAGGGCATGCAGAACCGGCGCGTCGAGACGGTCGTTGACGAACACGCAGACGGCGGCGCAGTCCTGCGCAAGCGCGGCGGTATGCACGTCCAGCGCGGCATCGAAGTACACGAACGCGAAGCCCTGCCCGGCCGCATCGCGCTGGTTGGCCTCGTCCAGGAAGCGACGATCGTAGGGGCGGGCACTGAAAACGGCGATCTGCATGGACGGGCCTGGCTGGAGTTCCCTGCCGACCATACCGCAGCACCTGCCCTGATGGGATGGCCCCGGCGATACGGATATCGCCGGGGCCGAGTACCACTTAGAACCGATAGCCCAGGCCCAGCATCACGCCGTTCTGGATCTGCCCGTCGCGGCGCTCACCCACGTAGTCGGCCATGATCGACAGGCGCTCGCTGGCGCGACTGGTCACGCCCACGTTCCAGGCCAGCACCTGCTCGCCCACGGCCTGGCTGCTGGCACCAAACACCAGGTCCGGGGCCGCAGCGAAACCAGTGCTGTAGCGCGCCTGTGAATCGCCCAGCTCCTTCTGCCAGACCACGCGGGCACGCGGGGTGATGCGCTCGCCGTTGTTGCCCTCGAAGGTCTTGAACAACTGCAGGCCGGCACCAACGCGGATGCTCTCCAGGCTGCCGCCACGCCCCACCAGCGCACCGGCGCCCTGCCCTTCGTTGAAACGGGTGGCCGAGGTCCGCGCGTAATCCACCACCGGCAACAGCGGCTGGATCACCAGTCCCTTGCCGGTGGTGAAGGAGAACGCATGTTCGACCCGCGCCGAGACCGCATCGTTGCTGTATCGGGCACGCAGCGGCTGCTGCAGGCCCTCGATGGCGGAGAGGTTGCGGCGGGTGTCATGGCGCAGATCGGTGTAGCGCACGGCCGCCGACAGGTAGCCACGCGAATAGGTCGCATCCATGTACCCGCCCACGTCCAGCGCGCGCACGTCACCACTGAAGCCGGAGCCGTCGCTGGCCTTGGTCGACATGTCGGCCGCGGCCACGCTGACACCCAGGGTGACGCGGTCATCGGCCAGACGGGTATCGGCACCGACCACGATGCCACCGATGTTGTGGCTCATGCCGGCCACGCCACCGTCGGCGTCGATGCGGCCATGGCTGGCGAAACCGCGCGCCCACAGGCCATGGCTGCGTCCCGTCGCACCGCCACCGCCAGTCACTTCGCCGGCCGGTTCGACCAGATGCATGGCCAGCTGGTTGAACAGGCTGCCATGGCGCATGCCCGGCTGCGTCGAGACCGACTGCGCCGCTTGGGAGGCCAGGCCATCGGCATCGCCGCCACTGCGCATCGCCGCCTGGTGCTGCTGCACCACGTTGCCGATGCTGCCCAGCAGTGCGTTGTCGGCCAGGCGCAGGCTGGCATGGGCATCACCGCGCAGGGCGCCGGCCTGCTGTGCGATCACATCGCGGTCGGTGAACTGCAGCGCGCCGAGCAGCGACTTCAGGCCGCTGTCCTGGCGATCCGATGCGGCTGCCAGCGCGCGCCCCAGTCCATCGCCGGAGGTGCCGTTGGCAAACAGCCCCAGCTGGTCGAAGCCCGGGTTGGCGGTCAGCCACAGGCCGTCGGCCGTCTGGTTGACGTTGAAGCTGAGCAGCGAATTGTGGCGCGGGCGGAATACTTCGCCCGCAGTGATGCTGGCGCTGTAGCCGGTGTCGCCCAGTCGCACGACATCCTGGAAACCGCCCTGGTAGATCGGCCCTTCCACCAGGTCGCGGCGGTAGGCGCCGGCGTAGAAGCCCTGGGCGACGTTCAAGGCCAGGTGTGCGCCCTGCGCGATCACCAGCGCCCCCTCTTCGGCACCGCCATCGTAGAAGCTGCCGACGCGCAGGCGACCACTGCCGGTGCCACCGGCCTCGGTAACATCGAACAGCACCTGCCCGCCGGGCATGATGTTGACGTAGCCGTGGGTCACCAGATCGCCGCCTCGTGGCATCAGCGTGCCGAACACGCGCAGGCGGTTGAAGCCGTCTTCGCGGTAGGACGGGCCGGTGCCATCCAGCAATGCATCGCTGTCCGTGCCAACCGATGCAATGTCGCCATGCCCAACCACGATGCTGCCCGGCATCACCCGCAGCTCGGGGGTGCGCAGCGCGCCACCCTCCAGTGCGATGGTGCCGTTGTCGACCAGCATGAAATCGGCGCCGGTGGTTTCGGCGGTGCGCCAGGTGGCGCCATTGCTGACACGGATCACGCCCGCCGAACTGGCCAGGGTCGAGGCATCCAGATCGGCCAGCCGCAGCTGGCCGCGCAGTTCCTCCTGGAGGTCGGGGTCGGCGAGCATCTGCTGCAGCGACTGTGCGCCGATGCCGTTCGGCCCCCGCGTGGAGGCGTTGTACAGACTCACCGCATAGTTGATGTAGGTGCTGGCCCAGTCGGTGTTCCAGCGCGCGAAATCGTCGTCGACGAAGGCCTGCAGCTGGCGCGCGGTGCGCAGGTAGCCCGGGTTGATGTCGCCGCTGACGTTGCTGGTGACACGAAGGGTGTCGCCTGGATCGCGGTAGCCTGCCGTGTTGATGATGTTGTTGCTGCGGATGTCCTGGCCCGGGAATGACTCCAGCTTGCTGCCGCTGCCATCCGGATCGAAGGTGACCGAGGTACCCGTGGTGCGCGCCGGGTCGCGGAACACCAGCAGGCCATTGGGCGCCACCACTTCGTACATGGCCTTGTGCAACAGGCCGGCATCCATGCCGCCGCCATAGTTGCCGGTGTAGATCTGGGTCATGCGCGGCGACGGTGCGTAGGTGATCCTGCCACCACTGCTGGCGGCATGGATCTGCACCGAGTCGACCAGCGGGAGATCGCCGCCGAGGTAGCGGTTGACGCCACCGGACTGCATGATCGAGCAGGACGAAATGCAGTGGCCCGACACGATGGTGTCCAGGCCCTGGGTGCGGATCATCGCCTGCAGCCACTCACCGGCGATCAGCGCGCCACCATTGGAGGTGCGCAGCACGACTTCGCGGATAGGGCGGCCTTCGGCCTGCGCCTTGGCCAGCAGCGCGGGCAGCGCCACCACATCGGCAACGGTTACGCCGCCGCTGAGGAAGACGCGATCATCCTGCACGTGATAATTCATCGCCATGACGTCATCAGCCGCCGCGATGACGGTGATACCCATCAGCCCTGCCAGGGCCAGGCTCAACTTCGAATGCTTCATATGTTCTCTCTCTCCACCCGCAACACACGGGTCAAGAGTTCAACGTCCGGGCGGTGCGATCTCCCCCAGCGCACCGCCCCCCGAAACATGAATGCATTCACAATGGAATCAGGGGCCCTGCACACTCTTCCCCATCCGGTCATCGTCGCGTAAAACTCGAAGACGCACCTGCCACCGAAGCACGAGGCCAGCCCTGTCCACCCCCTCTCCTCTGATCCATCGCGCGCCGGACCTGTCCGTGCCGACGGACGCGTTCATTGCGTTCGTGCGGGAAGAACGCGCGCCGTTGTGCGCGTTCCTGCGCACGCGCGGTGTTGGGCCGGAGGATGCCGAGGACATCGCGCAGGACTGCATGGAGCGGTTGATCCGCTATCGCGCGCACAGTGCCGAAGAGCTGCGGTTGCTGCTGTATCGTATCGCCCGCAACCGCCTGGCAGACCGCGGCCGTTCGTCGCAGTCGCGGCCGCATCTGTCCCTCGCCGAACATGATGGCGGCAACGAGCCTTCCAGCACGTCGCCCGATCCATTGCGCCAGGCCGAGTCCGGGCAGATGCTGTCCCTGCTGCGGCAGGCCCTGTTCAAGCTGCCCGAGCGCGCGCGCGAGGTGTACCTGCTCAACCGGATCACCGGCATGAGCTATACGCAGATCGCGCGGCACTGTGGAATTACTGCCAAGACCGTGGAAAAACATATCGCCCGCGCCCTGCAGGGCCTGCGCCAGGAACTCGGATCGGATCCGCTGCACAACGACAGGGACAACGGATGAGTCACGCCAGGCCCAGGGAAGACACCCAGCTGTTCGAACGCGCCAGCACCTGGGTGGCGCGGCTGGAAGCTGCGGACTGTACGCCGGCCGAGCGCGAGACGTTCGAGGACTGGCTGGCCGAAGACCCGGCGCATGTCTCGGCCTGGATCCAGGCCGAGACGCTATTCCAGCAGGGCGAGGAACTGGCCGCCGACCCGTGGCTTCGCACTGCCGCGGCACGCGTGGCGCGGCCGGTGCGGCGCCGCTGGCTGCCGGCGCTGGCCGCTGCCGCAGGCGTCTGCCTGGCCGTCGGGATCGGCTGGATGGTGGCGGTCGACGGCAACCCTGCGCCGCTGCGTTATGCCAACGATTCCCACCAGCCCCGGCAACAGACGCTGGCCGATGGCAGCGTAGCGACGCTGGATGCCGGCACCACCCTGCACGCCCGTTTCGGTTGGCGCCACCGCAACCTGGTACTGGAGCGCGGGCGCGTGCAGCTGCAGGTTGCGCCGTCGGGCAAGGCGCTGCAGCTGCGCGCCGGCGACAGCACCATCCGCGACATCGGCACCACCTTCCAGGTGGAACGCCTGCACGACGGCCTGGTCGAAGTCGCGCTGCTGGAGGGCGCGGTCGAGGTCTGCAATGGCGGGACCCAGCACACCCTGGCACCCGGCCAGCAGCTGCAGGTGCTGCCGTCGGGCCGCATCCAGCCCGGCCCGGCGCTGTCGTCCAATACCGCCGCTGAAGGCTGGCTGCAGGGACAGCTGGTGTTCGATGCCACGCCGCTGTCGATCGTGGTCGAACGCATGAACCGCTACGGCCGCACGCCGCTGGTGATCGCCGATCCGGAGATCGCCAACCTGGCGGTGAGTGGCACCTTCCGTGCCGGCGACGCACAGGAACTGCTGTCGGCACTGGAACTGGGTTGGTCGGTGGCTGGCCAGACGCGACCGGATGGCGCGCTGGAACTGCGCCGCACGTACTGAGGAGGCCTGCGGTGATGGCAGTACCGGGCGCGCTGCGGAGGGGGCTGCTCCGCACCCTGTTCTGCCTCGCGCTGAGCATCCCCGCGCTGCCGTCTGCCGGTGCCGCCGAGCAGGCGGGCACCCTGGAGGTCGATGTTGGTTCGGGCCCGCTGGCACCGGCCCTGCAGCAATGGGCGCGACAGAGCGGCATTGCCCTGCTGTTCGATGCACGTGAGCTGGATGGCCTGCGCACGGCCGGCACCCATGGCCACCGCGATGCGGCCGCGGCCCTGAAGGAACTGGTCGCCGGCATGCCGGTGAACATCCTGCGTACGCCTGCTGGCGGATTCGTCGTCCGCCGCACCCACCCCACGCCGCCATCGCCACCGTCGGTCGCGGCACGCGCCACGCCCGCGGCACCTCCGCCACACAAGGCCGCAGACGCTCCACCACAGGTGGAACTGGCACCGATCCATGTCACCGGCAGCCGGCTGCCGCGCACCTCGGTGCAGACCACGCTGCCGGTCACCATCATCGACCGCGATGACATCCTGCGCAGCGGCTACGGCAGCCTGTTCGACCTGCTGCGGCACTTGCCGGGCATGAACGGCCACCCGGCGATGAGCACCTCGCGCAGCGGCGATTCGCAGTACCTGCCGGTGGGTGCGGCCACCACCACCAGCCTGGACGGCATGGGCCCGCGTGCGACCTTGTTCCTGGTCAATGGCCGGCGCCTGCCACGCTATCCCATGGTGTCGCTGGAACAGGGTGGGCTCACCGATCTTGGGGGAATCCCGCTCAGCTTCGTCGAACGCATCGAACTGGTGCGTGGCGGCGCCTCCGCCATCTATGGTGCCGACGCGATGTCCGGCGTGGTCAACATCATCCTGCGCGACCAGGCCGACGGCCCTGAAGCCATGCTGCAGACCGGCCTGAGCGGGCGCGGTGACGCCGGCCAGTATCGCGTGCAGGCGGCCACCGGTGGCGTGCGCGACGGAGGGGACCGCTGGTTCGCCGGCATCGACCTGCACCGCATCGACCATGTGGCCGGTGATCGCCGCCAATGGCATGCGGAAACCTCGCAGTACCTGATCGGCGCGTTCCGCGATGGGCGCTACTGGCCGGCAAAACGCTGCGAAGGGCCCTTGAAGCGGCGCAATGGTGCCTGCTGGTTCGACAGCGCGCGCCCGCGCTCGCTGCAACCGGCCTCGGACACCGCCTCGGCCTACCTGCGCTACCGGCATGAACGCGGCGAAGGTCGCTATGCCTACGCCGAGGCGCGTGCCAGCCACAACCGGCAGCGCTTCGACCTTGGCCCGACCGCCGTTGCCATCGGCCTGTATGGGTTCACCTTCAACAGCGTGCTGCGCGAAGCCGGCAACGTGCGCCCGCATGTACGCGCCACCGACGCCGACGTCACCTTCGGCATCGGCCGTGACCAGGGCCGGCGCAGCTGGGACACCGGCATCAGTGCACAACGCAGCGATGTCACCCTGTCCACGTCGGGCACCGTGCGCGCCGAGCCGCTGCTGCGTGCGGCGGAGACGCTGGACTTCCTGCCCGGCTTCACGTCGCTGCCGGCAGGCGCGGCCGAGCAGTTGTTCCCGTCGATCCGCAACCGTGGCCGCACTGAACAATGGCAGGGCTGGTGGGGCATGCAGCGCGAGTTGATGCCGCTGGCCGGCGGCCACGCACAGCTGGCCACCGGTATCGACCTGCGCCAGGAACGCTGGACCTCGCATCCCGACGCACTGCTGAGCCAGGGTGACCTGGCGCTGGGCCTGCCGCAGGAGCAGCGCCACCTGGCGCGCCGCAGTGGCGGCGCCTACGCCGAACTCGGCCTGCCCCTGGCGCACACGCTGCGCATGGACCTGGCAGCACGCTGGGACCGCGATGGCGACTACCAGGCCTTCTCGCCCCGTGTGGGCTTGCGCTGGAGCCCCACGCCGCAGTGGTCATTCCTGCTTGCCAGCGGGCGCGGCTACCGTGCGCCCAGCCTGTTCGAACAGCGGCGACCACCGGGCTACTTCGGCGCGATCGAACTGCCCGCCTCCAGCGCACTGCCCGACTGCGCGCAGAGCACCGGCAACGGACGCTGCAGCGTCACCGTGGACGTGGTGGAGAACGATGCGTTGAAGGCCGAGCGGTCGCTCAGTCATTCCCTGGCCGCGACCTGGACGCCGACCGACACGTTCTCGCTGTCACTCACGCACAACATCGTCGAACTGCGCAACGAGATCCTGGCCCTGCAACCGACCGACGCAGTGTGGAACCGCGGCACCTGGGAGCTGGACGAGGACGGCCACCTGAGCAGCCTGCGCCTGTCCTTCGACAACATCGGCCGCACCACCTCGCGCAACTGGGTACTGCGCGGGGAGTACCACATCGACACCGGCAGCACCGGCCAGTGGCTGTTCTCGCTCGATGCGCTGAAACAGCAGGAACTGCGCCGCGAACGTGGCCATGATGCAACGGTGGACCTGCGCGGCCATGTCACGCCGACGATGGCTGCCGTGCTCAACGTACAGTGGCAGAACAGCAACTGGGACATCGCCCTGCGCGGCAACCAGGTGGGGCGCACGCGCGCCTGGCTGCCCGGTGCGGAATGCCCGGAGGAGCAGCGCGGGCAGAAGCATTGCATGAACCCCCGCCAGCTGCGCTGGAACCTGCATCTCGCGCGACGCCTGGGGCCGCGCGTGGTCGCTGCGCTGGACGTGCACAACGTGCTCGACACGCAACCGGTGAACTATCTGGTCGGCAATGGCGGGCAGATGCCGGGGCTGGACGACCCACTCGGCCGCTACTTCCTGCTGACCCTGCAGATCCGCTGAGCGTAGTACCCTACGCGCCCTGTTCCATCGGTCCCCCACCACCCCATGAAGGCCTATCTCTGGTTCTGGGGCGCGTTCCTGCTGTTCTTCGCGTTGCCCTTCCCGTGCATTCTCTACTTCGGCACGTCGTGGCCGGTGCAGCTGGCCGACCGCAGCGCACCCTGGCTGGCACTGCTGCTGCTCGCCCTGTCGCTGGCCCTGTGGCTGGCGTTGCTGCTCGCCTTCCTGCACTACCTGCTGCTGGGCCCACCGCGCGCCCTGCATCGGGTGCGCTCGATCCTGGCCGACGGTGAGCTGCGTGATGCCCTGATCGAACAGGCCGGGCAGACCGGCGCGCATGTACGTGGCTTCGCACAGTGGAAGCTGCAGTTGCGCTTCCAGAACCTGTCCGGCACACCGATCAGCGAACAGATGCTGGTGGTCGACAGCAAGCCACAACTGCAACGCTTCATCGCCGGCAAGCGCATCGAGGCACGCGTGAGCAGTGCGCCGGGCGAGTTCCCCAACGTGGTGCTGGAGGGCGCCGAGCCCGAACTGGATGTCGGCAGCCTCTGGCGTCGCGGCATCGGCGCGGCCATCGGCATCGTCGCAGTTGCCAGTGCCTACGTGTTCGCCTATCGCCTGCAGAGCGAAGGCCTGGGCTGGACCTTCCTGTCGTTCGGCCATCCGCTGCTGGTGTGTCCGCTGGTGTTGTGCGGCTATGCGCTGGGCCTGCGCCTGCTGGGTCGCGTGCTGCAGGCCGATGCCCGCGGTGACGCGCTGAAGTATCGCGGCATCGGCGTGGAGGCGAAGGTGCTGAAGCTGCGCCAGACCGGCACCTACCTCAACGAACAGCCGCAGGTGGAATTCCAGCTGGAGTACATCGACCGCGAAGGCGGCGTACAGCAGGTGAGCGTGCGCCGTTTCATCCCGTTGATCGAGCTGGCCAACCTTCCCCGCGAGCAGGTCACGCTGCTGTACGACCCGGAAGATCGCGGTAACGTGCGCCTGGAGGGTATATGAAGCAGCCGCCCTCGACCCGCCTGGTGTTCTCCGTGGTACTGCTGGTGCTGGCCGGCGTTGCCATCGCAGGGGGTGCGCTGCAGACGCTGGGCGAAACGCTGGGCCATTCGGTGCAGGCCGATCGGTTGCCGCCATTCGTTTCGTCGCAGGCGCCGCGCGAACAGCCTGCATCGCTTGCGCCCGGCGTTACCGTGCCTGCCGGACCGCAGCCTGCGCCGATTCCCGCGCGCAGCAATCGCCTGTTCGATGCCGACCATCTGCTGGCGGCTCGCCAGGCACTCGAAGAACTGCCGGCACTGGCCGGGCATCGATTGACGGTGTTCCACAGCATCCACTTCTATGATGACGGCCGCATCAACTTGGACCTGGTCGATCCGCAGCACCCCTCGCGCGTGGACAGCTACCATTTCGAGCGCGGCCAGTGGCGCAAGGGCGCCCCGGTCGATCCGCAACGCTTCGCCCCCACCATCACCCTGCGCCGCAGCAGCACAGCGCTGGCCAACATCGATTTCGAGGCGGTGCCACGCGTCGCCCAGGCGCTGCAGGCACAGCGCAACGCCTTGATGGGCACACCGGGTGAAGTCGGTCACGTCTATGTGATCGTGCGCAAGGGGGGCACTCTGGTCTGGCTGCCGGACGAGGTCGCCGGTGATCGCCAGTCCGCACGCCTCTCCTTCGACGCACAGGGTGCCCTGCGCAGCACAAGCCACCGATAGTCGACGCAAAAAGGGGACGGAGGGGATTAAGTCGTTTGTGCCTTGGTGCCGTCTGCGACTTAATCCCCTCCGTCCCCTTTTTTGCTATTTCACCGAGCGGGCGATGGCGTACTGCGCGCCGTAGTAGGTGGACAACACCAGCAGGCTGGCCAGCGGCAGGCCTCCTGCGAATCGATCCCAGGCCAGCAGTGAATCGCTGGCGACGAACAGCAGCGCACCGGCGGCAGCCCAGCGCGCGCTGCTGGCTTCAACGGTAGCGGGCTGTGGCCGGCGCCACTGGCGTGCCAGTGCCAGCACCGCCATCGAGGCCAGCACCACCACGTACGCCAGCACCGGAATACGCATCGGTGCAGGCAGGTGCGGCCACAGGCCAAGTACATTGAGTACAGCGAATGCGCCGAGCAGGACGCTGGCGGCGAGCAGGCCGCGCCCGGCACGCAGGCCATCGCGGAAGGCGACGATGTAGCAGAGGTGCGCCAGCAGGAACGCCACCAGCCCCGGTACGAACGCGTCCATCGGCAGCATCAGCGCGATGTCACCCACACACGACAGCAGCATGCCGGCCAGCACCGCGCGACGGTAGAACGGCTGCGCGGGATCACGCACCCGCCAGGCGATGGCGGCGATCAGCAGCGTGGTGGTCGGCTTGGCCAGCCAATGCAGCCAGCGCCCGTCACCGTGCAGGAACGCGCCGATGATGGCCAGGATCGCCATCAGCAGGATCAGACCATCGCGGGCGCGCGGCTTCATCGTGCCTTCCACAGATCCGCAAGGCGGTCAGGTTTGCCGGCGATGCGCTCCAGCACCGGATACTGCAGGCCACCGTGATAGTCGATGTTCATCGTTTCGATGCGGTCGAACTGCTTCACCAGCAGCACGATCGGCGCCCTGTCCTTCGCCGCCGTGGCTACTGCATCCTTCAAGCGCTGGCTGCTGTACTCGCGGCCGCCAACGGCAATCACCTTCATGCCCGGCGCCAGGCCGGCATTGAACGCCGGGCTGTCCCAGATCACGTCGCCGACCACGCCGCTGTCGAGCACGGTCGCGCCCAGCGAATAGGCGAGCAGCGCCGCCTTCGCGCGCTTTTCCTGCGCCTTGTAGGCGTCGTTCGGAGTATCGCGGTAGACCAGCTTCCAGCCAGCCAGTTCCAGGCCACCGGTCAACGAACCATGGCCATCCAGGCGACCGCGCAGGAACGTCGCCCAGTCGTACGGCGCGATGCCGTTCAAGGTCGCGACCACGTCGTCGAAGGTGTAGGGATTGACGTCCCAGTCGCCGTTGCCGACCCCGAAGAAGGCGCGCGCGAAATCATCCAGGCTACGCCGGTTACCACTCAGTTCGCGCAGCTTGCCCTCCACTTCCAGCCACAGCATCTGGCCGCCGGAGTAGTAGTCCTCGCTCATCTGGTAGTTGCGGTAAGGCAGCGTGCGGCGCTGCGCGATGGTCGGGTCGTTGGTGGTGTCCTGCAGCGGGCGCCAGGCCAGTCCGGGGCGGCCACGATCATAGGTCGCGGCCACATTGGCCAGCATGTCGCGCGCCTGCGCGGTCGACCACAGGCCCGAACGCGCCGCCAGCACCTGTCCCCAGAACTGGGTCTGGCCTTCGTATACCCACAGCAGGCTGTCGCCCATCGGCGTGTTGAAGTTGGCGGTGGCGAGATCCGCGCCGCGACGGTACTTGCCGTTCCAGGAATGGGTGTACTCATGCGGCAGCAGGTCGCGCATCCACGCATTGCTGTCCCACTCGGTGAAGTACCCCGGGTCGGCGCTGTTCTCGCTGGAACGATGATGCTCCAGGCCGATGCCGCCGAGGCGGTCGGTCAACGCCAGCAGGAATTCATAGTGGTTGTAGTGACGCGCACCGTAGAGCTTGTCGGCCTGCTGCACCAGCGCACGATGCATGGAGATCTGTGCCTCGCTCGGCTTCAGCGACTTGGCCTCGTCGGCGAACACATTGAGGTGTACCGGCACCTTCGCGCCCGGATCGAGATCGATGCGCTGGTAGTGTTCGCCGGCAAACAACGGCGAATCGACCAGGTGGTCATAGGAGATCGGCTTGAACACCACGGTATCGCCATCGCGGCGCGCGGTCTCCAGCGCAGTGGCGAACGACCAGCCCTTGGGCAGGGTCACGCTGGCCTGCGCCTGCAGGTTGCGTGCATCCACCCCGGCCGGGTACAGCGAGTTGGCGTTCCACTGCAGGTTGAGCATCTCCGGGGTCATCACCACCCGGCCCTGGCTGCCGCCCTGCGAGGACAGGAAGTCGAAGTGGGCGACGATCTCGCTCACCCCCTCGGGCACGTCCACCTTGAACGCATAGACGTTGTACTGGTCACGCTGCCAGGCCAGCGGCTTGCCGTTGGCGGTCACGCGCAGGCCGGCCAGCTTGTCGATCGGGCCGGTGGGCGAATGGTTGCCGGGAATCCACTGCGGGTACAGCAGGGTCATCGGTCCGGGTTTGACCGGTACGGTGGCAGTCACCTTGAAGATGCGCCGGGCCAGATCGCGCGCGTCCACATCGATGCGCAGCAGGCCGGGAGCCGCCGCATTGGCCGGTGGCGAGGTCTGCGCCAGTGCAGGCGTGGCCGCCAGCGCGAACAGCAATGACATCGCCAGGGCTCGGGTCTTCATCGGGCAACTTCCAACAACGGAGAATCCTCCGATGCTAGGCCTGTGCGCTGCCCTGCCCCATGGCCAAAGGTCATGGGCGAGCGCCCATCCACCCATGCCCAAAAGCGTGCGAACCAAGGTTCGCACCCACCTTGTGCAGGTTCGCATCCACCAGAGCGGTTTCAGTAGATCCACGCCATGCGTGGATGGAATGCACCGAGAAGCAGTGCGGACCAAGGTCCGCACCCACCAGAGTCAGGCCCGGTCAGTCGACCAGGCGCAGACGCAGTTCCTTCGGCAGCGCGAACACCATCGATTCCGGTTCGCCGTCCAGCTCGCCGACGCCGGTCGCGCCCAGCTCGGCCAGGCGCGCCAGCACGCCATCGACCAGCACCTGCGGTGCCGATGCACCGGCGGTCACGCCGATGTGCTGTTTGCCCTGCACCCACTGCGGGTCAATCTCGTGCGCGCCGTCAATCAGGTACGACTCCACGCCCTCACGACGGGCCAGCTCGCTCAAGCGGTTGGAGTTGGAGCTGTTCGGCGAGCCGACCACCAGCACCAGGTCACAGCGCTTGGCCAGGTCGCGCACGGCGTCCTGGCGGTTCTGCGTGGCGTAGCAGATGTCGTCGTTCTTCGGGCCCTGCATCGCCGGGAAACGCTCGCGCAGCGCATCGATGATGCCGCGCGTGTCGTCCACCGACAGCGTGGTCTGGGTGGTGTAGGCGAAGTTTTCCGGCTGGTTGATGTGCAGCGTGGCGACCTGCTCCACATCTTCGACCAGGTAGATCTGGCCGGTGCCGGCTTCGCGGTTCCACTGGCCCATGGTGCCTTCCACTTCCGGGTGGCCGGCATGGCCGATCAGCACCACGTCACGGCCGGCACGGCAGTGGCGGGCAACCTCGAAGTGGACCTTGGTCACCAGCGGACAGGTGGCGTCGAACACCTTCAGGCCACGGCGCTCGGCTTCCTGGCGCACGGCCTGGGACACGCCATGGGCGCTGAAGATGACCGTGTTGTTGTCCGGCACTTCGTCGAGTTCCTCGACGAAGATCGCACCGCGCTGCTTCAGGTCGTCGACCACGAAGCGGTTGTGCACCACTTCATGGCGGACGTAGATGGGCGCGCCCAGCGTTTCGATCGCGCGCTTGACGATCTCGATCGCACGATCGACACCGGCACAGAAACCACGCGGGTTGGCGAGCAGCACATCCATCAGTTCAATCTCCCGGCAGCGGCCGGCTTACGGTTTCGGGTTGGCATTATCCGCCTTTTTGGCGGACTTGCCGTCGAACAGGCCAAACAGGGCGATGCCGATGGCACCCGCCACGATGGCCGAGTCGGCGATGTTGAACGAGGGCCAGGTGTAGCTGCCCACGTACCACTGGATGAAATCGACCACGTGGCCGTGCACCTGGCGGTCGATCACGTTGCCGATCGCGCCGCCGATGATCAGTGCATACGGCACCGCGGCCTTCCAGTTGCCGCGGGCGGTACCGCGCAGCCACCAGGCCATCAGGCCGCTGATGGCGATCGCCAGCGCGGTGAAGAAGTACTTCTGCCAGCCACCGGCGTCGCTCAGGAAACTGAACGCCGCACCGGTGTTGTAGGTGCGGTACCAGTTCCAGAAGCCGTCGATGACCACCACCGGCTGGAATTCAGGCAGGCTCGACAGCACCCAGGCCTTGGACCACTGATCCAGGCCGATGATGGCGGCCGACAGCAGCAGCCAGACCAGGGCGTTCGGATGCGGACGTGCGGCGCTCATCAGAACCAGCTCCGCAGTTCGCCGGCGCCGGTGACGTTGCTCACGCAGCGGCCGCAAAGTTCCGGATGGTCGGCGTTGCTGCCGACATCGGCGCGGTGGTGCCAGCAGCGCACGCACTTGGCCTTGGTGGTCGGCTGGGCGCTGACGAACACCTCGTCGGTGGTCGCCGGGCGCACCTGCACGTCGCCACTGATGAACAGGAAGCGCAGTTCATCGGCCAGCGGCTGCCAGCGCGCGGCCTGCTCTTCGCTGGCGGCGATGGTGATTTCCGCTTCCAGCGCGGCACCAATGGCGCCGTTGGCACGCATCGGCTCGAGCACCTTGGCGACCTGCTCGCGCACGGCCAGCAGCTGGTCGAAGTCGGCGGCGTTGAGCTGGGCATCGGCCGGCAGCGGCGCCAGGCCGTCGTACCAGGTGGTGAACAGCACGTGGCCGGCATGCTCGCCCGGCAGGTAACCCCACAGCTCGTCGGCGGTGAAGGTCAGGATCGGCGCCACCCAGCGGGTGAACGCTTCGGCGATGTGGTACATCGCGCTCTGTGCCGAACGGCGACCGTGCGAATCGGTCGGCATCGTGTACAGGCGGTCCTTGGTCACGTCCAGGTACAGCGAGCCCAGGTCCACGCTGCAGAAGTTCAGCAGCAGCTGCACGATCTCGGCCATGTTGTAGCCGTCGTAGGCCGCCTTGATCTTCTCCTGCAGCTCCCACGCGCGATGCACGATCCAGCGGTCCAGCGCGACCATCTGCTCGAGCGGTTGCAGGTGCTGGGCCGGATCGAAGCCGTCCAGGTTGCCGAGCAGGAAGCGCGCGGTGTTGCGCAGGCGACGGTAGGCGTCGGCGTTTCGCTTGAGGATCTCCTGCGACAGCGACATCTCGTTGCTGTAGTCGGCCGAGGCGATCCACAGGCGCAGGATGTCCGCGCCCAGCTTGTTCATGATGTCCTGCGGCTCGATGCCGTTGCCCAGCGACTTGGACATCTTGCGGCCGTGCTCGTCCACGGTGAAGCCGTGGGTCAGGCACTGCTTGTATGGCGCGCGCTTGTCGATCGCCACGCCGGTCAGCAGCGAGGACTGGAACCAGCCGCGGTGCTGGTCGGAACCTTCCAGGTACAGGTCGGCCGGCTTGCCGAAGCCTCGCGCGGCGAGCACGCCTTCATGGGTCACGCCCGAATCGAACCAGACGTCGAGGATGTCGGTGACCTTCTCGTAGTCGGCCGCTTCGGCGCCCAGCAGTTCGGCGGCATCCAGCGAGTACCACACGTCGATGCCCTCGGCTTCGACGCGGTCGGCGACCTGCTGCATCAGCTCCACCGAGCGCGGGTGGATCTCGCCGGTCTGGCGGTGGGTGAACAGTGCGATCGGTACGCCCCAGGTGCGCTGGCGCGAGATCGTCCAGTCCGGGCGACCGTCGACCATGCTCTGGATGCGCGCCTTGCCCCAGGTCGGGAACCAGCCGACGGTGTCGATGGCGGCCAGCGCATCGTTGCGCAGGTTGGCCTTGTCCATCGAGATGAACCACTGCGGGGTGGCGCGGAACACCACCGGCGTCTTGTGGCGCCAGCAGTGCGGGTAGCTGTGGCGGATCGGGTGGAAGGCCAGCAGCGAACCGTTGTCGCGCAGCACGCCGACGATGGCCTCCTGCGCCTTCCACAGGTGCTGGCCGGCCAGCACCACGTCACCGGCCGGCGGGGTCGATTCCAGGTACACGCCGCGCCCGTCGATCGGAGTCACCTGGCCGGCGTTGTACTTGTCCAGCAGGCCGTACTTCTGGCTGACCACGAAGTCTTCCTGGCCGTGGCCGGGCGCGGTGTGCACCGCACCGGTACCGTCCTCGTCGGACACATGGTCGCCATTGAGGACCAGGATCTCGCGCTCCGGGTAGAACGGGTGCGCCAGCAGCTGGTTCTCCAGCGCCGCGCCGGTGGTTTCACCGTGCAGCACCACTTCGTCCACGCCGTAGCGCTGCAGTGCGCGCTCGGCCAGGGCCGCGGCCAGCACCAGCCAGCGGCGCTTGCCGTTGTGCGCCGGGCCCTCGGCCAGTACGTAATTGATCTCTGCGCCCAGCGACACCGCCAGCGAGGCCGGCAGCGTCCACGGGGTGGTGGTCCAGATCGGCACGGCCACTTCAACGTCGGCCGGCACGCTCACGCCGAACGCCTGGCCGATGGCCTGCGCATCGCGCGCGGCGTAGGCCACGTCGATCGCCGGCGATTCCTTTTCCTGGTATTCGATCTCGGCCTCGGCCAGCGCCGAGCCACAGTCGAAGCACCAGTACACCGGCTTGGCGCCGCGGACCAGGTGGCCGTTGGCCACGACCTTGGCCAGCGCGCGGATCTCGTTGGCTTCGAAGTCGAAGCTCAGGGTCTTGTACGGGTTGTCCCAGTCACCGGTCACGCCCAGGCGCTTGAAGTCCACGCGCTGGATGTTGATCTGCTCTTCGGCGAACTCGCGGCACTTCTGGCGGAATTCGACGGCGTCGAGCTTGGTGCCGACCTTGCCCCACTTCTTCTCGACCGCGATCTCGATCGGCAGGCCATGGCAGTCCCAGCCCGGCACGTAGGGCGCATCGAAGCCGGCCAGGTAGCGCGACTTGACGATGATGTCCTTCAGGATCTTGTTGACCGCGTGGCCCAGGTGGATGCGGCCGTTGGCGTACGGCGGGCCGTCATGCAGCACGAACAGCGGGCGGCCGGCGGCGTTGTCGCGCAGCTGCTGGTAGAGCCCCTGCTCTTCCCACCGCGCCAGAATGCCCGGCTCGCGCTTGGGCAGATCGCCGCGCATCGGGAATTCGGTGGCTGGCAGGTTCAGGGTGGTCTTGTAGTCCTGGCTCACGCAGTGGCTCGCAATCTATGTTCGGAAAGGATGGCGCGCGCCTGTTCGGCGTCGCGGTGCATCTGGTCGGTCAGCGCCGCCAGATCATTGAATTTTTCTTCGTCGCGCAGCTTGGCGACGAACTCCACGTCGATGTGGCGCCCGTACAGGTCGCCCTGGAAATCGAACAGGTGGGCTTCCAGCAGCGGCTCCACGCCCTCCACCGTCGGCCGCGTACCGAAGCTGGACACCGAGGGCCACGGCTGGTCGAACACGCCGTGCACCCAGGTCGCGTAGATGCCCGACAGCGCCGGGGTCTTCGGGAAGCGCAGGTTGGCGGTGGGGAAGCCCAGCGTGCGGCCGAGCTGGCGCCCGCGCACCACCCGTCCGCTGATCGCGTACGGACGGCCGAGCAGGTCGCCGGCACGGGCGAAATCGCCCTCCTGCAGCAACTGGCGGATGCGGGTGCTGGAGATGCGCTCGCCATGCAGGTCCACCGCTTCGATCTCGCCCGCGGTGAAGCCGAGTTCGGCGCCCATCTTCTGCAGCAGGGACAGATCGCCGCGGCGGCGGTTGCCGAAGCAGAACTCCGGCCCGATCCACACTTCGCGGGCGCCCAGCCGGTGCACCAGCAACTGGCGCACGAAAGTCTCGGCCGGCATCGCCGCCATCGCCGCATCGAAACGCAGCAGGCCGATCGCATCGACGCCAAGCTCGCGCAGGATCTCGACCTTGCTGCGCGCCAGGGTCAGCCGCGGCGGCGGCGTGCCCTGGGCGAAGAATTCACGCGGCAGCGGCTCGAATGCCACGGCCACTGCGGCCACGCCCAAGGCGCGCGCGCGGGCAACCGCGTGGCGGACCAGCGCACGATGGCCCAGGTGGAGGCCGTCGAATGCACCGATACAGACCACGCTTCCGTTCGGGAACAGCTCCCCGCCCTCGACGCTTCTGAACAGCCTGCTCATCAACTCTCGTTCCGGCCCGACCGGGGCCGCCGCTTCAATGGTGTAACCCTGAAGTATAGCCGCCACGGGCCGCGATCAATGCCCGCGCAGGTCGCGCGGGCGGAAGCCCATCGCCAGCATGGCCACCGCATAGGTCGCGCCACCGCCGCCGACCAGCAGCGCCAGGGCACCGATCCGCTCCCACACGCTCATCGCCGAGAAGCCCGGCAGCCAGTGCAGCAGGGCCAGCAACACGCCAACCATGGCCGCACAGGCCAGCACCAGGCGTACCAGATAGCCGCCCCAGCCCGGCCGGCGCTGGTAGACCTCGGTCTTGCCCAGCCAGTACCAGAGCAGGCCCAGGTTCAGGTAACTGGACAGCGCGCTGGCGATGCCCAGTGCCAGGTGCAGGCCCGGCTGCTTGCCGATGGCCGCCATCACGCCCTGTGCCTTCAGCGCGTCCGGCACCATCACCTGGTACAGCACGGCCAGCAGGATGAAGTTGAACACCATGTTGGCCACCAGCGCAGCCACACCGGCGCGCACCGGGGTCTTGGTGTCCTGGCGGGCATAGAAGGCCGGCAGCACCACTTTGAGCAGTGCGAACGCCGGCAGTCCGAAGCTGAGACCGTACACCGACAGCGCGGTCATGCGGGTATCAAAGGCGCTGAACTGGCCGTGCTGGAAGATGGTCGCGATCAGCGGCTCGGCCAGCAGCAGCAGGCCCAGCATGGCCGGCACCGAGATCAACAGGGTCATGCGCAGGCCCCAGTCCAGCGAGCGCGAGAAGCCCTCGCGGTCGGTACTGACGTGGTGGCGGGCCAGGGCCGGCAGGATCACCGTGCCCAGCGCCACGCCGAACACACCCAGCGGCAGCTCCAGGAAGCGGTCGGCCAGCGACAGCCACGACTGCGAGCCGTCGGTCAGCTTGGCCGCGATCACCGTATCCAGCAGCAGGTTGATCTGCGCCACCGACGAACCGAACAGGGTCGGCACCATCAGCGTCATCACCTTGCGCACGCCCGGATGGCTCCAGCCCCAGCGCGGCAGGGTCAGCAGGTTGATGCCCTTCAGCGAGGGCAGCTGGAACAGCAGCTGCAGGAGGCCGGCGGCGAGTACCGCCCAGCCCAGCGCCAGGATCTGCTTCTCTGGAGTGCCGCCCAGCCGCGGCGCCAGCCACAGCGCGCCGGCGATCATGCACAGGTTGAGGATGACCGGGGTCAGCGCCGGCATGGCAAAGCGCTGGAAGCTGTTGAGCGCGCCGCCGGCCAGTGCGGTCAGCGAGACGAACAGCAGGAACGGGAAGGTCAGGCGGAACAGGTCGACCAGCAGGCCCTGCTTGACCGGATCGGTATCAACACCGCTTGAGAAAACCGAGGCCAGCTGCGGCGCGAAGATCAGCGCCAACGCGGTGACCAGCATCAGCACCCCACCCAGGGTGCCGGCAGTGCGGGCCATCAGTTCGCGCAGCTCGGCGTGGCTGCGGGTTTCCTTCACTTCCGTGAACACCGGCACGAAAGCGGTGGCAAAAGACCCTTCGGCGAACAACCGGCGCAGGAAATTGGGTACCCTGAAGGCGACCCAGAAAGCATCAGTGATGGCGTTGGTGCCGAACGTGGTGGTCACCACGAAGTCCCGGACAAGTCCGAGAACGCGCGAGACCATGGTCATGCTGCTGAACGACAGCAGGCCCCGCAACAACTTGGGTGAACTCACTCAGCGTCCCTCTTGACAATCGACTTGACGTGCATTTCTTACGCCATCATACTAGCTAGCTTGCTGTTCCCATAACACCGATTTTTTCAGGAAACCACCACCGTGGCCAATATCAAGTCCGCCAAGAAGCGCGCCAAGCAGACCGTCGTGCGCAACGCGCGCAACGTGGCTCAGCGCTCGATGCTGCGCACCGCTGTCAAGAAAGTGATCAAGGCGCTGGACGCCAACGATGCCGCCGGCGCCGAAGCCGCCTTCGCCGTTGCCCAGCCGATCCTGGATCGCTTCAGCGCGCGTGGCCTGATCCACAAGAACAAGGCTGCTCGCCACAAGAGCCGCCTGAACGACCGCATCAAGGCCCTCAAGGCCGCCTGATCCGGCGTTGCCGCCCTGCCCTTCGGGGTTGGGCTGCAGACAAAAGCCCGGCCCCGGCCGGGTTTTTTGTTGCCTGCGATCCGGTAGTGCCGGCCGCTGGCCGGCAACCCCGAGGAATGCCGGCCAGCGGCCGGCACTACCGGAAAACAAAAAGCCCGGCCGAAGCCGGGCTTTTCGCATGGAACCACAACAGCATCACTGCGCGTTGCGGGCTTCCAGCTCATCTTCCTTCTGGCGATCGAAGAAGGCCATGATCCGGCTCATGATCGGGAAGGTGCCTTCGCGGCCCAGCGCGGAGACCAGGAACCACGGCTCCTTCCAGCCCAGCTCGGCGACGATCTGCTCGGCTGCCGCCTGCGCCTCGTCCTCGAACATCAGGTCGGCCTTGTTCAGCACCAGCCAGCGCGGCTTGTTCAGCAGCTCCGGATCGTGCTTCTCCAGCTCGCGCTCGATCGCACGCACCTGCTCCACCGGCGAAATGCCTTCCACGCCACCTTCCATCGGCGAAATATCCACCAGGTGCAGCAGCAGGCGGGTGCGCTGCAGGTGGCGCAGGAACTGCGCACCAAGGCCGGCGCCGTCCGCCGCGCCTTCGATCAGGCCCGGAATGTCGGCGATCACGAAGCTGCGGTAGTTCTCCACCTTCACCACACCCAGGTTCGGGTACAGCGTGGTGAACGGGTAATCGGCCACCTTCGGCGTTGCCGCCGAAACGGCACGGATCAGGGTGCTCTTGCCGGCATTGGGGAAGCCCAGCAGGCCGACATCGGCCAGCAGCTTCAGCTCCAGCTTCAGCGTGCGCTCTTCGCCCGGCTCGCCCGGCAGCGCCTGGCGCGGCGAGCGGTTGGTCGAGCTCTTGAAGTGCATGTTGCCCAGGCCGCCACGGCCCCCCTTGGCCACCAGCAGACGGTCGTTGTGCTGGGTCAGGTCGCCGATGACTTCATCGGTGGCAACGTTGATGACCACGGTGCCGACCGGCACAGTGATGGTCAGGTCTTCGCCGCCCTTGCCATAGGCCTGGCGGCCCATGCCGTTCTCGCCGCGCTGCGCCTTGAAGATGCGGTCATGGCGGAAGTCGACCAGGGTGTTCAGGTTTTCGTCGGCGCGGATGTACACGCTGCCGCCCGCACCGCCGTCGCCGCCGTCCGGGCCGCCGAGCGGAATGAACTTCTCGCGACGGAAGCCAATGCAGCCGTTGCCGCCGTTGCCGGCGAACACTTCGATTTCTGCTTCGTCTACCAGTTTCATTGTTTCGATGCCTGCGATGGGCGTGGCCTGCCGGCCGCCGCCTTGAATGTTATGCCTGCCGATGGCCGGCAGCCCGGCCTGGCCGGTCTTGCGTCCACTCTAACGAAAAGCCCCGCCGAAGCGGGGCTCTTCATGCAGCACTCCCATGCCGGGGCACGGGTGCCGGCGATGCCTGGATCAGGCGTCGGCCGAGACGATGCTGACGGTGCGACGCTTCTTGGCGCCCTTGACCGAGAACTCCACCTTGCCGTCCACGAGGGCGAACAGGGTGTGGTCACGACCCAGGCCAACGCCCGAACCCGGGTGGAACTGGGTGCCGCGCTGACGCACGATGATGTTGCCGGCTTCGATGGCCTGGCCGCCGAAGATCTTGACGCCCAGGTACTTCGGGTTGGAGTCGCGACCGTTGCGCGAGGAGCCTACGCCCTTTTTATGTGCCATGACTGCTTCTCCTGATGCTTAGCCGGCGATGCCGGTGATCTCGATTTCGGTGTAGTACTGACGGTGACCCTGACGCTTCATGTGGTGCTTGCGGCGACGGAACTTGATGATCCGGACCTTGTCAGCACGACCCTGGGACAGGACCTTGGCGGTGACGGCAGCGCCCTTCAGCGCATCGCCCAGCTTCACGCCGTCGCTGTCACCCAGCATCAGGATGTTGTCAAACTTGATCTCGCTGCCGACTTCGACTTCGAGCTTTTCAATGCGGAGCTTTTCGCCCTGCGCCACGCGGTATTGCTTACCGCCGGTGACCAGTACTGCGTACATGACCAGGCCTTCCTCTGTAGTTATTGTGGTCTGAGCTGCCGCCATCGAGGGCGGACAGGAGCGGGATTGTACGCAGATCAACCGGCGCGGGTCAAGTCAACCCCTGAACGGCCGGGGGGCCCCGCAAAGGGGGGCGCCGGGACGGGGCCAGATCCCATTCCACCCCGTGAAAAGGGATCTGACCCCTGCCTGACGGCCCGTCTCACAAGGTGAGACACGGGGCTGGCATTGTCGCCCATTGCCCCCATCTGGTCACCTCGGTAGGCTGACCGATTGCCGTTCCCTGCTGGCCCGGCACCCAGCCAACGCCCCCACAACCGGATCCCCCATGGCGATGGATTTCATCCGCATCCGCGGCGCGCGGACGCACAACCTGAAGAACCTCGACCTCGACCTGCCCCGCGACAAGCTGATCGTGATCACCGGCCTGTCCGGCTCGGGCAAGTCCTCGCTGGCGTTCGACACCATCTATGCAGAAGGCCAGCGCCGCTATGTCGAGTCGCTGTCGGCCTATGCGCGCCAGTTCCTGAGCGTGATGGAAAAGCCGGACCTGGACCACATCGAGGGCCTGTCCCCGGCGATCTCGATCGAGCAGAAATCGACCTCACACAACCCGCGCTCGACCGTCGGCACGATCACCGAGATCTACGACTACCTGCGCCTGCTGTACGCCCGCGTCGGCACCCCGCGCTGCCCGGACCACGGCTATCCGCTGGAAGCGCAGACGGTCAGCCAGATGGTCGACCAGGTACTGACCCTGGACCCGGAACAGCGCTACATGCTGCTGGCCCCGGTCATCCGCGATCGCAAGGGCGAGCATGCCCAGGTGTTCGACCAGCTGCGCGCGCAGGGTTTCGTGCGCGTGCGCGTGGACGGCGAGCTGCATGAAGTCGACGCGGTGCCGCCGCTGGCACTGCGCCAGAAGCACACCATCGAAGCGGTGATCGACCGCTTCCGCCCGCGCGAGGACATCAAGCAGCGCCTGGCCGAGAGCTTCGAGACCGCGCTGAAACTCGGCGACGGCATGGCCTCGGTGCAGAGCCTGGACAAGGCCGAGACCGCGCCGACCCTGTTCTCCTCCAAGTACTCCTGCCCGGTCTGCGATTACTCGCTGCCGGAGCTGGAGCCGCGCCTGTTCTCGTTCAACGCGCCGATGGGCGCCTGCCCCGGCTGCGATGGCCTGGGCATCGCCGAATTCTTCGATCCGTCGCGCGTGGTGGTGCACCCCGAGTTGTCGCTGGCCGCCGGTGCGGTGCGCGGCTGGGATCGCCGCAATGCCTACTACTTCCAGCTGATCGCCTCGCTGGCCAAGCACTACAAGTTCGATGTCGACGCGACGTGGAACTCGCTGCCGCAGAACGTGCAGCAGGCCGTGCTGTACGGCAGTGGCGATGAAGCGATCACCTTCACCTACTTCACCGAAGCCGGTGGCCGCACCCAGCGCAAGCACCGCTTCGAAGGCATCATTCCCAACCTCGAGCGCCGCTACAAGGAAACCGAATCGCCGGCGGTGCGCGAAGAACTGTCCAAGTACATCAGCGAACAGCCGTGCCCGGAATGCCATGGCGCGCGCCTGAACAAGGCGGCACGTAACGTGTTCGTGGCCGACCGTCCGCTGCCGGACCTGGTAGTGCTGCCGATCGACGAAGCGCTGAAGTTCTTCAGCGAACTGAGCCTGCCGGGCTGGCGTGGCGAGATCGCCTCGAAGATCGTCAAGGAGATCGGTGAGCGCCTCGGCTTCCTGGTCGATGTGGGCCTGGATTACCTGACCCTGGAGCGCAAGGCCGACACCCTGTCCGGTGGCGAGGCACAGCGCATCCGCCTGGCCAGCCAGATCGGTGCCGGCCTGGTCGGCGTGATGTACGTGCTCGACGAGCCGTCGATCGGCCTGCACCAGCGCGACAACGAACGCCTGCTCGGCACCCTCACCCGCCTGCGCGACCTCGGCAACACGGTGATCGTGGTCGAGCATGACGAGGATGCGATCCGCCTGGCCGACTACGTGCTGGACATCGGCCCGGGCGCGGGCGTGCATGGCGGCGAGATCGTCGGCCAGGGCACCCTGCAGGACATCCTGGAGGCACCGCGTTCGCTGACCGGCCAGTACCTGTCGGGCAAGCGCGCGATCGAGATCCCTGCGCGCCGGCACAAGCCGAACCCGAAGATGACCCTGCACCTGCGCGGGGCCAGCGGCAACAACCTCAAGGGCGTGGACCTGGCGATTCCGTCGGGCCTGCTGACCTGCGTGACCGGTGTGTCCGGCTCCGGCAAGTCGACCCTGATCAACGACACCCTGTTCTCGCTGGCCGCCAACGAGATCAACGGTTCCTCGCACCCGATCGCCCCGTACAAGGAGATCGATGGCCTGGACCTGTTCGACAAGGTGGTGGACATCGACCAGTCGCCGATCGGCCGCACCCCGCGTTCGAACCCGGCCACCTACACCGGCCTGTTCACTCCCCTGCGCGAACTGTTCGCACAGGTGCCCGAAGCGCGTGCGCGCGGCTATTCGCCGGGCCGTTTCAGCTTCAACGTGCGCGGTGGCCGCTGCGAAGCCTGCCAGGGCGACGGCCTGATCAAGGTCGAGATGCACTTCCTGCCGGACGTGTACGTGCCGTGCGATGTCTGCCATGGCAAGCGCTACAACCGCGAAACGCTGGAGATCCTGTACAAGGGCTTCAACATCAACGACGTGCTGGAAATGACCGTCGAGGATGCACTGAGGCTGTTCGAGCCGGTGCCGTCGATCGCACGCAAGCTGGAAACACTGGTCGACGTCGGCCTGAGCTACATCAAGCTGGGCCAGAGCGCGACCACGCTGTCCGGTGGTGAGGCACAGCGCGTGAAGCTGTCCAAGGAACTGTCGCGCCGCGATACCGGGCGCACCCTGTACATCCTCGACGAGCCGACCACCGGCCTGCACTTCCACGACATCGAAGCGCTGCTGGGCGTGCTGCACAAGCTGCGCGACGAAGGCAACACGGTGGTGGTGATCGAGCACAACCTGGACGTGATCAAGACCGCCGACTGGATCGTCGACCTGGGTCCGGAAGGCGGCCACCGCGGTGGCACCATCCTGGTCACCGGCACGCCGGAAGACGTGGCGGCCTGCCCGCAGTCGTACACCGGCCAGTTCCTGGCCCGCATGCTGCCGTCCACCAGCGCGCGCCCCGAGCAGCCGGCCGCCGTGGCCAACAAGCCCGATGCGCGTCCGCCGCGCAAGGTGAAGCCTGAAAAGCCTGCCAAGGTGGCGAAGAAGGCCGTGGCCGCCAAGAGCACCGGCAAGGCCAGCAAGAGCACGTCGAAGAAGAAGGACGCCTGATGAGCAGCGAACACAAGATCCTGGCCCGCATACCGATCAGCGTGCGCTGGCGTGACATGGACAGCATGGGACACGTCAACAACGCCAAGTACATCTCCTACCTGGAAGAAGCGCGCGTGCGCTGGATGCTGGGCGTGGACGGCGTGTCGATGACCGACCGCATCGCGCCGGTGGTGGCCGCGACCAACGTCAACTACCGGCTGCCGATCGTGTGGCCCAACGACATCCTGGTCGAACTGTTCGTCGAGCGCCTGGGCAACAGCAGCGTGACCATCGGCCACCGCATCGTCGACCAGCAGGACGAGTCGAAGCTGTACTCGGACGGCAACGTGGTGGTGGTGTGGATGGATACCCAGACCGGCAAGAGCGCACCGCTGCCGGAGGCGATCCGCAGCGCCTCCAGCTGAAATGCCCTGGTAGGTGCCGACCTTGGTCGGCACGCTTCGGCGGTAATGAGCTTGCCGGCCAGCGGCCGGCACTACCGATCCAATTCAAAGGACTGACATGATCCACCAGACTGAACTGAGCGACCTGCTGCCCGGCATGGTCCCCTTCCCCACCGACGTCTTTCCCGCCGACCAGGCTTGGCTCGGCCAGCACCTGCTGCCGCTGCTGAAGATCGACCTGGGTGTGCTGCGCCCGGAACTGGCCGGCCAGGTGGCGACGATGCTGTGCCCGATCGAGCCCTACGACGGCTGCATCGGCGAGACCACCGGAGAACACCACAACGATTTCACCGGCACCAACTGGATCGCCTTCGAACTGACCGCCGGCAACGAGATGCGCTTCCTCGGCAACGAGGACTATTTCATCGGCGACGCGGTGCAGGACAAGGACGCGCAGGAACACATCGCGCAGATGCGCGACAGCTACGCCAGGGCACGCGACTACCACGCCACGCATGGCCGCCTCGCCTGCTACTCGCGCTACGGCAAGGGTGAAGCCAGCGAGCGCGATTACCTGGATACGCTGGGTGGCCCGATCGGTTTCGGCAACTGGACCGAAACCGCAGAAATTCCCGCGGCCTTCGAACTGGGCTTTACCGAGGCTGCCGATGACCCCAATGCTGCGGACGATGCCGAAACGGTGATCATCACCCGCAATGGCAACAAGTTCTTCGCCGTGGCCGACGTAGCCGGCTACAACTGGTGCGCGACCGGCGCCGATGCGATCGTGATGCTGTACGAGCCGGAAAGCCGCACGGTGCTGTTCTCGTACGACTGGTCGTAAGACCCCATGGTCGTGCCGGCCGCTGGCCGGCATTTCCTGTGCTGCCGGCCAGCGGCCGGCACTACCCGATCGTCATTTCGCAGCCTTGCGCACGGTCAACGTCGCACTCGCTTCGCCGCCGCCTTCCAGCTGCAGCCGTAGCGGCACCACCTGCCCTTCCTTCAGCGCACCCTTGCCCTGCATCAACATCAGGTGCAGGCCGCCGGGCTTGAGCTCGGCACGTGCGCCCGGCGCCAGCGGCAGTCGCTCGATCGCGCGCATCCGGCTGACCCCATCCGTGATCGTGGTCTCGTGCAGCGACACATCGTCGAAGCTGCTGCTGGTCGCGCCGGTGATCGCCACTGCCTTGCTGCAGCCGTTGTGGATCACGCCGTAGCCGGCGGTCATCGGCATCGCCGGATTCGGCGGCAGCCGCGCCCAGCCCTGCTCCACCGTGACGCAGGCCGGTTCCGCCGCCGAGGCCGATGCTGCAGCCGCACACAGAACCCACAGTACGCCAACGAATGGTTTGGTTATCATCGCCCAGGTTCCTTCTTCGCAACGAGACCGCAGCATGACGACGCTCATCGAGGTGATCAACCATGGCCCCATCCGCGAACTGCGCCTGGCGCGGCCGCCGGTCAACGCACTGGACACCGAACTGTGCCGGCAGTTGATCCATGCCATCGAGCTGGCCATGGCCGAAGACGCGCACGGCATCGTGCTGTCGGGCAGCGAGCGGATCTTCACCGGCGGCATGGACGTGCCGCACCTGCTCTCGCATGGCGATGACAAGCACAAGCTGCTGGACACCTGGAACGCCTTCTTTGGCGCCGTGCGCACACTGGCCGAGAGCCGCATCCCGGTGGTCGCGGCGATCACCGGCCACGCCCCGGCCGGCGGCTGCGTGCTGGCGCTGTGCTGCGACTACCGGGTGATGGCGCGCAGCGCCGATCCGTCGCGGCCGTATGCCATCGGCCTGAACGAAGTCCAGGTGGGCCTGATCGCGCCGGAGGGCATCCAGCGCCTGCTGCGCCGTGCCGTGGGCGTGCACCGCGCCGGCGTCCTGCTGACCACCGGTTCGCTGGTAGCGGCCGAACAGGCGGTGCAGATCGGCCTGGTGGATGAGCTGGCCGATGGCGATCTGGTGGTGGCGCGTGCCGTGGCCTGGCTGCAGAACCTGCTCAAGCAGCCGCGCCAGCCGATGCTGCTGACCCGCGCGATTGCCCGTGCAGACCTGCACGTGGCGCTACAGCCGGACCTGATCCAGCTCGACCGCTTCGTCGAGGCCTGGTTTGCCCCGGACGCCCAGAATGCGCTGCAGGCGCTGGTGGCCAGGCTGGGCAAGTAAACGGTAGTGCCGGCCGCTGGCCGGCATCCGCAGGCACCCCAGGAGGATCATGAGGTTGCCGGCCAGCGGCCGGCACTACCGATGATGGGCCGGGCTGCACCGGTATAATCAGGCCCACTTTCACTGCTGTGGCCGCCCCCTTGAACGACACGCCCGAACCCGTCGTCTCCGAGCTGATCGACCTGCTCACGCTGGAGCGGCTGGAGGACAACCTGTTCCGCGGGCAGAGCCGCGACATCGGCACCAAGTACGTGTTCGGCGGGCAGGTGCTGGGCCAGGCGCTGGCTGCGGCACAGGCCACGGTCGACAACGGCCGCCACGTGCACTCGCTGCACGCCTACTTCCTGCGCGCCGGCAACATCGACCACCCGATCGTCTACGACGTGGACCGCACCCGTGACGGCGGCAGCTTCTCGGTGCGCCGGGTCACCGCGATCCAGCACGGCAAGGTGATCTTCTTCTGCGCGGCCTCGTTCCAGCAGGCCGAGACCGGCGCCGAGCACCAGCACAAGATGCCCGAAGTGCCGCAGCCGGAAGACATCGAACCGAACCGGCCGCTGCCGGCCGAAGTCCTGGAACGCCTGCCTATCAAGGTGCAGCGCTGGCTGTCGCGCGGCGGCCCGTTCGAGTTCCGCCACGTCTACCCGCGCGACGAACTGAACCCGCCCAAGCGCCCGCCGTACCACCAGGTGTGGCTGCGCCTGAGCGAACCGGTCGGCGATGCGCCGGAGCTGCACCAGGCGCTGCTGGCCTACGCCTCCGACTTCCACCTGCTGGGCACTGCCACGTTCCCGCACGGCATCAGCTACTACCACCCGCACGTGCAGATGGCCTCGCTCGACCACGCGATCTGGTTCCACCGCCCGTTCCGTGCCGACGACTGGCTGCTGTACTCGCTGGACAGCCCCAGCGCGCAGGATTCGCGCGGCCTGGCCCGCGGCCAGTTCTTCACCCGCAATGGCGTGCTGGTGGCCAGCACCGCGCAGGAAGGCCTGATCCGCGTGGTTCCCGACCAGGCAGCGGCCGCCGCCGTACCGGCGAAGGATTGATCCCATGCGCCAGATCTTCAGCAGCCAGCGCGTGGAAACCGTCGAAGGCGTGGCCGAGCTCCTGCGCGGGCATGGCATCGACGTCAAGGTGACCAATGGGCGCTCGTACAAGACCCGCCGCCGCGGCCAGTTCAGCTATACCGACCTCGGCAATGCCAATGCTTACCCGGCGGTGTGGATCGTGCGCGCCGACGACCAGCCGCGCGCGCGCGAAATCCTGCGTGAGGCGCGCCTGCTCGACACCACCCGCCGCGACCATCCGACCGCCGAATTCGCCTTCCGCGACGCACCGGAACAGGGCAGCGGTGGTCGCAGCTGGGCCTGGCGCATCCGCATCGCCCTGCTGGTGATGATCGCCGGCGTGGCACTGGTGATCGGCCTGCGCCATCGCGGCGCCCCGGCTCCGGCAGCTCCGGACCCCGCCCCGCAGCCCCAGCCGCAGCAGACGCAACCGGCCCCGCAGGCCGCACCCGAAGAGGAAGAAGTCCGGGTCCGCATCCAGCCCTCGAAATAATTCGCGGGTGAAAAAGGGGACGGAGGGAATTAAGTCGTTTGTGCCACAAACGACTTAATTCCCTCCGTCCCCTTTTTTCGGTCACAAACGGCGCGCGGCTCCGTCATGGGACACAATCCCAGCAGGAGAGCCGCCGCCATGACGACGTTCGCCGCATCGATCGACCAGACCCTGGAACGCGAACTGCCCGCCGCCGCCAGCGGTTGCCAGCATGCCTACGGCCGCATCGTGCTGGCCTGCCAGAACACGGTCACCGCCATCGCCCTGGCCATCACCCGCGACCGCCAGGCCAGCGAGGACATCGCCCAGGAGGCCTTCGTGAAGGGCTGGCAGCAGCTGCACCAGCTGCGCAGCTCGACCAGCTTCCTGCCCTGGCTGCGGCAGATCACCCGCAACCTGGCCCGCGACTGGCTGCGTGCACAACGTGGCCGGCCGCTGACCGGCGAAGCGGCCGAAGTGGCGATGGGCATGGCGGCCGACCCGGCCCCGGGCGCGGCCGACCGCCTGCAACGGGTGGAAGAAGAGATCGCCGCCGAGGACATCATTTCCGCACTCCCCGCCGACAGCCGCGAAGTGCTGTTGCTGTACTACCGCGAAGGCCAACGCTCGCAGCAGGTGGCCGACCTGCTCGGGCTCAGTGACGCCGCCGTGCGCAAGCGCCTGTCGCGTGCCCGCGCCCTGGTGCGCGACGGCCTGCTGCAGCGCTTCGGCGAATTCGCGCGCAGCAGCGCGCCGAGCGCCGCATTCGCCACCGCTGTGGTGTCGATGGTGCTGGTGGCCGCGCCCGGCACCGCCAGTGCCGCGATCCTGCTCGGCACCGGCGTCGGCATCGGCGGCAGCAAGCTTGGCCTCGGCGGTGCCAGCGCTGCCGGAGGCACTGCGATGGGCTCGCTGACTGCCACGCTGGGCCAGCTGCACGTGCTGCCGGCCGAAAGCTGGGGGGCGGTGATCGGTGGCGTGGTCGGTGGTGCGATCGGCAGCTACCTGGGCGGACGCTTCCTGATGTCGTACACCGAAACGGCGTCCGAGCGCGCCGATGTTCGCCGGTTCCTCTACCTCAACATCCTCACCGGCATGTTCTGGTGCCTGGCGATCCTGCTGGCTGTGATGCTGCAGGCGCCGGTCTGGGCACAGCTGGCGGTGCTGGCGGTCGGCCTGGGCGTGGTCAACTACCAGTGCCTGGTGCCGCTGCAGCGGGTAATGGCGCCGATGATCGCGCGTGATTCGGCGCGGCGCGGCCGCAGCGGGACCAACTGGAAATACGAGTCCATGTATGGCCGCACCGGCATCATCGCCATGAACCTGATGGTCATCGCGCTGGTGGTGTACTCACTGATGCGCAGCGGCCGCCTGTAACGGACAACGCCGGCAGTGCGCCGGCGTTGTCATCAATCACTGCATTGAAACTCAGCGCTGCGGCTTCCGCGCGGCGCCATCGCGCGGACCGCCGTGGCGCGGGCCACCGTGCATCGGGCCCTTGGCCGCATCGAACTCGGCCTTGCTCAGCTGGCCATCCTTGTTGGTGTCGGCGGCAGCGAACCAGGCGTCACGGCGCTGCTTCATGCGCAGCTCGCGGTCGGCCTTGTCCAGGTAGCCGTCCTTGTTGAGATCGAGCTGGTCGAAGCGTGCGGCCAGGCGCGGGTCGGCCTTGGCTTCCTCGCGGCTGATGCGGCCATCCTTGTTGACGTCCAGCTTGGCCCAGCGCTCACCGCCGTGGCCACGGCGGCCATGCTGCCAGCGCGGCAGCTCATCGCGCGAGAGCTTGCCATCCTTGTTCTTGTCCAGCTCGTCGAACTTCGCGGCCAGGCGCGGGTTGGCAGCGGCCTCGCTGCGGTCGATCACGCCGTCGCCGTTGGTGTCCAGCTTGGCCGGGCGCTGCGCCGGCGTGGTCGGGGTGTCGGCCGCCAGCGCGATACCGGAAGCAGAGGTGCCGAGCAGCAGGGCCAGCAGCAGGGGGGTACGGATCATGAGGTCACTCCTGGGGATGGGAACAGCGTCGGGGTGATCACTTCACCCTCGGGGAACAACAACGCCCGGGCGCGACATCGGTTGACGCCACTGCCGGTTCCATTCATCCGGCGGACAGTCGCCGCCACTGCGACAGGCTGGGGCTATGCTGTGCCCATGGCGATACATGGCGACAGAGACGACGAACTGCGACTTTTCCAGACCGGCGAGCACCCCTGCGGGTACTGGTCGGACCGGGTGGCGCGCGACCTGGTGCTGGACCCGCACGATCGCCGCCTTGGCGGCCTGTACCCGCTGGCACTGAGCTGGGGCTTCCGCCGCAGCGGCGACCTGGTCTACCGGCCGCATTGCGCGCACTGCCAGGCCTGCGTGGCGGTGCGCATCCCGGTGGCGCGCTTCGCCCCGGACCGCAGCCAGCGCCGTTGTGCCGCCCGCAATGACGACCTGGAGGTGCGGATCACCGCCGCCACCGCCCGCGACGACCTGTTCGCGCTGTACCACCGCTATCTCACCCACCGCCACGCCAATGGCGGCATGGACGACCACGGCCCGCACGAGTTCGAGCAGTTCCTGATCGGCAGCTGGTCGCATACCCGTTTCATGGAGATGCGCCTGCCCGGCCACGACGGCCAGCCCAGCCAGCTGCTGGGGGTGGCGGTGACCGACGTCACCGAGCATGGCCTGTCGGCGGTCTACACCTTCTTCGACCCGGACCACGCCGCACGCGGGCTGGGCACCTTCGCGATCCTGCAGCAGATCGAATGGGCCCGCCGCGAGGGCCTGCCGCACGTGTATCTGGGCTACTGGATCCGCGGCCACCAGAAGATGGACTACAAGCGCCGCTTCCATCCGCTGGAGGCCTACGATGGCCGCCGCTGGCACGATTTCGACAAGGATCTGGACGGGCGCTGACAAACCGCTGACACCGGGCCGGGTGCACAATACGGCCCATGAACGCCAAACCCCTGATCCTCGCCCTGGCCCTGCTCTGCGGCGCCACCGCCCCCGCCTTCGCCACGTCCCCTGCGATGACCGAAAAGCCGTCCGGCGCGCTGCGCCTGGCCACCTACAACACCTCGCTGTACTCCGATGACGCCGGTGGCCTGATCAAGGAACTGGAAGGCGACAGCGAGCACGCACGCAAGATCGCCGCGGTGCTGCAGCAGGTGCGCCCGGACCTGGTGCTGCTGAATGAATTCGACTTCGACGATGCGCATCGCGCCGCCGACCTGTTCCAGAAGCGCTACCTGGACGTCGCCCAGCCCGGTGGCGGCAAGCCGCTGCACTTCGCCTACCGCTACCTGGCGCCGGTCAATACCGGCGTGCCCAGCGGCCTGGACCTGGACAACAACGGCGTGGTCGGCGGCGAAGGCCGCAGCCGCGGCAACGACGCCTGGGGCTACGGCCTGCACCCGGGCCAGTACGGCATGCTGGTGCTGTCGCGCTACCCGATCGATGAAGCCAAGGTGCGCAGCTTCCAGCTGCTGAAGTGGAGCGCGATGCCGGGGGCGATCCGTCCGGTCGACCCGCGCACCGGCAAGAGCTTCTACAACGACCACGTGTGGTCGCAGCTGCGGCTGTCGTCGAAGTCGCATTGGGACGTGCCGGTGAAGACCCCGGCCGGTGTGGTGCACGCGCTGGTCTCGCACCCGACCCCGCCGGTGTTCGACGGCCCGGAAAAGCGCAACGCGGCGCGCAACCACGACGAACTGCGCCTGTGGCAGGAATACCTGTCCAAGGGTGACAAGCCGTGGCTGTGCGACGACAAGGGCCAGTGCGGCGGCCTGGCGCAGGACGCGCGCTTCGTGATCCTCGGCGACCTCAACAACGACCCGGTCGACGGCGATGGCCGCCATGAGGCGATCGTCGAACTGATCGAGAACGCCCGCGTGCTGCGCTACCCCACCCCACGCAGCGTCGGTGGCGAGCAGACCAGCCTGGCCTATGCGGCCAAGGGCATCGAGCGCAAGGGCGCACCGTTCCACGCCACCGGCGATTTCGGCCCGAAGTCCGGCACCATGCGCCTGGACTACGTGCTGCCCTCGACCGGTTTCGAATACGTGGGCAGCGGCATCTTCTGGCCGGCCAATGAAAGCCCGGAAGCGAAGATCGCCGACGGCAGCGACCACCACCTGGTGTGGGTGGATGTGAAGCCGTAGCCCCACACAAAAAGGGGACGGAGGGGATTAAGTCGTTTGTGGAAAAGCGACTTAATCCCCTCCGTCCCCTTTTTGCTTTACGGGCGCAGTTCGACGCCGATGGCGTCGGCGGCGTCACGTGCGATCGAACGCGCTTCGTCGATGGTTTCCGCGCGCGCCAGGGTCACGCCGACGCGGCGATGGCCATGCACGCTGGGCTTGCCGAACAGGCGCACGGCGGTGTCCGGCACCTGCAGGGCGGCGGCGACGTTGTTGAAGTACGGCACGCCCTCGCCGTGTGCCAGCAGCGCGCACGAGGCCGACGGGCCGCTCTGGCGGATCACCGGGATCGGCAGGCCGAGGATGGCGCGCGCGTGCAGCGCGAACTCGCTCAGTTCCTGCGAAACAAGCGTCACCAGGCCGGTGTCGTGCGGGCGCGGCGACACTTCGCTGAACCACACCTCGTCGCCCTTCACGAACAGCTCGACGCCGAACAGGCCCCAGCCACCGAGGTCATCGGTGATCGCACGCGAGATCTCTTCGGCACGCGCCAGCGCCTTGCTCGACATCGGCTGCGGCTGCCAGCTTTCGCGGTAATCGCCGTCCTTCTGCAGATGGCCGATCGGCGCGCAGAACGAGGTGCCACCGGCATGGCGCACGGTGAGCAGGGTGATCTCGTAATCGAAATCAATGAAGCCTTCGACGATGCAGCGACCGGCTCCGGCGCGGCCACCGGTCTGCGCGTACTCCCAGGCCGGGGCGATGTCCGCCTCGCTGCGCAGCGTGCTCTGGCCCTTGCCCGAGGACGACATCACCGGCTTGACCACGCACGGCAGGCCGATGGCGGCCACGGCGGCGCGGTACTCGGCTTCGGTATCGACGAAGCGATACGGCGAGGTCGGCAGGCCGAGGGTTTCGGCGGCCAGGCGGCGGATGCCCTCGCGGTCCATGGTCAGGCGGGCGGCGCGCGCGGTCGGGATCACCCGCAGGCCCTGCTCCTGCTCCAGCTGGACCAGGGTCTCGGTATGGATGGCCTCGATCTCCGGCACCACCAGGTGCGGCTGCTCCTGGGCGATCAGGGCACGCAGGGCCATCGCATCGAGCATGTCGATCACGTGCGAGCGGTGCGCGACCTGCATGGCCGGGGCATCGGCATAGCGGTCGGCGGCGATCACTTCCACGCCCAGCCGCTGCAGCTCGATGGCCACCTCCTTGCCGAGTTCGCCCGAGCCCAGCAGCAGCACGCGGGTGGCGGAGGGGGACAACGGAGTTCCAAGCTTGGCCATGGCGGTTCCAGCAGCGATCTGAAGGCGGGTGGGCATTCTAGCTGGCCGGGCACCCCGGCCATGGCATCCGACGAACGGTAGTGGACAAGTGATATCACTTTGATATCTTCTCTCCGAACCCTCAAGGACGTACCGCCATGAAAGAGAAGTCACTGTCTTCCCTCAACGGCCTCGGCACGCTGGCCGGCGCCCTGCTCGTCGCCCTCGCCGGCGCAGCCCTGTTCGTACTGGGCGTGGCAGCCAAGGCCAGCACCGGCTCGCCCAACCTGCTGCTGATGCTGCTGGGCGCCCTGCTGGTGGCGCTGGGCGTGTTCATCCTGGCCGGCCTGTACACCATCCAGCCCAACCAGGCGGCGGTACTGAGCCTGTTCGGCAAGTACGTGGGTACCGTGAAGGACAACGGCCTGCGCTGGAACAACCCCTTCTTTGCCAAGCGCCGGGTCAGCCAGCGCGTGCGCAACTTCGAGAGCGGCAAGCTGAAGGTCAACGAGCTGGACGGCAGCCCGATCGAGATCGCCGCGGTGATCGTCTGGCAGGTGGTCGATGCCTCCGAAGCGGTCTACAACGTGGACGACTACGAGAGCTTCGTGCACATCCAGTCCGAATCGGCGTTGCGCGCGATGGCCACCAGCTATCCGTACGACCAGCATGAGGATGGCCAGCTGGCCCTGCGCAGCCATGCCAGCGAGATCTCCCAGCACCTGAAGAACGAACTGGCCGAGCGCCTGGCCGATGCCGGCGTGCAGGTGATCGACGCGCGCATCAGCCACCTCGCCTACGCCGCCGAAATCGCCCAGGCGATGCTGCAGCGTCAGCAGGCCAACGCGGTGATCGCCGCACGCACGCGCATCGTGGCCGGTGCGGTCGGCATGGTCGAAATGGCCCTGGCCGAACTGCAGAAGAACGGCGTGGTGCAGCTGGACGAGGAACGCAAGGCGCACATGGTCAGCAACCTGTTGACCGTGCTGTGCTCGGACCGCGGCACCCAGCCGATCGTCAACGCCGGTTCGCTGTACTGAACCACCCTCGCAACGGGGCGCCCCACCGCCCCGCCAGGAGCTTGCATGAGTGAGAAGAAAGCCTACCCGCTGCGCATCAACGCCGACGTCCTGGCCGCCGCGCAGCGCTGGGCTGACGACGAGCTGCGCAGCCTCAACGCACAGATCGAATACGTGCTGCGCGACGCCCTGCGCAAGGCAGGACGCCTGCCGAAACCCACGCCATCTTCGGAGGACAAGGAATGAGCAAGCGCTGGAGCTACCAGACCATCGAGGTCAAGACGTCCATGATGGGCCTGCTCAAGGCCGAGGACATCCAGAGCGAACTGAGCCGCCAGGGCCAGCTGGGCTGGGAGCTGGTCAACATCATCATCCCCGCACCGATGCGCCCGGCGATGCTGGTATTCAAGAAGGAGGCCTGAGCCATGGGCGCCAGCGATCCGAAACAGTACGAGGTGGCCGAGAGCTCGCCGTTGCGCGTGCTGTGGATCGTGCTGCCCCTGCTCGCCGCGTTCGTGGCCTGCCTGTATGCGCAGTTGTACAAGGCACCGGCGACGGCGCCCTGGATCGAAGTAACGCTGTCGCCGCCCTGGTTCCGGATGGGCGGCAGCGCCGCCTGGAGCCTGCTGGTGATTGCAGCGCTCGGCATCGGGCTGGGCGCGGCCTTCTTCCGCCGCCGGGTGGAGTTGGCCGACGACGTACTGGATGTGCGCTCGACGATGTACCGCCGCCGCGTTCCGGTGGCACAGCTGCGGCTGGACCAGACCGAGGTGGTCGACCTGCAGCGTGACCCCCGCTATGGCATCCGCTTCAAGACCAACGGCTATGCGATGCCGGGTTTCTATTCCGGCCACTTCCGCCTGCAGGGCGGCGGCAAGGGGTTTGCGCTGGTCACCGACCGAACGCGCGTTCTCGCCTTGCCGGTCAGCGATGGCAGCACGCTGCTGCTCAGCCTGGACCGGCCGCAGGTGCTGCTGGACGCACTGCGCAAGGTGGCCGCGCCGGCGCCACGGCAGTAAGCTGCGGCGATGCAACGACGCCCGCCCCTGCTGATCAATACCGAGGCCATCGAGCTGTGGCCGGCCCACCTGCTGCGTGCACGCAGCAACCTGGATGCACGCCTGCTGTCGCAGGCGCGTTGGGTACTGCGACGCAAGCGCGATGGCCGCTATCTGGCGGCCGTACTCCCGCACGGCGTGCATTCGATGGTGCCGCGCCTGCCGCGCGAGCCCGGGGTCGAGGACGCACTGGCGCTGCTCGACGCCACCGCTGCCCACCCCTTCGGCGCTGCGCTGGAAGAACACTGGCTGCCCCTGGCCGGGCTGCAGCAGCGGCTACAGCAGCTTGGCCTGGATGTGCAGCGCTATGCCGATGACAGCGGCCTGCCCCTGGAACCGGAACCGTGCCTGCTGCACTTCGCTGGCCGCGACCGCTTCGCCCGCCCGCTATGGCTGCGCCGTGGTGCCGCACAGGGCTGGCGACGGATGCGCCTGCACGCCGCGCGGGATGGCATCGCACTGGATGCAATCTCCGGTTTCCGCAGCCATGCCTACCAGTTGGGCATCTTCGAACGGAAGCTTGCACGCGGGCTGAGCGTGACGGAGATCCTGAAGGTCAATGCCGCGCCGGGTTTCAGCGAACACCACAGCGGCCATGCACTGGACATCGGCACACCGGGCGATGCCCCGGCCGAAGAATCGTTCGAAGCCACAGACGCCTTCGCGTGGCTGCAGACCCATGCCAGCACGCACGGCTTCCATCTGAGCTACCCACGCGACAACCCGCACGGCATCGTCTACGAACCCTGGCACTGGTGCTGGAGACCGGCCAACGGCTGAGCCCCTCGTGGCGGCTGCACGGCGAAATTCATGGAGCTGTCCGGGCGGGTAGGCTGGGCAGGGGACGCCGTGAATCCGCCCCTGGAGGCTTAGCCGCGCCATCCATGGCGCGGATACCCCAGCCCAGCCCACCCGCCCGGCCTCTGACAGTTTCCGTGTGCGTCCGCCACGGAATGGAACAAGAGAGCAAAGACAAAAGCGGGTCGCTTCGCTCGAAGCCTCTATAACGGGTCAGCGCGCGGCTGTTGGGTCCGCCTTCAAGCGAGCCGAGCACCGCAGGTCCGGCGAGGGCGAAGAGGTGCTTGCGATTCTGTAGAGCCGAGCCATGCTCGGCTGCTCTCCGCACCGTCCCTCGACGGGCCGAGGAGCACAGGGTACCGATGCGCAGCATCGGCTCGCGGCCGGCGGCGCGTTTCTTTTGGTTACTTTTCTTTTCGCGCGAAAAGAAAAGTAACGCCCATGAACCATCACGATCGCATCGGTATGGATCGGAGCGACAGCCCTGCGACCCTCACCGCCTCAACGCATTGATCGCCAGCAGCACCCAGCCGGCCATCATGCTGGTGCCACCGATCGGCGCCATCCGCGTCGGCCACTGCCACAGCGCCCCGCCCACCAGGCTGCCGGAAAACAACAACACGCCCAGCAGCAGCACATACAGCGCCAGGTGTGCGATTGCCCCCTGCGCACGCGGGCCAAGCGCCACCAGCACCGCGCCATGCGCGAACGCATACAGCGCCGCCATGTTCAGGTGCTGCTGCGCCAGCGGATCGGCCACACCGTGCGACGCGTAGGCAGACAGGCCGATCGAGGCAGCGGCCAGCAGCGCACCCAGGCAGGCCAGAAGGGAAGGCTTACGCGCGCGACGTTCCAGATTGAACATGAAGGCTCCTTGCGCAGCGCCCCTTGCCGGGCGCCAGATGAAAAAAAACGCGCCGCAATAAGCGGCGCGTTTTCGTGTCCAACATTACATGGGTCAGCCGAGGCTTACTTGACGGCCCAGTAGATGTCGTAGGTCGCTTCCGGGGTGAACGACTTGTCGATACCGTCCTTCCAGGTTTCGTACGGACGGTCGATGACTTCGTTACCCGAAGTCACGGCCCAGGCACGCAGGCCGTTGCGGGCCACGTCCAGACCCGCCATGTGGCCGGTGTAGGCCGCATGTGCCGAACGGTGCGGAGCAACGTGCACGTACTTGACCGGAGCGCCGCCGTCGATCTTGACGGTCAGCTCGTCGGCAGCAGCACCTTCAGCACCCTTCTTCTTCACCGGCTGGGCGATATCGAAGGCGTACTTCTCCTGGCCGAAGTCGGTGGTGATGATGCGGAACGGACCGGCGGCTTCAAGGCCATTGGCCTCCATCACGCGCTTGATCCACTCCTGGTTGTCCTTGATGGACTTGGTGATGGTGTCCTGGCCGCGGTCCACGTTGCCGGCGTTGACGACCAGCAGGTTCTCGGCCGGCACTTCAACGATGGCCAGATCGGTCAGCGGGGCTTCCGGCGTGCGGTAGTCGACGTTCGGGACGCTGGCGAGCATGTTGGCCATGCGCGACAGGCCCATCTTGATGTCGTCGCCGATCTGGCGGCTGACATACAGGCCGGCGTAACGGCCGAACAGGTCGAAGCCGTACTTCACCGAGTAGTCCTGGGTGATCTTGACGTTGCGACCGCCCTTGCCGGTCGGCTCCAGGCTGAAGGTGGTGACCTTGTCGTGACCCTTGGTGGCGTCTTCGATGGCGATCACAACACGCTTGTTCTCTTCGGCTTCGGTGATCTTCCAGGAACCGGTGCCCAGGTCCTTGGAGGTGAAGTCGAGGGTGGCACCGGTACCGGAGGCCGGGCCGGACAGCTTCAGTTCAACGGCGGGATCGCGCAGTACCAGCGGGTTCCAGTCCTTGAAGCGGCGCAGGCTGCTGACCGTGTCGTACACGATCGTCATCTTGCGGTTGGTCTCGATGCTTTCGGTGATGTGACGCTCGCCCGGCAGACATACGCCAATGATGACGAACAGGCCAGCCACGATCCCCAAGGCGATCAGGAACTCGATAATACGGGTCATTCAGAGAGTCTCCGGGGCCGATCCCACGGCCGGGTTGATTGAAGCGAAGCGCCAATCCTAGCAGGCTTCGCGGGCATTGTTTATCGGGATTGGCGCACCGGTTTCCCTGCCGGCTGCGTATTTGTATGGACAAAGAATTCGAAGGGTAACGCATACCGCTACCCGGCAAGTAGGGGGCAACCTTGGCGGAAACCCCCGACCACCATCCAAGTCGTTGTACTTGAACGATTTTCCTCAGACCAGCTGGAGTTCGAACGCCTTCAGTACGGCACGCGTACGGTCGCGAACGCCCAGCTTGGAAAGGATGTTGGACACGTGGTTCTTGATGGTGCCTTCGGCCACGCCCAGCGAATTGGCGATCTCCTTGTTGGAGAAGCCACTGGCCATCAGCCGCAGGATCTCGGTCTCGCGGTCGGTCAGCGGGTCCGGGCGGTCCAGGCTGACGAACTCGTTGCGCATGTGCTCCAGGCCGGACAGCAGGCGCTGGGTCACCGCCGGCTGCACCAGCGAACCGCCGTCGGCCACGGTGCGGATGGCACCGACCAGCTGCGCCAGGGTGACATCCTTGAGCAGGTAGCCCTTGGCACCGGCCTTGAGCCCGGCCAGCACCAGCTGATCGTCGTCGAAGGTGGTGAGGATGATGGTCGGCGGCAGCTGTTCCTGCCGCGACAGCACCTGCAGTGCCTCCAGGCCGGACATCACCGGCATGCGCATGTCCATCAGCACTACGTCGGGGCGCACCTGCGGTATCAGCTCGACCGCCTGCCGGCCGTCGCCGGCCTCGGCCACCACCTCGATGCCGTCGTCGAGCGCCAGCAGGGAGCGGATTCCCTGCCGCACCAGGGTTTGGTCGTCGACCAGGCAGACGCGAATCATCAACGCACTCCTTCAGGAACCTTTGTAAGGGCCGCCACCAGCACCGTTGCCGGCACCGTCGCCCGCAGCCGGAAGCCTTCACCGGGACGGGTTTCGATCTGCAGCTGGCCACCACATTGTTGCAGGCGCTCGCGCATGCCGCGCAAGCCATTGCCCACATTGACCATATCCGCGCCGACGCCGTCGTCGCGGGCCTCCACCACCACCCGGTCGGGGGCTTCACGGTACACCCTGATCCACAGGTGGCGGGCGCCGGCGTGGCGCACCGCGTTGGTGATGATCTCCTGGGTACAGCGCAGCAGCACGTGGGCCCGCTGCGGGTCCTCCACGTTCAGCGGATCCTCGATCTCCAGCTGGATGTCCAGCGAGGGCACGTTCTCGGTCAGCGGGCGCAGCGCCGCGGCCAGATCGATGGCACCGGTCTCGCGCAGCTGGCTGACCACCTCGCGCACGTTGCCCAGCAGCAGCTTGGCCAACGCGTGCGAGCGCTTCACGTGATCCAGCGCCTGGCCCTCGGCCAGGTGGCCGGCGACCTCCAGGTTCAGGGTCAGCGCGGTCAGCTGGTGGCCCAGCAGATCATGCAGCTCGCGCGAAATGCGGGTGCGCTCGTTGACCCGCGCGCTCTCGGCCAGCAGGGCACGGGTGGCCCGTAGTTCCGAATTGAGCCGGCGCTGCTCGTCGCGGGCCTCGGTCTGCTGCCGCGCGACCAGGCTGGTCACGAAGATGAACATGGAAAAGCCGCCGTACAGCAGCGACTGCATCACCGCTTCGAACAGCGGGAAGCGCAGCAGCATGTAGTAGACCGGCGCCACCGCCAGCTGGCTGACCAGCAGCCACAGCACCCCCAGCCGTACCGATAGCATCCACGGGATGACCCCGGCCGCCACCATCATCAGGATGCTGCCCAGGCCCGAGCCGCTGAGGAAGCTGACCCCCAGCGCCGAGACCGTCAGCAACAGCAGCAGGCCGCGGTCCAGCCAGCTGGTGTGGCTGTCGCTGCGCAGGATGCGGGTCAGCCAGTAGTAGGCGGTGCCGAAGGACAGGTAGGCGACGAACAGCAGGATCGCCCAGCCGCCCATGTCACCGCGGCTGTGCAGGTTCTCGAACTGCGAGTACGCCAGGGGCAGGCCGACCATGACCCAGGTGAACAGGCCGGCCAGGCGGAGGACGCGGGTATGGCTGAGGACTCCCAACATGCCAGCACTCTACGGGCCGCGCCTGCGCACCGCACCCCACGGAAGTCATGCCTGCCCGGTCGCCTGTTCATGCCGCAGCCCACCCCGGGCATGCAATAATCGTGCGCAGGGTCCCTTGATGGACCAACCGCGTTACCCCACGGAGTCACAATGTCGATTGTCATCCGCGACGTGCGCGAGCACGAGCTCGATTCCGTCCTGGCTTTGAACAACAACGCTGGCCTGGCCATCCTTCCCCTGGATGCGGCCCGCCTGCGCCTGTTCTATGAAACCGCTGAGTATTTCCGCGTCGCCGAGCGCGACGGCAACCTGGCCGGCTTCCTGATCGGCTTCGGCAGCGACAGCCAGCACGACAGCAGCAATTTCGCCTGGTTCAAGCAGCAGCTGGACACCCCGTTCTTCTATATCGACCGCATCGTGGTCGCCAGCCGCCGTCGTGGCGGTGGCGTCGGCCGTGCGTTCTATGCCGACGCGCAGAGCTTCGCCGAGCTGCGCTACCCGCAGATGACCTGCGAAGTCTTCCTCGACCATGGCGCCGATGCCGCCCTGCTCTTCCACGGCAGCTTCGGCTTCCGCGAGCTGGGCCAGAACACCATGCCGCAGGTCGATGTGCGCGCCAGCATGCTGGCCAAGGAACTGTGCAGCTACCCGTGGGTCCAGGAGACCTACGGCGACAAGCTGCCGGATGTGGCATGGACACGCGCCCGGCAGCTGCCGGCGCAGGCACAGCGGCCGACGGGGACCTGAGCGTGGCGGTGAATTTCGATTACGAACAGGCCGGTGAACTGAAGATCGGCCAGGTGGGCATCGCCAACCTGCGCATCCGTACCCTTGATGTCGAGCGCCTCGTGCAGGAAATGCGCGAGCGCGTGACCCGCGCACCGAAGCTGTTCGGCCGCGCCGCGGTGATCCTCGACTTCGGCGGCCTGAGCCAGGTGCCGGACGTGGCCACCGCGCAGGCGCTGGTTGATGGCCTGCGCAGCGCGGGCGTGCTGCCGGTGGCACTGGCCTACGGCACCAGCGCGATCGACCTGCTCTCGCAGCAGCTTGGCCTGCCGCTGCTGGCCAAGTTCCGCGCGCAGTACGAGCGTGCCGAGGCCGAGCCGGCCCCGCCGCCGCCCGCACCGGAGCCGCGCCGCGCGGCCCGTGCCGAACCGAAGCCGGCCCCGGCAACGCCGGTGGCCAAGGTGGCCGACGCCGCCGCACCGCAGCCAGGCCGCATGCAGCTGGGCAACGTGCGTTCGGGCCAGCAGCTGTACGCGGAAAACTGCGACCTGACCGTGATGGCCACCGTCGGCGCCGGCGCCGAAGTCATCGCCGACGGCAGCATCCATATCTACGGCACCCTGCGCGGCCGCGCGCTGGCAGGGGCCCAGGGCAACACCGCGGCACGCATCTTCTGCCGTGATTTCCATGCGGAACTGGTGGCCATTGCCGGCCACTACAAGGTACTGGACGATGTTCCGGACAACCTGCGCGGCAAGGCCGTCCAGGTGTGGCTGGAACAGGACCAGATCAAGATCGCTGCGCTGGACTGACGCAGCACCAAACTCATGCAGAACCAGGAGAAGTCCTTTGGCTGAAATCATCGTAGTCACCTCCGGCAAGGGCGGCGTCGGCAAGACCACTTCCAGCGCGAGCCTGGCCTGCGGCCTGGCGCGGCGCGGCAAGAAGGTGGCGGTGATCGACTTCGACGTCGGCCTGCGCAACCTCGACCTGATCATGGGCTGCGAACGCCGCGTGGTGTACGACTTCGTCAACGTCGTGCACGGCGAAGCGACCCTCAAGCAGGCCCTGATCAAGGACAAGCGTTTCGACAACCTGTACGTGCTGGCTGCCTCGCAGACCCGCGACAAGGACGCGCTGACCCAGGAAGGCGTGGGCAAGGTCCTGAAGGACCTGGCTGCCGACGGCTTCGACTACATCATCTGCGACTCCCCGGCCGGCATCGAGAAGGGCGCCTTCCTGGCGATGTACTTCGCCGACCGCGCGGTGGTGGTGGTGAACCCGGAAGTGTCGTCGGTGCGCGACTCCGACCGCATCATCGGCCTGCTCGACTCGAAGACCCACAAGGCCGAATCGGGCCAGGACGTGCCGGCCTTCCTGCTGCTGACCCGCTACACCCCGCTGCGCGTGGAAAGCGGCGAGATGCTGAGCATCGCCGACGTCGAGGAAGTGCTCGGCCTGAAGGCGATCGGCGTGATTCCGGAATCGGGCGACGTGCTCAACGCCTCCAACAAGGGCGAGCCGGTCATCCTGGATGTCGAATCCGCTGCCGGCCAGGCCTATGAAGACGCCGTCGCGCGCATCCTTGGCGAAGAACGCCCGATGCGCTTCACCAACGTCGAGAAGAAGGGCTTCTTCAGCAAGCTGTTCGGAGGGTAAGCATGGGCCTGTTTGATTTCCTCAAAGCGAAGAAGACCACCGCCGAAACCGCCAAGAACCGCCTGCAGATCATCATCGCGCAGGAGCGCAGCCACCGCGGTGGCCCGGACTACCTGCCGCTGCTGCAGCGCGAGCTGCTGGAAGTGATCAAGAAGTACGTGAACATCGACGTCGATGCGGTGAAGGTCGACCTGGTGAAGGATGGCCAGCACGACGTGCTGGACATCTCCGTGGCGCTGCCTGAAGGCCCGGACAAACCCTGATCCCCCGCCCCGCCCGTGCCTGCATGGGCGGGGCTGCCTGACCCGCATGACCGATACGACAACCGCCGTGGACATCACCTGCGTGGGCGACATCGCCTTCGCCGATGCGCAGTGCCTGCTCGCCGCGCACGGCCTTCGGCTGCACCACGTAGCGGCCGGTGAACCGATTCCCGGCAGCTACTGGGGCGAACCCGAGGCGGGCATCATCGCCAGCAACGTGTACGTGCGCGATGACACCCCGGTGCACTCGATGCTGCACGAAGCCTGCCACCTGATCGTGCTGCCACCGGAGCGGCGTGCGCAGGTGCATACCGATGCCACCGACTCGGTGGCCGAGGAAGACGCGACCTGCTACCTGCAGATCGTGCTGGCCGGGCAGCTGCCCGGTGTCGGCAGCCAGCGGCTGATGGCCGACATGGATGCCTGGGGGTATACGTATCGGCTGGGATCTACGAAGGCGTGGTTCGAGCAGGACGCCGAAGACGCGAAAGCGTGGCTGATCGAACGCGGCTTGCCGGTGGCGTAACGCATCGTGGACCGGGTCAGATCCCTTTTGCGGCGCAAAAGGGATCTGACCCCAACACCCATCAGCCCTGCCCGGCCAGCGCGCGCAGGGTAATGCCGACGATGTAGGCCAGGTAGGTGCCGGTGGCATAGCCCATCGTGCCCAGCAGCACGCCCACCGGCGCCAGGGCCGGATGGAACGCGGCCGCCACCACCGGCGCTGAGGCCGGGCCACCGATGTTCGACTGCGAACCGATGGCGAAATAGAAGAACGGCACCTTCAGCAGCTTGCCCAGGCACCACAGCAGCACGATGTGCACGGCAATCCAGATCAGGCCGAGCAGGAACAGCCACGGGCGGTCCAGCAGCGCCAGCAGATCCATCTGCATGCCGATGCAGGCGATCAGGAAGTACAGCAGCAGCGAGCCCAGCCGCGACGCGCCTGCGCCTTCCAGATTGCGTGCGCGGGTGAAGCTCAGGCTCAGGCCCAGCGTGGTCGACAGCACCACCACCCACACGAACGGCGCGTCCAGGCTGAACTGCGGGGCCCAGCTGACGTTGGCCTTGAACCAGGCCGCCAGCGGCGCACCGATCGCGTGCGACAGGCCGACACCACCGAAAGCCACCGCCACGATCAGCATCAGGTCGGTCAGGCTGGGAATGCGTTCGTGCTCGGCCTGGAAGCGCGCGATGCGCTCCTTCAGCTCATCGATGGCCGACGTGTCAGCACCGCTGCGCGCGTCGATCTTCGCTGCACGCCCGGCCAGGAAGATCAGCGCAGCCATCCACACGTAACCGACACCCACGTCGACCACGGCGAACTGGCCGAAGGTGGTCGCATTGACGTCGAACACTTCGCGCATCGCCAGCATGTTGGCGCCACCACCGATCCAGCTGCCGGCCAGTGCCGCCATGCCGGCCCAGGTATCACCGGCCACGGTGTCGGGATGGATCGCGCGCATCACCAGGAACGCCACCACCGCACCGAGCATGATGCTGGCCGAGGCGCCCAGGTACATCAGCACCAGCTTCGGGCCGAGCCGCAGGATGCCCTTGATGTCCACTGCCAGGGTCAGCAGGATCAGCGCCGCCGGCAACAGGATGTCGCGCGCGATCGGGTTGTAGAGCCTGGTGTTCTGGCCGTCGATCAGGCCGACGGTGTTGTAGATGCCGGGAATCAGGTAGCACAGCAGCAGTGCCGGCACGAAGGTGTAGAAGCGCTTCCACAGGCCCTGCTCGCGCGAGGCGGTCCAGAACACGGCGCCGAGCGTGGCGGCGATCAAACCGAAGACGACGATGTCGTTCTGGATCAGGGCGGTCGAGGGCATGCAGGCGCTCTGGGTGCGGGGTCGGATCCCTTTCGCCACGCGAAAGGGCTCTGACCCCGGGGGCGGTCAATGACGGGGTCGGAGCCCTTCCGCGTGGCGAAAGGGATCCGACCCCTGGGCGCTGAACCGGCTTATTCGCCGATGTGCTGCTTCAGCCAGGCGTTGACGGTGTCATGCCACAGGATGCTGTTGTTCGGCTTCAGCACCCAGTGGTTTTCATCCGGGAAGTACAGGAACTTCGATTCGATGCCCTGGCGCTGGGCGGCGGTGAAAGCGGCCAGGCCCTGCTCGACCGGAATGCGGAAGTCCTGCTGGCCATGGATGACCAGGATCGGCTTCTTCCAGTCCGCCACGTGGTTGACCGGGTTGAACTTCTCGTAGTTCGCGGCCTTCTGGTACGGGGTACCGCCCTGCTCCCACTCGGTAAACCACAGCTCTTCGGTGGCGTAGCCCATCATGCGCTGGTCGAACACGCCGTCATGGTTGACCAGGCACTTGAACGGGCTGTTCCAGTTGCCGGCAATCCAGTTGACCATGAAGCCGCCGTAGCTGGCACCCAGCGCACAGGCCTTGTCACCGTTGAGGAAGGAATACTTCTTCAGCGCGGCGTCCCAGCCCTTCTGCAGGTCTTCCAGCGGACGGTCGCCCCAGTGCTGGCTGATCGCATCGGTGAAGGCCTGGCCATAGCCGGTGGAACCGTGGAAGTCGATCATCACCACGGCGTAGCCCTGGCCCGCATAGGTCTGCGGGTTCCAGCGGTAGCTCCAGCCATTGCCGAAGCTGCCCTGCGGGCCGCCATGGATCAGGAACGCAACCGGGTACGACTTGCCTTCCTGGTAGTTGTGCGGCTTGACCACATAGCCATGCACGGTGTCGTTGTTCCAGCCCTTGAACTCGAACTGCTCGTAGTCGCCGAAGCTGACATCCTTGAGCACCTCGCCGGCAGCCGGGGTCAGCGCGCGCAGTTCGCCGATGGCTTCACCCGCGGCCGGCAGCAGGCCGACCAGCACCTGGTCGTTGCTCTTCAGGCTGTTGCGGGTGATCGCCACGCTGTTGCCGGCCACGTCGACCGCGGTCACGCTGCCGTCGCCGATCAGCTTGGTGGCCTTGCCGCTGGCCACGTCGATCTGGAACAGCGGGTGTTCGCCGAGGTCATCGGCAGTGGTGTAGATGCTGGCACCATCCGCGGACAGGGTGATGCCACCGGCCGAACGATCCCACTGCGGGGCGATCTCGCGGGTCTTGCCGCTGGCCAGGTCCATCGCCATCAGGCCGAAGCGGTCAGCCTCGAAGCCCGGGCGCTTCATCGCACGGTAGAACAGGGTCTTGCCGTCGGCGCTGAACACCGGGCCGGCATCCCAGGCCGGGTTGGCAGCGGTCAGGTTGACCGGCGCCTGCTTGCCGGCGGCGTCGAAGCGGTACAGGTCGAAGTTGGTCGACCACGGCTCCTGCTTGCCGGCAACGCGGATGCTGGCCACCACGCTGGCGCCATCCGGCGACCACGCGAAATCATCATTGCCACCGAACGGCTTGGACGGCGCATCACCGTCGATGGTCGCGCTCAGCGCCGACGCGCCCTTGACCGCACCGGCCTTGGCCGCCGGCAGCGGCGCCACGAACAGGGTGTTGCGGCGGCCGTCGTTCCAGGTATCCCAGTGGCGCACGAACAGCGAATCGAAGACCTTGCCGCTGGCCTTGGCGCCGGCCACGTCCTTGAGCTTCTTCTCGGTGCAGGCCAGGTCCGAGGCGCAGGCCTGGAACACGCCGGCGCTGAACAGCACGCGGTCGTCCTGCGGCGACACGTGGTAGCTGTCCACGTCCACCGGGAAGTCGGTCAGCTGGCGCGGGGTGCCGCCGTTGATCGGCTGCGCGTACAGCTGCTGGCTGCCGTTCTTGGCACTGAGGAAATACACGGTCTGGCCGTCGGCCGACAGCGACGCGGAATTGACGCTCCAGCCAGCCGGGGTGATCTGCTTCGGCGGGGCCGCGTCACGCGTGCGCAGGTTGCGCGCGAACAGCGCGGTGGAGGCCTTCAGGTTGGCGTCCACGCTGCGCTTGGCGAACACCACGGTGCCGCCATCGGCGGTCAGTACCGGCGCGGAGACGCGGTCCATGGCCACCATGTCGCGGACTTCCAGGCCACGGGCAGCGGCGACGCTGGGCAGGGCGGCCAGCAGGCTCAGTGGCAGCAGGGCATGACGCAGTTTCATCGGGGTCTCCGCAGGACGGCAAAAAACCGATGGTAGGCCCGGGTGGCCGGGGCTGCCAAGGCCATCGGTCATGGCCGGGGACGGGTCGATGCCTTCGCCAGAAAAGGCAAACCGCGCCGTAGCGCGGTTTGCGGTAGTGCCGGCCGCTGGCCGGCAATCTGTCTGGTTGCCGGTCAGCGGCCGGCACTACCGGGTCAGAGCCCTTCCCTGCGGGAAGGGATCCGACCCCGTGCATCACGCCACGGCGCGCTTGCCGGTGCGGTAGATCAGCCAGCCGACCACGAACAGCACGGCCAGGCCGATCCACTGTGCGCCCGGCAGGTGGAACGGCACGGCCAGCACGTCGGCGCGGCTGCTGACCACGATCGGAATCGCGATGGCGATGCCCATCAGTGCCTCGCCGGTGATCAGGCCGGCAGCAAACAGCACACCCGGCTTGTGCACGCGGTCGCGGCCTTCTTCGTCGTCGGCACGCACCTTGTGGAAGCGCTCGACCAGGTAGGCGATCAGGCCGCCGAGGAAGATCGGCACCATCAGTTCCAGCGGCAGGTAGATGCCGATGGCGGCGGCCAGCACCGGCACGCGGAAGCGGGCGTTGCGCGCCTTCAGCCAGCTGTCGAAGGCGATGATGGCGGCGCCCACCACGGCACCGATCCCGATGAAGGTCCACGGCAGCTCGCCACCGAACAGGCCCTTGGCCACCGAGGCCATCAGGTTGGCCTGCGGAGCAGCCAGCGCGTTCGGGTGCAGCTCGGACTTCACGCCGATGCCGTAGGCGGTGGCCAGCAGGTTCAGCACCGGCGCCATGATCAGCGCGCAGGAGAACGCACCGATGCCCAGCATCAGCTGCTGCTTCCACGGGGTGGCACCGACGATGTAACCGGCCTTGAGGTCCTGCAGGTTGTCACCGCCGACCGCTGCAGCACAGCACACCACCGCGCCGATCATGATCGCGGCCACCGCGCCCAGCGGCGCGCCGAAGGCGCCGACCGGCTGCAGGCCATCCTTGCCCAGCAGCACGACCAGCACGGCCGAGGCGAACAGGATGGTGGAGATGGTGATGCCCGAAACCGGGTTGTTGGACGAACCGATCAGGCCGGCCAGGTAGGCCGAGACCGAGACGAACAGGAAGCCGGCGACGATCATGATGAGGGTCATCGGGATCGACACGTGCCACTGGCCGACGATGGCCTGGTACAGGGCCAGCAGCGGCAGCACGAACACCACCAGGGCGACCAGCATCCACTTCATCGGCAGGTCGCGCTCGGTGTGCGCCAGCACCGGGCCACCGCTCTTGCGGGCGGCGGCAAAGCCGCTCTTGACGCCGTTGAGCAGCGACTTGCGCAGCGAGATCAGGGTCCAGATGCCACCGATCAGCATCGCACCGACGCCCAGGTAGCGCATCTTCGCGCCCCAGATGGCGAACGCGGCTTCGGTGGAGGAAGCAGCGGCAACCGACGCGGCCAGTGCCGGATCGGTGTTCATGAAGAACGCCTGGTAGATCGGGATGGCGATGTGCCAGGTCAGGATCGAGCCGGACACCACCACGATGCCGACGTTGAGGCCGACGATGTAGCCCACGCCCAGCAGTGCCGGCGACAGGTTGGTGCCGATGAAGGCGGTGACCTTGGAGCTGCCGACGTAGGCCGAGGTGGCCCAGGCATCGGGAATCAGGCGCATGCCGCTTTCCGCGGCCAGCTTCACGAAGGCACCGATCACCGCCGAAATGGCGAGGATCTTCAGGCCCGGGCCCGGGTTCTCACCGGCCTTGAGCACTTCCGCCGCTGCCTTGCCTTCCGGGAACGGCAGCGGGTCTTCGACGATCATCGAACGGCGCAGCGGCACCGAGAACAGCACGCCCAGCAGGCCGCCGAGACCGGCGATGCCCAGCACCCACCAGTACTTGAAGTCCGGCCAATAGCCCATGATCACCAGCGCGGGGATGGTGAAGATCACACCGGCGGCGATCGACGAACCGGCCGAGGCGCCGGTCTGCACGATGTTGTTTTCAAGGATGGAGCCACCGCCCAGCAGGCGCAGCACGCCCATGGAAATCACCGCAGCGGGAATGGCGGTGGCGATGGTCAGGCCTGCGAACAGACCGAGGTAGGCGTTTGCGGCCGACAGCACCACCGCCAGCACGATGGCCAGGGCCACTGCGCGGAAGGTGAGCTGCTTGGGCGCAGCGTCGTGGTTCATGGAAGCCCCTGCTGGCAAAAAATCCCTGCCACGCTAGCTGTCGGGGCAGATCAAGTCCAGCGTGCCAAAGGATGGGGGCACGTGCTGCAGTGCGATGGCGCAGCACGTGCGACCGCAGCAGGCTGATACGGCAAAGCCGGGTTGGGTATCGCGCAAATGATATGTTATATCCTTCTATCGACCCGTCGCAGTTGCAGTGCATGCCCCCTTCCCCCTCCCCCCGCCTGGCCTCCATCGACCAGCTGCGCGGCACCGTCATGCTGCTGATGCTGCTGGACCACGTGCGTGAGACCTTCTTCCTGCAGTACCAGGTGAGCGATCCGATGGATGCCTCCACGGTCTCTCCGGCGCTGTTCGCTTGCCGCCTGCTGGCGCATCTCTGCGCCCCGGTGTTCGTGCTGCTCACAGGCCTGTCGGCGTGGCTGTACGGCCAGCGCCAGGCAGACCCGCGCCGGGCCACCGCCGCCTTCCTGCTCAAGCGCGGCTTGTTCCTGGTGGTGCTGGAACTGACCCTGGTGAACTTCGCCTGGACCTTCCAGTTCCCGCCGGACACGATCTATCTGCAGGTGATCTGGGCTATCGGTCTCAGCATGATCGCGCTGGCCGGCCTGCTGTGGCTGCCGCGCCCGACCTTGCTGGTACTGGCAGTTGCGCTGGTGGCCGGCCACAACCTGCTCGATATCGTGCGGGTCGAGGGCAATGGCGCGCTGGCGGTACTGTGGAAGGTGCTGCACCAGCGCGACTGGATCGAAGCCGGGGCACTGCGATTGCGCACCTCCTACCCGGTGCTGCCGTGGATCGGGGTGATCGCACTGGGTTATCTGATGGGGCCGTGGTTCGCCCGCAAGCGCGCGCCGGAGCAGCGGCAGCGCTGGCTGTTGTGGGGAGGCGCCGGCGCGCTGGCCCTGTTCGCGCTGCTGCGGTTCGCCAACCAGTATGGGGATGCTCCCTGGACGTACCAGACCACCACGCTGCGCACGTGGTTGAGCATCTTCAACGTCACCAAGTATCCGCCGTCATTGCAGTTCCTGCTGTTGACCCTGGGCGTGGGACTGTTGCTGCTGCGCATGTACGAGTGGCCGCCAGTGGCGCGTGCGCTGCGGCCGTTGGCCGACATTGGTGCAGCACCGATGTTCTTCTACCTGCTGCATCTGTATGTGCTGAAGGGGCTGTATCTGGGCGCGCTGGCGGTCTGGGGGCCGACCCACGGCGAGCTGTATGCGCTGGATTCGGTCAGCGGCCTGCTGCTGGTGGCCTGTGCACTGGCGGTGATGATGTACCCGCCGACGCGGGCGTTCGCGCGGTTCAAGGCGCGACGGCGTGATCTGGCGTGGTTGCGGTACCTGTAACCGACAACACCGGGACGGCCATCCACGCATGGCGTGGATCTACTACAAGTGCCTCTGGCATAGATCAGCGTTGCGTGGCATCCCGCAAAGCCTGTTCGCCGGTCATGGCCCGGCGCTCCCGGGCTGCCCGCCCCGGGCCAGGGGCCTATAATCGCGCCCTTTCCGCTGTCCCCGCCGTCGATGACCGTTGCCGCTACCGCTTCCGACGACTTCCTGGGCCACCCCAAGGGCGTCTATGTCTGCTTCTTCACCGAAATGTGGGAGCGCTTCTCCTTCTACGGCATGAAGGCGCTGCTGCTGCTGTACCTGACCAAGTACCACCTGTTCGGCGACAAGGCCGGCCTGGACCTGCTTGGCGCCTACGGCGGCCTGGTGTACTGCATCCCGGTGTTCGGCGGCATGCTGGCCGACCGCTGGCTGGGCATGCGCCGGGCGGTGCTGTTCGGCGGCATCCTGCTGGTACTCGGCCACCTTGGCATGGCCTTCGAAGGCCAGGCGGCGTACCGGGTGAACGGCGAGGTGGTGCGCGACACCTCGGCGCTGGCGGTGACCTACCTGTCGCTGGCCCTGATCATCATGGGCGTGGGCTTCCTGAAGCCGAACATCTCCACCATCGTCGGCAAGCTGTACGCCAAGGACGACCCGCGCCGTGATTCGGGCTTCTCGCTGTTCTACGCCGGCATCAACCTTGGCGCGCTGTTCTCGTCGCTGGTGTGTGGCTTCCTCGGCGAGGCCTACGGCTGGAAGTACGGTTTCGGTGCAGCCGGCATCGGCATGCTGGCCGGCCTGGCGATGTTCCTGTGGGGCCAGAAGTACCTGCAGCGCCATGCCGAACCGCCGCAGCCGGCCGCGCTGAAGCAGAAGGTGCTGGGCCTGCCGCGCGAATGGCTCATCTATCTGTGCGCGGTGCTCGGCGTGTTGCCGGTGGCGTGGCTGATGTGGGCCGCCGGCAACGGCGCATTCGCGCTGGGCGGTGAAATCAGCCTGGCGCTGATGCTGATGCTGGTGGTGCTGGGCGGCGTGCTGGTCTGGTTCGCCTGGTTCACCGGCAGCAAGTGCACGCCGGTGCAGCGCCAGCAGATGATCGCGCTGATGGTGCTGATCTTCATGGCGCTGGTGTTCTTCACGATGTACGAGCAGTCGTACGGCTCGTGGGTGACCTTCACCGACCGCCTGCTGACCAAGGACATCGTGCCTGCGCTGGTGATCACCGGCGGTACGCCGCTGCCGTGGTCGATCATCTCGCTGCTGCTGGCACCGCTGGGCTTCGTGGTCAGCGCGCGCCTGTCCGAACGGCGTCCGGGTTCGGCCGCACCGCGCACGTTCTTCGCCGCCATCGTCGTGCTGATGCTCGTGCTGCTGGTGCGCGACTGCCTGGTGATTCCGCAGACCGCCGGTTCGCTGACCTACCTCGGCGGCCTGTTCCTGGTGCTGCTGGCGCCGGCCTTCGCCGCACTGTGGACGTGGATGGACCGCCGCGGCTGGGAGCCGGGCAAGCCGGTGAAGTCGGCCTGGGGCCTGGTGATCGGCGCGCTGTCGTTCGTGCCGCTGGCGCTGGCGGCGCAGCAGGTCGGCGCCACCGGCGAGATGGCCAGCGTGTGGTGGCTGGTGCTGGCCTACTTCCTGCTGGCCAGCGGTGAGATGTGCCTGTCGCCGGTCGGCCTGTCGGCGGTGACCCAGCTGGCCGTGCCGCGGGTGATGAGCCTGATGATGGGCACCTGGTTCCTGGCCACCGCATTCTCGGAAACGCTGGCCGCGCTGTTCGGCAAGCTGGCCGCGATCGAGGTGCCGGAAGGCGAATCGCTGGACATGGTGGCTGCGGCCGGCGCCTATGCGCACCTGTTCTGGCTGCTGATGTGGATCGGCCTGGGCTGCGCGCTGGCTGCCTTCATCGCCGCGCCGCTGCTGAAGAAGATGATGCACGGGGTGAAGTAAGCCCCGCGCCTGCGGAAAACCAGGGCGGCGGAAGGATCATCCGCCGCCCTTCGGCTCAGGGCGCCTTGTCCTTGCCGGCCGCAGGCGCAATCGTGGCGGTCTTGCCACCCAGGCTGCGCGCCAGGAACGCCAGCAGCTTGTCGTAGTACTCGCTGCGATGGGCCTCAGTGTAGAAGCCGTGGCCTTCGGTCTTGTAGTACAGGCTCTCCACCGGCGTGCCGGCACGCTTGAGCGCCGCTTCCATGCGCTCGGTGTGCTGGATCGGCGCGCGCTTGTCTTCGCCACCGGCCGCGAGGAACACCGGCACCTTGATCCGCTCGGCCAGGTTCACCGGCGACACCGCGCCCAGCTTGGCCGGATCCCCCAACCATTCGCGCAGGTAGGTCACGCCTGAACCGCGGTCCTGGATGTCGCCACGGGTATACATCATCGGCAGGTCGTAGACGCCGACATAACCGGCCGCGCACTGGTACAACCCGGGTTCGCGGGCGGCCCCCATCATCGCCGAGTAGGCCCCGTAGCTGGCGCCATAGATGCAGATGCGACGGCCATCGGCGATGCCTTCGCTGATCGCCCAGCGGGTGGCATCGGTGACGTCGTCCTGCATCGCCGCGCCCCACTGCTGCGCACCGGCCTGGGTGTGGGCCCGACCGTAGTTGCCCGACCCGCGGAAGTTGACCTGCAGCACGGCATAACCGGCGGCGGCCAGCATCTGCGTTTCGCGGTCGTACTGGCCGGAATCGAAGATGTCGAACGGGCCGCCATGCGGCATCACCACCATCGGCAGGTTGCGCCCGTCGCTGCCGGCCGGCAGGGTCAGGAAGCCATGCAGCGGCAGCCCGTCGCGGGCCTTCAGTGCAATCGGCTTCACGCTGGCACTGCGGTCCACGTCGATCCAGTCGCTGCGGCTGATCAGGTGGTCAGCCTTGCGCGCCACCGTGTCGTACACGTAGAAATCGCCGGGATTGGTGCCCGACCAGGTTTCCACCAGCACGACGCGGCCATCGCGGGTGCTGGAAGTGATGTAGACCGCGCCGCCGAAGGCCGCTTCCAGACTGCGATACAGGCGTGCCTCCGGCGACTTCTCGTCGAAGAAACGGGTACGCGGCGTATCGCCCAGATACAGCGCGCCGACCGGCACATGGGTGCCGGGCCGATGGATGATGCGGTACGGATTGACCACCTCGTCGCGCAGCAGCGTGGCGCGTTCGCCGGTCTGCGGGTTCCAGCTGACGATCGCATCCGGCCCCTGGGTCTGCTCGACATTGAGATAGGCCAGGTTGTCGTCGGCCGAGAAGCCGAGGGCGGTTTCGATGCGCTTGCTGACCGCCTCGTCGTTGATCAGCTTCCAGCTGTCACCGCTGCGGTCGCGGAAGTACAGCTTGTTGACGTTGTCGCTGCCCGAGCCGTGCACGAAGCGGACCTCGCCCGCGCCGTCGGTGGTGAACTCGCCGCGCCGTACCGGTGAGGACGCCACCCGCGAGCGACGGCCACTGGTCACATCCATGCGATCGACGCGGGTGAACGGATCCTCGGCCAGCGGCCACACAGTGACCAGCACGTTGCGCTCGTCGCCCGGCAGGTCGTCGGCCAGGAAGGCAGCGACCGCCTCGACCTTCTTCGGCTGGATGCGGGTGCCCGGGCCCTTGCTTTCGACGCGGTAGCCGACCAGCAGTTCGCCACGGTTGCCGTTGGCATCGATGGCATAGAGTTCGCCGGTGGGATTGGGCTGGTCGAGCGCCCCCCACTTCTCGGCCAGGCCGATCAGCAGGCGCTCATTGCTGACCCAGTCGAATTCCTGCGCGTGGTTGCGGCTGGGTGGCCAGAAACTACCGACCAGCTGCTTGTCCTTCAAGCGCAGGATCGCGATCGCGGTGCTGTCTTCCTTCGGCACCGTTGCCGCCACGTATTCGCCCCCCGGCGAAATCTTGATGTCGGTGAAGGTCTCGCGACGCAGGTACTGCGTCAGGTCCACCGCCCCCACGCTGCCTGCGGCAACGCCCCCGATGACGGCCAGTGCGGCCGCCAGAATCGTCTTGTGCATCCTTCCCCTGCTCCTGTGGACACCTTGTCCTGGTGGCCGATTCTAGGCAGTGCCGTGCGTTTCCCGCCAGAGCCGGAAAAGACGACGGCACCGTTGCCGGTGCCGTCGTTGCCACTACCTTGGAGAGAGAGTCAGGACGTGGGTTCGGGGGGCGTGCGCCGGGTCAGTGGACCCCGCGCACCGCCAACATGAGGGCCAGGATGCTGAGGATCACGGCGATGGTGCCGTCGAGCACGCGCCAGGTGCTGGGCTTGGTGAACAGCGGCGCCAGCAGGCGCGCGCCGAGGCCCTGCGCGGTCAGCCACAGGCAGCTGGCAGTGACCACGCCAGCAGCGAAGGCCATGCGGGCGTTGCCGAAGTTCTCGGCGATGGAGCCGATCACCATCATGTCCAGCCAGAAGTGCGGATTGATCAGCGAGAAGCCGACCGCGGCCATCAGCACCGCGCGGCGGCTGCCGTCATCGCTGTCGGCCTCGCCCATGCCACCGCCACCGGCGATCGCACGGCGTGCCGACTTCATCGCATACCAGGCCAGGAACGCGACGCCGGTCCACAGCACGGCGGTGGTCAGCCACGGCAGCGCCGAAGTGAGCGTGCGCAGGCCGGCCACGCTGGCAAAGATGAAGATGGCATCGATGGCCGCACAGGTGGCGACCACCGGCACGATGTGCTTGCGCAGGATGCCCTGGCGCAGAATGAAGGCGCTCTGGGCCCCGACCACGGCGAACAGGCCGATGCCGGTGGCTGCACCAGAGAACCAGGCACCGAGGCCGGTGCTGGCGGAGATGACCGAGAACATGGGATTCACTGCCTTGTATTGCTGGGGGGACGGTGCCTCGCGAAGGCGGACAGCACCGGAACGAGCGCCATTGTCGCGCCGCAACATGAAAAAGACGAGCTAAACTTCCTAAACCAACATTAGCGGAACTTAATTCGATGCGTATCGACCATGCCCAGCTGCGCGCCCTGGCCGCAGTGATCCGCGAAGGCAGCTTCGACCGCGCCGCACACTCACTGAATGTCACGCCCTCGGCCATCTCGCAGCGGGTCAAGGCGCTGGAGGACCGGATCGGGCGCCTGCTGGTCAAGCGCGGCACCCCGGCCACCGCCACCGCCGAGGGCCAGCTGCTGGTGCAGCTGGCCGAGCAGACCGCCCTGCTCGAACACGATGCGCTGCACCGGATGGGCCTGGCCGACGAAGACCTGCCCCAGGCCAGCATCCCGGTGGCGGTGAACCACGACAGCCTGGAAACCTGGTTCCCGCAGGCCGCCGCGCAGTTCGCGCAGGGCACCGGCACCACCCTGGACCTGCGCGTGGAGGACCAGGACCACACCGTGGAGCTTCTGCGCCAGGGCACGGTGCTGGGTGCGGTGACCACGCTGGACGAGCCGGTGCAGGGCTGCCAGATCCACGCGCTGGGCAGCATCCGTTACGCGGCGACCTGTACCCCCGAATTCCGCGAACGCCATTTCGCCAAGGGCGTGACCGCGCAGGCGCTGGCGCAGGCCCCGGTGCTGGTGTTCAACCGCAAGGACGAAATGCAGTCGCGCTTTGCCCGGCGCATGGCCGGCGACGACCTGCCCAGCACCGCGCCGACCTGGTGGATTCCCTCCACCCGCGCCTTCGTGCAGGCCAACCTGGGCGGCATGGGCTGGACCATGAACCCATTGCCGCTGGTCAAGCGGCACCTGGACGCCGGCCGCCTGGTCTACGTGCGGCAGCGCGCGTGGGAAGACGTGCCGCTGTACTGGCAGCACTGGAAGGGCGACGTGCAGACCATGGCCCTGCTGACCCGCGCGGTGCTGGATGCTTCCTCGGCACTGATCCGGCGCAAGCGCTGACGCATGGCGCAAAAAGGGGACGGAGGGGATTAAGTCGTATTTGCCTTGGATGTCGTATTGGCCTTAAACGGCTTAATCCCCTCCGTCCCCTTTTTCGGGGCTCCATCGGATCTCCATCGAGTCTACACACCGGGTCCATGCGCGATGCGGATACTGGCGGGCCGACCATTACAAGGATGTCCGGCATGCCCGTGTACCTGCGCGATGCCCGCCCCGACGATGCCGCCGCCTGCATCGACCTGCGCGGGCGCACCCGCGAGAATGCCTTCAATGCGGCGCAGCTGGCGGAACTGGGCATCACCGTGGACAGCTGGGCGGCCGGCATCGCCCATGGCGATTCGATCGGCCGCGTCGCCTGGGAGGGTGAGCGCATGGTCGGCTACTGCTTCGCCGACCACGACAGCGGCGAGGTGCTGGTGCTGGCGCTGCTGCCGGAGTACGAGGGCCGCGGCATCGGCCGCCAGCTGCTGCAGGAAGTGGTCAGCCTGACCCGCGATGCCGGCCACCGGCGCCTGTTCCTGGCCTGCTCGGCCGACCCGCGTTCGCGCTCGCATGGCTTCTACCGCCGCCTGGGCTGGCGTCCGACCGGCGAGATCGATGAGGCCGGTGACGAGATCCTCGAGCTGGTCTGAGCCGGGCGTGGTCCCGGCGCTTCGCGTGACGGTGCCGCGAAACGTCGGATGCTGCGTTGCATCAAAAACGGACCGGATCCGGTTAGAATCGCGGATGGATGCTGCAAGGCGTTGTTTCTTCACGCCCTTTCCCTGCCCCATGCGCATCCTGAACTCCTCCCCTCCGCCAACGATCCCGCCCCCATGAAGAAATTTGGCAAGGCCCTGCTCGCCCTGCTCGTGCTGCTGTTGCTGGCCGCCGCGCTGTTCCTGTACTGGCCGCTGACCCAGCGTTCGGTGCCCGCCGCCAGCAACGACAAGCCCGTCGATGTTGTGCTGGTCGGCGCCGGCATCATGAGCATCACCCTGGCCACCTACCTGCAGGAACTGCAGCCGGACTGGAACATCCAGGTCTACGAACGCCTCGACGGCGTCGCCGGCGAAAGCTCCGACGGCTGGAACAACGCCGGCACCGGCCATTCGGCGTTCGCCGAACTGAACTACACCCCGGAACTGCCCGACGGCAGCATCGAGACCAAGCGCGCGGTCGGCATTGCCGAATCGTTCGAGGTCTCGCGCCAGTTCTGGTCGCACCAGGTGAAGGAAGGCCGGCTGAGCCAGCCCAGCGACTTCATCAACCCGACCCCGCACATGAGCTTCGTCTGGGGCGATGACAACATCGCCTACCTGCACAAGCGCCAGCAGGCCCTGGTGAAGAACCCGCTGTTCTACGGCATGCAGTACTCCGAGGATCCGGCACAGATCAAGCAGTGGGCACCGCTGCTGATGGAGGGCCGTGATCCGAAGCAGAAGGTCGCCGCGACCTGGATGCCGCTCGGTACCGACGTCAACTTCGGTGTGATCACCCGCCAGCTGACCACCGGCCTGCAGCGCAGCCCGAACTTCAGCCTGCACCTGAACCACGAAGTGAGCGCGCTGCGGCAGAACGCCGACAAGAGCTGGAACGTGACGGTGAAGGACCTCAAGGCCGGCACCGAGACCACCACCCACAGCCGCTTCGTGTTCATCGGTGCCGGTGGCGCCGCGCTGAAGCTGCTGCAGATGTCGGGCATTCCGGAATCGAAGGACTACGCCGGTTTCCCGGTCGGTGGCCAGTTCCTCGCCTTCCAGGGCCAGGACGTGACCTCGCGCCATGGCGTGAAGGCCTACGGCATGGCTGAGACCGGTTCCCCGCCGATGTCGGTGCCGCACCTGGATGCGCGCAAGCTGGACGGCAAGCCGGTGGTCCTGTTCGGGCCGTTCGCGCTGTACAGCACCAAGTTCCTCAAGCACGGCTCGTGGTGGGACCTGTACTCGTCGGTCACCCACAACAACGTTGGCCCGATGCTGGAAGTGGGCAAGGACAACCTGGACCTGGTGCAGTACCTGATGGGCCAGGCACGCCTGAACGATGCCGACCGCCAGGCCGAACTGGTCAAGTACTTCCCCAATGCCAAGCCGGGCGACTGGAAGCTGGTCACCGCCGGCCAGCGCGTGCAGATCATCAAGCGTGATCCGCTGAAGGGCCCGGTGCTGCAGTTCGGTACCGAGATCGTGACCGACAAGGACCACACCATCGCCGCCCTGCTCGGCGCGTCGCCGGGTGCGTCGACCTCGCCGCCGATCATGCTGGACCTGATGGCCAAGGCCTTCCCGGACCAGATGAAGGCCGGCTGGGAAACCCGCCTGCGCGAGATCGTGCCGTCGTACGGGCGCAAGCTCAACGACAGCGCCGCGCTGGTGAACGAGATCCGCACGCTGACCAGCCAGACCCTGCACCTGCCGTACCTGGAGGTGCCGGTGGACGCCAATGCGGCGGCTCCTGCCCCGGGGGTAGTGCCTGCAGCGGTTCCGGCACCGGCCAAGGAAAAGCGCAACGCCAACGAGGAACTGCAGGCGCTGTAAGCCCGCGCGTTCCTTTCGATGCAGACGGACGGCCACCTTCGGGTGGCCGTCTGTTTTTGTGCGAGGTGGGTCGCCCCCCCCGCACGGGAGGGCCCTGACCTGCGCCTGGGCGTCGATGATGGGGTCAGAGCCCATTGCCTGCAGCAACGGGATCCGCCCCCGGCCCGCCACTGCCCTGCGCCGGAAGGCCGATGCACAATGACGCGAATTGTAATGTTGTTAAGAATTATTTACATTTGTATCCTGCGCAGTGACCGCGCCTCTCCCCAGATGGACCTGACCGTGCCCGAAGCCGCCGCCCCGGGTGCTGGACGACTGTTGCCGCCCTCCCCGCCTCCACGTTTCGAGCCCACCATGTCCCTGACCTTCCGTACCCGCCTGCCCCGCCGCGCGCTGCTGCCGGCCGCCCTGCTTTCGTCGCTGGCCCTGCTGGCCACGCCCAGCGCGTTCGCTGCCGCCGATGGCGCGGCCGACGCCAAGACCCTGGACCGGGTCAGCGTGCGTGCCGATCAGTCGGCGCCGCCGGCCAGTACCACGCGCCTGCCGATCACCCTGCAGGAAACCCCGCAGTCGGCCACCGCGATCAGCCTGCAGCGCCTGCAGGACGAATCACTGTTCAGCATCAACGATGTGATGCGCAACGTCACCGGCGTCAGCGTGTCCTTCTATGACACGCAGCGCCCGCTGTACTACGCGCGTGGCTTTGCCATCACCGACTTCCAGGTCGATGGCATTCCCACCTACAGCGGCTCCACCAACCAGGAATACGACACTGCCTTCTACGACCGCATCGAAGTGATCCGCGGTGCCAACGGCCTGCTCAGCGGCGCCGGCGTGCCGTCGGCCACGGTCAACCTGCTGCGCAAGCGCCCGGGCAAGGAATTCGACGCGTCGTTCGCGGTCAGCGCCGGCAGCTGGGACTACCGCCGCATGGAGGCCGATGTAACCGCGCCACTGACCGATGACGGCCGCTTCCGCAGCCGCGTGGTCGCCGCCTACACCGACCGCGGGCTGTATTACGACCGCTACAAGGAAAACAAGATGGCCGGCATGGCGGTGCTGGAAGGCGATGTCACCGACAGCACCACGGTCACCGTCGGCTACCAGACCCAGGACAACAACCCGACCGGTTCGACCTGGGGCACCGTGGCGTTCTTCGACAACCAGGGCAACTTCGCCCATCTGGCGCGCTCGACCAACCTGTCGCCGAAGTGGAGCTACTGGAAGCGCGAGAGCAGCACCGCCTTCGCCAACCTGGAACAGCGTTTCGGCGACAACTGGCTGCTGAAGATCAACACCGCCTACACCCGCGGCAACGTGCAGAACGTGCGCCTGTACGGCACCGGCAACCCGGACCCGGTGACCGGCTCGGGCATCTACCTGCGTGCCGCCGCCGGTGATTCGAAGGACACCCGCCGCAATGTCGATGCCTACCTGACCGGCAGCTTCCCGCTGTTCGGCCGCGACCATGACCTCACCGTCGGCGCGCAATGGTCGGACCTGGAAGGCACCACCAACACCCTGGCACTGAACTTCCCGGGCGACTGGGCAACCTGCGGGCGTGAGCGCTGCTACTACATCCCCAACGTGTTCAACTGGAACGGCGACATCTCCGAGGTGACCTACACCCGCACCGGTGCGCGCCGCGTGGCCAGGACCACGCAGAGCGGCGTCTACCTGGCCACCCGCCTGCGCCTGGCCGATCCGCTGTCGCTGATTGCCGGTGCACGCCTGAGCCGCTGGGAAACGCTCAGCCGCTCGTACAACGCCGCAGGCGTCTACACCGGCACCAGCGGTGCCTACAAGGTGAGCGATGAAGTCATCCCGTACGTGGGCCTGGTCTACGAGATCACGCCGAACGTGTCGGCCTATGCCAGCTACACCGAGATCTTCAATCCGCAGAACTACAAGGACCGCAACGAGAACCTGCTGGCGCCGGTACAGGGTTCGAACCTGGAAGCGGGCATCAAGACGCAGTGGTTCAATGGCCGCCTGACGGCCAATGCGGCGGTGTTCGAAGCCAAGCAGGACAACTACGCGGTGCGCGACATGAGCGTGCCGGAAGGCACGCTGAGCGATGGCAGCTCGGCCTACATCGGCATCAACGGCACCAAGGCGCGCGGCTGGGAGATGGACGTCAACGGAGAGATCCTGCCGGGCTGGACGGTCAATGCCGGCTACACCCACGTCAAGGTGACCCGCGCCGCCACCGACCTGCTGTACGCCAATCCGCCCGAGGACCTGCTGCAGCTCAACACCCAGCTGCAGCTGCGCGGCGCACTCAAGCGCCTGAGCATCGGCGGTGGCGTGCAGTGGCAGAGCAAGGTGCAGGGCTACAACATCGCCTACCCGCTGGGAGGCACGGTGACGGTGAACCAGCCGGCCTACTCACTGGTGCAGTTCAACGCCAACTACCGCATCAGCGACAGCTGGACCGCGACCCTGAGCGTGCGCAACGCGCTGGACAAGACCTACTGGGCCAACCTGGACTACAACAACTTCGGCGAGCCGCGCTTCGTGTCGGCCAGCCTGCGCTGGAAGTTCTGAGCGACCTGAAACGGTAGTGCCGGCCGCTGGCCGGCTCCAAGCGATGCATCGATCACGCGGAGCCGGCCAGCGGCCGGCACTACCCCGATCGATGCATCCTCCATTTCAATCTGAATGGGCCCGCCTCCGTGCGGGCCCTTTCATTTGCTGCACCGCGGGTTGCACGCCCATCATAATTATGTCGTAATTATTTCAACGCCAATCGGAAGCCGGTCGATGAACCCGAGCTGGGATACGTTGGAACGCAGCCGCCAGGCCCGCCTGCAGCGGGCCGCGCCGTGGGCCCGGGGCCGCGAGGTGGCTGCCAGCGACGTCGGCGAACTGCTGCATGCGCTGCTGGAACCCGGCGACAAGGTCTGCCTGGAGGGCAACAACCAGAAGCAGGCCGATTTCCTCGCCCAGGCGCTGGCCGACCTCGACCCCGCCCGCGTGCATGACCTGCACATGGTGCAGTCGGTGCTGTCGCTGCCCTCGCACCTGGACGTGTTCGAGCGCGGCATCGCCTCGAAACTGGACTTCTCGTTCTCCGGCCCGCAATCAGTGCGCCTGGCCAACCTGGTGGCCGAGGGCCGCATCCAGATCGGTGCCATCCACACCTACCTGGAGCTGTTCGGCCGCTACTTCATCGACCTGACCCCGCGCGTGGCCCTGGTCGCAGCACAGGCCGCAGATCGGCACGGCAACCTGTACACCGGGCCGAATACCGAAGACACCCCGGTGATCGTCGAGGCCACGGCGTTTGGTGGCGGCATCGTCTTTGCCCAGGTCAACGAGATCGTCGACACCCTCCCCCGCGTCGATATCCCCGCCGACTGGGTCAACTTCGTGGTGCAGGCGCCGAAGCCGAACCACATCGAACCGCTGTTCACCCGCGACCCGGCACAGATCTCCGAGATCCAGGTGCTGATGGCGATGATGGCGATCAAGGGCATCTACGCCGAATACGGCGTGAACCGCCTCAACCATGGCATCGGCTTCGACACCGCCGCCATCGAACTGCTGCTGCCGACCTACGCCGAATCGCTCGGGTTGAAGGGAAAGATCTGCCAGCACTGGGCGCTCAACCCACACCCGGCACTGATTCCGGCGATCGAATCGGGCTTCGTCAAGTCGGTGCATTCGTTCGGTTCCGAACTGGGCATGGAGAAGTACATCGCCGCGCGCAGCGATGTGTTCTTCACCGGTGCCGATGGCTCGATGCGCTCCAACCGCGCGTTCTCGCAGACCGCCGGCCTGTATGCGTGTGACATGTTCATCGGCTCCACCCTGCAGATCGACCTGCAGGGCAACAGTTCCACTGCCACCCGCGACCGCATCGCCGGCTTCGGTGGCGCGCCGAACATGGGCTCGGATGCACGCGGCCGCCGCCACGCCAGCGACGCCTGGATCAAGGCCGGCCAGCAGGCCGCGCGCCCCGGTGAGATACCGCGTGGCCGCAAGCTGGTGGTGCAGATGGTGGAAACCTTCCGCGAGCACATGGCACCGGCCTTCGTCGAACGCCTGGATGCCTGGGAACTGGCCGAACGCGCGGACATGCCACTGCCGCCGGTGATGATCTACGGCGACGACGTCAGCCATGTGCTGACCGAGGAAGGCATCGCCAACCTGCTGTTGTGCCGCAGCCCGGAAGAACGCGAACAGGCGATCCGCGGCGTGTCCGGCTATACCGCCGTGGGCCTGGGACGCGACCGCGCGATGGTGGAGAACCTGCGCGATCGCGGCGTCATCCGACGCCCGGATGACCTGGGCATCTCCGTGCGCGATGCCAGCCGCGACCTGCTGGCCGCACGTTCGGTGAAGGACCTGGTGCGCTGGTCCGGCGGCCTGTACGACCCGCCCAAGCGCTTCCGCAACTGGTAAGGGGCTGAGCATGGAAACCCTCGACTATCGATTCGAAGGACGCACCCCGGTGCAGTTCCCGCGCGATGCGGTACTGGTCGGCGTACTGGCCTCGGGCAACCTGGAAATCCTGCTGGAACCGGCGGCATTGGATGGCGCGATGACGGTGCGCATCATCACCGCCGCGCAGGGCTTTGGCCGCGTCTGGGAAGCGGTGATCGGCGATTTCGCACAGCGCCATCCGCTGCGCGATGTACGCATCTCGATCAACGACGCCGGCGCCACCCCGGCGGTGGTCAGCCTGCGCCTGGACCAGGCGGTGGAAACGCTGCTCGCGGGAGATGCACGATGAACCCGAAGCAGCGCCACAGCTACTACGAAGCCGATGCACGCGAGCGCATCGCCGGCCTGGCCGACGCCGGCTCGTTCCGTGAATTCCTCGGCCCGGCGCGGCGGATGATGAGCCCGCACCTGGCACAGCTCGACCAGCCCGCGGCGTTCGACGACGGTATCGTTGTCGGCGAAGCCACACTGCGCGGCCGACGCGTGCTGCTGGCCGCACAGCAGGGTGAATTCATGGGCGGCGGCGTGGGCGAGGTGCACGGCGCCAAGTTGACCGGGCTGCTGCACCGTGGAGCGGAAACCCGACCTGACGGTGTGCTGCTGCTGCTCGATACCGGCGGCGTGCGCCTGCACGAGGCCAATGCGGGGCTGATCGCCATTTCCGAGATCATGCGCGCCACCCTGGATGCGCGGGCTGCGGGCGTCCCCGTGCTGGCGCTGATCGGCAGCGGCAACGGCGCATTCGGTGGCATGGGCATCGTGGCCCGCTGCTGCAGCACGGTGATCATGTCCGAGGAAGGCCGGCTGTCGCTGTCCGGGCCGGAGGTGATCGAAACCGTACGCGGCGTGGAAGAGTTCGATTCCCGCGATCGCGCGCTGGTCTGGCGGGTAACGGGAGGCAAGCACCGCTATCTGATTGACCAGGCACAGGTGCTCGTGCCCGATGCCATCGAGGCCTTTGCGCAGGCGGCATTCGATGCGCTGCAACCGGACACCGCCAGCACCGATGCCGAGGCTGCATTGAATGCCCTGCAGGCTCGCCATGCCGCACTGAAGGCGCGCGTGCAGGCGTGGGGCGGGTGCCGCGATGGTCTTGAGATCTGGTCGCTGCAGGGCATCACCGAACCCGAGCGCCTGCCGCTGCTGGACACCGACGATTTCCTCGCCGCCACTGCCGATCGGAGCCTGCCATGAGCCTTCCGCTGCACGCGCTGCTCGATGCCCTGTTCCCGCGTGGTCACGCCGTTGCCGTGGAGGACTCGGTACTGACCGGAACCGCCACCACCGACGACGGCGAGGTGACCGTGATCGGCACCGCCGACAAGCTCGAGGTGGGCGTGGACCACGCACTGGCACTGGCCGAAACCGTGCTGGCCAGCACCGCCGCGCATCCACAGCGTCCGATCGTGATGCTGGTCGACACCGCCGGCCAACGCCTGGCACGCCGTGACGAACTGCTTGGCATCAACGGTTACTTCGCGCACCTGGCGCAGACGCTGGATCTGGCACGCCGACGGGGTGCACGGCTGGTGACGCTGGTCTATGGCGAGTCGGTCAGCGGCGGCTTCCTGTCGTTCGGGCTGATGGCCGACCACATCCACGCCCTGCCCGACGCCCAGGTGCGGGTGATGGACCTGCGCGCGATGGCCCGGGTGACCAAGCAGCCGCTGGAGAAACTGCAGGCGCTGAGCCAGACCTCGCCGGTGTTCGCACCGGGCGTGGAGAACTACGTGGCGATGGGTGCGGTGGAATCGCTATGGGATGGCGATCTGGCCACGCACCTGCTTCAGGCGCTGCGTACGCCCGCCGATGGCGATCGCCGCGCCGTGCGCGGCGCCGAACGTGGCGGTCGCATGCTGGCCGCACGCGTGGCTGCAACCGTGAGCCAGGGCGATGCCTGAGCGGCTGCCCCGCCATACGCTGGTCTGGCTGTCAGCGCACGCCGGCTGGCAGGCGGACATCTCTGCGCATGAGCCGCGCCTGGCCGACTGGTTTGCGCAGGGTCTGCCGGCCATCGTCGCCCGGCGCGCCGCCGACGATGCCGATCCCCGCCTGCGCCTCGGCGTACCGCTGCCCCCCGCCGAGGGCAAACTGCGCCTGGCCCTGCGCGTGCCGGCACACGATGTGATGCGCACCGCGCCGCCACCGACACTTCAGACGGTGCTGGAAGGCGACCTTGTGCAGGACTGGCAGCGCCCCCTGCAGGCACTGCAGGACATCGCAGAGGCACGCGTATTCGGAGCGTTTGCCTGGCAGTACCTCACTGGACTGCACTATGTGCACGCGCGCTCGGACATCGATCTGCTGTGGCGGATCGACACCACCGCGCAGGCCGATGCCCTGGCTGCAAAGCTGCAGGCATGGGAAGCCGGATACGGTCGCCGGGTCGATGGCGAGCTGTGCCTGGCCGACGGCGCCGCCGTGAACTGGCGGGAGTACGCGGGACGCGGCCGCGAGATACTGGTCAAGCGCCCGGAAGGCGCCGCACTGGAACTGCGCGAGTCCGTGTTCGCCCCCGCCGGGGTGAGCGCATGAACGCCGTCGCGCAACCGATTGTCCGGCCGGCAGCGGCCGTGGACTGCGCGCGCCTGGGGCGCCTCGCCGTTGCCAGCCTGCATGCAGAACTGGCCCTGGCACCCAAACCGGGACTGGTCACACCGTTCGACCGCGGCAGCCATCACGACATGGATGCGGGCACGTTCCTGCGCAGCCTGTTCGCGCTGCGCCATTATTTCACCGCCGTGGCCCGCCTCGGTGCAGATGGGGCGGGCTTCGATGCGCTGCGCCGGTGTGGCATTGCCGCCGAAGCGGCGATGCTGCGCGCGACCGCCGGCATCAACACCCATCGCGGTGCGATCTTCAGCCTCGGCCTGCTGGTGGCGGCCGCCGCGGCCTGTCGTTCCCGCCTGGGCCATGCCGCCACCGGTGAGCAGGTCTGCCTGGAGGTACGTCGTTGGGCTGCGGATTTCGCACGTGCGCCGCTGGATGCAGGCAGCCCGGGCCAACGTGCGCGCGTCCTGCACAAGGTGCCGGGCGTGCGCGAACAGGCCGCCGCCGGTTACCCGCTGTTGCGCGAGGTGGCGCTGCCCAGCCTGCGCCATGTGCTGGCCAATGGGCTGACGCGCGAGGCCGCGATGTGCCACACGCTGATGCAGCTGGTCGCCCACACCGACGACCTCAACCTGCTGCATCGCGGTGGTGCGGAAGGCCTGGGCTGGGCGCAGCAGCAGGCCCACCGCTTCCTGGCCGAAGGTGGTGCCTTCGCACACGATTGGCAGCCACGCCTGCAGCACATCGCCGACGCCTTCGTTGCGCGTCACCTGAGCCCCGGTGGCAGCGCCGACCTGCTTGCCTGCAGCCTGTTCCTGTTGCAGCAGGAGGGCACATGAGCCTTGCCCTGCTCTGCCCCGGACAGGGTGCACAGCATCCGGCGATGTTCGATCGCGTACGCGGCCTTGCTGCCGCGCGGCCGGTGCTCGATGCCACGGGCGAACTGCTGGGTCGCGATGTATTTTCCGCCGCCGCGGCCGACGACCGCTTCGACAATGTGCGGGCGCAACCCCTGCTGTGCACAGCCAGCCTGGCTCACTGGCAGGGCCTGCGCGACGTCTTGCCAACACCGACGGTGATCGCGGGCTACAGCATCGGAGAGCTCGCCGCACATGCCATCGCCGGCAGCTTCGATGCCACCACCTGCCTGGCCCTGTCCGCGCAGCGCGCGCGCCTGATGGATGCCGCAATCCCGGAAGATGCCGGGCTCCAGGCAGTCCTGGGACTGGACCGCACTGCCGCGCAGCGCTTGTGCGATACGCATGGTGCCTTCATCGCGATCGCCAATGGCCACGACCACTTCATCGTGGGGGGGGCATGGCGGTCGCTGCACGCGTTGGCGGCAGACGCGCGCGCGTGCGGCGCGGAAATCCGCCCGTTGCCGGTCCATGTGCCCGCGCACACGCCGCTGCTGGCCGACGCAGTGGCACCGTTCGCCGCCGTCCTGGCAGCAGCGCAGGTGCAGTCGCCGCGGCTGCCCCTGCTGGCCGGCATCGATGCCCGCCCGGTACGGGACCGCGCCGCAGTGGTGCACACGCTGTCGGCGCAGCTGGCACAGACCATCGAATGGGCGCAGGTGATGCGCCAGGCCTTCGAGCGTGGCGCGCGGGTGTTCCTGCAGCTGGGCCCGGGCAACGCCTTGGCGCGCATCGTCGCGCCGGCCTATCCGTGCTGCGAGGTGCGCGCGGTGGAAGAGTTCCAGAGCCTTGAAGGCGCCGCGGGCTGGGTCCGCAGTGCGCTGGAGCGGCTGCAATAGCGGGTTCGAGCAGTACGTATCACGCAACACGCCGTACGTCGCCTTACCCCGGGATGGCGGGTCTCCATCCGCGCTGTACGTGAGTCACGTGTCTGGGAGGGCGCATGAGTCCACAAATCGCAACGATCATCGGTCTGGTGATCATGTTCATCGTCGCCACCGCGATGCCGATCAACATGGGAGCCGTCGCCTTCGCGCTGGCCTTCATCATCGGCGGGCTGTGGGTCGACATGGGGGGCAAGGAAGTCCTGGCCGGCTTTCCCGGCGATCTGTTCCTGACCCTGGTCGGCATCACCTATCTGTTCGCCATCGCGCAGAAGAACGGCACCATCGACCTGCTGGTGCACTGGGCGGTGAAAGCGGTGCGCGGCCATATCGTGGCCATTCCGTGGGTGATGTTCGTGATCACCGCGGTCCTCACCGCGTTCGGTGCGCTGGGCCCGGCAGCGGTCGCGATCATCGGCCCGGTCGCGCTGCGCTTTGCCAAGCAGTACAACATCAATCCGCTGATGATGGGCCTGCTGGTCATCCATGGTGCCCAAGCGGGCGGCTTCTCGCCGATCAGCGTGTACGGCAGCATCACCAACGGAGTGGTGCAGAAGGCCGGGCTGGAAGTCACCGAGATGGCGGTGTTCCTGACCAGCCTGGGCTTCAACTTCATGATGGCGACGATCTGCTTCTTCGCCTTCGGTGGCATCGCGCTGCTGCGCCGTGGCTCGATCACCGCAGCAGGAACGCTCGGCAATGCCGAGCTGGCGATGGCCGGTGGCCCGCAGGCGTCGTCGCGGCAATTCGCGATCGAAGGCCATGGCGCGCTGGTCGCAGCAGGCGGCGGCACGCTCAGCAATGATCCGGCGGCACTGGATGCGGTGAGCCTGACCCGCGAGCGGTTGTTCACCCTGATCGGCCTGCTGGGCCTGGGCGTGGCCGCACTGATCTACAACCTCAACGTCGGCCTGGTGTCGATCACCGTGGCGGTGGCACTGGCATTGTTGTCCCCGCAGAGCCAGAAGGGTGCGGTCGATGGCATCAGCTGGTCCACCGTGCTGCTGATCTGCGGCGTGGTGACGTATATCGGCGTGCTGGAACATGCCGGCGCGGTGGACTTCATCGGCAACGGTGTCTCCGACATCGGCATCCCGCTGCTCGGAGCGCTGCTGGTCTGCTACGTCGGCGGAATCGTTTCCGCATTTGCATCATCGGCAGCGGTGCTGGGCGCGACGATTCCACTGGCGGTGCCGTTCCTGATGCAGGGCCACCTCAGCGCCGCCGGCGTGATCTGCGCGCTGGCGGTGTCATCCACCATCGTCGATGTCAGCCCGTTCTCGACCAATGGCGCACTGGTGGTGGCCTCGGCAGCGAAGGAAGAGCGCGAGACCCTCTTCCGCCGCTTCCTGGTCTACAGCGGCCTGGTGGTTGCGCTCGGACCGCTGCTGGCCTGGCTGGTGTTCGTGGTGCCAGGCTGGATGTAACCGCCATCGGGACGTGCCGGCCGCTGGCCGGCGCGACCTGGCGTTACACTCTGCGCATGGCCATTGCCCCTGCCCCGCGGTCACCGAAGAAGCGCGCGCCTCTGTATGAAGAGGTGGCCGAGCACGTGCGCGAGCGCATCTACGATTACCGACTGCCGCCGGGAGAGTGGATCGACGAGCCCGCGCTGTGCGAAGAACTGGGCATCAGCCGCACGCCGCTGCGCGAGGCGCTGAAGCTGCTGGCCGCCGAAGGCCTGGTGCAGATCGATGCCGGTCGTGGCAGCCGCGTCACCCGGTTGACGCTGGAAGACCTCAACCAGCTGTTCCCGGTGATGGCGATGCTGGAAGGCCGTTGCGCGCATGAGGCGGTGAAGCACATCGACGATGCCGGCGTGCAGCAGCTGGAAGACCTGCATGCAGCAATGGAAGCGGCGGCGGCCGAGGGCAACATCGCCGAGTACTACCGCAACAACTACCTGATCCACGAAACCGTGCAGCACTACGCGGGCAACCCGTGGCTGATCCGCATCACCCACGACCTGCACCGCATCCTGAAGATGCACCGTGGCCGCCAGCTGCTGACCCCCGGCCGCACCGCGCAGTCGCTGGCCGAACACCGCGAGCTGATGGAATGCTTCCGCCGCCGCGACGCGCAGGCTGCCGAACGCACCATGGAACGCCATCTGCTGAGCCAGGGCCAGGCGCTGGCCGCCTATGTGGCGGCGGGCGGGCTTCTGAACGTGCCGGCGCCGTTGCCGACCGAAGGCGGCGGCTGAGCTGTCGAGGTTGCCGGCCAGCGGCCGGCACTACCAGGGCGCGACCTCGGCTGGGTAGTGCCGGCCGCTGGCCGGCATCCAGAAGCGTCTCATCAATCGCCGCAGCTGCCGCCGTCACCCCCACCACCATCACTGCTGCAGTCGGCGCTGCTGTGGCTGTGATGGCTTTGGTTGTCACCGGAATAGCCACCTGAGCTGTCGTAGCTTGCGCCGCCCTCCCCCCGGCTGCCGGAGCCATCGGCCGTGGCCACCGCCATGCACAGGATCGCGCCGACCAGCGGCAGCAGCCAGACCAGCAGCAGCTGCACCGTCCGGCCGCCCGTCGACAGGCCGTCGCGCTGCGCGATCACCACGGTGGCCACCACGTTCAGGCCCAGCACCAGCAGGACCAGCAGTACCGCGAGGATCAGCATAGGGAGGCTCCGTGCCTGGACGGGGGCATTATGGCCTGCCACCCCGGCAATGGCCCTGCCTGTCATGAAGATGGGACAATGTAGGGCGCGCCGGCCTGCCCCGTGGCCGCCGGCGCCCCCCGCACCACACGGAAGAAGAAGAACAACAACATGCTGAAAGTCATTTTCGATACCGACCCGGGCGTCGACGACGCCCTGGCCCTGCTGTACCTGCACAAGCACGCCCAGATCGACCTGGTCGGCGTCACCACCACCTTCGGCAATGCTTCGGTGGAGTCGACCACACACAACGCGCTGTACCTGAAGCAGGCCTGGGGCTTTGCCGCCCCGGTCGCGCGTGGCGCCGAAGGCCCGCTGCAGCCGGAAGCCACCCCGGAGGCCTGGCCGGTGCACATCCACGGCCACAATGGGCTGGGCAACCACCCGGTGCCGGCCAGCCTGGACGTGGCTGCCGATGCGCGCCCGGCCCATCAGCTGATCATCGACCTGGTCCGCGCCCATCCGGGCGAAGTGACCCTGGTCGCGGTCGGCCGCATGACCAACCTGGCCCTGGCCCTGCAGCAGGCCCCGGACATCGCCGGCCTGGTGCGCGGCGTGGTGATCATGGGCGGCGCCTTCCACGTCAACGGCAACATCACCCCGGCCGCCGAGGCCAATATCTGGGGCGATGCCGAAGCCGCCGACGTGGTGTTCACCGCTACCTGGCCGGTCACCGCGATCGGCCTGGACGTGACCACGCGTGTGGAAATGGACCGTGACGGCCTGGACACGCTGGCTGCGATCGGCGGTGTCGATGCCGAGCTGGTGCGTGCGCTGTCGCAGGACTACGTCGACTTCTACCTGCAGGCCGGCCACAAGGGCATGGTCGTGCATGACTGCTGCGCGTGCATCGCGCTGACCCGCCCGGAACTGTTCCAGTTCGAGCGCGCCAGCGTGCGCGTGGCCACCGACGGCGTCGCCCGCGGCATGACCATTCCCAAGCCGGAAGGCCTGGCATTCGGCCCCAGCGTGTGGGACGGCCACGTGGTGCAGTCGATTGCCATCGGCGTGGATGCGGCCGCGGTACTGGCCGACATCGAGCAGACCCTGAAAGTCTGACCGTCTAGCGCTTGGCCCTGCCCGGGACCGTCTCGGGCAGGGTCCACAGCACCGGCAGCACCAGCACCGCCACCAGCGCGATCATCGCGCCCGGCGCCGCTGCCCAGCCGCTGCGCTCCACCCACCATTGCGCCAGCCATGGCGTTGCGCCGCCGAAGAAGGCGGTGGCCATGGTCACCCCCAGTGCCAGCCCGCTGACCCGGCCCTCGCCCGGGAATTGTTCGGCCGTGGCCGGCGCAGCAACGGCACTTACCCCACCGGCCACGCAGGCCAGCAGTACCGCGGCCAGCGCGATGCCCAACGGCGCCGCCTGCGCCATCCACGCGAACAGCGACAACGGCAACAGCGCTGCCAGCACCGTCAGGCCCAGCAGCATCGGCCGCCGCCCGACGCGGTCGGACAAGGCACCACACAGCGGCGTGATCGCGATGACCGCCACCGCCGCAATCGTCGACAGCCACAGTGCGTCACCCTCGTCATGACCCTGCGCATGCAGGAATGCCGGTACATAGGTGATGCCGACGTAATAAGTGATCGAGCCCAGCGCCGAGATCGCGAAGGTGCGTGCCACCGCCAGCGGATGGTTGCGCAGTACATGGCGAAGCGGTGTCGCCGGAATGCTGCCCTCGCGGCGCTGTCGCTCGAACTCCGGCGACTCGTGCATGCCCGAGCGCGCGACCAGGATCACCAGTGCCAATGCCGCACCGACGAAGAACGGAATACGCCAGCCCCAGCTGTCCAGCTGTGCGGTGGGCAGCAGCGCAACCGTAAGCGCCGAGATCGCCACCGCCAGCAGTGCGCCTACTTCGCTGGCGGCCGAGGCCAGCGAGGTCACCAGGCCACGTCGCCGCGCCGGTGCGCTTTCCAGCAGGTACGCCACCACGCCGGTGTACTCACCGCCCACCGAAAACGCCATCACGCAGCGCAGTACCAGCAGCAGCACGCCCGCCGTGGTACCTGCGGTGGCCGCTGTCGGCAGCAGTGCGGTGGCCAGCATCGCCGCTGCCATCAAGGCCATCGATGCCAGCAGCATCCAGCGCCGGCCCAGGCGGTCACCCAGGTGGCCGAAGCACAGCGCGCCCAGCGGGCGCATCAGGTAGGACACCGCGAAGCCGGACAGGGTGACCAGCAGCGCCTGCTCGCCGCCGCCGAAGAACACGCGCGACAAGACCGTGGCGAAGTACAGGTACAGGGTGAAGTCGTACCACTCCACCACCGTGGACAGGCCCGCCACCCACATCGAGCGCTGCCGCGCCGCGGTCATTGCGTATTCGCCTTCAACAGCCTCGATCCCGGATGTACAGGTTCCGCGCAGCGTGGCATGGACGGGGTGAAATGCCGGTCATCAGCTATCCGCTGCCTGCATGTACTGGGTTTCATGGCCGGTGAAACGCTCACCGTCAAAGCCGAAACAGAAGCGCCCTTCCTCGAACACGCGGTAGACCAGCAACGCGCCATCGAGGCAGAACTGCTGCTGGTCCACGCCCGTTTCCAGTGTCCCGTAGCCGGTAGCATCTCCGCCTTTCCCTGCCGGCCCGGTGAAGGCATCGAACGGCAGTGGCGTCGCCCTGCCCGTGCGGGTATCGACCAGCACCAGCGTACGCTGGAAGTACTCGGGTCGATCATCAACCTGCACCAGCAGATAGTGCTGGTTGAAATTGGGTTTCTGGTGCTGGAGGGCATCTTCGATGGCGGCGCGGTGCTGCGCATCGCAGAAGTCGACCGGGCTGTAGCGGTAGCTGCAACCGTCGTGGTCGTAGGGCAGGTTCATGCCGGAATAGCTGATGCTTCCCTCGCTGTCCACGTCGTGGCCCAGTTCCGGGGTGCTGCACAGCAGCCACGAACGCTGCGCATCCTCCGGGTCGGCCAGCAGCTTCGGCTCGCGCCCCGCTTCGTAAGCCGCGCCCCCCGGGAAGTCCTGCCCCAGGTGCTGGCGGGCGATTGAACGCGCCTTCTCCAACGGCAGGCCGATCCTGGCCCCACGGAACGAGACGAACGTCATCGTCGGCAGGATCACCTCTTCCACCGGCAGCCCCTTCCACTGCCCCTGCACGCAGAACGTGGCGATCTCGTTCTCCTCGTCCTCCTTGCACGGCTTTGGTGCGTTCGCAGCCAACCAGGAGTGCGCCGGGCGGTCGGTTTGCTGATCGATGTACCAGCCATCCAGCGCGCAGGTCGGCAGGGCATCCAGCAGCGGGGAGAGATCGGTGGTGGCGGTCGGCATCACCGCCGGTGGGTCTGCAGGCGCGTGTTCGGCCGATACCTCCGGCGAGCGCTGGCAGGCCACCAGCAACCCTGCGCTGATAAGCAGCGCGACACGGCGTGCGTGCCAGATTGAAGAACGGCGTCCCTGCATTGCGTGGTGCTCCCTGGTTTCAACACTCGCTGGAGATGATCGCCGATCCCGGTGCCATGCAGGAACGTCGCAAATCCCACATCGGGGTCAGAGCCCTTTGCTCCCGCAAAGGGATCCGACCCCGCCAATTACCCCGGCAGCTGCAGCTCCGCCCGCAAACCGCCGCCCTCGCGGTTGTGCAGCCGCAGTGAGCCGCCCAGCGACTGCGCCAGCTGTACCGCGATGGCCAGGCCCAGGCCGGTACCGCCGGTATCGCGGTTGCGCGAGCTTTCCAGCCGGTGGAACGGCGCCAGCACTGCCTGCAGCTGGCCCTCGGGAATGCCGGGGCCACGGTCGGAAATTCCGATCCACACCCTTCCGGCCTCATCGCGGCCCGCCTCGATCTCGGCGGCACCGGCGTAGCGCAACGCGTTGTCGACCAGATTGCCGACCACCCGGCGCAGCGGCTGCGGCCAGGTCTGCACGACCAGTCCAGCGGGCGCACCACCACTGACCGGCTTGCCCATGTCCTCGTAATCGCCGACCACACTGGCCAGGAACGCGCCCAGGTCCATCGACACCGGCGCGCCACTGGCGACGTGGCTGCTGCGCGCATAGGCCACGCCCTCACGCACCAGTTGACCCAGGTGGTCGAGGTCGGCCAGCAGCCGCTGCTGGGTGCTGTCTTCAGGCAGGGTCTCCACCCGGAGCTTCATGCGCGTGATGGGGGTCTGCAGGTCGTGCGAGATCGCGGCCAGGATCTGCAGGCGCTCACTGACATGGCCACGAATGCGTGCCTGCAGCGCGTTGAGTGCGGCCGCCGCACCGCCTACTTCCGCAGGACCATCTTCAGGCAGTGCCGGCCCGTCCTTGCCCGGCTGCAGCTGTTCCACCGCATGCGACAGCTGCTGCAGCGGGCGCATGGCCAGGCGCACCGCCAGCCATGCGCACACCAGCAACAGCGCCAGCTGCACCAGCAGCACGGCGGGCAGCCAGCGCGCCAGCGGCAGGCCCGACGGAGTGACTTCAATGGTCAACGGTGTGCCGTCATGCAGGCGCAGTTCCACCTCGAACCGCTCCGGCAGGCGAGCCACCTGGCGCGCCTGCAACGGATAGCGATGCTGCAGGCTGTCGTCGATGATCGCGGTGACCTGGCGTGCACGATCGGTCTGCAGCCCCGGCCCGGCCGCAGCCGGGCGCAGCAGGTAACGGTAGGTGCGCCGCTCCAGCCGCGGCACCCAGGCATCGCGCTGGTCCGCGGGCAGGTGCTCCAGCAACGCGACACTCACGGCCACGTCTTCATCGAGGTTGCGCAGCATCATGCTGCGGGTGGACTGGTAGCGTTCGAAGAACAGCAGACCGAAAGACAGTGCGTGGGCCAGCGCCAATCCACCCAGCAGCACCAGCAGCAGGCGCGCCGACAGCGTGCGCGGCCAGCGTGGACGGCGTGCGCCGGTGTTCATTCGTCCGGCCCCAGCAACTGCACCGGCACGCTGAACACATAGCCTTCGCTGCGCACGGTCTTGATGTAGGTCGGCTCGCGTGCGTCGTCACCCAGCCGTTGGCGCACGCGGCTGACCAGCAGATCGATCGAGCGGTCGAACAGTTCGGCATCGCGGCCCTGGGTGAGGCTGAGCAGCTGGTCACGGCTGAGCACCCGATTGGCGTGATCGAGGAACACGCGCAACAGGCGGAACTCGGCACCACTGAGCGGATACGCGGTGTCCTGTGCATCCAGCAGATGGCGTGCGGTGGTATCCAGCCGCCAGGCACCGAAGGCCAGTTGGCGACCGGCTTCGCTCACCTGCAGGTTCGGCGGCAGCATCCGGGTGCGACGGATCACCGCGTTGATGCGTGCCAGCAGTTCGCGCGAGGAAAAGGGCTTGGTCACGTAGTCGTCGGCGCCCATTTCCAGGCCGATGATGCGGTCGGTCTCGTCGTCGCGTGCGGTCAGCAGCACCACCGGCACCGCACGATGCTTGCCGGCACGCAGGTTGCGGCACAGGCTCAGGCCGTCTTCGCCGGGCATCATCACGTCCAGCACCACCAGGTCCACCGCGTGGGTATCCATCAGTGCGCGCATGGCCCGGCCACCGTCGGCCTGGCTCACGCGCAGGCCGTTGCGTTGCAGGTAGTCGGCCAGCATCTGGCGGATCTCACTGTCATCGTCGACGACAAGGATGTGCGGTACAGGGTTCATTGCGTTCTCGATGAAGGCAGGGGGACAGCGCCGCGCGGCGCGGCCATGGTAGCGCGGCTCAGGGGGTGGCCAGCAGGCGCTGGATCTCGCTTTCGGTACGTGCGTAGTCGCCCTCGCCGTAATGGCGGTAGACCACCCGCCCCTGCCGGTCGAGCAGGTACAGCGCGGGCCAGAAACGGTTGCCCCAGGCGTTCCAGATCCGGTACTGGTTGTCCTGCACCACCGGCCAGGTGATATCCAACCGTGCGATGGCCCTGCGCACGTTGCCGGGCAGCCCTTCATAGGCGAACTCCGGCGTATGCACGCCGATCACCTTCAGGCCCTGCGGCGCGTACCGTGCATGCCACTGGTGGACATACGGCGCCACGTTGAGGCAGTTGCTGCAGGTGTAGGTCCAGAACTCGACCAGCACCACCTGCCCCCGCAACTGCTTCAGTGTGAGCGGTGGGCTGTTGTGCCATGGCCCGCCACCGTCGAACCCCGCCACCGGTGCTGCGTCGAGCGGCTGCGCGCCAGCATCCGCGCCGGGCCATGCCAGCAACAGCGCAGCTCCACCCAGCAGGCCCAGCAGCAGGAGCAGTGCATACCCTCGCAGTGCGGCCATCGCTCAGCCCCCCTGCTCGGCCAGCGGCAGTTCGGCGGGCTTCACGCCTGCCGCTTCCAGGATGCTGTCGGCCACCTGCGCAGGATGCGAAAGCAGCGACACATGGCTGCTGCCGATCGATTGCAGCTGCGCGCCAATGCGCTTTGCGGTGGCGGCCTGCAGCTGCGGCGACAGCATGCGATCGTCACGGCTGAGCACGTACCAGCTCGGCTTGCTGCGCCACGCCGCAACGTTCACCACCTCGCCCAGCGCGCTGGCCTTCAGCGGGACCTGGGTGCTGTACAGCAGCGCAGCCGACTTCTTCATCACGTCCTGCGCGAAGTCCTGGGCGATCGCATCGGCCGGCAAAGTCAGGTAGCCATCCCTCTCCTGCAGGCGGGCCAGGCCCGGACCGACCGGGAAACCTTCGCCTTGCTGCGCCGAAGACTGCCCTGCATCCGGTGCGAAGGCCGCCACGTACACCAGCGCCTGCACCTTCGGGTCATTGCCCGCCTCGGTGATGACCGTACCGCCCCAGCTGTGGCCGACCAGCACCACCTTGCCGGGTGCAGCGGCAATCGCACGACGGGTGGCGGCAACATCGTCGGCCAGCGAGGTGAGCGGATTCTGCACGGCCACCGCAGGCAGCTTCCAGTCATGCAGCGTGCTGATGACCTTGCTCCAGCTGGAGCCATCGGCGAACGCGCCGTGCACCAGGATGACGGTGGGCGGTGCAGCGGTATCGGCCTGGGTAGCGAAGGCGGGAGCCGCGGTGCCGGCAAGGGCAAGAGCGGCAGCAAGCAACGAGGTACGGATCATGGGTGGCACTCCGGTGTTGGGAGTGGCCATTTCCGCCTGCCGGTGTATCGGCGCTGTTTCTCGGCGGCACGGAGTTGTACCGGAGTGTAGGGCGAAGGCGGGTTTCTACAGTGGGATACATGCGGCCGCCGGGCCCGGCCGGGCGCTACCGGGTGGATATCGCTCCCCGCACGCGGGCGCGCAACGCCCCGATGTGCGTCAACGCATCGTCTTTGTATCTGACTGTACGAAACCTCGCCGCGGCCACAGTCGCTGACAAAACCCCGGGCAACGGCACACGTTGCCGATACCTGCGCCGCCTGAAATGGCCTCCATCGACCACTGGCCCGCAGGACACCACCATGATCAGCACCGCCTCTTCCGTGTATACCCCCCGCCTGGACGCCGTCGGCCGCTGGCTCTCGCCATTGGCGCTGCGCACCCTGCTGGCCTGGGAGTTCTTTGAATCCGGCCGCGAGAAGCTGGGCGGCCAGAACTGGTTCGCCGACCTGGAAGGCCGCTTCCCGTTCCCGTTCTCCACCCTGCCCGCGTCGTTGAACTGGCAGCTTGCCACCTGGCTGGAACTGGTGGGTGCGGTGATGCTGCTGCTCGGCCTGGCCACGCGCTCAGTGGCCTACGTCTTCTGGGTGCTGACCGTGGTCGCCATCGCCGCCGTGCACTGGCCCGACCAATGGAACGGCCTGGGCGAACTCTGGCAGGGCTATGCGATCACCGACCAGGGCTACGGCAACTTCAAGCTGCCGCTGCTGTTCCTGGCCATGCTGCTGCCACTGATCCTCAACGGCGGTGGCGCACTCAGCGTCGACCGTCTGCTGGCCGGCTCGCAGCACGCCCCCGTTGGCAATGACGGCTTGGGTTGGGGCGTCAGCCTGATCGCCCTGCTGCTGCCGGTTGCCTCGCTGCTGCCCGGCATCGGCTTCGGCGGCGCCCTGCTCGGCGGTGTGCTGCTGGTGGGTTACGTACTGCGCCGTCGCCGCAACGCCTGATCCGCTTCGCCCCTTCACCGCGCTTCTACCCTTCGTTTCCGTCGCCTTCAAGCGGCGTCCATCCCGCACGCCCCGCGTGCTTTCCCAAGGAGTCACCACCATGTCCGTCTCGACCAAGAACACCCCTTCCTCCCGCCTGCCGCGCATCGGTGCCATCGGCATCGCCCTGGCCGGTGGCCTGCTGCTGGCCGGCCAGGCCGCAGCGATCCAGCCACTGGCGATCAGTGCCGTGGCCATGAGCGCTGCCGCCGAAGGCAAGTGCGGTGAAGGCAAGTGCGGGGCCAACAAGACCGCCACCGGCAAGCCCGCCGGCAAGGCCAAGGTGGCCGAGGGCCAGTGTGGCGAAGGCAAGTGCGGCGACGCCTCGTTTGCCCGCACCGACCGCGACCACGATGGCCGGGTCTCGCGTGCCGAGTTCAACGCCGTGGCCGCCAAGCGTGCCGCCGAGTTCGACCGCATCGACACCGACCACGACGGCTACATCAGCGAGCAGGAAGCACACGACTACCTGCGCAGCGTCTACACCGCCAACGGCAAGCCGATGCCGAAGGGCCTGTTCTCCCGCGTCGCCGATTGATCGACGTTCAAGCGGCGCCGCCTCCGAGGCGGCGCCCTCTCCCTGGAGCATCCGTCATGACCCTGCCCCTGCCTTCCAATGCCGCCGGTCTTGGCCTGCGCCGTGGCCTGATCGACGAACTGCTGGCCATGCCGGCCGGTGCCATCGACTTCCTCGAAGTTTCGCCCGACAACTGGATCGGCGTCGGCGGTGCACACGGTGCAGCGCTGCGCAGGTTGAGCGAACGCCACCCCCTGACCTGCCATGGCCTGTCCCTGTCGCTGGGCGGTCCTGATCCACTGGACCGCACCCTGCTGGCCCAGACGCGCACCTTCCTCGACCTGCACCAGGTGCAGCTGTACAGCGAACACCTGAGCTACTGCGCTGCCGGTGGCCACGTCTACGACCTGCTGCCGCTGCCGTTCACCGCCGAGGCCGTGCATCACGTCGCCGGCCGCATCGCCCAGGTGCAGGACATGCTGGGCCGACGCATCGCCGTGGAGAACATTTCCTACTACGCCGTTGCCGGTGCCGAAATGAGCGAGATCGATTTCATCAATGCCGTGCTCGCCGAGGCGGACTGCGACCTGCTGCTGGATGTCAACAACGTCTTCGTCAATGCCTGCAACAACGGCTACGACGCGTTCGAATTCCTGGCCCGCGTGCCGGCCCAGCGGGTCGCCTCGCTGCATGTGGCGGGCCACTTCGATGAAGACGATGGCTTCAAGATCGACACCCACGGTGCGCCGGTGAAAGGCGTGGTCTGGGCACTGTTGCGCGAAGCCTATGCGCGGGTGGGCGTGCATCCCACCCTGCTCGAACGCGACTTCAACTTCCCGCCACTGGCCGAGTTGCTGGCCGAGGTCGCGCAGATCCGCCAGGCACAGGCCGAGGCACATTGGCCCGAGGTGGCCCATGGCTGAGTCGCTGGCCACCCTGCAACGGCGTTGGGCCGACCATGTGCGCGACCCATCAATGGCCGCGCCCGATGGCGTCGAGGCGCGCCGACTGGCGGTGTACCGCCGCCTGTGCATCGACAGCCTGGACACCTTGCTGGCTGGCACCCTGCCACGCCTGCAACACCAGTTGGGCACGCCGCGCTGGCGCGACACCGTGGAGCACTACTACGCCAGCCATACCTGCCGCACCCCGTTGTTCCCACAGATCGCTGGCGAATTCGCGGCCTGGCTGGCGATGCAGGACGCGCTGGCACTGCCGGCCTGGGCAGCGGAACTGGCGCACTACGAGAGCACGCAGCAGTCGCTGCACATTGAAGCGCGCGCCGCCGGGCGTTCGCTGCACCGCGTTCCGGTGGACAGTGATGTGCTGGCGGTCTCGCCGCTGGTGCGGGTGCTTGGCTACCAGTGGCCGGTCCATGTGGACGAGGTGCTGGAGCCGGTGCTGGATGCAGCTCCTGTGCTGCTGATGATGCGCCGCATGCCTGAATTCAGCCTGCAGGTCGAGGAACTGTCACCGCTGGCCTACGCGCTGCTTTCGGTCTTCGGTGACGACGGCGCGCCTGTGGATGAGGCACTGCAGGCGCTGTCCGAAACACATGACGTGGCACCGGACGCATTGCGTGCGGCCTGCATTCCCGTGCTGCGCGAACTCTGCACGGCCGGCGTTCTGGTTGCGTCGACCGATCCCGGGGAATGCCGGCCAGCGGCCGGCACTACCCCTTCTCCATTCTTCGAGGCCTGACCATGACTGTTTCCAACACGTCCTTCCTGAGCGGCTGGCGCCTGTTCGTAGCCATCGGCGTGGTCCTGATCGCGTTCGCGCTGGGCGCGTTCGCCCTGCATGCCGATGTGGCCGAGGGCAGCCGAGCTGCGATCCGGGTCACTGCACGCACATCGTTCCTGCTGTTCCTGGCGGCATTCACGGCATCCTCCTTCGCCACCCTGCTGCCCGGTCCGTTCACTCGTTTCCTCCTGCGCGAACGGCGCATCATCGGCCTGTCCTTCGCGTTCTCGCACCTGCTGCACGCAGTCGCCATCACCAGTTTCGGCATCCTCAACCCGGCGTTCTGGCCAGCACGCTCAGCGCTGGCCAACCTCCCGGGCACGGTGGGCTACCTCGCCATCCTGGCGCTGTCCATCACCTCGCACCGGGGGCTAGCCCGGCGCATGGGACCCACCGCCTGGCGTCACCTGCACGTGACCGGCATGTGGATCATCGCAGCGGTGTTCACCTACTCGTACTTCAAGCGTGTGCCAGGCAACTTCTGGTATGCGGTGCCGTCGGCGCTGCTGTTCACCGCCTTCGTGGTGCGCTGGATCGCCAAGCAGGCGCAAGCGCTGCGTCGAGGTGCGCATGCGCGGCCTCCGCTGCGGGCGGCCTGACGGGCCGGGGTCAGATCCCTTTGCCAAAGGCGAAGGGATCTGACCTCATCATGCCGTCCCCATCAGCCGTCACGTGTGGCGCGATAGGCAGCGTAGGCGTCGAGGATCTTCTGCAGCCGCGCGCGCTGTTTGATCCCCATGGGGACCCGTTGCACGCGCTTCAGCAGCGTCTTCCACATGTATCCGGATCGGAAGAAATACGGCCGCACTTCGAGAAAGGTCAGCGCGACATCCAGCGTATCTGGATCGTGTTCGGCCAGCCGTTTCAACGCGTTGGCATAGCCTCCCGGAAACGCCAGCCGCTCGTAGTGCTGGTGGAACTCGGCACAGGCCGCAGCGTGCCGTTCCCGCTCCTCCGGCCCACGCCAGCGCGCACTGGCACTCTCGTGGATGGCCTGCTGCAGCCGGTTGATCTCGTCAGCATTGGCACGGATCAGGCGCTCCATCGGGGCGCGGGGATGGGCCATGGTTCCTTCCATGTGGTTTGTCGGGTGCCAGATCCCTTTCCCCCAGGGGAAAGGGATCTGACCCCGCCTAAGGTCACGGCGCGCGGCGCAATGTTACCAAGGTGATCTCCGACGGCACGCCGATGCGCGCCGGGAAACCGGCCCAGAGGCCCGCACCGTTGCCCACGTACAGCGTCATCCCATCCACGTCGTAGCGCCCGGACACAAAACCGCCATTGGCTCGCTTCACCAGCTGGTCCATGCCGATGATCTGCCCGCCGTGGGTATGCCCGGACAGCTGCAGCTTCACCCCACGCGCCGCCGCCTCCCGTGCATTGCGCGGGCGATGATCGAGCAGGATCACCGGCGCGGACGGATCGGTACCGGCCAGTGCAGCATCCAGATCCGGCAGCGGCAGGCCGTAGCGTGCGGCCACCGGATCGGTGACACCGGCGATGGTCAGCGCCGCATCGCCGCGCCGCACCTGCATGTGGCTGTTCTCCAGCACCTGCATGTGCAGCGCGCGGAACGCCTGCATCCACGCCTGGTACTGCGCGTAGTACTCGTGGTTGCCGGTGATGGCGACGACGCCGTCCGGCGCCCGCAGGTCCGCGAGTGGACGCGCGTCGTCACGGCGGGCCTCGACACTGCCGTCGATCAGGTCGCCGGTGATCACGATCAGGTCCGGCGTCAGTGCGTTGCTCTCATCCACCACCTTGCGCACCCAGTCGCCGGTGAGCAGGCGACTGGCATGGATGTCGGTCAGCTGCAGCACGCGATAGCCGTCGAACGCGGCCGGCAATCCGGCGATGCTCACCTCGATCTGCCGGGGCTTGGGCACCGCCATGCCCTGGCTGACACCATAGCCACTGACCAGCAGTGCCAGCACGCCGGCCACCGGTCGCAGACGGCGCGTGCGCATTGCGGCTACCGCGCGTGGCCAGCGCAACAGGCGCGACAGCAGCAGGCCGGCGTCCAGCACCAGCATCACCAGCGCCAGCAGCAACACCGCGGTGGAGCCGGTGGCCAGCGTGGCGATGGCCAGCTTGGGGATCTCGGGCGACGCCGTCGTACCCCAGAAGGTGGCGACGATGCGCAACTGCACGGCAACGGCCACCAGCAGCAGCGACAGCACGACCTTCAATGCGGCGGGCATGCGCAGCGGCCAGAACAGGCGCCAGGCCACATACTGGCCCATCAACAAACCGATCGTACTCAGCACTGCAACCATCCTGGAAAGAAAACGGGCCGGCCATGGTGACGGTTGCCGGCCGTGTTGTGTAGAGCCGGGCACGTGCCCGGCTGCTCAGGAAGCAGTCGAGCATGGCTCGACTCTACAGAACCCCAATCGCGCGGGGCTCGACTCTACAGATGGCCCAGGCGTTCCACCCGCAGGCGGGCAATGCGGCGCTTCTCCATCGCCAATACGGTGATGCGCACGCCGGCCACCTCCACCGCATCGCCAATGTCCGGCAGCCGACCCAGCTGCTCCAGCACCAGGCCGGAGATGGTCATGTAGTCGGCACTGCGCGGCAGCGATATGCCGGCCAGCCGCTGCAGGTCGTCCAGGGTCAGCGCACCGTCGGCCTCCCACTGCTCCTCACCCTGCGCGACCACGCCATAGCGCTCGTCCTGGGTATCGACCAGGTCGCCGGCAATCGCCGCCAGCAGGTCGTTGGCGGTCACCAGGCCTTCCACGCTGCCGTACTCGTCCACGGCCACCGCCAGCGGCACCGGATGCTGGCGGATCAGCTCCAGCGCCTGCAGCGCACTGGCACTGGACAGCACGTACTGCGGCTCACGCAGGTTGCCTTCCAGCTGTAGTGGCTTGCCCTGCAGCAGCTCGGCCAGCAGGTCGCGGCTCTGCACCACGCCACGCAGGCTGTCCAGGTCACCGTCGCCCACCAGCAGGCGGGTGTGCGGCGACGCCACCAGGCGGGCCACCACATCCTCCTGGCCCCGCGCCAGGTCGATCCACTGCACATCGGCACGCACGGTCATCACGCTCGACACCGGCCGATCGGCCAGGCCCAGCACGCTGCGGATCATCTCGTGCTCGGCCGGCTGCAGGCGTTCTTCGGCGTCCACCGGCTCGTCCACGCCTTCGTCGGCGTGGCCGTTGGCCGGGCGCGCGCCCAGCATGCGCAGCACGGCATCGGCGGTACGCTGGCGGAATGGCTGGCGGCGCTCGTTGCGCTCGCGATTGAAGCGCACCCACTGGTTGAACGCCTCGACCAGGATCGAGAAGGCGATCGCCGCGTACAGGTAGCCCTTCGGGATCTTGTAGCCCAGGCCTTCGGCCACCAGGCTGAATCCGATCATCAGCAGGAAGCCCAGGCACAGCACCACCACCGTGGGATGCTTGTTGACGAAGCGGGTCAGCGGCTTGCTGGCCACCAGCATCAGCGCCATCGCGATGGTCACCGCGGCGTACATCACGCCCAGGTTGTCGACCATGCCGACCGCGGTGATCACCGAGTCAAGCGAGAACACCGCGTCGAGCACCACGATCTGTGCCACCACCATCGCGAAGCTGGCATAGACCTTCTTGCCATCCTCGTGATGCTCGCGGCCTTCCAGCCGTTCGTGCAGCTCCATGGTGCCCTTGAACAGCAGGAACAGGCCGCCGCCCAGCAGGATCAGGTCACGCCCGGAGAAGCTGTGGCCGAACAAGGTGACCAGCGGCTCGGTCAGTTTCATGATCCAGGCCAGCGCCGCCAGCAGCACCAGCCGCATCAGCAGCGCCAGCGCCAGGCCGATCACCCGAGCGCGGTCGCGCTGGTGCGGCGGCAGCTTGTCGGCAAGGATCGCGATGAACACCAGGTTGTCGATGCCGAGAACGATCTCCAGCACGACCAGGGTTGCAAGGCCCATCCATATCGAGGGGTCAGCCAACCATTCCATTTCAGGTCCGTTTCGTCAGTAGGTAAGGGAAAAGAGCAATCATTCAGTCTGCGTCCTGCAGCTGCGCCGGGTCATGCCCGAGCAGGTCGCCGGGCGTGCACTGCAGCTCGCGGCAGATCGCATCCAGCGTGGAAAAGCGGATGGCGCGCGCCTTGCCGGTCTTCAGGATCGACAGGTTCGCCAGGGTGATGTCGATGCGCCCGGCCAGCTCGGACAGGGTCATGCCCCGTTCCTGCAGCATGCGGTCGAGGGTGATGACGATCGCCATCAGCGCGTGCCCATCAGATCAGACCATCCAGGTCATCGCGCATCGCTGCGCCCACGGCGAACACGCGTGCCAGCACGAACAGCATCAGCACTGCCACCAGCCCGGTGATCGACATGCCGCCGCCGACCTCCATCCAGGTGAAGTCCGGGCCCATCCAGGCCGCATAGGCGCCGATCAGGATCGACAGCAGCTCCATCGCCAGCATCAGCCATGCCATGCGTTGCAGGCGCTGCGCATTGGCATGGGTGAACGGCCGCTCGCGCGCCGCCGACTTCAGCAGCCGCAGCAGATGGCGCAGGAACAGCAGGCACAGCACCAGCAGCGCGACGATCGCGCCCAGGCCCAGGCAGAAGTGCAGGAACAGGTCGTTGCCGTGCGCGGCGGCGGCATCGGCGTCGTGGACGCTGTCGAGCAGCCAGCGGCGGTCGTGAGCGACCAGTGGCACGGCCAGCAGTGCGGCCAGGATGCCCAGCCAGCACATCGCCCGGACGGCCTGTACGGCGGCCTGGGCCAGGGTGAACAAGCCTCGCGCGGGTCTGGCGCGGGCGGGACGAGCGGTCAAGCGGCCTCCGGCATTGGGGTGGCCTCGCCGCCCCGGGTGGATTTATCGATAAACGATATACCACATCCTGCGTGAAAGGCTGAATCGCGGGCATGGGTCACCGGCTGGGCTCCGGGCCCACAGGCGTTACCGGGTGGGTGCCGCAGGTTCCAGCATCGCTTCACCCGGCGTCACCGAAGCCATCGCCTGTACGCCGGCCTCGGCCGCCTGCCGCGTGACCAGCCGGAAGCGCGCCTGCAGCCTGGCCTGGCCGGGCGTGGCCCAGCCGTACTGGATCGCCACCTGGTCGGCCGACAACGGCCCACGGCCCGGCAGCGAGCGCGCCTGCAACGGCTTCGGCGCCGCCTGCACCAGCCGTGCGAAGCCCTTCTGCACCACCGCTGCATCGGCCTTCTCCGCATACACCGTGCAGGTTCCATCGTCGGCCCAGCTGACCGCATAGCGGCCGCTGGCCAACGGCACCATCCAGGCCACGCCTGCCTGCCCCTGCAGCAACGTTGCCGCCTCGGCCGGCTGCAGCGGTGCCAGCCCGTTGGTTTCCATCAACGACTGCAGGCGCGCCGGCGCACCGATGTGCTGCATGCAGGCGGTATCGAACAGCTCGCTGAAGGGATCCTGCGCCGGGGCCTTGGCCTTGGGAGTACGCGCGGGTTGCGCCACCGCCAGGGTGGGCAGCAGGGCCAGGATCAGCCAGAAGGCAGGGCGCATTGGAACTCCACGGTACGGAAAACAGCAGGGAGGATGGCAAAGCCCGGGCGCGGCGCGCAACGGGCGGCGCAACGGGCCATGGCTTGACAGCTGGCGCGGGGCGGAGGAGTATCAATTAACGAATTAGTTAATTAGCTAGCCATGGACCGTATCTTCGAAGCCCTCGCCTCCACCGCCCGCCGGCAGATCCTGGCCTATCTCAGCGCCGGCGAGCTCAGCGCGGGAGAGCTGGCCGGGCGCTTCGATTTCAGCAAGCCGGCGCTGTCCAGCCACCTGCGCATCCTTGAGGAAGCCGGCCTGATCGAACGCGAGAAGCGCGGCCAGTTCGTGTACTTCCGGCAGGTGCCCGACCGCCTGGCCAACACGTTGTTTTCCTGGGCGGCCGAAGTCTGTCCGGTCGGCGGCCCGCTGAAGCGCGAAGCACGCGCCCGCCGCAAGTCCCCTGCCCGCTGAACCACCCCGCCAAGGAGCATGACCATGCCTGGTTCGACCCGCGACCGCCGTTCGTTTCCAGGGGTGCAGCTTCCAGCGCTGGAGGGCGGCAGCCCCACCGAAGTCACCTTGATCGCGCAGCTCGGCATCGGTGCCGGTGATGCGCTGGTGACCGACGCCAGCCAGCGCCAGCGCCACCACCCGGCCTTCATCGATGCACTGGACGAGCCTTCCGCGCGCCTTGGCGGCATGCACCTGCAGCAGGGCGACGCCTCCTCGCTGTACAGCTTCACCGTCGGCGCCGGCGGCCATCCCTTCCATCGGCATGCCGGGCCGCGCATGTTCACCGCCATCGCCGGCAGCGCCGGCGCCGAACTGCGCTTTGCCACCGCGTCCGACGCGCAGCTGGCGCGCGATCCCGCTGCCTTCGCACGCACGCTGCGGCGCATCCGCATTCCACCAGACTGCCTGTTCACCGTGCGCTTCGGCGGCGGCACCTGGCACCAGTTCGCATCGAACCATCGCGCACATCCTGCGCTGTTCGCGTTGTCCTGCCACAGCAATGAGCTGGCCGGGGCGATGGATGAGCAGGCCCGTGCACAGGTTCAACGCAATGCCGCCGATATCCCCAGCCTGACCGAGGTATTGCCGGAAGCGCACTGGCCTTCGGCCGCAAGCCTCGCCGCCTCCCCCCTGCTGCAGTTGTCGCTGCAGGCCGCACCTCCCAGCCTGTGCGCCCACCTGTGCGCGCATACCCGCGCTCTGTTGGGCCCGCTGCGGAGGATTTCATTGCGGCGCTTGCGCGGCTTCGTCGAACGCGCCACGCCGGCCTATCCCGTCCACTCGCAGGCCGCCGCCAGCGATGGGCTGCTGCCCGCTGCACTGCCACACAGCCACTACCAGGACCAGACCACCCTGCGCCTGGACAGCACGCAGGTCACCCATCACGCCGCGTCGGCGCTGCTGGCCGATGTGCTGGAAGGCTTCCTGCGCAATCCACCTGCCGGCGTGGGCCACCTGATGGCGCTGCGCAACCGCCTGGTGGCGCCGTTGCGGTTGCGCACGTCGCCACTCGGCTGCCCGGTATCGTCGCTGCTGTCGACCGACCGCAGCCGCTTGTTCGCCGGCCGCTACCCGGTGCTGGACGCGCACATCGATGACGGGGACACCTGCGCCGAAGTGCTGCTCGGCGCCGATGATCGCCACCTGCGCTTCCGCAGCAGCGTGCGCGTGCAACGCTGTGCCGATGGCCACATCGAGATCAGCCTCGGCACACGCGTGCAGACCCGCAATGCGTTCGGCCGCCTGTACATGGCGCTGATCGATGCCGCGCACCGGCACTACGTCGCGCCGGCACTGCTGCGCCGCGCGGTCGAACATGCGCTGGCGCCGGAACTGGGCGATCTCGATGACTGGGCGGAATACTCCGCGTACAGATGATGCCGGCCCGTGGCCGGCACCACCTGCCAGGTCAGCTCACAGGTGCTGCTTGAAGAAGGGAACGACCGCTGACAGGGCCTCGCGCACCGGCTCCGGCTTGTCGTACAGGTCGTAATGCGACCAGCCTTCCACCACCTTCAACTGCTTGTGCTTCGACGCCGCACGACCATGGATCTCCAGGCCATCGCGGTAGGCGCCAAAGCCACCCGGCTTGTCACCGATCACCACCAGCAACGGTTGGGTCAGCAGGACTTCAGCCAGGTGGAAGGCATCCCAGCCCACCGCTGCACCGCGATGCGAGAACAACGCACTGACCACGCCGTTGGGCTGCGGCTCGCGCGTGCGGTAATAGTCCGTGGCCTCCAGCACGTCGATATCGGTGATGCCGGCGGCGCGCCCCTGTTCCACCGAAGGCGGCAGGAACAGGTCCACTCGGGCCTCGCCGCCGCGCATCTCGGCGGTGCGCTGGGCAGCGATGGCCTCCAGCGTGCCGATCGGATCGAAACCGCCAAAGCCCTCACGACTGAGCCGGCCGAAGTTGACACCGGTGATGCTGGTGACCGCCTTGATGCGTCGCTCGGTCATGGTGGCGTTGATCGCGTAGCCACCACCGCCACAGATGCCCAGTACGCCGATGCGTTCGGCGTCCACGTACGGCAGGGTGACCAGATGGTCGACCACGCGGCGTACATCCTCCACGCGCTGGGTCGGGTCTTCGACCCGCCGCGGCTCGCCGCCGCTGGCGCCCTGGAAGCTGGCGTCATAGGCGATCACCACATAGCCCTCGCGAGCCAGGGCCTCACCGTAGATGTTGCCGGCGGTCTGCTCCTTGCAGCTGCCGATCGGATGCATGCTGATGATCGCGGGATAGACCCGGTTGCGGTCGAAGTCCGGCGGGAAATGCAGGTCGGCGGCGATCGGCCAGGCCATGTCCGGATTCTGGATGTTGATGGTTTCCATGCTGCGGCTCCTCGGTAGCGGCGGGAGGCGACGGATGTCGCCGTTGCAAGCACGATAGACCCGGGATTGGGACCGAAAAAGCGGCCAATCACAACCATAGTAGTAAGCTGCAATTACCAAATAGCGGCAGCTTGTGCCGCGATCTTCTCCCGCCCTCCTGCCGACCGAGCCCCATGAGCGCCCCCAGCCCGATCAACCCGGCCCTGCTGCCCCAGCTGGCCTGGTTTGCCCACATCGCCCACCACCGCAGCTTCACCAAAGCGGCCGTTGAGATGGGGGTCTCGCGCCCGGCGTTGTCGCAGAGCCTGAAGACCCTGGAGAAACAGCTGGGGGTACGCCTGCTGCACCGGACCACCCGTGACATGTCGCTCACCGAGGAAGGCCAGCGCCTGTTCGACGCACTGCGGCCATCGCTGAGCACCATCGAAACCGCAGTACGCGACCTGCGCGCCAGCCATGACGCTCCGTCCGGCCTGCTGCGCATCAACACCGCGCGCCTGACTGCCAAGACGCTGATCGAACCGCATCTACCGGAGTTCTTCGCGCGCTACCCCGAGCTGCGCATCGAGCTGGTGATGGACGACGGCCTGTCCAGCATCGTTGCCGACGGCTGTGACGCCGGCATCCGCCTTGGCGAGCGGTTGGCCGAAGGCATGATCGCCGTGCCGGTCACGCCGATGCTGGAAATGGTGGTGGTCGCCTCGCCGGCCTACCTGGCCCGCCATGGCACGCCCACCACGCCCGCCGAACTGGCCGCCCACGAGTGCCTGGGCTACCGGCAGACCGGCAGCGGCGGGGTCTATGCCTGGGAATTCAGCACGCCGGGCCAGCCCGGTCACGACTTTGAAGTGGAACCGCGCGGACGCTATGTCACCAACGACGATGAGGGCATGATCCGCGCTGCGCTGCAGGGATTGGGCGTGATGCAGCATATCGATCTGTCACTGCAGCCGATGCTGGCCGATGGGCGCCTGGTCCGCCTGATGCCGGCGTGGTCGGCACCGTTCCCCGGCTTCTACCTGTACGTGCCTTCGCGCGAGCAGATGCCACAGCGCGTGCGCGCCCTGATGGAATTCCTGATCGAGAAGCGCGAAGGCGTCGCCAAGGCGCTCGGCCGCACGGTACAGGCCCCGGCCACGGGCAGCTAGGCGTCAGCGCGGGTAGCGATACACCAGATCATCGGCATCACTGCGCACGGCGTGATCGTCCAGCACGCCGCCCAGCCGCTGTGCAACGGCCTGCGACGCCTGGTTGTCCGGTGCCATGTAGCTGACCAGGGTCGGCAGCTGCGCCACCACGAAGGCCCAGTCGCGCAGCGCGCCGGCCGCTTCGGTAGCGAAGCCCTTCCCTTCATGGCCGTCATACAGCAGCCAGCCCAGTTCCTTTTCCGGGAACAGCGGGCCGTGGTTGATCCCGACCTGGCCGATGCAGGCACCGGTATCGGCACGCTCGATCATCAATGCACCATGACCGAACAGATGCCAGCTGGCCAGGTCGTGGCAGAACTGGCCCCACGCCGCCACCTCACCGAACGGCCCCCCCATGCCACGCGCGCGCGGCGACGCCAGGAACGCGGCATAGACGTTGAAGTCGTCCAGCTGCTGCGGGCGCAGCCGCAGGCGCGCGGTATGCAGGGTGGGAATCTCGAGCATGCCGGGCAGCGACTCAGTACACGGCCAGGTGACCGCAGCCACGACGCTGCGGCTGCCCTTCCATCGTCACCTGCACGCTGGCCAGGGTGTCCACACCTTCGGCATTGCGGCACGACTCGCGCTTGATCTCGACGATGGCCGGCTGCCTGCCAAGCTCGCCGTTGAGCACGATCAGCGAGCTGGGTGCGTCGGCCGGTTGGCCGGGATAGCGCAGCGTGCCCTTGTGGGTACGACCTTCGGCACTGAGGCTGGCATCGTGGTTGCCCTGTCCAGTGGACGTGATCTCGATGCGCCACCCGGCGCCGCCACCGGTGAAGGCAGGCACCGGGCTCACGCCGGCAGCGATGGAGGGATGACGCGGTTCATCGGCAACGGTCTTCGGTGCAGGAGTCGCACAGCCGGCCAGCAGGCCAGTGAGCAGCACGGCGACGGCAATGGGTCGCATGGTCATGATGGGCTCCAGCAGCGGGCGGGCGTCCAGTCTAGGGGCCCCCACGTGCGCCGGTGATGAACGTCGTGCGTCAGCGCGCGATGCGACCACCGCCGGCCACGCGCACGCGATCGCGGCCCTGCGCCTTGGCCTGGTACATGGCCGCATCCGCAGCGCGCAGCAACGTGCGCCAGCCCAGCGCGTCGGTGCCGCCCTCGGCCACACCGAAGCTGGCGGTGACCCGCAGCACCTTGCCACCGACCAGGGCGATGTCCAGCCGCTGCAGCGCCACCCGCAGCGACTCGGCCAGCTGGCGGCCACCGGCCAGATCACCGTCGGCCAGCAACACGAGAAACTCCTCGCCACCATAGCGGGCAATGCTGTCGCTGCGGCGCAGGTGGCGCTGCAGCAGCTGCGCCACCTGCACCAGCACCTCGTCGCCGGCATCATGCCCGTGGCCATCGTTGATCGCCTTGAAGCGGTCCACGTCCAGCAGGATCACCACCGCGCTGTTGCCGCCGTCGGCATGACGTTGCTGCACCATCTCGTCCAGTGCGCGCCGGTTCAACAGCCCGGTCAGCTCATCGGTGCCGGCCAGCTGGCGCAGCTCGCTGGTCAACGCCGAGCGCTCGCGCGACTTCTCGCGCAGCACTTCGATGGCATCGAACAGGCGCTGCATCTCGGCCAGCGGATGGGTCACATGCTGCTCCGGGCCCGGCGCTTCCGAGGCGATCTGGATGACCTGCTTCTGCGCCTGCAGCAGCGGCCGCAGGATCTGAAGATGTGCGATGCGCAGCGCCACGCCCAGCACCACCAGCGTGCCCAGCACCGTCGCCACCAGCACCACCAGGCGCGTCGCTTCGCGGTTGCGGGTGCGCTCGAAACGGGCGATGGACACGCTCAGGTAGCCATCGCGCAGCGCTTCCAGCGACTGCAGGGTCGGCACGTAGCGCGTGGTGAACTCGGCGGCGGTCCACGGCGGTGGCACGCCGCGCCGGCCATCTTCGATCAACTGTTCGATCATCGGCAGCGATTCGCCGAAGAACTGCCGGCGTGCCATGTCCCAATGCCAGGACAGCGCCGGATCACTGCGGAACACCGCTTCATGGCTGCCCGCCAGCCGCCACAGCTCCAGCAGGCGGCCTTCGGTCTGCAATGCCGCCCGCACCTGTTCGTCGCGCCATGCCCCCGGTACCGCCACCGGTGCCATCACGTTCGAGGCCAGGCGGCCGCCATGCTCGCGCAGGTCGATCAGCACCTGGCCCTGCATCGCCGGAATCGCCGCTTCGCGGTCGGCGCTGACCAGCACGTTGATCTGTGCCGAGGTCAGCACGTACAGGCGATCGACCACGGCGAACATGCTGCTGATCGCGCGCTCCACGTCCTCCACCCGGCGCGCATCGTGCGGCTGCGCCGCCACCCGGTCCACCGCGGCCCGCGCCGACTGCAGGCGACGTTGCGCGTCGGCCAGCAGCGCATGCTCGTCGACCACGCCCGGGTCGGCGTTGAACACGGTGTCCAGGCGTTGCAGGGCGGTATCGACCCGCTGGCGCGCGACCGCCAGCTGCGCCGCCAGCCGGGCCTGTTCGGCCGCATCGGCGGTGTTGGACCCCAGCAGGCTGTTGGCGGGGCCGCGCTCGGCCGACACCAGATTGGCCAGGTCAAAGGTCTGCCGCAGCTGGCGCAGGCTGACCAGGTTGTCCTCGGCGGCAGTGAAGCGCAGCGTGCCCTGCACCAGCGCGATGGCCATCAACGGCAGCGTACAGACTACGAACAGCCCGGCCAGGATCCAGACCCAGGTCCGCAATCCGATGGGCGACGCCTTGCGGGCCATGCACATTTCCCCTGTAGTGCAGAACACTGTAGCGGCCGCCTACACAGGCGCCAAGCCGCTACCGGACCAACCGTTGCCGTGGGTATACCGCGCCCGCCGCGAACGCACCGACAAAGCCGCGCGGACCGTGCAAATGGGGCAAATGCGTCACGCCCTGCCGCGTCAGATCCAGCGCTGGTCGACCAGTTCGCGCTTCACGTAGGCATAGAACACCGGCGCGGCGACCAGGCCCGGCAGGCCGAAGGCTGCCTCCATCACCAGCATGGCCAGCAGCAGCTCCCAGGCACGCGCCTGGATCTCGCCACCGACGATGCGCGCGTTGAGGAAGTACTCCAGCTTGTGGATCACGATCAGGTACAGCAGCGCCGCCACCGCCACGTAGAACGAGACCGACAGCGCAACGATGGTGATGATCGTGTTGGAGATGATGTTGCCCACCACCGGCAGCAGGCCGGCAAGGAAGGTGATCAGCACCAGGGTCTTGGACAGCGGCAGGTGCACGCCGAACAGCGGCAGCACGCCCAGCAGGAAAATCGCGGTGAACACCGTGTTGAGCAGCGAGATCTTCACCTGCGCGAACACCACCTGGCGGAACGCGGTGGCCAGGCGGCTGGTGCGCCCGATCAGCTCCTGCGCCAGCGGCCCCATCTTCGGCAGCGGCAGTTCGTCATACAGCGCGATCATCGCGCCCAGCACCATACCGATCAGTACGCGCACACCGACCTGCACCACCGAGGTACCGGCCACGCCCAGCTGGCGCTGATGCTCGGCGGCCCAGTCGTTCAGCGCCGTGCGCAGCGCCGGCATGTCTTCGGGAATATAGGGTTGCAGCAGCGCCGGCACCTGGTGGCGCGAGGTGTTGAGGATCTCCATCAGGCGCGCCAGCAGTGCATCCGGGCCGCCGGTCTCGTTGCGGAAGAACGAGGCCACGCCGATGCCGGCCAGTACCAGCCCGCTGATGATGATCGCCGACAGCACAATCACCGCGATCGCCCGCGCCCGTCCCGGCGGCAGCCTGCCCTCCACGGTGGCGGCCAGCACGTGCGTCAGCTGGAACACCAGCAGGCCGGACAGCAGGGTCACCACCAGGCCCAGCTTCAGCGTCAGCCACATGCCCAGCAACATCATCAGCCACGCCGCGATCCTTGGGATGGGGGGCTTGGGCTGGGCAACAAGGGCGTCTTGCATGGGAGCGCGTCCGGGCGGGGTGGCCCATGGTAGAGGATTGACCCGCCGATTCGGCGTGCAGGCTGAACGGGCGTTACGCTCTCATGCCGTGGCGGCCCTGCCGCCGCCCCATCGACTCACTCTCCGTAGCTGGCCGTGTTCTTGCCCTGCCGCTTGGCGTGGTACAGCGCGCGGTCGGCCAGTGCCAGCCAGTCCTCGACACTGCCGCCCCGCGGCGTCGCGGCAATGCCGATGCTGACGCTGAACTCCACGGCTGGCGTGATCTGGCGCGCGGCCTCGAGCAGATGCAGGCGCACCCGCTCGGCCACGTGCATCGCATCAACGGGCGCACAGTCCTGCAGCAGCACCACGAACTCATCGCCACCCAGCCGCGCCGGGGTATCACCGGGCCGCGCAAACGTACGCAATGTTGCAGCGATATGCCGCAGTACCTCGTCGCCCGCGCGGTGGCCAAGCGAATCATTGATGCGTTTGAAGTCATCCACGTCGAGCATCAGCAGGCAGGCAAAACCGCCCTGCCCCTGCGCCCGGTCCAGTGCCTGCTGCGCACGCAGGATCAGGAAGCCGCGGTTGGCCAGCTCGACCAGCGGGTCCATCCGGCTCAGCCGTTGCAGCTGACGGTTCTGCGATTTGACCCGGCGCGCCAGCTGCCAGCTGAGAATGCTGAGACCGATGCCATACACGAACAGGAACGGCACGCTGAGCACGATCGTGCGCTGCGAGGAAACGGGTTGGTAAGGGAAGCCGAGCGCCCACCAGGTGATCGCGAAACCCAGCACCAGCGCCAGCGTGGCCCGCATCGCCAGGCGCACGCCACCGGCGGCGATCTTGTCGGCGACCAGCAGCGCGGCGAACAACGCGCTGGGGACCGCGCTCAGCGCCATGAAGGCGATCCAGCCGCCGCCGAAGAAGGAATCGGCGACCATGCAGCGGAACTGCACCTGTGCAGGCTGGCGGGCGCGCTGGGTCAGCACCAGCGCGAGTGCCGGCCACGCCAGCGCGTTGAGCAGCAACAGGCTCCACGCCAACCCGCCATCCTGGCGTTCAAGAATGATCGAGGCGATGGGAATCGCGCCCAGGCCATTGCCCACGAAGCGCATCCAGCCGATGCGCCGTGCCGCGCCGATGCCTTCGACCGCGACTTCCGTCGAGTCAGTCAAGAACGGCATTGCCGACCCCCTTGCGCGATCACACGTTCCACCCCGGCCCCTGCCGGGCTGTCCATGCCGAGTCTGACAGCTCGGCGTCAATTCGGGATCAAGGACTCACGGTGAAGGCGCTGCTCTCACCCACGCCGTGGCGCAGCCGTCGACCCCCGCAGCATGAAACTGAACTCCAGCGTCTGCTGCAGCGGCACGTCGACGTGTTCGATGATGGCGAGCAGCAGGTTGACCGCACGCTCGCCAATCTCCCGCATGGGCTGCCGGATGGTCGTCAATGGCGGCGTGAGGTAGCGGGAAGACGCCAGGTCATCAAAGCCGACGATGGACAGTTCGTCCGGCACGCGGATGCCCCGGTCCCGGCAGGCGGCCAGGGTACCCAACGCCATCTGGTCACTGAAGCAGAACACCGCGGTCGGTGCCGGCGTGCCATCCAGCAGCGCCAGGGCAGCCGCATGGCCGGATTCCACGGAAAAATCCCCCGGCACGATGCTCAGCTGGCGCAGGCGGCCACGCGCCTTGCCGGCCGCCCGCACCCCTTCCAGCCGTTGCTGGTGCAGGGGGTTGTCAGGCGGCCCGCCGACCACGGCGATCCGTTCGTGTCCCAGCCCGTACAGATGCTCCATCACCGCGCGTGCGGCGGCCGCGTTGTCGATGTGGACGCTGGGAATGCCCAGTGCAGGGTCGAACTCGCACCCGTTGACCACCGGCGCGGCGGCGCCGCGCTGCTCGACGATCTCGCGCGCCGTGGGTGGCAGGCGATGGCCGAGCACGATCATGCCGTCGGCCTCGTTGCGCCGGAGCATCTGCGCGTAGCGCTCCTCGCGGTCGGGTTGATGCTGGGTATCGCCCAGCAGGACCGCGTAGCCGACCGCCTGCGCGGCCTCCTCCGCGCCCTGCAGGATCTGCGCGAAGAACGGATTGGCGATGTCCGGGACGGTGACCAGGATCTTGCCGCTGCGCTGGGTCTTGAGCGTGCGGGCCACCGTGTTGGGCACGTAGCCGAGGGCGGCGGCGGCCTGCTCGATGCGTGCGCGGGTGGCGGGCAGGACCTTGTCCGGCCGGGAAAGCGCACGCGACACCGTGCCCGCGGAGACGCCGACGTGCTTTGCGATGTCGTAGATGGTGGCCATGGCGTTAGTTCTCCTGTCCGCTGTGCAGTGCACAACAGGTCCTGCGTGCGCCCCTGCTAGGATAATGCAATCGATTGCATCGAGGGCGAATCACGTTGAAGACGCTCAAGGGTCCAGCGCTGTTCCTGGCGCAGTTCATCGGCGACACAGCTCCTTTTGATCGGCTGGACACGCTGGCCGGATGGGCCGCGGGTCTGGGCTATTCTGGCGTACAAGTCCCCACCAGCGCGCCCCACCTGTTCGATCTGGCCGAGGCGGCGCGCAGCCAGGCGTACTGCGACGACGTCGCCGGCATGCTGGCCGGGCACGGCCTGCAGATCACCGAACTGTCGACCCACCTGCAGGGGCAACTGGTTGCCGTCCATCCTGCCTACGACAGCCTGTTCGACGGGTTCGCGCCGCCGGACAAGCGCGGCGATCCGGCTGCCCGCCAGGCCTGGGCGGTGGAGCAGCTGCGGTTGGCCGCCAAAGCCAGCCAGCGCCTGGGGCTGACCGCGCATGCCACGTTCTCCGGCGCATTGGCCTGGCCCTACTTCTATCCCTGGCCGCAGCGCCCACCGGGACTGGTGGAGGAAGCCTTCGCCGAACTCGGCCGTCGCTGGCGTCCGATCCTCGATGCCTTCGACGCCTGCGGCGTCGACCTGTGCTTCGAGATCCACCCCGGCGAGGACCTGCACGATGGTGCGACCTTCGAGCGCTTCCTCGATGTGGTGGATCATCACCCCCGCGCCAAGATCCTGTACGACCCCAGCCACCTGCTGCTGCAGCAGATGGACTACCTGGGTTTCATCGACCGCTACCACGCGCGCATCGGCATCTTCCACGTCAAGGACGCGGAGTATCGCTCCAGCGCGAGCAGCGGCGTGTATGGCGGCTACCAGGACTGGATTGATCGTCCGGGCCGGTTCCGTTCGCTCGGTGATGGCCAGATCGACTTCAAGGCGATCTTCTCGAAGTTCGCGCAGTACGACTTCCCCGGCTGGGCGGTGCTGGAATGGGAGTGCTGCCTGAAGCACCCCGAGGACGGTGCGCGCGAAGGTGCTGCCTTCATCCGCGACCACCTCATCCGCGTGACCGAACGCGCCTTCGATGACTTCGCCGACAGCGGCACGGACGCCGCATCACTGCACCGCATGCTGGGAATCTGAGCCACGACCGCCCCGGGAGGGCAAGCCATGACGCACGCCATGTCGCGCCTGGGCGCGATGATGTTTCTGCAGTTCTTCATCTGGGGGGCATGGTTCGTGACCCTCGGAACCTACCTGGTGCAGGGCCCGCTGCAGGCCAGCGCGAGCCAGGTGGCGACGGCGTTCCTCAGCCAGTCCATCGGCGCCATCGTGGCGCCGTTCCTGGTCGGCCTGATCGCCGATCGCTACTTCGCCGCGCAACGAATCCTCGCGGTGCTGCACCTGGCCGGCGCGGTGCTGATGTGGCTGGCGTCCACCGCCACCAGCTTCAGCGTGTTCTCGGCCTGCGTGATGGGCTACATGCTGCTGTTCATGCCGACGCTGGCGCTGGCCAACAGCGTAGCCATGCGCCACATGCAGTCGCCCGAGAAACAGTTCCCGCTGGTACGCGTGGCCGGCAGCATCGGCTGGATCGTTGCAGGTGTGCTGATCGGCTGGCTGGGCTGGGAGCAGGCGCATCGGCTTGAACTGACCTTCCGCATGGCCGCGCTGGCATCGCTGGTGCTGGGCCTGTATGCGTTCACCCTGCCGCACACGCCGCCACTGGCACAGCAGCGCGATGCCGGGCTGGGGCAGATCCTCGGGCTGGATTCGTTGCGGCTGCTGAAGTCGCGCGCCTACCTGGTGTTCTTCCTGGCCTCCATCGCCATCTGCATCCCGCTGTCGTTCTACTACAACTTCACCAATCCGTATCTCAACGACCTGGGCGTGCGCGGCGCCGCGGGCCTGCAGTCGCTGGGCCAGGTCTCCGAAGTACTGCTGATGCTGGCCATGCCGTTCCTGTTCGTGCGGCTGGGGGTGAAGACGATGCTGGCGGTGGGCATGGCGGCCTGGGTCGTGCGCTACGTCCTGTTCGCCTTCGGCGATGCGGGCGGCGGCTTCTCGCTGCTGGTGATCGGCATCGTGCTGCACGGCATCTGCTACGACTTCTTCTTCGTCACCGGCCAGATCTACACCGATGCCCATGCCGGCCCCGCCGTGCGCAGCAGCGCGCAGGGCTTCATCACCCTGGCCACGTACGGCGTGGGCATGCTGATCGGCACCTTCCTGTCCGGCGCGGTGGTGGAGCACTTCACCACGGCCGCCGGACGCGACTGGCAGCAGATCTGGCTGTTCCCGGCCGCTGTCGCGCTGGTCGTGCTGATCGCCTTCCTGCTGCTGTTCCGCGACCGGCCCGCCGTGGCCGCCGCATCTTCCACACCCTGAGGATTCGAGCCGATGCCAACGCTTGGAATCGCCATCGTCGGCACCGGCATGATCGGCGCCGTGCACCGCCGCGCGGCCTTGCTCGCCGGTGCCGAGGTACGCGGCGTGGCCGCTTCGTCAGCGCAGCGCGCGCGTGAGATGGCGCAGTTGTGGAATGTTCCGCGCGCCTACCGGGACATCGAAGAGGTGATCGCCGATCCGCAGGTGCAGGTGGTGCACGTGTGCACGCCCAACCATCTGCACCGCGCGATGGCACAGGCCGCACTGGAAGCCGGCAAGCACGTCATCTGCGAGAAACCGCTGGCGACCACGCTGGACGATGCGCAGGCGCTGGCGGCGTTGGCCGCCTCGACCGGCTTGGTTGCCACGGTCCCCTTCGTCTATCGCTACCACCCGGTGGTGCGCGAGGCGCGCGCACGCATCGCCCAGGGCGATCTCGGGCCGCTGCACCTGATCCACGGCAGCTACCTGCAGGATTGGCTGCTGGACCCGGCCAGCAACAACTGGCGCGTGGACCCGGCGCTGGGCGGCACATCGCGCGTGTTCGCCGACATCGGCTCGCACTGGTGCGACCTGGTGGAATGGGTCAGCGGCGAGCGCTTCACCGAGGTCAGTGCGGCCTTCTCTACCGTGATCGCTGAGCGCAGCGCCGTCAGCGGGCAGAGCTTCAGCACGCCGGCGGCAGGCGGCGCAACGCAGGCGGTAACGAGCGAGGACGTGGCGGCGGCGATGTTCAGGACCGGCGCCGGCACATTGGCGTCGTTGACGGTCAGCCAGGTCTCGGCCGGACGCCACAACCGCCTCTGGTTCGAGATCGATGGTGCCAAGGCCAGCGTGGCCTTCAACCAGGAGGACGCCGAGCGCCTGTGGATCGGCCTGCCCGACCAGCGCGAGGAGATCTTCGTGCGCGGGCCGGGCGCCGGCAGTGCCGAACAACGCCGGCTGTCGGCGCTGCCAGCCGGCCACGCGCAGGGCTACGCCCAGTGCTTCGAAGCATTCGTCGCCGACACCTATCGCGCCATCGAGGGCGAGCGGCCGCAGGGCCTGCCCACCTTCGAGGACGGCGTGCGCTCGGCGCGGATCGTCGATCGTGTCATTGCATCGGCCAGGTCGCGCGCCTGGACTGCCATCGGTTGAAACCCGGGAGGATCTGTTGATGAAAGCCCTTGTCCATGGAACTGCAAGCCTCGTCCTGCTGCTCGCTGCCCTGCCCGCTTTCGCAGTCGAAGCCGCCAGCACGCAGAAGCCGATCGCGGTGCAGATGTACAGCCTGCGCGATGCCGGCTCGCTCGAGCAGCAGTTGAAGATCGTCCACGACGCAGGCGTCCATGCGGTGGAGACGGTCGGCACGCAGAACACCAGCGCGGCCGAACTCAAGCAGCTGCTGGACCGGTATTCGATCAAGGCGATTTCATCGCACGTGCCGCTGGCCGAGCTGCGCAGCAACCTGGATGGCGTGGTGACCTTCAACCGGTCGATCGGCAACACGACGCTGGTGGTGCCGTACCTGGACAAGAAGGATCGCCCGAGCGATGCCGCCGGCTGGACCGCCCTGGGCCAGGAACTGGGCCGCATCGCGAAACAGGTGCGCGGCAAGGGCATGCGCCTGGCCTACCACAACCACGACTTCGAACTGGCCGACGTCGACGGCAGGACCGGACTGGAACTGCTGTTCGCCGCCGCCGGTCCCGACCTGCAGACCGAGCTGGACCTGGCCTGGGTCGCGCGCGCAGGCCTGGACCCGGCGGTGATGCTGGGAAAATTCCGCGGCCACGTATTCGCGGTACACGCCAAGGACAATGCGCCCAAGGGGCAGGCCGAAGACGAAGGAGGATTCGCTGCCGTGGGCCGGGGCGTACTCGACTGGAACGCGATCCTGCCGGCTGCGGCAGCCGCCGGCGTGCACTGGTACATCATCGAACACGACCAGCCACGCGATCCGGCCAAGGTCATCCAGACCGGTGCGGACTATCTGCGTGAACACCTGACCACCAACGTGCCCGCCCGTGCGCGGCGCTGACGCATCAAGGAGCCCCACATGAAAATGATCCTGGCAATGGCGGTGGCGCTGGGCGGCATGAGCGTTGCGACAGCCGCCTGGTGCAAGGACGACCCGGCTGCAGGTGCGAAGCTCTACACCGCGAACTGCGTGGCCTGCCACGGCGCCGATCGTGCGGGCATGCCGGGCGCATTCCCGGCGCTCACCGATATCGGCAAACGCATGGCACCCGCGCAGATCAAGGAAAAGATCAGCAAGGGCGGCGGATTGATGCCGCCCTTCTCCCAACTGTCACAGCAGGAGATCGATGACATCGCCAGCTACCTGGCGAAGTAAGCGGCCGGCGATCACGCCGGCCGCATGCCCCTACAGTTCGCGCATCCAGATGTTGCGGTAGCTGACCCTGGCGTCATGTTCCTGCAGATAGAGCGGCGCGCACCCATGCGGCGAGTACGACGGCGCGCCGATGTACTCGGTCTTGCCCGCCAGCACCGTGTCGTCCTGCACCAGCACGCCGTTGTGCAGCACCGTGATGCGCGCGGGCGACACAAGCCCGCCGCCCTGCGAGAAACGTGGCGCCTTCCAGAGGATGTCGTAGGCCTGCCACTGTCCCGGTGCGCGCGAGGCGTTCACCAACGGCATGGCCTGCTTGTAGATCGAGCCCGCCTGGCCATTGGCATAGGTCGGGTTGTTGTAGCTGTCGAGCACCTGCAGCTCGTACAGCTCCTGCAGGAAGATGCCGCTGTTGCCGCGGTTCTGTCCGTCGAAGCCCTTCGTGCCGGTGGGCGTGCGCCACTCGACATGCAGCTGGACGTCGCAGAAGCGTTGCCTGGTGCGAATGCCCTTGCTGCCGGGCACGACGGTCATGGCGCCATCGGCAACCTTCCAGGGCACGCGTCCGCCCTGCTCCGACTCCCACGCGGAGACATCCTTGCCATCGAACAGCACGATTGCATCGGACGGGGCCTTGCCCTGCGGCGTAGCCACGGTCGCGGGCACCGGCGTCCACACCTCGGTCTTCTTCGGATCGCGCGCGGCGTCGGCACCGTTCTGCGCGAACACGGGTGCAGCGGCCAGCACGGTGGCCGCGATCAGCACCGGCTTGATCATTCTGTTGCGCTCCATCAGCTGGTCCCCCACGCCGGCGTGCCGGGAACATAGGCGAGGTCGCCGTCGTAGCGCCCCGGCACGGCGACGTACTGCAGCACCCCGGTCGCGCCGACCTTCGAGGTGAAGAAGCCAAAGATGGCCAACTGCTTGAGCATCGTGAAGTAGTGCGGCATCGCCTCGCCCTCTTCAGGCGTACCGGTCTCGGTGACCTCGGCCGTGTGTGATTTTGCTTTTGCTTCCGCATCCAGCGTGCGCAGCAATTCGGTTCGGGCTTCCGGCGTGAGCGACACGAAGCGGCCGCCGGCGCGTCTGTCGATGTCGGCCAGCCCTGCGCGGAACGTCGACTGCTGCCGTGCGGTATAGCAGTCGCTGACGAAGGTCGCCATGAACAGGCCGGCGCCGGCATCCTTCGCCCCTGGCGTCCGGGTCCGCGGCAGGATGGTCTCGGCGATCTCGTCCAGCGTGCCGATATCGGCATCGGAAAACAGGGTCTTCACCGGTGCCGCAGCGGCGTTTCCCTGCGCGAGCGCAGGCAGGCCGACCATGGCCACGCCGGTAGCGGCGACGATCATCTTCAGCAGTTCGCGGCGATCCATCAGAGGTTCCCCGCTTTCAGTTCGCGTACCGCGTGGTCGGCCGCGCGCGCGGTCAGCGCCATGTAGGTCAGCGAGGGATTCACGCAGGCGCTGGAGGTCATGCAGGCACCGTCGGTCACATAGACATTGGGGGCATCCCAGACCTGGTTGTGCTGGTTCAGCACCGAGCTCTTCCGATCACGTCCCATGCGCGCGGTCCCCATTTCGTGGATGCCCTTGCCCGGGGCGTAATCGTTGTCATGCATCTTCACGTCCTTGACGCCGGCCGCCTCCAGCATCTCGGCGGCATCGGCGGCCATATCCTTGCGCATCGCCAGTTCGTTGGCACGCATGGCAACGTCCATCGCCAGCACCGGCAGTCCCCACTTGTCCTTGCGCTCGCGGTCCAGGCGGATCGTATTGTCGTGGTGCGGCAGCATTTCACCGAACCCGGTCATGCCGATGCGCCAGTCACCGGGCACGGTCAGCGCCTCCTTCAGATCGGCACCGATGTTCAGCTCGGCGATCTCGCGCGACCAGCCGGTGCGGCTGGCACCGCCCTGGTAGCCGAACCCGCGCAGGTAGCCGCGCTTGTCGGCCGCGACGTTGCGGAAGCGCGGAATGTAGAAACCGCAGGGTCGACGGCCGAAGTAGTACTTGTCTTCGTAGCCTTCGACCCGGCCCGAGGCACCTGCACCGAAATGATGGTCCATCACGTTGTGCCCCAACTCGCCGGACGAAGAGCCCAGCCCGCCCTCCCACACGTCGGTGGCCGAGTTCATCAGCAGCCAGGTCGAGTTGAAGGACGATGCGTTGAGGAAGATGACCTTGGCGGTGTACTGGTAGGTCTGCCCGGTCTCCGCGTCGATGACCTCCACCCCGTGCGCACGCTTGCGGTCCTTGTCGTAGAGCACTTCCTTGACGATCGAGAACGGCCGCAAGGTCAGGTTGCCGGTCTTCATCGCCGCTGGCAGCGTCGCCGCCTGGGTCGAGAAGTAGGCACCAAAAGGACAGCCCAGGATGCACTTGTTGCGGTACTGGCAGTTGACGCGGCCCTGCTCGGGCATCGGCTTGGTGATGTTGGCGGTGCGCGAGTGGATCATGTGCCGGGTGCCGCCAAAGGCCTTCTTGATACGCGCGGCCACATCCTTCTCGACGATGTTCAACGGGATCGGCGGCAGGAACTCGCCATCCGGCAACACGTCCAGCCCTTCACGCGTGCCGGCGATGCCGGCGAACCTTTCCACATGGTCGTACCACGGCGCGATGTCGGCGTAGCGAATCGGCCAGTCGGTGGCGATGCCATCCTTGAGGTTGGCCTCGAAGTCCAGGTCGGAGAAGCGATAGCTCTGCCGGCCCCACAACAATGAGCGACCACCGACGTGGTAGCCGCGGAACCAGTCGAAGCGCTTGGTCTCGATGTAGGGCGAGTCCTGTTCGTTGGCCCACATTCCTTCCAGGTTCTCGGCCAGGCCGTAGTCACGCATCAGCACCGGAAAGTCGGCCTTCATCGCCTGCGTTGGCCGGTTGCGGTGCGGGAAGTCCCACGCTTCCTTCATCGCATTGACGTAGTCCTTGACGTGCTCGATGTTGCGCCCGCGTTCCAGCATCAGGACCTTCAGGCCCTTTTCGGTCAGCTCCTTCGCCGCCCAACCGCCACTGATTCCCGAGCCAACAACAATGGCGTCGTAGTGATTATCTGCCATGGGTTTCTCACCTGGGTGGATATCGTTTCAGACGTCGCAGAGGCGGATCGCCTCGCGCAATGAGGCAACGGGATCGGGCGCTGCAGGCGTGAACTCCTGCGCCAGATACCCCTTGAAACCGGTGTCGCGGATCGCGCGACAGATGGCCGGATAGTGGAGCTCCTGCTGGTCTCCGATCTCGTTCCGGCCGGGCACGCCCGCGGTGTGGTAATGCTTGAAGCAGGCGTGATGCTTGCCGATGGTGGCGATGATGTCGCCCTCCATGATCTGCATGTGGTAGATGTCGTAGAGCAGGCCGAAGTTGTCCGAGCCGAGCCGCTGGCACAGCTCTACGCCCCAGGCCGAGTGGTCGCACAGGTAGTCGCGATGGTCGACCCTGGAGTTGAGCAGCTCCATCACCAGCACGACACCGCGCTTCTCGGCATGCCCGAGGATGCGCTTGAGGCCGGCCTCGGCATTGGCCATGCCGTCATGGGGATCCATGCCGTTGCGGTTGCCGGAGAAGCAGATCAGGTTGCGGTAGCCGGCGTCAGCCACCAGGTCGATGTGCCGCGTGTAGCGCTCCACCAGCTGGTCGTGGAATTCGCGGCCGGCAAAGCCCTTGGTCAGGCCCAGCTCTGCGCCGTCGCACATCGAGCTGTAGACGCCATTCGCCTTCAGCGTGGGCCAGTCTTCCGGGCCGACCAGGTCGATGGCGGCGAAGCCGATGTTCTTCACCGTCGTGCAGAGCTGGGCGACCGACAGCTGCGGGAAGGTCCAACGCGCCACGGAGTGCTTCAGGTTGCCCTTGAGCGCTGCGGTGGCGGCGAATGCAGGCAACGCTCCCGCAGTACCCAGCGCTACGCCTCCAGCAACCGCCATGCGCAACGCATCGCGCCGCGTGAGGCCCGTCGCCGGAGCCGGTCTGATCGAATGGATGGACATCCACCTGCCGGCCTCCCAACCGGTATCAAACGCAACGATTGACAGCAATGCAATCGATTGCACCATAGGCGAGGAAATTGGATGCTTGCAAGTTGCGGTGCACGAAAATTGATGCTGCGAAGCACAATGCCAACGACATCGCACAGAAAGAAAAGCCCCGCATTGGCGGGGCTTTCTTTTCTAACCAAATCCGTCGCCTGAGATGAAATCTACTGGCTTTTTCCTCAAGCGAGCGAGCAAAGTCAGTAGAACTTCGATGCCCCGAGCCAAGGCATTGGCCCTATGCATCCGGGCGCACCCTGCCGCCAGGGCCCAGCACCGCCTCGGAGCCGGCGGATTGAAGAGCTGTATAGCTCGTGACGTCGAGCGACAGTAGTCAACCAAGCCAAGGCTTCGCGAATCACCTACGCATCAGCTCTTTCCGACGACCGACTCAGAAGCCGTCACATTCACCGCCTGCATTGGCTAGTCGGACAGCTTCACGCAGGGATCGCTGGATGTCCGCCACTGAGTTGCAGATATTCTCGGGCGCCACGTCGAACTTCGCGGCGCCGGCCCGACGTTTGAAAGCAGCAAATTCGGACATGCATTGCCCTGCCAGCTTCTTGGCATCCAGCTTCGGCGCAGCCTGAGCCACTGAATTTCCATGCGCGGCGAGGTAGCACTTGTAGTCCTCGGAAAGCGCTCCATCCATACGGAATCGCGACAGCTCAACCAAGTGCCGAGGAGCGGCAGCACTCCTGCTGCCCCCTATCAAGGCGAGACCAAGCTCAGCACCGTCTGCTCCTGCACAAGCATATGGCGTCTGAGAGCACAGCGACTTGCTCTCGGAACTTTTGTGCACCACCAGCGAGGCAAGAATAGAGTGTTCGGCCATCTCGATGTCCGCCGCGAGTCTTTCTGACAGCGGACGGGCGGACACGGAAGACCCAAGCAGGACGCAAAGGACGAGGCACGAAATTTGCGCAGTGGTATTCATCGGCTCACCAGAAACGTGGGGGAAGACGTGTAAACTGATCCATTACCTGCAGAGTACTCCCTGGCTCATCGTCGATTAGCTCATTGAGCCTTTTCAGATCGGCAGCGGTGCCAGTCACGCACCCCTCGGAACAGAAGTGCGGCCCAAGGGACGGACCAAAGGCGTTTGCACAGCTGTGTGACCTTATCAGGGATCTGCCAAATGTATTGGTTCCTGGAGCGGGCTCCAAGGCTCGGCCATTGGGCTTGCTTTGGTGAAGAACGGCGCAATTGGGCATAGGCCCGCAGAGACCGTGTCCGCAGGATCTGCGACAGCCCCACGCCAGCTCGCTAGGCCTATACCCGTCCTTCGCACGCCGTCATCAAGACCCGCCGAGACCATGCACAGATCGATAGTCGAAACGGGCCGATGCTGATGATTGCTTCCGCGGCCAGCGATGGACTCGAGCAGACGTCTTCCCGTGTCGTTCTCCGTTCTCAAATCTGATTCGCTCAGGTGTGTCGCCAGTCATCTATCAACATCTCGCTGTAGGAGAAGGATGGATCACGGCGGGATTCTGCCAGAAACTGATGTTGCTAACGAAAAAGGCCCCCATCCATAAAGATGAGGGCCTCTATCAACACCAAAACCGTCGAGTAGGAATCAGAACGGTTGTGACTACCAAATGTGTAAACAAATCCTCGCTGGTCAGGCAAGGAAGGCGTTCTGTTCGATTGAGCTTGTTCGAACGTAAACATCTGCACTCGTCAGGTGCCCCCGTCAGTCAAGAGCATCGACACGGCCCGGCAGGCGCACGCGCCAAGGTTATCCCCGCGTTCATGCCATTCCTTTACTTCATCCAGGCCCAAGAACTTCGCCATCCTCATCATCCAAACCAAGGCAACGCCTGCCCTGAGGAGAATCAAAAACAATGTTCTCGCCTAAAAGCTTGAAGAAATCATCGAAGACAGCGTTGCCAGCCACACACGGCCCGGAGGGCAATTCCACCGAGGTATATAACTCTCGACGCCGGGGGAAAATCCTGTAAATCGATAGAACCCTAGTATCTTCATCTATCTCAACAAGGTGGGAATAAACTTCAGAATTCATGGACTTCCACCTAAATTAATTGTTCCACACATCAAATACGGGAACGTGCTCTCCTCGCAAGCAAGCCGCATATCGCTGTGCGGCGGAAGCGTAGCACCTTGCGGCTGCTTTTGAACTTCGGCGCTTCTTTATCGCTCTACACACTGCCGTCTCTTCTGCATACCTCTTGTCGCAGTGGTCATCTTCGTCGCTCTCCTCCGTAGAGCAAGCTTGCTTAAGCACAGCCAATGACATCTGCGACGTAGCGCTATTGGGGTTAAGCCAACCGTTGGGACCGAGCCCCATCATTTCTTGGAGCATCAAGACCTTCTTGATGGAGTCCAAGTTGATTTTCGGTCCAAAATCCCAATTGCCGTTCGGATTGCTGAGGTCGGCCCCATTGTACGCCCCAACGGCACCCGGGGCGCCCGTGACCACCGGGGGCGGGGGCAGTAAAGGAATTGCCAGCATCCCATCGGGGTCAACTGATGCGAGTGGGTTGCCCTTCACGTAGCCGTAGGTGCTGATTCCCCCCTGCAATCCGAGCGGGTCTGACGTCACGAAGCGGCCACTGGCGGGATCGTAGTCACGCTGAACGTTGTAGTGAAGGCCGCTCTCAGCGTCGTATCTCTGCCCAGGGAAGCGCATCGCGAACTCAAAAAGCGTGCCGTCCTGGTCCGGATCCTCGTTTGGTGCCGTCGCACCGAACGCTTCCCCCTTCAGATCCCAAGTCCAAACTGCGACGTCACGGGCTGGGTCAACGACAACGCGAGGGGTGCCCAGATGATCCGGCTGAACGTAGTAGAGCGCGCTACCCTTCAGCAATCCGACAGGCAGGTTGTCCAACCAGATCACCTGCTGACGCGCAATACCCGCCTGGTCGTATTCCCCCAGCCATTGCCCGCGCTCATCGTAGAGACTCAGTGCTGAGGCACCTCCGGCCTTACGGGCTATCTGCTGGCCAAGATCGTTGTAATGGTATTCCGCAGCAACCGTGCCGTTTCGCTTCACCGCACTCAAGCGCCCCATTGCGTTGTAAGCAAACTCGCGATCCACGCCCTGGATCGAAAGCGTGTTGCCGGCCGCATCGTAGGCACGCGACACGCCCGCAACGCTTTGCAGGCGATGACTGTCGGACGGATAGGCATAGGCCTGCTCAGCTCCATTGACCTTCGCAGACGTGCGATTGCCCGTGACGTCGTAGGAGTAACTGTCGATGATCGAGCCAGTGGCCGCATCCTTGAAGGCAGTCAATCGGCTCAAGGCGTCGTAGGTCAGCGATACGGACGTTGCCCCAGTCCCTCCGGAGGTGAGGCCGGTCAACTCGCCCACGGCACTGAACGAGAAGGCTGCATTCAGTGCTCCCGAGCCACTGCCGATCAACGCCGACGGACGGTAATCCTGGTCGACGTCTCGCGCCAACGTACGCCCGTTGCCGTAGGCCCAGCCCGCAGAGGGGCCGAAGGGATGGCGCTTTGCACTGGAAAGCAACACGACACGAGCAGCACCCGGTCGAGTCACACCGATCTCGGTGACCGTGCCGGCCGCATCTCGCTTGTAGTCCGCCACCGTTCCGTCAGGATAGGTGACAGAACGAAGTCGGCCAGCATTGGTGTAGGCATAGCTGACGCCCACGCTCTGCCCCGATGACGTCTGCACCTTGCGCGTCACATTGCCGGAGCGATCGTAGCAATACTGGGTTTTAGCGCCGTCATCCTGCATGGATGAGAGCCGCCCGGTTGCAAACGACTCATCAGGTGAGCAGATGGTCTCGACTTGGTCATACACGTATGACGCAACAATCGCTTCGTTCCCATAAACCTTGCGCACCACGCGCCCCAGGGCATCGTATGTGTAGCTGCTAGCCGTGCCATTGGCGTCAACCTGCTTCGCCGGCTGCCCTGCACTGTTGTAACTGGCAGTGGTTGCGCCCGTGTCAGGACTCTGGCGGTTCAACAGGTCGCCCAGCCCTGAATAGCCGTAAATGGTCGCCAGGCCTTTGGGATCGACCACCTTGGTGGTCCGGCCTTCGACGTCATACTCGTATCGCGTCTCGACCGCCATTCCGGAAACGTCCTGAAGCACCCTGCTGGGCCTTCCATAGGGATCGTAGTCAAACTGCGTCTTGCGCTTCAGGGCATCGGTGATGAGCTGGACGTTGTTCGCCAGGTCATAAGTAAAGTCGGTTGAATTCCCCGCTGCCGTCTTCTGGGAGACCAGTTGCCCCAGCTTGTTGTAAACGCGAGAGAGCGAACGCTTCAGTCCACCACCTGCGTCGAACACCTCCTCTTTGGTGCGATTGCCTGCCACATCGAGGGTGTAGCGAATGTTGTTCCCGGCCCCGTCATTGATCTGGACGAGACGGTGCGCATCATCGTAGGTGTAACTGAGGGATACTCCATCGGGGTCAACAATCGAGGCGACATTACCTGTCGCATCATAGGAAAGGGAGGTCACGCGATCGTTGGTAGACGCAGCTCCGTCCACGCTGTTCCGCTCGGTTATCGCAGTGAGCTTGCCTCGAGTGGAATAGCCGAAATCATGGATCGTGCCCGTCGCGTCCCGAAGACGCCTGACACGTCCATTTCGGTCGTAGGCCAGCCGTGTCGTCACTTGACCGAGAGCATTGGTCTCGGACTGAAGGTCACCAGCGCGGTGGCAGGAGCCCCCGAAAACGCCGCAACTCGACTCATCCTCGGTCAGGTAGTAGCTGTACCTGGTAACGTCCTGAACATCGGACCGCGGCCCGTCTTCGGAAAGGACAAGACCGACTTGCGGGCATTGGGTGGCATCCACCGCCGAGCAGTAGGCGGTGGTCCATTGACGAACCCCAGCGGGTGCATTGGTTGCAGTTCCGCACGCATACCCGACCGCAGCCGAATTGGCAGGATCCACCTCGCACCGCGCGACCTCCAGGCCCAACGCGTTGTACTTCCATGAACTGCTGGAAACGGCCACGCCCGCAGAGTTCTTTACCACCCGACTCAGGGGCAAACGCAGTGCGCTATCCCACGTGGTCGTCGTGGTGCGCTGCTGGGGGGTGTCGGCGGCGTCAACCTGTTCGGCCAGCAACCCGTCTGCCGTGTAAGTGGTCCTTGTAGTGATTCCCTTGAAGTCCGTGACCGACGCCGGGTAGCCGTTCACGTCATAGGTCATGGCCTTGTAGGGTTGGTTGCATTGGTCACCACAGGCGGCCGAACCGCCCGCGGGCATCAAACGCCCCTTTCCTGTATCCACGAAGCCCAATTTGGAAGTGGCTCCGAGTGGCCCCTTGACGGTGACTGGCAGCGTTCCCTTCCAGGTGGAAGCGGCGTAGTCCAGGGTTGTGATATCAACTCCGCCAGCGAACTCAGCGTGATAAGCGCGATGGTTGTAGTCGAATTTAATGGTCTCGTAACGGATGCCTTTCTCATCCACAATCCCTGTGAGGAAGGACGTACCTGAGACAGTGGGGCTGTTGGCTGTTTCGTTGTAGATGTAGCCCTTGCTTGTGGCGTCCGGATAGGTCACCGAGGCAAGCTGTCCTGCGGGGTTGTAGCCAAACGCTTGCGATGAACCATCTGGCAACATCATCGTGGTCAATCGCGATGAAGCATCATACTTAAAGCTCAAGGTGCGCCCGCTGACGTCGCCAACGGTCAACAGGAGCCCAGCGACTGGCGCCACATCTGCCGGCGTGGTTGCGTCTGAATACTGCAAGGACAGAAGCTTCCTGCCTGCAGAGTCATAGACCTCCTTCAGCAAGCCTGTTGCATCGTAGACTTCGGTTTGGCGGTTCGCCGCCAACTGCAATGCATAGCCGGTGCCCGCCTCTCGATCAACGAGCACGTCTGCCACATCGGCGTCGACAGTCCAGCCGCTTGGGGTTCGTGTGAACAGCTCTGAACTGCCATCCGGCCGAATGGCACGAATGAACGTGCGGTCCCCGGCCGCTCCCGTGGTGGGTGCAAGCACCTCGAGTCGCCGATCAAAAAGATGGCGCCACTGACGACCCAAAGAAGAACCCGGGGCACGAGCAGAACTGTTGTAGAACCGCCGGAACATCAGGCCTGACGGAGACTCGAAGTCCGTTTCCTGCCGATAGAAGTTGCCAGTGGAGGTATTGATCGGATCACCCTCAAACGGGCTTCCTGGATCACGGGCATTGGCCTTTGAAGCACTGTCAGCAGCACCTCGAGCCCCAGTTCCATCGGTAGCGGAGCCAAGCCCAGCCGAACAACGCTTCTGGCACCCGCCGAAATTCTTCTGGGGCTGTCCAATCAGTATCTCGGAAGCAAAGACGTTGTCACTAACACTCCCATTGACATAGATCGTCGCAGCCCAACCGTCGGTGCCGTATCGCACCGTGACAACGGGCGGCTTGGTGCACTTGGGGTCCTGTTGGCAAGGGGCTTGGATCTTCCCAACCAAGAAGTTGACCGCCGCACCTATGCTCTCAAACGAGCCAACGCCGCGAAACGACTGAACCGTGTAGGGAGGGCCGTAGTAGGTGGCTGCCCTTGCAGTCGATGTACTGCCTAATGCTAGGCAGAAGGAGAGAATGGCGGCAGCCTTGTGGCTGCGCAGGGCATTGCAAATGCCATTGGTACACACTCCATGTGAAAGACAACTGGCAAGTCCGGCCAAAGGATTCCATCCGACATCAGTCCTTAATGCACGGAACGAACATGTTTTCCCCCCAACCTTGCTGGGGATGGGCAAATCCTAGAGCAAGCTAATGACAGATTTTGTGCGACAAGACAAGCTTTGGAGAAGCACACCGCAATTGAGCATAGGCCCGCGGTAACCGTGTCCACAGGGTGTGCGACAGCCCCGCGCCAGCTCGTTAGGTTTATGCCTGTCCTTCGCACGCCGTATCAAGACCCGCCGAAGCCATGCACCAGCGATGGGCTCGAGCAGACGGCTTTCCGGTGCCGCTCTCCATTCTGATTCGCTATGGTGTGTCGCCAGTCATCCATCAACACCCTGCCGCAAGTAGAAGGTTAGATCACGGCTGGATTCTGCCTAACGAAAAAAAGGCCCCCATCCATAAAGATGAGGGCCTCTATCAACACCAAAACCGTCAAGTAGGAATCAGAACGGGATATCGTCGTCAGCGAAGTCGTCCATCGGCGGCGCCTGCTGCGGCTGCGGGCGCTGATTGCCACCCTGGTTGCCGTAACCGCCACCCTGGTTACCGCCCTGGTTGCCATAGCCACCGCCCTGGCCGCCACGCTGGCCACCGCCACCGTACTCCTGGCGCGGCGCCTGCTGGCGCTGCGGACGATCGCCGCCGTAGTTGCCACCACCGCCGCCACCGCCGCCGCCTTCACCGCGGCCGCCCAGCATCTGCATTTCATCGGCGATGATGTCGGTGGAGTACTTCTCCACGCCGTCCTGGCCGGTGTACTTGTCGTAGCGCAGGCTGCCTTCGACGTAGACCGAGCTGCCCTTGCGCAGGTACTCGCCGGCGATCTCGCCGAGCTTGCCGAAGAACACCACGCGGTGCCATTCGGTGCGCTCCTGCTGGTTGCCATCCTTGTCCTTGCGGACGCTGGTGGTAGCCAGGCTGATGCGGGTGATCGCCATGCCGCCCTGGGTGTACTTCACGTCCGGGTCGTTGCCGAGATTGCCGACCAGGATGACTTTGTTGATGCCGCGCGCCATAGATACCTTCGTCCGTTGTCCAGGGGCAGACCGCCAGTGATAGCACAGCCCCGGCCGGGGGTGCAGTACGCTGGGCCGCCCCTGTTGAAATTTGGGGGAGTGCGAGAACGATGCATCTTAGCATTGCCGCCGCCATCCGCCCGGCCGGAAGACCCCGGCGGCACCGGAGGTTTGGGCTGATTTCCTTGTCCGGCAATGACTTACCCTCGCCTCGGCGGACATCGGGAAGGGCATCCGCGTCGACCCATGGCATCATGCCCGGGCACCTTCCACCCTGCCCCTTCCGCGTGCCCATGACCATCAAAGGCAAAGCCACCTCCCTGGACATCGCCCACCTGGCCGGGGTTTCCCAGCCGACCGTGTCGCGCGCCCTGCGTGGCAGCCCGATGGTCAACGCCGAGACCCGCGAGCGCATCCTGCGCATCGCCCGCGAGCTGAACTACAAGGTCGACAAGAACGCCTCCAGCCTGCGCCTGCGCAATGCCGGCACGCTGGCCCTGCTGTTCTTCGAGGACCCGACCAACGACGACTCGCTGATCAACCCGTTCTTCCATTCGATGCTGGGCTCGATCACCCGCGCCTGCGCCCTGCACGGGCAGGACCTGCTGGTCTCGTTCCAGCAGCTGTCCACCGACTGGCAGGCCGATTATGAGGACAGCAACAAGGCCGACGGCATCATCCTGCTCGGCTACGGTGACTACCACGAATCGCGCGACCGCCTGCAGCGGCTGGTCGAACAGGGCACACATTTCGTGCGCTGGGGCGCCGCCCTGCCCGGCCAGCCCGGCGTGTCGATCGGCAGCGACAACTTCCAGGGCGGGCACGACATCACCACCCACCTGCTGCAGCAGGGCTGCCGCCGCATCGCCTTCCTCGGCCATGCGTCCAGCCACTACCCCGAATTCCAGGAACGCTACCGCGGCCATGTGGCGGCCCTGCAGGAACACGGCCTGGCGGCGGAGCCGGCGCTGCAGCACGATGCGATCACCACTGAAGCCTCCGGCCAGGAGGCCTGCCAGGCGCTGCTGGCGCGCGGCGAACCGATCGATGCGATCTGCGCGGCCAGCGACCTGATTGCCATCGGCGCGATGCGCGCCCTGCGCGAGGCCGGCCGACGAGTGCCGCAGGACGTGGCAGTAACCGGCTTCGACGACATCCCGCTGGCGGCTTCGGTGTCCCCGGCGCTGACCACCGTGCAGCAGGACACCAAGCAGGCCGGCCAGCTGCTGGTGGAGCGCCTGCTGGCACTGATCGGGCGGCAGCCGGTGGACAGCCAGAGCATCCCGGTGAAGCTGGTGGTACGGGAATCGTCGCTGCGCGGGTAGGCACCCGCAGGGCCGGTGCGCCGGCCAACGCACGACGGCCGGATTCTCCCCCCATGACCAACGGCGGATGCGCACGGACGCCGATGCGCGGATAACGCGCAGACATCGCCCAGGGAAAGGTGTACGTCGCATGCTGAAGATCGATTCGCTGTCCAAGACGTACGCCAACGGCGTGCATGCCCTCAACAACGTCACCCTGGACATCCCGCGCGGCATGTTCGGCCTGCTCGGCCCGAACGGCGCCGGCAAGTCCTCGCTGATGCGCACGCTGTCGACCCTGCAGGAGGCCGACAGTGGCACGGCCACCCTCAGCATTCCGGGTGAGGCGTCGATCGACGTGCTGCGCGACAAGGACGCGGTGCGCCGTCGGCTGGGCTACCTGCCGCAGGACTTCGGCGTCTACCCGAAGGTCAGCGCGCTGGACCTGCTGGAGCATTTCGCGGTGCTGAAGGGCCTGACCCAGCGTGCGCAGCGCCGCGAGGTGGTCGATGGGCTGCTGCAGCAGGTGAACCTGTGGGACGCGCGCAAGCGCAAGCTCGGCACCTACTCCGGCGGCATGCGCCAGCGCTTCGGCATTGCCCAGGCACTGCTGGGTGACCCGCGGCTGGTGATCGTCGATGAACCCACCGCCGGCCTCGACCCGGAGGAACGCAACCGCTTCCTCAACCTGCTGGCGGCGATCGGCGAGAACGTGGCGGTGATCCTGTCGACCCACATCGTCGAGGACGTGACCGACCTGTGCCCGACGATGGCGATCATGAACAAGGGCCAGGTACTGCTCACCGGCCGTCCTGCCGAGGCCATCGACGCCCTGCAGCACCAGGTCTGGCGCAAGCAGGTCGATCCTTCGGAGCTGGCCGACCATGAAGCACGCTACGTGGTGCTGTCGACCCGCCTGCTCGGTGGCCGTCCGGTGATCCATGTGCACAGCGCCAACGACCCCGGTGACGGCTTTGCGGCCGTGGCACCCGACCTTGAGGACGTGTATTTCCAGCGCCTGCGCCTGCAGGCCCGTGCCCGCGCGGCAGCCTGAGCGGAGCACGCCATGATCCTCAACTTCTTCCGTTTCGAACTGCGCGAGCAGTTGCGTTCTCCGCTGCTGTGGCTGCTGGCCGGGCTGTTCGCCCTGCTCGCCTTCGCCGCCGCTTCCAGCGACGCCGTACAGATCGGTGGCGGCAGCGGCAACGTACACGGCAACGCGCCCACCGTGATCGCGCAGATGCTGGGCATCTTCACCCTGCTCGGCATGCTGGTCACTGCGCTGTTCGTCAGCAATGCGCTGCTGCGTGACTTCGAACTCGGCACCGCCGAACTGATCTTCGCCAGCCCGGTGAAGCGCCGCGACTACCTGGCCGGGCGTATCGCCGCCGCCCTTGCCGCCGGCCTGCTGGTCTACGTTGTGATTGCGTTCGGCCTGTGGCTGGCGCCGTTCATGCCGTGGGTCGACCCCCAACGCATGGGGCCGATCAGCTGGCGGGGCTATGCCTGGACGTTCGCGGTCATCATCATTCCCAACCTGTTGTTCACCACGGCATTGCTGTCACTGCTGGCGGCGCTGACCCGTTCGATCCTGTGGGTCTACATCGGCCTGGTGGCCTACCTCGTACTGTATGGCGTCAGTGCAGCCCTGCTGCGCGACATCGACAACACGTGGATCGCCGTGCTGAGCGAGCCGCTGGGCATGCGCGCACTGAGCCGCACCATCCGCTACTGGTCCACCGCCGAGCGCAACAGTGGTATTCCCGCACTGACCGGCTATCTGCTGGCCAACCGCGTCCTGTGGCTGGGCGTGGCCGCCGCGCTGTTCGCCGCCACCTTCGCGCTGTTCCGTACCGAGCGCAGCGGCAGCGGCCGCCGTCGCTGGGGCCGCAGGCAGTCGCAGCCGGCTGCCGACGCCAGCGCCGCCCGCCCGACCCGCGCAACGCTGCCGCGCGTGGTACCGGCGTTCACCGCCACCACCGCGTGGCGGCAGTTCCTGCGCCAGGTGCGCTTCGATACGCGCGGCGTCCTGCGCAGCGTGCCGTTCATCGTGCTGCTGGTACTGGGCCTGACCAACTTCCTGCCCAGCGCACTGTTCCGGCAGACGCTGTACGGCACCCCGATCTGGCCGGTCACCTCGCAGATGATCATGGGATTGCAGGGCGCCTTCAGCTGGCTGCTGGTGATCATCGTGCTGTTCTTCGCCGGCGAGCTGGTCTGGAAGGAACGCAGCGCGCGCATCAACGAAGTGACCGATGCCATGCCGGTGCCGAACTGGGTGCCGCTGCTGGCCAAGTTCACCGCACTACTGGCGGTGATCGTCTGCTTCCAGGCGGCCGGTGCAGTGGCCGCGATTGGCGTACAGCTGGCCAAGGGCTACACGCATCTGGAGCCGCTGCTGTACCTGCGCAGCCTGGCGCTGGATTCGGTGGTCTACATCCTGATGGGTGGCCTGGCACTGGTGCTGCAGGTACTCACCAACAACAAGTTCGTCGGTTACGCACTGCTGATCGTGGTGATGATCGGCCAGGGCGTGCTCGGCCTGCTCGACTACACGCAGCACCTGTACAACTTCGGCAGCTGGCCCAACGCGCCCTATTCGGACATGAACGGCTACGGCCACTTCCTGCCGGGGCAGCTGGCGTTCCAGGGCTACTGGGCGCTGTTCCTGCTGGCGCTGATGTGCCTGGCCTCCGCATTCTGGGTACGCGGTGTCAGCCAGGGGCTGCGCCAGCGCCTGGCACTGGCCGGCCGTCGCCTGCGCGGCCCCACCGGTGCTTTCGCCGGGCTGGCGGCACTGGCCTTCATCGGCGTGGGTGGCTGGCTGTACTGGAGCACCAACATCCGCAACGAGTTCATCGCGCCCGACCGGCAGCTGGACCTGCAGGCCCGCTACGAACGCGAACTATCGAAGTACCGCGCCCTGCCGCAGCCGCGCGTCGTGGCGGTGGACAACCGCGTGGACCTGTTCCCGGAATCGCAGTCGATGGTGATCGACGCGAACTGGACGGTGCGCAACACGCATGCCGTGCCGATCCAGGACGTGCATCTCTCGATGGGCGACGACAAGCAGCTGGTCGCGGTTGACCTGGGTGGGCAAACCCTGTCGATGCATGACGCCGACCTTGGCTACCGCATCTACCGCCTGGCCACGCCACTGCAGCCAGGTGAAAGCCGCAACGTGCACTTCCGGGTGGTGCAGAAGCCCAATGGCATCACCGCCGGGCTGGCGCCGAGCAACATCGTCGACAACGGCACCTTCTTCAACAGCCGCGTGCTGCCCTCGTTCGGTTACAACGAGGGGGCCGAGATCAGCGACCGCAACGAGCGCCGCAAGCGCGGCCTCGGCGAACCCCGGCGCATGCCCAAGCTGGAAGACGAAGCCGCGCGCGCCAACACCTACATCTCCAACGACGCAGACTGGCTCGACTTCCGCACCACGGTCTGCACCGCACCGGACCAGGTAGCGCTGGCGCCGGGCTATCTGCAGCGGAAGACCACGGTGAATGGCCGACGCTGCTTCAGCTATGCCATGGACCGGCCGATGCTGAACTTCTACGCCTATCTTTCGGCACGCTGGGAGGTGCGCAGGGCGACGTACAAGGACATTCCGATCGAGGTCTACTTCGATCCGGCGCACGGCTACAACGTGGACCGGATGATCGAAGCGGTGCAGAAGTCGCTGGCCTACTACGAGGCGAACTTCACCCCGTACCAGCACCGCCAGGTGCGCATCATCGAGTTTCCGGGCTATGCCCGCTTCGCGCAGTCGTTCGCCAACACCATTCCCTACTCCGAGGCCATCGGCTTCATCGCCGACCTGCGTGACCCGGACAAGGTGGACTACGTGTTCTACGTGACCGCGCACGAGATCGCGCACCAGTGGTGGGCGCACCAGGTGATCGGCGCCAACGTACAGGGCGCGACCATGCTGTCCGAGTCGCTGTCACAGTACTCGGCACTGATGGTCATGGAGCAGGAGTACGGTCGCCAGCACATGCGCCAGTTCCTCAAGCGCGAGCTGGACGGCTACCTCTCCGGCCGCGGTGGCGAAGCCATCGAGGAACAGCCGCTGGAACGCGTGGAGAACCAGCAGTACATCCACTACCAGAAGGGTTCGCTGGTGTTCTACCGGCTGCGCGAGGAAATCGGCGAGCAGGCGCTGAACCGTGCCTTGAAGCGCTTCCTGCAGGACAAGGGCTACCAGCAGCCGCCATACACCACCTCACGCGAGCTGCTGGGCTACATCCGTGCCGAGACCCCGGCTGACCGCCAGCAGCTGGTCACCGACCTGTTCGAGAAGATCAGCTTCTACGACAACCGGGTGATGGCCGCCAGCGCCCGCAAGCGCGATGACGGCCGCTACGACGTGACCCTGGACCTGCACGCCGCCAAGCAGTACGCCGATGGCAAGGGCAAGGAGAGCGACGCGAAGATGGATGACTGGGTCGAGGTCGGCGTGTTCGCCAACGGGCCGTCGGGCAAGGAGCGCGACCAGAAGGTGCTGTACCTGCAGCGCCATCACATCACCAGCGCCACGCCGAAGATCACGGTGACGGTGGATGAAAAGCCTGATGAAGCAGGCTTCGACCCGTACAACAAGCTGATCGACCGGGTGAGCGATGACAACCGGCGCAAGGTGACGATGTGAGGCAACGGGGCGCCGGCTGATGCGCCGGCGCTCCTTGCAACACGTGCGGGCTTGGCTCGGCCTTGCTGTAGTGCCGAGCCATGCTCGGCACATTGTCCACGACAGCCGCGAAGGTTCAGCGCACCGGGGACTTGGGCCCCAGCAACGCCAACAGCACATACACCACGATCGAGGCGACGGTACCGAGCGCGGCCGGTAATCCGTAGGCCCACGCCGAACGGCCCTGCTGACGTGCCCACTGCGCCAGATGCCAGGCCGCGCCCAGGTTGATCAGCCAGGCAATGACGAACACCGGCCACAGCACCATGCCCACCGCACGCAGCACGGGCATGGACACCAGCGCGGCGACGATGGCCGCGATCAGGAAGATCAGCGCGGAGCGGGAATGGCGCGAGGATGCCGGTGCGTTCATGCGGCTAACCTGCGCACCATCACCAGCACACGATAGTGGCGGTTGTCGATTTCCTGCAGGGGATTCCAGCCGAGCCGTGCATACAGTCCACCATCCAGGGCCTCGGTCTGCAGGTACAGATCGGACACACCCATCCGCACCGCCTGCGCCGCGGCCTGCTCGACCAGGCCGCCAGCCAGCCCACGCCCGCGATGACTTTCGGCCACGAACACGCTGCCGAGCCAGTGCTCGTACTGCGGGAAGGCCTGCATCTCCCGGCGCTTGAGCTGCACCGCACCGACCACCTGACCGTCATCGAAGGCGGCAATCAGATGCGGAAAGCCTTCGGCATCCTGTGGCGGGTTCAGCCGCTGAAGTTCCTGTTCCAGCGACAGGCCAGCGTCGCGGCCCCATTCGGCGTGGTACCACCGGGCCAACTGCTGCCGTTCCAATGCATCGGCGGGTAGCACCCTGAATTCCATGGCAATGCCTCGATGGGGAAGCGTTCTGTAGAGTCGAGATCCTATGTTCGTGGTCAAGCCTGCTGGAAGCAGGCTTGACCCACTTTCAGCATGGCCGGGTCAAAGTCCCGACCGCTCTTGAAGACGCCCCAAGCGATCCTGGCCAGTTTTCTGGCCAGAATGTTGAAACTGGCGGTGCTGCTGTGTCCGCGCTCGCGGATGGCCAGGTAGAGGGGCTTGCCGCCTTTGGATCGGGTCAGGCCCATGGCCGCCATGTAGAGGATTTGACGCAGGCCGGCGTTGCCTCGCTTGGACAAACGGCGGCGGCCGATCCGTGCGCCGGATTCGTTGGGTCGCGGATCCAGACCGGTGCAGGCCACCCAAGCGTCTGAGCTGGCCAGCGGCCAGCGGGTGATGTGATGGGTGACAAAGGCAGCCACCGTCGGCCCGATCCCCGGGATGGTCATGATCCGTCGATACAGATCGCTCTGTTCGCCGCTGCGGCAGAGTCGTTGGATTTCCCGGTCCAGCATCGCAATCGCCTCCTTCAGGCCACTGAAAATGCGCCCGAAGATGGCTGAGTCAGCCGCGTCCGTCCCCTGGGAAAGATGGAGCGTTGCCTTGTTCCGCACCAGACTATCGCGCTGCTGCAGAAGCACGTGCAGCCGCTCCTGTGCAGGCGAACGGGCGACATGCTCGTGCAGATTGTCGGCCTCCTTGGCGATGTAACGCGCAATGACCTGGGCGTCGCCAGCGTCGGTCTTACCGCGGCAAGCCACGCCCTTGGCGTAGTGTTTGACGTCGCGCGGATTGAGCACAAAGACGGCATGGCCGGCCTTCTGGGCAGCTTGAACCACAAGTTCGTGGTAGCGATTGGTTGCCTCCACTCCAATGCGAGACCTGGCCGGCAGAGCGGACAGCCACTTAGTGATGGCCGACGCTGAATTGGCGATGCGGGCGCTGCCCTTGGTGCCGTAGTAGGCCACCACCAGGGTCTGTGAATCGGCATCAATACCGACGGCGAAACGATCTGACATCTGCGCAACTCCCAGCTATTGTTGAAGGGCTGGGGTGGTACCGCACCACGTTGGCTTGCCTACATCGGCGGTCCTCAAAGGCCGCTAGATCCTTTATCGACGTTAAGGTGCGGGATGGGGATCGCTCGACTCGTCTGTCGGCTGGTACCCGCAGATAACATGTTGACGGTCCCTCCACCCTGGCTCCTACATACCGCGTAGGAGCCGGGAGGAACATACAAGCCATGCTCGACTGATCTCGCACTGCGCGAAAGGCAGTTGAGCATGGCTCGACTCTACAAATATAGCGCGGTGACCGCTCAGCGCTGGGCGAAGTCCTTCAGGATCTCGCCGATGCCGCTGGGCGAGATCTCGAAGCCCAGCGAAGTACCCGGGTTGATCACCACGCCGTAGCCACCCGGCACGCGGCGCAGTACATCCAGCATCAGCCAGCGGATCTGGTGTTCGGCCTGCTGGCTGTAGATGCCCACCCGCGACGGGTCGGTGAACACGGCCACATGGAGGGTGCCCTGCTTGTCGAACAGCAGCGGGTCGAAGCCACTGCCATCGGGAGTCACCAGGCTGCCGGTCAGCAGCACCACTTCGGAGGCGACGAAGGCCTCCATGAAGGCGCGGATCGGCACGGCCCCATCCATCGCCGCCTTCAGCAGGGTTTCGATCGGGGTCTGCGGGGCGAGGTCGGTCATGGCGGTACGGCGGGGCGTGAGGGGTGCCTATTGTGCCGGATGCGGCCGAACCCGGTAGTGCCGGCCGCTGGCCGGCATCTGCAGGTGCCGTGGATTCAAGGGGTGCCGGCCAGCGGCCGGCACTACCGTCCCAGCCGCTGGTCCCGTGCCTTCTGGTCGGCCATCGCCTTGTCCAGCTCGGCCTGCAGCGCCGGCTGCTGCACGGCGGCATCCAGCACGTAGACCTTCACTCCGTGCGCGGGCACTTCGGCCTTCAGCGAGCCGTCCACCCGCAACGAACCTCCCTCCAGCGCGTCGCGCCAGCGGCCGTTCTGGACGTAACGCGCCACGGTGAAGGTCCTCGCCTGGTCGCCCTTGTTCAGCAGCACCAGCGCGGTCTGCGCCACTTCGCCGTGCTGCAGCACGCGGAAGAACACTGCCTCATCACCCTGCAGGCGCTCGTTGACCTGCAGGCCGCGCTGCAGCGCCGGGGTGGCTGCGCGCAGCCTGGCGATGCGCTGCAGCGGCGCGAAGATCGGGCTCTGCGGCGCAGCATCCACACGCGGCTGGCCGAAGTAGGCACGATTGCCGGCATGCTCGGCGCGACCACGCATGAAGCCGGTTTCCGAGCCGTAATAGACCACCGGAATGCCGCGCGCGGTGAACAACCAGTTGTGCGCATCGATGAAGCCGTTGTCGCTGGCCTGCAGGCGCGGCATGTCGTGGTTGTCGTAGAAGCTCATCAACTCGTACGGATTGGCGTACGGGCCACCGCTCAGGTGCAGCGGCTCGGCCAGGGTTTCAAAGCCCTTGCCGGCGGTGCCGAAGGTCTGTTCCAGTGCGCCGCGCAACGGGAAATCGAGCACGCTGACGTTGGCGTTGGCCGGCCAGGTGTGCTCGGCAATGCGTGCGGCATCGTAATCGAACGCTTCGCCGAACATGAACATGCCCGGGTGCTCGGCGCGGATGCGTTTGACGAAGGCATGCCACCACGGGTGCGGCAGCCAGCCGATGGTGTCGATGCGCAGCGCGTCCACGCCCTGCGCGGTCCACTGCAGGTAAGCGCCGACCAGATAGTCCATCACCGCCGGATTGTCCTGGTTGAAGTCGGACAGTTCGGCGAGGTTGCCGTCGAAGATCGAACCGTCCTTGCTGTCGACCGGGCCGATATTGTTGTAGAACGCGTGCAGCGGGTTGTGCTTCGGATCCAGCTTCTGCGGTGGCAGGTTCTGGTGGTCAGCGATCAGCGTTCCGTCCTTGTCGAAGATCTGGCCGAACTGCGGCTGCCGTATCGGCATGGTCCAGGCCGGCGAACCGTGGTTGCCGACGATGTCCAGCACCACCTTCAGGCCAGCACCGTGCAGGCCCTTGGTCAGCCCGGCAAAGTCCAGGTCCTTGCTGGGCAGGTGCTCGTCGAGTTTGTAGAAGTTGATGCCCCAGTAGCCGTGGTAGCCGGTCTTGCCGCGATCGGTCAGCGTGCTGGTGCAGCTGATCGGCTTGCTGCCGGTGAACGCCTCGTCCGGGTTGTCGACGATGGGGGTAATCCACACCGCGCCGAAGCCGAGGTTGCGGATGTACTGTGCGTTGTCGAGCACGCCGCGGAAGTCGCCGCCGAGATAGCCGATGTTGCCGTCCACCTTGTCCGGGCACGGCACCGGAATATCGAAGGTGCGATGCGTGCCGCCCTGGTCGCGATGGTCGTTGGACGGATCGCCGTTGACGAAGCGGTCGGTGACCACGAAGTACACCGCATCACTGGCAAACGGCTCGGTGGTGCCCACATAGTCCGGGCGCGGCGCGGCCGCCGCATGGCCGGCCAGCAGTACCAGGGAAACAGCAACAGACAGCGCACCACGCATCACACCACCTCCGGACGGGACGGAACCCACAGCACGCACAGGCCGGCGATGAACAGGCTGCAGCCGCCCAGCACCAGTACATGCATCGGCTGGCCACCCAGCAACGTACGCAGGGCGAAGCCGAGCGCACTGGCGGCGACCAGCTGCGGGATCACGATGAAGAAATTGAAGATGCCCATGTACACGCCCATCTTCGATGCCGGTACGCTGTCGGACAGCAGTGCATAGGGCAGCGAGAGAATGGACGCCCAGGCGAAGCCGACGCCGACCATCGACAGCAGCAGCCAGTGCGGGTCGCGGATGAACATCAGCGAGACCAGCCCGGCACCGCCCAGCCACAGGTTGACCAGGTGGCTCCAGCGCAGGCCGATCATGCGCACCATCAGCGGAATCAGCACCGCCGCCAACGCGGCGAAACCGTTATAGGCGCCAAACAGCACCCCCACCCAGTTGGCACCCTCGTTGTAGGCCGCCGACTCCGGTTCGGTCGAACCGAAGTGGGCGCTGGCCACTGCTGCAGTGGTGTAGATCCACATCGCAAACAGCGCGAACCACGAGAAGAACTGCACCCACGCCAGCCGCCGCATGGTGACCGGCATCGCGCGCAGGTCGCCGACGATGGCGGCCAGCATGTGCGTGGCCGGCAACGTGCGCGCGAGCGCCAGCAGCAGGCCATGGCCGGCACACAGGCCAGCCAGCACATACAGCATCCTGTCGCCCTGCCGCCACGCGATCAGCAGCGCCAGCAGCACGCCCAGCCCCAGCCATATGGCCACCTGTGCCCAGGGGGCCGGACCGCTGATCGTCGCCGCCGCGTGATGTGCCGGCGGCTCGGCATCATCGAACCCGGCCAGCTCTGCCGGTGAGTACTCGCGGGTGCTGACCACCGTCCAGGTGATCGCCGCCAGCAGCACCACCGCGCCGAAGTAGAACGCATAGCGCACGGTGTCCGGCACCTCACCGGCGGCGGCCGTATTGGCGACCCCGAAGTGGGCCAGGATGAACGGCAGGAAGCTGGCAACGATGGCGCCCACGCCGATGAAGAAACTCTGCATCGCGTAGCCGGCTGGACGCTGGCGTGGCGCCAGCTGGTCGCCGACGAAGGCGCGGAACGGTTCCATCGACACGTTGATCGAGGCATCCAGCACCCACAACGTGCCAGCCGCGATCCACAGCGTCGGCGAGTTCGGCATCACCAGCAGCGCCAGCGTGGTCAGCACCGCACCGATCATGAAGAACGGACGGCGGCGCCCCCAGCGCGTCCAAGTGCGGTCGGACAGGTAGCCGATCACCGGCTGCACCAGCAGGCCCGTCAGCGGCGCCGCGATCCACAACCCTGGCACCGCGTCGATGTCCGCGCCCAGGGTCTCGAAGATGCGGCTGGCATTTGCGTTCTGCAGGGCGAAGCCGAACTGGATGCCGAGGAAGCCGAAACACATGTTCCAGATCTGCCAGAACGACAGCTGCGGCTTGGCCGTGCGATTCATCGTGCGCCCTCTGCCGCAGCCACCGGCGCCACCGTCAGCGCCTGCACCTGGGCCTGGTTGAGCACGCCGTCGCGGCCGCCCTTGCCCCCGGTGTAGTGCGCGAAGTGTTGCAGCGCGCTCATGTTGAAGCCTTCCTCAAGCACGACCGAACACCGGCCCTTGGCCACGGTGAACGTCGCCGAGGTCGAGTCCTGCACGGCCACGCTGTGCGGCAGCGTGACCGTCCGCCGCTGCTGGGGAATGCCCGGGCACTGCAGCACCAGCTGCTTCACCGCGGCGGTGACGCCCGTGTTGATCGGCCCGTTCGGATTGCGGTACTGCAGGCGCAGGCGCACCTGCCCGGCCCTGGCCGAGCTGAACTGCCAGCGCTGCGCGCCCTTCAGCGCCTGCTGCGGACCGACGCAGACCGTCGGGCTGTGCAGCGATTCCAATGCGCCGTCGCGCCGGGTAAGGCTGAGGCAATGCTGCAGGCCGTCGTCGCTGATGCGTGCCTCGCCATTGCGGGCGGTGAGCGCCCGACCGTCCTGCCACAGCACCTGGTCGGCAGCGACCGCGACGCTCCAGCCCCTGCCCTTGCGTCGCGCCTGCGGTGCGGCCGGCGTGGCCGGTGCGCGTGCATTGGCGTCGGCCGTCATCACCTCGCTGCGTGGCGCCGCGGCGGCGGGGACCAGCTGCACGGTGGTGGTGGCACCGCGCGTCTTCACCTTGCCCGCTACCAGCAATCCATCACCCAGCTGCTTCGGGCGCTCCAGCACGTAGCGTCTGCCCGCAGCGTCCAGACGGATGCTGCGCTGGCTGCCGAACAGCTCCGGTACCAGCACCGCCGGCAACTTGGGCTGCACACGGCCATCGTCCTGCACGCCGAACACGCCCTCGACCACCATCGACAGATAGCCGGCGACCGACCACAGCTGGCGTTCGGAGTTGACCACCGGGCCGCTCAGCGCGCCCTCGTCAACATGCACGGCCTGGCTGACCAGCTCGTAGTTTTCCATGTTGGAACCGGCCAGCGCGGCGCCCTGCATCAGCGAACGGATCTCGGCGGCGATGCGCGGCGCATCGTCCAGCTGGCGCGCGGCACGCAGCGAATAGGCGCTGACGAACGGCCAGATCGCGCGGTTGTGGTAGATCGGCTGCTGCGCCTCCTGCGGCCACACCACCGGGCTGCCGGCCGGCCCCATCGGATAGGCAGCCAGTGCGCGGCGCGCGCGCTCGGGTGGCAGCACCTCGGCCAGGATGCCCAGCGATAGGCCGAGCAGATCGACCTTGGCGTACGGCACCGGGTGCGCGGCTTCGCCGATATAGCTCATGTACTGGCCGATATCCTCGCGCCAGAAACGTGCATCGATCTGCTGCGCCAACGCATCAGCCCACGCCTCGTAGTCGGCCGCGCGGGCGTCGCCGTGCTGGCCGGCCAGCCGCTCGGCCAGGCGCAGCGCCTGGTAGTGCAGCACGTTGGTGGACAGTGCGTAGGAGTCACCGATGAAGCGCACGTCCTCACGGGTCCAGTCCGGATAGGTCTGCTCGCGCCAGTCCAGGAACGAGGTCTCGCCACGGTACAGGCCCATCTGCGCGTCGAACACCATCGCGCGGTCCTGCGCCAGCGTACCCTGCAGTGCCTGCCAGACCTGGTCGGCGAATGCGCGGTCGTCCAGCAGGTGGCGTGCGGCGAGGAACCACACCACGCGGTCGCTGCTGATCGGCCAGCTGCCGCCGGAACCGGTGTCCTGAGCGACGAACAGGCCGGGCGTATGGCCATCGCGGGCCGCCGACAGCTTGAACTGCAGCGACTGCCGGGTGCGCTGCGGATCCAGCCGCGCCAGCGCCAGGTCGGCGGCGAAGCTGACATCGCGGGTCCACACGTAGGGCCAGCGCGCGCCGGTCTGGAAGCACTCGCACGGCACCGGCCGGCCTTCGTCGAACGCAGGATCGCGGATCGCATCCACGCGGTCCTGGTCCATCTCCTGCTGGGCCAGCGCGAACAGCGCATCGAACATCACGCTGCCGGTCTGGCTGCGCATCGGTGCGGCTGCGATCTGCACTGTGCCCTTCGGCGCATGCAGCACGAAGCTGCCCTTGGCAGCGGCTTCGGCACGCGCATGGCGGCCGTCGAATTGCAGGTCGGCCGCCTGCGCGGTCGATCCCAGCGCTGCCCCCAGGGCAGCGGTCAGGCAAATGATCTTCAGCATCGAAGCGGCGGACCGGCTTGCGCCCGTCGGCCTCCCTCCCTCTCTGCACGCGTTGTAGGTCCGCACCACCATTGCCGGTGGACGGGCGCGGCCCCTCCCTCAAGGTGCCTTGGCCCCATGGTAGACGCGGGGCTGTCGGCTGCGTCCATCTGCATACGTATTCATGGCGCCACGCGGTAGCGCGCCTGCCGCACTGGCTTATGGTCCGGGTCTGCCAACGACGCCTTGGGAGGGGAACTGCCGATGTCACCCACTGCTGTACGCGCGGCAATCGCGCACCTGCTCGGTCTGGCCCTGCTGGTCTGGGCCACGCTGGCACAGGCCACGCCACAGGTGGCCAGCGTCGAGTCACCGGGCAAGATACTCAAGGTCAGTCTCGTGCTGGACGGCGGCACAGCCCGCTATCGCGTCGAGCGTTTCGACGAGCCCGTGGTGGAGGATTCGAAGCTCGGCTTCGCCCTGCGTGACGGCCGCCTGGACCGCGATTTCGCCCTGCTTGGCCAGCAGCGGCGCAGCGTCGATGACCGCTGGGAGCAGCCGTGGGGCGAGCGCCGGCTCACCCGCAACCACTTCAACGAGCTGACCGTACAGCTGGCCGAAACCACCGGCAGCAAGCGGCGGCTGGACGTGGTGTTCCGCGTCTACGACGATGGCGTTGGCTTCCGCTATGTGTTCCCCGAGCAGCCGAACCTGCACGAAGCGATCATCGATGACGAGCTGACCGAGTTCGCCATCGCGCAGGATTCCACCGCCTGGTGGATTCCCGCCGGCGAACCGATCCACTACGAATACCTGTACCAGCGCACGCCACTGCGCGAGGTGCCGCTGGTGCATACGCCGATGACCCTGCGCAGCCGCGATGGCCTGCACGTGGCGATCCACGAGGCCGCGCTGGTGGACTATGCCGGGATGTGGCTGCGCCGCACGGAAGGACAACGCCTGCGCGCGCAGCTGTCGCCCTCCGCCGAAGGCTGGAAGGTGCGCCGTGCCCTGCCCTTTGCCACGCCCTGGCGCACGCTGCAGATCGCCGACCGCGCCGGAGGCCTGGTCGAATCGGACCTGATCCTCAACCTCAACGAGCCCAATGCGCTGGGCGATGTGAGCTGGGTGAAGCCGGCCAAGTACCTGGGCGTGTGGTGGTCGATGCACCTGGACAATGAGAGCTGGGCGACCGGCCCGAAGCACGCGGCCACCACTGCCAGGACGAAGAAGGTGATCGACTTCGCCGCCGCACACGGCTTCCGTGGCGTACTGGTGGAAGGCTGGAACCCGGGCTGGGATGGCAACTGGGTCGGCAACGGCTACGACTTCGACTTCACGCGCGCCACGCCGGACTTCGATATCGAAGCGCTGTCAGCGTATGGCCTGAAGAAGGGCGTGCATCTGATCGGCCACCACGAGACCGGCTGTGCCATCGAGCATTACGAGGACCAGCTGGGTGCCGCACTGGACCTGTATGCGCGGCTGGGCGTGGACCAGTTCAAGACCGGCTACGTCTGCGACGACGGCCAGGTCGACCGCCTCAATCCGGCCGGTGGCCCGCTGTGGCGCGAGTGGCACGACGGCCAATTCATGGCCCGCCACCACCTGAAGGTGGTGCAGGAGGCCGCGCGCCGGCACCTGTCGGTGAACCCGCATGAGCCGATCAAGGACACCGGCCTGCGCCGCACCTACCCCAACTGGATCTCGCGCGAAGGCGCGCGCGGCATGGAGTACAACGCCTGGGGCCAGCCGCCCAACCCACCGGAGCACGAGGTCAACCTGGTGTTCACCCGCATGCTGGCCGGGCCGATGGATTACACCCCCGGCATCCTCAGCCTGAAGGGCCGCCACGGCCAGGCCATTCCCAGCACGCTGGCCCGCCAGCTGGCGCTGTACGTGGTGCTGTACAGCCCGATCCAGATGGCCGCCGACCTGCCCGAGCACTACCTGCAGCATCGCGAGGCGTTCCGCTTCATCGAGGACGTCGCGGTGGACTGGGAGCAGAGCCGGGTGCTTGATGGCGAAGTGGGCGACTACGTGACGATCGTGCGCCGCGACCGCAACAGCCGCGACTGGTTCCTTGGCAGCATCACGGATGAACACGGCCGCGTGCTGCCGGTGTCGCTGGGCTTCCTGGAGCCAGGCGTGCGCTATCGCGCCGAGATCTACCGCGATGGCGAGGGCGCGGATTTCCGCAGCAATCCGTTCGCGTTCCTGCGTGAAACCCGCGAGGTGACCAGCGCCGATGCACTGACGCTGGTGCTGGCACCAGGTGGTGGGCAGGCCATTCGTTTCACGCCGCTTTGAATGCACCGGTAGTGCCGGCCGCTGGCCGGCAACCCGGTGATCGTGATTGCCGGCCGGCGGCCGGCACTACCGCACGAGGTACTTGAAAGCGATTACAACCCTGCAAACGCCATTGAATACGTATGCAGGGTGATTCCCGCGAAGAACGCGCTGCCTACCATAGCGGCGACGACAGCGGCCACCGCGTCGCACGTCCACGGTCACGCCGGGACGTCCACGAATCGATCTGCAACATTGCCTGGGAGGGGAAAATGTTGAACCACAAGCGCAGCGCGCTGAGCATCGCGCTGGCCGTTGTCCTGGCGCCGACGCTGGCGTCGGCACAGTCCACGCAGAGCACCACCACGCCGGCCGGCACCGCCGCCACCAACCTGGATACGGTGCAGGTCACCGGCATCCGCCGCGGCATCGAGAGCGCGATCGCGGTCAAGCAGGACGCCACCTCGGTGGTCGAAGCGATTTCTGCCGAAGACATCGGCAAGCTGCCAGACGTCAGCATCGCCGAATCCATCTCGCGCCTGCCCGGCCTGGCAGCCCAGCGTGTGGCGGGCCGTGCGCAGGTGATCAGCGTGCGCGGCCTGTCGCCGGACTTCGCCACCACCCTGCTCAATGGCCGGGAAGTGGTCAGCACCGGCGACAACCGCGGCGTTGAGTTCGACCAGTACCCGTCCGAGCTGGTCAACGGCGTGACCGTGTACAAGACCCCGGATGCCGCGCTGGTCGGCCAGGGCCTGTCCGGTACCATCGACATGCAGACCGCACGCCCGCTCAGCTTCGGCGAGCGCGTGATCGCCGTCAGCGGCCGTTACCAGAAGAGTTCGCTGGGCCGCGCTGCCAACGTCGATCCGTATGGCAACCGCTTCAGTGCAAGCTACATCGACCAGTTCCTGGACAAGACCCTGGGCATCGCCATCGGCTACGCGCACAGCGACATGCCGATCCAGGAGAACCAGGTCGGCCTGTACGAGCCGTGGACCACCGAGCACACCGACAAGGGCAACCGTCCTGGCGTTGCCGCCGGCACCTACTTCTCCGATGGCATCAAGGCGCTGCGCCGCACCGGCAACAACAAGCGCGACGGCGTGATGGCCACCATCCAGTTCCGCCCGAACAACAGCTGGACCAGCACCTTCGATGCGTTCCACACCGAAGCCGAGCAGATCGACACCGCCAACCAGTTCGAGCTGAACCTCAGCAACTACAACGGCAACTACACCCCGGGCCTGCTGGTCAGCAACCCGCAGATCAACGCCAACGGCTCGTTCACCGGCGGTACCGCCAGCGGCGTGTATCCGCTGGTGCGCGGCATGTACAACAAGCGCAAGGACAAGATCGATGCGTTCGGCTGGAACAACGAGTTCAACTTCGGCGGCGTCAAGCTGGTCGCCGACCTGAACTACTCCAAGGCCACGCGCGATGAGCTGAACCTGGAAAACAACCTGCAGCTGACCCCGATGCCGCAGCTGGATACGATCGGCGTGACGATCCGCCAGGATGGGTTCTCGCAGATCAGCCCGGGGCTGAACTATTCCAACCCCGACGCCCTGTTCCTGACCAACACCATCTACGGTTCCGGCTACGGCAAGGTGCCGAAGGTGGAAGATCGCCTGAAGGGTGGCAAGCTGGCCGCCACCATCGCCCTGCCCGATGCCATCGCCTCGTGGGCGCCGGATATCGACATCGGTGTGAACTACGCCGACCGCCGCAAGGTAAAGACCCAGTCCGAAGGCAACATCCTGCTCGGCGCACAGGGCGACGCCAACATCGCCTCGGACCTGCAGTACCGCCCGGTCGACCTGGGCTTTGCCGGCCTGGGCACCATCCCGGCCTGGAACGTACCGGCCGCAGTGGGCCGCTACATGACCTTCAATCCGGTCGACAACCTGGACTACCTGATCCCCAAGTCGTGGACGGTCGAAGAGAAGATCACCACCGCCTGGGCGCGCCTGAACATCAACACCGACATCGGTGAAGTGGGCGTGCGCGGCAACATCGGCGTGCAGATGCAGCACACCGACCAGAGTTCGGATTCGCGCTACTGGGACAGCTCGCAGTCGGCCGGCAACAACGTGCAGCCGTATTCGAACGGCCGTACCTACAACGACTGGCTGCCGAGCTTGAACCTGGCCTTCATGTTCCCGCACCAGCAGACGCTGCGCTTCGCCGCCGCCAAGCAGGTCGCGCGCCCGCGCGTGGACCAGATGCGCGCCGGCCTGGAGTTCGGCGTGGACACCGGTACCGGCCGGCCGGGCGGCAGTGGCGGCAATCCGCTGCTGGACCCGTGGCGTGCCACCGCGCTGGACCTGTCCTATGAGAAGTACTTCGGCGAGAAGGCCTACGTGGCCGCCGCGATCTTCTACAAGGACCTGAAGAGCTACGTCTACACCCAGTCGGTCGACAACTACGACTTCACTTCACTGCTGGGCAGCTACGTGCCGCCGCCGGGCATGACGGCGCCGGTGCTGACCACCGGCACCTTCTCCGCGCCGCAAAACGGCAAGGGCGGCACGTTGAAGGGCCTGGAACTGACCGCATCGTTCCCGCTGGAGATGCTGACCGACAGCCTGCGTGGCTTCGGCGTGCAGGCCAGCGCGACCTTCAACAAGAGCGACATCACCATCCTGGATCCGGAGAGTGCCTCAAGCGTGGGTAGTGACCCGATCAGCCTGCCGGGCCTGTCCAAGCGCGTGTACAACTTCACCGCCTATTACGAGCGCAGTGGCTTCGAGGCACGCGTGAGCCAGCGCCGCCGTTCGGACTTCATCGGTGAGATCGGCAACTTCAACGGCAACCGCAGCCTGCGCTACGTCGTCGGCGAGAACGTGACCGATGCGCAGGTCAGCTACACCTTCAGCGACAGCAGCACCCTGCGTGGCCTGACCCTGCTGCTGCAGGGCAGCAACCTGACCAACGAGCCGTACCGCACCTACGCCGGCAGCAAGGACCGCCCGCTGGAGTACATCGAATGGGGCCGCACCTACATGCTGGGCGTGAACTACAAGTTCTGACCATGACCGGGTAGTGCCGGCCGCTGGCCGGCAACAACTCATCGGAAACCCGCTGCGCAGGCAGCGGGTTTTCTTTTGCACGAATGCACATCAACGCATGGCGTGGATCTACCCAGCGCCGCCCCAACCCGTAGATCCACGCCATGCGTGGATGCCTTTCGCCGGAAGCCCACCCACAAAAAAGGGACGGGGCGCTTCGGCCCCGTCCCCGCAAGTACCGCCACCGGAGAAAACGGTCAGCTGCGTCGGGCGCAATACACCGCACGCGGCGGCAGCTGGAGTTCATTGCCCTGCACCGTGCCCGCTTCCGGGCCCGGCACCGCCACCTGCTGCCAGTTGCCCGGCGGCAGCGGATGGCTCACCGCCTCGGCCGACAGGTTGAAGGCCAGCAGGAGGGTTTCATCTGCAAGCATACGCTCGAACAGCAGCACTGGCTCGGCACTTTCGATGAATCGGATGCTGCCATGCAGGAGCACCGGCTGGGTATGCCGCCAGGCCAGGTACGCCCGGAACGCGGCCAGGACCGAGCCTGGGTCGCGTTCCTGCACGGCTACCGCCGCGGCGCGGTGCTCGGCCGGGATCGGCAGCCACGGCTGGCCGGTGGTGAAGCCGGCCAGCGGCGCATCGGTCCACGGCAACGGGGTACGGCAGCCGTCACGGCCCTTGAAGTTCGGCCAGAAGGTGATGCCATACGGGTCCTGCAGGGCCTCGAACGGTACCTCCGCCTCGGCCAGGCCCAGCTCTTCACCCTGGTACAGGCAGACCGAGCCGCGCAGCGAGCACAGCATCGCCACCAGCATCCGCGCCAGGCGCGGGTCGGCCGGGTGGCCGCCCCAGCGGCTGACCGCCCGCTCCACGTCGTGATTCGAAACTGCCCAGCACGGCCAGCCTTCGGTCATCGCCGCTTCCAGGCGCGAGACCGTATCGCGGATGTAGGCCGCGCTGTAGTCGTCCACCAGCAGCTCGAAGCTGTAGCCCATGTGCAGGCGGCCATCGCGGGTGTACTCGGCCGTGGTGGCCAGCGAGTCCTCCGAAGAGATCTCGCCCAGGCTGACCGCCCCCGGGTACTCGTCCAGCAGCGCGCGCAGGCGCTCCAGGAACGGCAGGTTCTCCGGCTGGGTGTTGTTGTAGTAGTGGTACTGGTAGGCGTACGGATTGTCCGGGCTGAAGCCGCGCCCCACCCGCTTGTCGGCGGGCTTGGCCGGGTTGTCACGCAGCTGCGCGTCGTGGAAGCAGAAGTTGATCGCATCCAGGCGGAAACCATCCACGCCGCGGTCCAGCCAGAAGCGCACGTTGTCCAGGGTCGCCTGCTGCACGTCCGGGTGATGGAAGTTCAGGTCCGGCTGGTCGACCAGGAAGTTGTGCAGGTAGTACTGCTCGCGGCGCGGCTCCCACTGCCAGGCGCAGCCGCCGAACAGCGACAGCCAGTTGTTGGGCGGGGTGCCGTCCTCACGCGGGTCGGCCCAGACGTACCAGTCCGCCTTCGGGTTGCTGCGGTCCTGGCGGCTCTCGCGGAACCAGGCGTGCTCGATCGAGGTATGGCTCAACACCTGGTCGATCATCACCTTCAGGCCCAGGCCGTGGGCCTTGGCCAGCAGGCGGTCGAAGTCGTCCAGGCTGCCGAACAGCGGGTCGACATCGCGGTAGTCGGCGATGTCATAGCCGAAGTCGGCCATCGGCGACTTGAAGAACGGCGAGATCCAGATCGCATCCACGCCCAGCGCGGCGATGTGGTCCAGCCGCTCGATGATGCCCGGCAGGTCGCCCACCCCATCGCCGTTGGCGTCGAGGTAGCTGCGCGGGTAGATCTGGTAGATGACGGCTCCGCGCCACCATGGATAGTGCGACATCGACAGCCCCCCTCCGGGCATGCGGGACCCGCCGGCAGCGGGCCGAAATCCTGATCCGGCAAGCTTAGCGGGGGCCTCCCGGGCATGGCGCAACCTGCATACGTATTCACGCGGGCGGCCGCGCCGGCCAGGCTGGAAATGCCGCTCGGGCCGGTTTGCGCCCGAATTCACGGCCAGCGCCTATAATCGGCGGTGAGCCTGAAAGCCTGATCGCATGACCATCACCGAAGACACCCGTCCCGCCCTGGGCCTGCCCCAGATCCAGTCGCTTGCCGCGGCCGACATGGCCGCCGTCGACGCCCTGATCCGGCGCCGGCTGTCCTCGGACGTCGTGCTGATCAACCAGATCGCCGACCACATCATTTCCGCTGGCGGCAAACGCCTGCGCCCGATGCTGGTGATGCTTGCCGGCCACGCGGTCGGCCAGGCCGGCCCGGACCACCACCAGCTGGCGGCGATCATCGAATTCATCCACACCTCCACCCTGCTGCACGATGACGTGGTGGACGAATCCAGCCTGCGCCGCGGCCGCAGCACCGCCAACGCGCTGTGGGGCAACGCACCCAGCGTGCTGGTCGGCGACTTCCTGTACTCGCGCAGCTTCCAGCTGATGGTCGAGCTGGAGCGCATGTCGGTGATGCAGATCCTGGCCGATGCCACCAACCGCATCGCCGAGGGTGAAGTGCTGCAGCTGCTGCACGTGCACAACCCGGATACCGACGAAGCCGCCTACTTGCGCGTGATCGAGCGCAAGACCGCGGTGCTGTTCGCTGCCGGTACCCGCCTGGGCGCGCTGGCAAGCGGCGTGGATGAAGCCACCCAGCAGGCCCTGTTCGACTACGGCATGCACCTGGGCTACGCGTTCCAGATCGCCGACGACGTGCTGGACTACTCGGCCAACGCCGAGGAACTGGGCAAGAACCTGGGCGACGACCTCGCCGAGGGCAAGGCCACGCTGCCGCTGATCCACGCGATGGCCCACTCCGACGACGCCACCCACGAGCGCCTGCGCACCATCGTGCAGGACGGCGATGCCTCGGCGATGCCGGAAGTACTGGCCGCGATCCGCGCCACGGGCGGCCTGGAGTACAGCCGCGCGCGTGCCGAGGAATATGCCGAAGCCGCCGAGCGCGCGTTGGACGGTCTGGCCGACAACGATGCGGTTGCCGCCCTGCGTGGCCTGGCCCGTTACGCGGTGCAGCGCTCGCATTGACCGCATCCGGTAGTGCCGGCCGCTGGCCGGCATTTCCGATGACATCCGCAGCGCCATGAGGTTGCCGGCCAGCGGCCGGCACTACCGCGGCACGGATCAGCGTTTCTCGAAACGCTCCTCGAAGAACTCATCCAGCGCCTTCCACGCGCGCTTGGCCGCGCGCTCGTTGTACTGGCAGCCCGGCGGGCTGTTGGCATCGCGCTCGGCGAAGCAGTGCACCGCACCGCTGTAGTTGGTGAATTCCCAGTCGACCTTGGCGGAGTTCATTTCCTTCTGGAAACCGGCGATGTCCTCGGCGGTCACGCTCTTGTCGTCGGCGCCGTTGAGCACCAGCACCGACGGGTGGCTGCCACCGGCCTGCGCCGGCAGCGGCGAACCCAGCCCGCCGTGCAGGCTGACCACACCGGCCAGCGGCGCACCGGCACGGGCCAGCTCCAGCACCGTGGTGCCGCCGAAGCAGAAGCCCACTGCACCGATCCGGCTGGCATCGAGCGGCGCCTTGCCGGCCTGCGCCTTGAGCACGTTCACCGCTTCCAGCGCGCGGGCACGCAGCAGCGGCCGATCATTGCGCAGCTTGCTGGCCACCGGCCCGGCCTCGGCATCGGTCTTCGGCCGCACGCCCTTGCCGTACACATCGGCCACCAGCACCACATAGTCATCGCCGGCCAGCTGCTTGGCCTTCTCAACTGCCGATTCGTTCACGCCCTTCCAGTTCGGCACCATCACCAGGCCCGGGCGCTTGTCGTGCCCACCATCGTCATAGACCAGCACGCCACTGAAGGTCGTGCCCTGGTGCTTCCACTCCACCGGCTGCGTCTTCATCGCCGCCCACGCCGGCATTGCCGCCAGCCCCAGCATCACCGCCACACCGCATCGCCAACGATTCATGCGCCTGCTCCGCAAGAAAAAGGGGACGGAGGGGATTAAGCCGTATTCGCCCCTCCCGCGTCGCATTCTGCATTGGCGGCGTGACGCAGGTGTGGTTGGATACGACTTAATCCCCTCCGTCCCCTTTTTTCGCATGAATCTTGTTGATCGCTTCCTGTCTGGCCTTGTTCCGCGTCTGCCTGCCGATGATGCCGCCCAGTGGGCCTGGATCCAGGGCGCCAGCGCCGAAGACCTGCAGCGCCTGCGTGCGCAGTGGCCGCAGGTGCCGGACAGCCTGATGGAATTGTTGTCGCGCGTGGATGGCACCCATTTCCGCGAGTATCCCGGCGGTGAGGTCTGCGTGCTGATGCTGGGTTCAGATGTGGGCGATTACCCGTACTACCTGCGCTCGGTCGCGCAGATCTTCGAGGACCAGCAGCAGTGGGACGACAGCATTCGTTCCATCTACGAAGAGTGGCTGGATGACGAGCCGGACATTCTCGGCGCCGGCATCGACGCCGATCTGCCGATGAACCGCCGACTGTGTTTCTCGCACTGCATGAACAACGGCGGCACGTCGATGCTGTACCTGGATTTCGACCCGGCACCGGGCGGCACGGTCGGCCAGGTGGTGCGCTACCTGCACGATCCAGACAGCTACGTAGTCATCGCGCCCAGCTTCGATGCGTACCTGCAGCAGCTGATTGACGGCGACTACGCGTTCATCGACGAGGAACAGTAGATCCACGCCATGCGTGGATGAATTTCTCCGGAGGTTGCCGGCCAGCGGCCGGCACTACCTTCAAACGATACCCAGCCCGGGAATCGCGCTGATGCTGTCCGGGTCAAACCCGGCCAGCTCGGCGAAATGACGGCCACGCGCCACGTAGTCACGGTAAGCGCCGAAGCTCGGCGCACCCGGCGACAGCAGCACCACCCCGCCCTGCGCGCCCAACGCGGCACGTCCCAGCGCCATCGCTTCGGGCAGGTCAGCGGCTGCATGCAGGCCGAAGCGGCCGGCATCAGCCAGCGGCTGCAGCATCGCGTGGATGCGCGGGCCGTTGCTGCCCATGGTCACGATCTCCACCGGCGGCACATCGTGCGCCATGTGCTGCATGAAATCGGTCCAGTCCAGGCCACGGTCATGCCCCCCCACCAGCAGCGCGATGCGCTGGCCGGCGAAGCACTCCAGCGCGGCCAGGCTGGCATGCGGCGTGGTGCTGATCGAATCGTTGACGTAGGTCAGGCCATCGGCCACGCCGATGCGCTGCAGGCGGTTGGGCAGCGGACGGAAGTCCTGCACCGCCGGCGCAAGCGCCGCGGCATCCAGCCCCAGCGCTTCCAGCGCGGCCAGCACCGCGCACAGGTTGCCACGGTTGTGGCGGCCCGGCAGCGGCGTGTTGCGGGTATCAAACACGGCCTGCTCACCGCGATGCACGATGTCGCCGCGCATGTGCCAGCCCTGCGGCTGGTTGAACCAGACCACTTCGCTGTCGGGCAGCGACAGCGCGGCCAGGTGCGGATCGGCGGCGTTGAGCACGGCGATGCGCGGTGCGGCTTCAGTCACCAGCCGCAGCTTGTCCTCGATATAACGCTGCTCGCTGCCGTGCCAGTCCAGGTGCTCCGGGAACAGGTTCAGCACCACCGCCACCTGCGGATGGGCGCCACTGCGCGCCACTTCGCCAGTCTGGTAGCTGGACAGTTCCACCGCCCAGTACTCGGGCGCGGGCTGCGGATCCAGTACTTCCAGCAACGGCAGGCCGATGTTGCCGACCAGGCCGGTGCGGTGGCCGGCCGCACGCAGCAGGTGCGCGACCAGCGCGGTGGTGGTGCTCTTGCCCTTGGTGCCGGTCACGCACACGGTGTCGTGCACGATGCCATCGGCACCCGCATGCTCGGCAAACCACAGTGCGGTGCCACCGATGAAGGTGGTGCCCTGCCCCGCCGCCGCCAGCGCGACCGGCTGGTAGGGGCTGATGCCGGGCGATTTGATCACGACGTCGAACGCGGCCAGCGCTTCAGCGGAAGGCTCGCCACGCACGTCCAGCACGCCCTGTGTTTCCGCACGCGCGGCCTCCACTTCGGCCGCCGGGCAGAACAGGCTCAGCGGCAGCGTGGGCAGGCGCTCGCGCAGCACCGCAAACGCGGCGCGGCCCTCACGGCCCCAGCCCCACAGCGCGACGCGCTTTCCTTCAAGCTTCGAAATCTTCACGCACCCGTTCCCACAGCGCAGCCGGAACGCGGTGCTCGCCCTGCAGCTGCAGCAGCGGTGCCAGTTCCAGTTCGGCGGCATCCAGCTGCGGCTGGATCTCATTGCAGAAGCGCTTCACCAGCACGTCTTCCTTCCACTCCGGGCGCTGCGCCAGGGTCGCCATCGCCGCGCGCGATTCACGGCCTTCGCCCACGCACTCGAACGGCTTGTGGTCCTGGAACTCCAGCAGCGCGTCGAAGCCGCCGGCCTGCTCGGCATCGTCCAGCAGGTTGCGGCCGAAGATGCGCACCAGGCGCGTCTTGGGCATGAACGGGGCCAGCGCCAGGAACACGAAATGGCACTTCGGGCAGACGCCGCACCAGCGGTTCACAGGACGCTCGCCGAGGATGTGGAAGTTGCGGTTGCAGCTGGAGAAGTGCGCGTCGTAGAAATCGGTCTTGGCGAACTGGCGGGCCACCGCCAGCTCGGACATCGGGCGCAGCAGCGAGTAGTACTGCAGGTCCGCCGCCACGTGCGTCTGCACATGGCTGCCGAACGCCTGCTCGAACGCCCAGCCCTTGGACCACTGGTGGTTCACTTCGCCGGTGCCCGGAATCTGGCTGCCGTAACTGGCCGAACGCTCATTGGAGAACACCACCTGGTCCACGCCCTGCAGCAGCGCGGCCAGCACCATGATCGCCGAGTTCACCGCGGTGACCGGGATATGGCCGTTCCAGGCGCCCTGGCGGTTGAGCTCGAACAGTTCCGGCGCCAGCGCGCGACCCAGGTTCAGCGTCGGCAGGCCGGTACGCTCGGCACAGGCGCGGATCAGCTGTGAGCCACCGATCCAGGTCACCGTCTCGTCCACGCCGGCACGGCGCAGCGCTTCGATGCTGACCAGCGAATCCTTGCCGCCACCGATGGCCACCAGCGCGTGCGGCTGCAGGCCCAGCACCGGCGCCTGCACCGCGTCGCCCTGCACCGGCAGGCGGAAGCGCCCGCGCAGGTTCAGGCCGTTGCGGTACGCAAACTCACCCAGGCCGTTGAGGTAGACCGTCTCCACCAGCGCAGCGGTATCGGCATCGATGGCATAGCTGTCGATGCTGACCGTCTCCGGCACGCCCGCCTTGTAGTAGCTGACACCGGCGATCAGGTGCAGCAGCTGCAGCGCGCGCTGCACGGCGGCGCTACGCGCTTCGTCGAGCACGAACGGGGCGCCCGGCACGGTGATGGTTTCCACCATCTCCGGGCCGTCATCAAAGGCGTAAACCAGCCTGGCCACGCCGGTATCCGCGGCGAATTCGCAGCGGACGAAGCGGAAGCGGGAAACCTGGTGTTTGTCGAAAGCAGTCATGGTGTATCCGGTCAGGCACGGGCCCGCGCGATGGCGCGGGGCGTGTCGGTGGGCGGGTGCAGGGCGCGCGCGGTGGTCATTCGATCACGTCTTCGCGCGGCAGCATCCGCTGGTTGTAGGTATTGGCCATCGAATAGCCGTAGGCGCCGGCGTCGGCGATCAGCATCACATCGTCCGGCGCGGTCGACACCGGCAGCTTGCGGCGCTTGCCGAACACATCGCTGGATTCGCAGATCGGGCCGACCACGTCGAACGCGGCTTCGGCATAGCCGCCCTGGCGGCTGAGATTCTCGATGTCGTGCCAGGCGTCGTACAGGGCCGGCCGCATCAGTGCGTTCATGCCAGCATCCAGGCCAACACGGCGCACGCCATCCTTCTCCACCACTTGGGTGACATGGGTCAGCAGCACGCCGGACTCGGCCACCAGGTAGCGGCCCGGCTCGATCGCCAGCCGGAACGCCGGATGCAGCGCCTTGACCTCGGCCAGGCCCTCGGCCCAGGCGTCCAGGTCGAACGGCTCGTCTTCGTCGCTGTACGGAATCGGCAGGCCACCGCCAATATCGATGGTGTGCACGCTGCCGATGCGGCGGGCGAAGCCGGCCAGCTCATCGCACATCAGGCGCCAGTGCTGCGCGGTTTCCACGCCGCTGCCCAGGTGCGCATGCAGGCCGACCACGCGGCTGCCCAGATCGGTGGCCGCGCGCACGAACTCATCGACGCGGGCGATCGGCAGGCCGAACTTGGAGTCCTTGCCGCCGGTACGGACCTTGGCATGGTGGCCTTCGCCACGGCCCAGATCCACGCGCAGCCACAGCTCGCGGTTGCGGAACAGGTCCGGCCAACGCTGCAGTGCTTCGACATTGTCGACGGTAACGGTCACGCCCAGCGCGAACGCGGCTTCGTACTCGCTGCGCGGGCAGAAGCTGGGGGTGAACAGCACGCGCTTGGGCGACAGTTCCGGCAGGTGCTGGAACACATGCTTCAGCTCGCCGTGCGAGACGCACTCCAGGCCGAAGCCCTCGGCTTCCAGCAGCTGCAGGATGGCCGGGTGGCTGTTGGCCTTGATCGCGTAGTAACGCTGATCGATCGGCTTGATCGCTGCCAGCGCGCGGGCACGGGCGCGCACGGTCGGCAGGTGGTAGACGTAGCGCGGCGTACCGGCGTCGGCCAGCTGCAGCAGGTGCGCACGCTGGCCCCGCCACCACGGCGTGCCACGCGGGCGCACGGTGCCGGCGATCTCGCGCCAGCGCGGGCCGAACACTTCGGTTTCTTCCACCGGCATCGCACCGCTGTCGATCAGCTCGGCGTGCAGGATCGGCAGCAGGCCATCGGCATCGGCTTCGTCGATGACGAAGGTCAGGTTCAGGTCGTTGGACGACTGCGAGATCATGTGCACGCGCTCGCGGCCGAAGGTGGCCCACACGTCCGACAGCTTGTGCAGCAGCGAACGCATGCCACGGCCAACCAGGGTGATCGCCGCGCACGGCACGATCACCTTCACCTTGCAGATCTGCGACAGGTCGGCCGACAGCGCGGCCAGCACATCGGTGTTGACCAGGTTCTCGGACGGATCCAGCGACACGGTGACGTTGGTTTCGGCCGAACCGATCAGGTCGACCGACAGGCCATGCTTCTTGAACAGGTTGAACACATCGGCCAGGAAGCCGACCTGCTGCCACATGCCGATGCCTTCCATCGACACCAGCACGATGCCGTTGCGGCGGCTGATCGCCTTTACGCCCGGTACCGGTGCAGCACTGCCGTCGATGCTGGTGCCCGGCAGTTCCGGGCGCTCGGTATCGAGGATGGCCATCGGCACGCCGGCATCGCGGCACGGCTTGATCGAGCGCGGGTGCAGCACCTTGGCGCCGGTGGTGGCGATTTCCTGCGCCTCGTAATAGTCCAGGCGGGTCAGCAGGCGCGCGTCCGGCACATCCTTCGGGTTGGCACTGAACATGCCCGGCACGTCGGTCCAGATCTCCACGCGGCTGGCGCCGAGCAGCGCGCCGAAGTACGCCGCCGAGGTATCCGAGCCACCACGGCCGAGGATGGCGGTACCGCCATCGGCATGCCGCGAGATGAAACCCTGGGTGATCAGCAGGCGGGTCGGCTGCGCGCGGAAGCGCTGCATCCACTCCGCATCGGCACGCCACTGGCAGTTCACCGACAGGCGCTGCGACCAGTCGCTCTGGTTCGGCTGCGGCGGCATCGCGTCCAGCCACTGGCGGGCATCCATCCAGCCCATGTCCAGGCCCGAAGCGTGCAGATAGGCCGCGCCCAGCGTGGACGACAACAGCTCGCCCTGGCCCAGCACTTCGGCCTGCCACTGCAGCGGACGGGTGGCCGCACGCGGGTCGTCGAGCAGGCCCTGCAGCGCCGCCAGGCGCTCGGCCAGTACTTCGCGGCCCAGGCCCAGTTCGACCAGGAAGCCTTCATGGCGTTCGACCAGCGCGGCCACGCGATCACGGCTGTCCGGCGCGCCATCGGCGATCGCGGTCAGTTCGTTGGTGACCCCGGACAGCGCCGACACCACCACCAGCACGCGCGAGCCGGTCTCTTCCGCGCGTTTTTTCGCCAGCTTCCCGATCGTGTCCCAGCGGTGACGACGCGACACCGAAGTGCCGCCGAACTTCAGTACGATCCAACGATCGACAAGGGGGGAAGCTGACATGGATTGGCTATGTAGAATGTGGGGAAGCCGCCCCTGGGGGCGGAACCTTTGATTCTAAGCGCAATATCCCCGTAGATGGCCGTCCTTCGTTACCTGCAGCTCGATGTCTTCGCCCCCCGCCCCGGCACCGGCAATCCGCTGGGCGCCCTCCTGGATGCCGACGACCTCTCCGGCGAGCAGATGCAGGCCCTGGCCGCCTGGCTGAACCTGTCCGAGACGGTGTTCTTCCTGCGCTCCAGCGCGCCCGGCGCCGATTACCACATCCGCATTTTCACCCCGACCCGCGAGCTGGCCTTCGCCGGCCACCCCAGTGTCGGCGCGGCCTGGGCGGCGGTGAGCTGCGGCCTGGCCCAGCCTCGCGACGGCGCCCTGCTGCAGCAGTGCGCGGCGGGGTTGCTGCCGGTGCGGGTGAGCGGCCCAGCCGAGGCGCTGGAGATCCAGCTGGCCAGCCCAGCGGCGCGGCAACTGGACACAGCCGCGGACGGAGCGCCCGAAGCGCTGCTGGCCCTCGCCGCCAACGGGCACGTGCCCGAACTCTGGGACAACGGCGCACGCTGGTGGCTGCTGCCGATGCGCGACGCCGCCGCCGTGCGCAACCTGGCGCCGGACATGGCCGCGCTGGCCGACTGGAGCCTTGCCACCGATGCCACCGGCGTGGCCGTATTCGCCGACGAGGCCGGCAGCGACCACACGCGTGTGGTGCGCGCCTTCTGCCCCGCCGATGCGGCCAGCGTGCCGGAAGATCCGGTCACCGGCAGCGCCAATGCCCTGATCGGTGCCTGGCTGCGGCAGCGCAACGCCCTGCCCGGCCGCGAGGGCCACTACGTGGCCAGCCAGGGCCGCGAAGTCGGCCGCGATGGCCGCGTGCAGGTGCAGGTCGACGCGCAGGGCACGGTCTGGATCGGCGGCCAGGTGCAGCCGGTCATCGACGGCCACATCCGCTGGTAGCGCACGAAACAAAGGGGACGGAGGGAATTAAGTCGCTTATGGCACATGGGGCACAAGCGACCTAGTTCCCTCCGTCCCCTTTTTTTTGCCCCGCGCTACGCTATGCCGCCTGTTTACTGGAGTCCTGCCTGATGTCCACCCGCCGTTTCCTGCAGCTGGATGTGTTCTCCCCGCGCGCCGGCGCTGGCAATCCGCTGGCCGTGGTGCTTGATGCCGAAGGCCTGGACGATGCCAGCATGCAGGCCATTGCGCGCTGGACGCGCCTGCCCGAGACCACCTTCGTGTTCCCGCCGCAGGTCGCAGGCGCCAGCTACCGGCTGCGCATGTTCAGTCCGCAGAAGGAAGTTCCGTTCGCCGGCCATCCCAGCGTCGGTACCGCACATGCGGTGCTGCAGGCGGGCCTGGCCGCGCCGGTCGATGGCGTGCTGGTGCAGGATGGCATTGCAGGTGCGCTGCCGCTGCGCGTCAGCGGTGAGGGCGCGCAGCGGCGTATCGCCATCCGCACCCCGCGCGCGCAGCTGGCCGAGACCGTCGAGGCCACCGATCCTCGCCTGCAGGCCGTACTGAAGGGCTGGCCGCTGGGCTCGCTGCCGCCGTCACGCATGCAGGGCGGGCGCAGCTGGTGGGTGGTGCAGGTGGCCGATGAAGCGGCACTGCGCGCCCTGCGCCCGGACTGGGACGCGGTCGCGGCTCTGGCCGAATCCACCGACAGCATGGGCGTGTTTGCCTACGCCTTCAGCGATGGCAGCGAGGGCTTCGATCTGGCGGTGCGCGCCTTTGTCGGCAATGGCCGCCGCTTCGAGGACGCCGCCTCCGGTGCTGCCAATGCGGTGCTGGCCGCATGGCTGGACCTGCGCGACGCCCTGCCCCGAGGCCGTGCACCGTTCGAAGTCAGCCAGGGCCGCGAAGTCGGCCACGACGCGCGCCTGACCCTGCGGGTCGATGAAGACGGCGAGGTCTGGTCGGGCGGCCAGGTGCAGACGGTGATCAGCGGCACCATCGATTGGTGATTGCTGCTGGAGGGTAGAGCCGAAGGCAGCGGCAGGAGCCGCTGCCAACGTCGCGCGCGGCGGCCGAGGGGGGGCGGTCAGGAAGGCCGCGATAACGCTGGCTGGCTGCCACCTGGACACTGGCATCATGCGGTTGCCGGCCAGCGGCCGGCACTACCGTGACCATCCCGGCCCGCGATTTCTCAGCCCAGTTCGGCTTCCAGGCTGATCGGCACCGCGCTCAGCGCCTTGGAGACCGGGCAGTTCTGCTTGGCGTCATCGGCAATGGCACGGAACTGTGCGGCGTCGATGCCCGGCACCACGGCCTTCACCTTCAGCCGGATCTGCGACAGCTGCGGGCCGCCCTCCAGGGACAGATCGACCTTGGCCTCGGTATCCAGCGAGGTCGGGGTGAAGCCGGCCTCACCAAGCTTGGCCGACAGCGCCATGGTGAAACAGCCGGCGTGCGCGGCAGCGATCAGCTCCTCCGGATTGGTGCCTTTCTCGTCGCCGAAGCGGCTGTTGAATCCGTAGCGGGTCTTGTCCAGCAGCCCGCTCTGCGGCGTGCTCAACTGTCCCTTGCCCGACTTCAGATCGCCTTCCCAGTGCGCGGTGGCGTGTCGCGAGATTCCCATGTGCTGCTCCTGCGTGGCGGTGATGAAGGGTCACCCTCGCACGGGACGCGTTAGCCCTGCGTCGCTCCGCCGCATGCCGCGCGTCCGCCGGAAACCGGACAACTGGTCACTTCTTCGCCAGGCCGGCACGCATTTTCCCCTTGTTTTCAGTGGTTTCGCGCATTCCACCGATGGGCCGGCGCCGGCCATCGCGTGCGCTGCCACACCCCCTTTCCCCACTACCGGCCATGTACTGAATCGGCCTGGATATGAAAAAACATGCACTTTCCGCGCTTCGGGCTATTGGCGGCGCCCGAGAGTTGCCCTACATTGCGCTTGCCGACGGGGTTCGGCGCCGACCAAACAACCAACCGTTCACGGAACAGGAAACCATGGCAAAGACCGCTAAGAAGGCTGCCCCGAAGAAGGCAGTGAAGAAAGTCGCGACGAAGGCAGCCGCCAAGCCGGCCGCTCCGAAGCCGATCAAGGAAGTGCTGACCAAGTCCGGCCTGGTTGCACACATCGCTGAAGCCTCCGGCGTCATCGCCAAGGACGTCCGCGCTGTGCTGGCCTCGCTGGAAAGCGCCGTCGCCTCCTCGGTGCACAAGAAGGGCGCTGGCTCGTTCACCCTGCCGGGCCTGCTGAAGATCACCACCGTCAATGTGCCGGCCAAGCCGAAGCGCAAGGGCATCAACCCGTTCACCAAGGAAGAGCAGTGGTTCGCTGCCAAGCCGGCCACCACCAAGCTGAAGGTGCGTCCGCTGAAGAAGCTGAAGGACGCCGCGCTGTAAGCGCGCGCCCCAACGCGGATTCCGACGGGACGGCTCTGGCCGTCCCGTTTTTTTGTACGGACCACACCCCCGCAACACAGCGTTGCCGCAGCTCCGGATATCCCCGTACAGGCCCGCCGCCATTGGCTGCCGGCGCTCCGCAAAGGGCGCGGAACGTACCGGGTGGAACACTGCGTGCAGCGCCGGCCGTCGCCGCAGGCCGTGGCCTTGCCTATGGTGGGCACATCCTCCACAGCTACGGCGAGCACACCCTCATGGCCAGCCCCTCCACCCGCTACCGGATCTCGGTGACCCCGATTGAAAAGGACGGGCTGCAGTGCACCGGGCGCTGCACCATCGAACTGGAACACCGCGCCAGCCGCGACCTGATGCGCCTGCTGGAGGCGGCCCCGCGTACCGCCGGCATCAGTGGCGACGAGCGGGCGACCCTGGTGATCGCCGCCCAGCTGCTGCGCGACATCGTGCAGCGCCACGCCGAGACCGACGGCCACGCACTGGCCGCCATCGCCGTCCAGGTGCTGCCTGCACTGGACGCGCTGGAGCAGCTGCCCTCCTCCCGCTGACACCGGCGCAACCGCTACACTGCCGCCCTCCAGATTGCCTCGGGGAGGAGGCAGGCATGCGCAGGATCCTGTTCCTGATCGCACCACTGGTGCTGCTGGGCTGTTCGCGTCCGGCGGCACAGACGACTGAGGGTATCGCGGCAGCGTCCGCTCCCGTCGCCGCCACCGCAGCAGCGGACACCGGCACCGGCCCCGATCCCGCAGCACTGCAGGCGAGCGACGTGCCGCTGCTGTCCGCCGTCGCAGACGATGCCGAGCCACCCTCGACGATGCTCAACCGCTACGTGGCGGCACTGCTCAACCACGACCGCGCCGCCAGCGACGCCGCCTGGGCGATCCCGCCCGGCGACCCACGGCATGCCGACGACGCCGCGCTGCGGCAGCTGCAGGACCTGCGCACCCTGCGCCTGCACAGCGATACCCCGATCGCCCGCGACGAGCGGCAGCCACCGCAGCTGCTTGAGGTGCCGGTGCAGATCCGCGCAGTAACCGCCAACGGCACGTTCCGCTTCGGCGGCTGGTACCGCGTGCAGCCCAGCAGCAATGGCAGCGCCTGGCAGATCCAGTCGGCACAACTGCGTCCAACGCTGGACTGAACCGTTGCAGCGGCATGCACGCGCGATTCAGCCTGCGCGGCTACTCTTTGATCCATCCATTTGCTTCCCACCGGTCACCGCCATGCGCCTGCGTTCCCTGATGACCCGCCTCGCGGCCTCCACCGTGCTGATCGCCGCTGCGATCGGTGCACAGGCGGCTCCCTCCATCTCCGGCCGCGAACTGTCGGTGGGGGCCAGCGACGTGCAGCAGTACCTCGATGGCAGCTTCCCGCGCACCCAGGACGCCCTTGGCGGCCTGATCGCCCTGACCATGAGCCATCCGCAGCTGAGCCTTCCGGCCGGCGAACGCTTGAACCTGGGCATGGACGTCGCGCTGGCCACCGCCGGCGGCAACCCGGCCAGACTGGGCACGGTGAAGCTCAGCAGCGGCCTCCGCTACGACGCGCAGACCCAGGGCTTCCACCTGCAGCAGCCGAGCGTGGATGACTTCACCCCGGCCAACCAGGGCGGCCGCCTCGACTCACGCACCCGTGGCCTGCTCAACGCATGGCTGAGCGACTACGCCCAGCGCGAACCGATCTACAAGCTGGACCCGGCCGTGGCCGGGGTGCTCGGCGCCCTGCAGGTGCAGTCGGCACAGGTGAAGAACGGCAAGCTGGTGGTCACCTTCAACCAGAACCTGGGCAACCTGGTGCCGGCAGGCGTGCTGGGCAAATAAGGTAGTGCCGGCCGCTGGCCGGCACTATCGGCAGAACATCACGCGGCCAGTGCTTTGACCACCGCCTCACTGAAGGCTGGGATGTCGTCCGGCTTGCGGCTGGTAATCAGGTTGCCATCGACCACGACCTCGGTGTCGCGCCATTTGCCACCTGCGTTGGACAGATCCTGCTGCAGGGACGGCCAGGACGTGACCTCGCGTCCCTCAGCCAGGCCGCTGTTGATCAGCAGCCACGGGCCATGACAGATCGCCGCCACAGGCTTGCCGGCTTCATCCACTGAACGGATGAAGGCCAGTACGGCATCATCGGTGCGCAGCGTGTCCGGATTGATGACCCCTCCGGGTAGAACCACGGCATCGAAGCGTGCAGGATCCGCCTCATCCAACGGAATATCCACCGCGACGGCGTCGCCCCAGTTCTTCTCCTTCCAACCCTTGATCGTCGCTTCCTTTGCGGGCGAGACCACGCTGACGCGCGCCCCCTCCGCTTCCAGCAAACGCTTGGGCTCGGTCAGCTCGGACTGTTCGAAGCCGTGGGTGGCAAGGATGGCAATCTGCTTGCCCTTCAATCGCTCTGCCATGGATGCACTCCGGTTTGGGGGAGCCCACAGAATGGAAGCCCCCCCCTTGCGCGGCGGTGACCCTGTCGTGCACGGCAGGTGGAGAGCCTCCACGTAGTGCCGGCCAGCGGCCGGCACTACCCGCTGCGGGTCAGCGCTTGGGCTGCAGCATCGTGCCGGTGCACTTGGGCGAGCCGCAACGGCACTCCCAGATCTTCTTCAGCTTGGCCGTGTGGCGCTCGGCCAGGGTGATGCCGTAGTTGTAGGTCAGCTCCTCGCCGGCCTTGATATCGCGCAGTGCCTCGATGAACACCTTGTCGCCCCGGCTGTCGCCGTCCTCGTCTTCCTCGATCACCGCCTCGCAGTTCGGGTCGCAGCTGTGGTTGATCCAGCGCGCGTCGTTGCCCTTGTAGTTGGCATCGATCACCCAGTCATCGTTGAGGGTGAACAGGAAGGTATGGCCGCTTTCGACGTCGCCGCTGTCATCGGCATCGACATCGCCGTGGCTGCGCAGCAGGCCCTTGTACTGGATCACGCGCTCGCCCTGCTCGATCGGGGCCACGGCGAACACGCCGTTGCCATGGATGGCGGACTTGCGGGCTTGGATCTTCTTCGGCATCGGCACGGGCTGTTTGCAGCGGATGGAACGGGGATTCTCGCCCATTCCGGGTGATTGCGAAAATCATCCCGTTGGCGCAGCATTGCGCCCTGGCAACGGCCCCGGTGTGTCGTCCCGGCCCGGCCCCAGCGCCGGCTGAATGCCCGGGTTGGATGGCGGCGAATAAAAGCGTACAATTTCAGTCCGCTTTAAGAACCACTCGCATCCCCATGTTGCGCGTCACCAAACTCACCGATTACGCCACCGTCGTGCTGACCGTGCTCGCCGCCCGTCCGGGCGAAGTGCTGAGCGCGACAGAGCTGGCCGAATTCACCGGTCTGGAGCCGCCCACCGTCAGCAAGGTGCTCAAGCCGCTGGCCCAGGCCGGCCTGGTCGAAGGCCTGCGCGGCGTCCGTGGCGGCTACCGGCTGACCCGCCCGGCCATCGAGATCTCGCTGTTCGAAGTGGTCGAAGCGATGGAAGGGCCACTGGCCCTGACCGAATGCAGCCACGACCACCATCAGTGCGGCATGGCGCCCAAGTGCGGCGCGCGCAGCAGCTGGCGGCTGATCAACGACGTGGTCTCCGAGGCCCTGCGCGATGTCACCCTCGCCCAGATCCTGCCCCCTCTCCCCCTTGCCGATGACGAACAGCGCCGCACCATCGCTGTCGACGTCGTCTCCTGATCCGTAGGCAGCCCCCCATGGCCACCGAAACCATCGAAAACGTCGCCCACGACGACACCCCCAACCGCGAGATCCACGAGCAGCTCGGCCGCAAGTATTCGGCCGGCTTCATCACCGAGATCGAATCGGACTCCCTGCCGCCGGGCCTGGACGAGGACACCATCCGTGCCCTGTCGGCCAAGAAGGAAGAGCCGGAGTGGATGACGCAGTGGCGCCTGGATGCCTACCGCCACTTCCTGACCATGCCGATGCCCGACTGGGCCAAGCTGGAGATCGCCCCGATCGACCTGCAGGCGCTCAGCTACTACTCCGCGCCGAAGGGCCCGAAGTACGCCTCGCTGGATGACGTGCCGAAGGAACTGCTCGACACCTACGACAAGCTGGGCGTGCCGCTGCACGAGCGCGCCAAGCTGGCCGGCGTGGCGGTGGATGCGGTGTTCGACTCGGTGTCCGTGGGCACCACCTTCCGCAAGGAACTGGCCGAGAAGGGCGTGATCTTCTGCTCGATGTCCGAGGCCATCAAGGAACACCCGGAGCTGGTCCGCCAGTACCTGGGCACCGTGGTGCCGGTCGGCGACAACTACTTCGCCGCGCTCAACTCGGCGGTGTTCTCCGATGGCAGCTTCGTGTTCATTCCCAAGGGCGTGCGCTGCCCGATGGAACTGAGCACCTATTTCCGCATCAACGCCGGCCACACCGGCCAGTTCGAGCGCACCCTGATCGTGTGCGAGGACAAGGCCTACGTCTCCTACCTGGAAGGCTGCACCGCGCCGATGCGCGATGAGAACCAGCTGCACGCCGCGGTGGTCGAGCTGGTCGCGCTGGAAGATGCGGAGATCAAGTACTCCACGGTGCAGAACTGGTATCCGGGCGACGAGAACGGCGTCGGCGGCATCTACAACTTCGTCACCAAGCGTGCCGAATGCCGTGGCGCGCGCAGCAAGGTCACCTGGACCCAGGTCGAGACCGGCTCGGCGATCACCTGGAAGTACCCCTCCTGCGTGCTGCTGGGCGACGACTCGGTGGGTGAATTCCACTCCGTCGCGCTGACCCATCACCGCCAGCAGGCCGACACCGGCACCAAGATGATCCACGTCGGCAAGCGCACCAAGAGCAAGATCGTCAGCAAGGGCATCAGCGCCGGCCGCGGCCAGAACACCTACCGCGGCCTGGTCAAGGTCGACCGCAACGCCGACGGCGCGCGCAACTACACCCAGTGCGATTCGCTGCTGATCGGCAAGCAGTGCGGCGCGCACACCTTCCCCTACATCGAGGTGAAGAACCCGGGCGCCACCGTCGAGCACGAGGCAACCACCTCCAAGATCTCCGATGACCAGCTGTTCTACTGCCGCGCCCGTGGCATCAGCCAGGAAGACGCGGTGTCGCTGATCGTCGACGGCTTCTGCAAGCAGGTGTTCCGCGAACTGCCGATGGAGTTCGCGGTGGAAGCCAAGAAGCTGCTGGAAGTCTCGCTGGAAGGTTCGGTGGGCTGACCGCCCGCCCCTGCCCCTCGCAAACGCATTCTCTTTACCGGCGGGCCCCGGCCCGCCCCACGGAAACCCCCACCATGCTGAAGATCGAAAACCTCCACGCCCGCATCGGCGACAAGGAAATCCTCAAGGGCCTGTCGCTGGATGTGAAGCCCGGCCAGGTGCACGCCATCATGGGCCCGAACGGCGCCGGCAAGTCCACCCTGGGCAATGTCCTGGCCGGCCGCGACGGCTACGAAGTGACCGAAGGCAGCGTGCAGTTCGACGGCGTCGACCTGCTGGAGCAGGACCCGGAAGCGCGTGCCGCCGCCGGCCTGTTCCTGGCGTTCCAGTACCCGGTGGAGATCCCGGGCGTGAACAACACCTACTTCCTGCGCGCCGCGCTGAACGCCCAGCGCAAGGCACGCGGTGAGGAGGAACTCGATTCCATGCAGTTCCTCAAGCTGGTGCGCCAGAAGCTGGCCGTGCTGCACCTGAAGGACGAACTGCTGCACCGTGGCGTCAACGAAGGCTTCTCCGGTGGCGAGAAGAAGCGCAACGAGATCTTCCAGCTGGCCGTGCTGGAACCGAAGCTGGCGATCCTGGACGAGACCGACTCGGGCCTGGACATCGACGCACTGAAGAGCGTGGCCGACGGCGTCAACGCACTGCGCGGCGCCGACCGCTCGTTCCTGGTCATCACCCACTACCAGCGCCTGCTGGACTACATCAAGCCGGACGTGGTGCACGTGCTGGCCGATGGCCGCATCGTCAAGAGCGGCGGCCCGGAACTGGCGCTGGAGCTGGAAGCACACGGCTACGATTTCCTGAAGGACCGGGTCGTGCCCGAGGCGGCGGTCTGATGAGCGCCCTGCTTGATTCGATGGCCCAGGCCTTCTGCGGCAGCGATGCGCGCCGCGAAGTGCTGGATGCGGCCCTGCGCGACGGCCTGCCGGCCGCCCGCAACGAAGTCTGGAAGTACACCTCGCTGCGCCAGCTGGAACGCCGTTCGTTCGCCGCGGCACCGTTGCAGGGCCCGGCGCTGGACGCCGCGCTGCTGGAAGACATCCCGGCCCCGCGCCTGGTGTTCGTCAACGGCCGCCTGGATGCCGCGCTGAGCGACGTGCAGGCGCTGCCGGCCGGCGTGCAGCTGCAGCCGTTGTCGGCCGCACTGGCCGCCGGTGAAGACGCCGTGCGTTTCCTCGGCCGCCGCTACGAGCGCAGTGAAGAGGTCTTCGCCCGCCTCAACGCCGCACTGGCCGACGAAGGCGTGGTGCTGCGCGTGGACGAAGGCGTGCAGGTCGAAGCACCGCTGCAGCTGGTGTTCGCCAGCGTCGCCGGCGAGACCGACCTGGCCTGGCACCACCGCCACCTGATCGAACTGCGTGCCGGCGCCAGCCTCGGCGTGGTCGAGCACCGCTTCAGCGTGGGTGACTCCGCCCACCTGGACAACACCGTGCTGCATGCCCACGTCGCCCGTGATGCCATGCTCAAGCACGCCCGCGTGCAGGCCGGCAGCGCGCGCCAGACCAGCTTCCTGCGCACCGACGCGGTGCTGGCCCGCGACGCGCAGTACCACCGCGTCGACCTGGAACTGGGCGCCGCGCTCAGCCGCCATGAACTGAACGTGCGCCTGGAAGGCGACAACGCCCAGCTGACCGCCAACGGCGTGCTGCTCGGCAATGGCCGCCGCCACGTCGAAACCCGCCTGGGCATCGACCACATCGCACGCGATACGAGTTGCGAACTGCTGTGGCGCGGCGTTGCGGCCAACCGCAGCCGCGTGGTGTTCCATGGTGGCATCCAGATCCGCGAAGGCGCCGACGGCACCGACGCGAACCTGTCCAACAAGAACCTGCTGCTGTCGGCCGATGCCGAGATCGACACCCAGCCGACGCTGGTGATCGACGCCGATGAAGTGAAGGCCGCGCACGGTGCGACCGTCGGCCAGCTCGATGCCAATGCGCTGTTCTACCTGCGCTCGCGCGGCCTGCCGCAGGCCCAGGCGCAGGCACTGCTGAGCGCTGCGTTCTGCCATGAACCGCTGAAGATCCTGCCCGATGCGCTGCGTGCGCAACTGGCTCGCCGCCTGGACAAGGCCCTGGCCGAGGCGGGTGTGGCATGAACCTGTCCACGCCGCGCCCGATCGAAGAACGCACCGGCGCCCCCGACTGGGATCGCGTCCGCCTCGACTTCCCGCTGCTGATGCGTGAAGTGCACGGCAAGCCGCTGGTCTATTTCGACAACGCCAACACCGGCCAGAAGCCGGTGCAGGTGATCGGCGCGGTGGACGAGTTCTATCGTCGCTACAACGCCAACGTCAGCCGCGCGGTGCATGCACTGGGCAGCGAAGCCACCGATGCCTACGAAGGTGCGCGCAACAAGCTGGCGCACTTCCTCAACGTGCGCCCCGGCGACCTGGTGCTGTGCAGCGGTACCACCTTCGCCATCAACCTGGTGGCGTACTCATGGGCGCTGCCGCGACTGAAGGCCGGTGACGTGATCCTGATCACGCGCATGGAGCACCACGCCAACATCGTGCCGTGGCAGCTGGTCGCGCAGCGTACCGGCGCCACCATCCGCGTGGCCGAGATCACCCCCGATGGTGCGCTGGACCTGGATGCGCTGCGCGCGGCGATGACCCCGGAGGTCAAGCTGCTGGCGGTCACCCATGTCTCCAACGTGCTGGGCACGGTCAATCCGGTGCGCGAGATCTGCCGCGAAGCGCGCAAGCGCGGCATCATCACCGTGGTCGATGGCTCGCAGGCGGTACCGCACCGCAAGGTCGACGTGGCCGCGATCGGCTGCGATTTCTACGCCATCACCGGCCACAAGATGTGCGGGCCAACCGGTACCGGCGCACTGTGGGCCCGTCGCGAGCACCTGGACGCGATGCCGCCGTTCCTTGGTGGCGGCGAGATGATCAAGGAAGTCAGCTTCGACGGCACCGTGTTCAACGATGCCCCGCACAAGTTCGAAGCCGGCACCCCGAACATCGCCGGTTTCATCGGCCTGGGCGTGGCTGCCGACTACCTGCAGCAGCTTGGCCAGGAGAACGTGGAAGCGCGCGAAGCCGAACTGCTGGCGCACTTCACCGAAGAGCTGCGCCGCGTCGACGGCCTGCGCATCATCGGCGAAGCGCCGGAGAAGGCCGCCGTGGTCTCGTTCCTGATCGATGGCGCGCATGCCCATGACCTGGCGACCCTGCTCGACCTGGAAGGCGTGGCCGTGCGCTCGGGCCAGCACTGCGCGCACCCGCTGCTGCAGTACTTCGGCGTCGCCGCCACCTGCCGTGCCTCGCTGGCGTTCTACAACACGCACGCCGAGATCGAGCGCTTCATGACCGCGCTGGCCAAGGTACGCAAGCTGCTGGGGTAAGACTCCCAGCGCAGCCGGAAGCAACGGAAACGCCGCGGGAAACCGCGGCGTTTTTCATGGCGTCGGCAAGGGCTGGATCGAAGACACGCAGAGCGCCGCAGGCCATTGCCCAAGGTGCCCCTTGCCATAAGGGAAAGCGGGCCGGCCCGCCTCTACGATTCCGGTGAGTTCAACCGCCTGCTCCGACGGCAGCGCCATGATGGGAACTCCATTCACCCACACGCCCTCGGCCGCCCATGGATCCTGCACCGGCGGCCCCGGGTGCAGCGCGGACATTTCAAAGCTCTCAACGTAGGCCCCACGTACGCGCACGAGCCTCCCGTGATAGCGCCTCGGATCGGCCCGCAGCGCCTCCAGCGTGACCGGCAACGCACGGGACGCACTGAAACCCGGGCACCCCAGGCCGTTGGGCGCGATGCCGCCACCCTCCTCGCGCGCCGGCAGGCAAGCCAGAAGAGCCACAAGCAGGGCAGTTGCTGCCAGCGCGATTCCCTTCGATATGCCCACCCCTGCACTCCGCCTGGCATTTGATCAAGCGCGAGCATAGCGGTTGCTAGGACCGCCGAGGGCCCTCCCCCATTTGCGCCCGCCCCCGCCCCACCTAGAATGGGGCCATGACCACCCTTACCTTCCGCGCCGCCACGCCGGCCGACATCCCCGCCCTGATCGCCCTCGTCACCTCGGCCTACCGTGGCGACGCCAGCCGCGTCGGCTGGACCACCGAAGCCGACCTGCTGGATGGCGCCCGCATCGACGCCGAAGGCATCCAGGCCGACCTCGACCGCCCGCGCTCCACCATCCTGCTGGCCGAGCGCGAGGGCCAGCTGGTGGCCTGCGCCCACGTCGCCGATGTCGAGGGCAAGGGCTACTTCGGCATGTTCTCGGTCGACCCGGCCCAGCAGGGCGGCGGCGTCGGCAAGCAGATGATGGACGCCGCCGAAGCGCACGCCGCGCACGAATGGAAGGTGCCGGTGATGCAGATGACGGTGATCGACGTGCGCGACGAACTGATCGCCTTCTACGAGCGTCGTGGCTACCAGCGCACCGGCATCAAGAAGCCGTTCCCGTATGGCGACGAGCGCTTCGGCATTCCCAAGCGCGACGACCTGCGCTTCGAGGTCCTGGAAAAGCCATTGGCCGGAGCCGCCGCGTGAGCGAGGCCTGGACCTTTGTCTGTGCCGGCGCCGAACTGCTGCCCGGTGAAATGAAGAGCGTGTTCGACGAAGTGACCGGCACGCCGATCGTGGTGTTCAACCTCGACGGCGAGCTGTACGCGCTGGAAGACCAGTGCACACATGAGGAGTTCGAGCTGTCCTCGGGTGAGTTCAACACCGCCGAAGGCAGCGTGGAGTGCGTGCTGCACGGCGCGCGCTTCGACGTACGCGATGGCCGCGCCCTGTGCGCACCGGCCTATACCCCGGTGCCCAAGTTCCCGGTGAAGCGCGAGCACGACGCCGTCTGGACCCGCGACGACCGCGATTGAGGTCGCGCACGGCTTGCAGGAATCGCCCCAGGGCGTCCCTGCCGAGGCGCATCTCGACCCATGGGGTGGATCTACCAGAGCGTCCTGAGCGGCGCCCCAGGGCCCTTCCGGGCCCTCCAGTTGGCCCGCCTGATTGCGCATATGCGAATCATTATCGTTGATGTTATCCTACGTAACATCTTCGTAACGATCCGGCCCCCTGCGCCATGGCTTCGCCCGCGCCCACCGCCACGTTGTGCCAGCTCGCCCGCCAGGGGTGGCCGCTGGCTGTGGCCGTGCTGCTGACGCTGCTGCTGGGCTGGTCGGCCCTGCACGAAGGACGCGGCCACGGGCCTGCCACCCACGGCTGGCAGGCACACGCCGAAGATCTTCACCAGGCGATGCCGTTGCCTGTCCCGCCGGCGGACGAATGCCCGCAGCACGCCGTACCGGCACCGGAGCCCCCGCTTGATGGCGAGGGCTCCTCGCCCTGCACCGGCATGGCCCCCGCGCGCGTCACCCTGGTCGCGCATATCCCGCTGTGGCGCTCCGACGCGCTGCGCTGGCAGCTGCGCGATCCCGCACTGCGGTTGAACCCCGGCCACGCACCGCCCGCACCGCACGCCAGCTGAGGCGCCCTGCGGCCGTTGCCGTGCGCCTGAAGTCGTCCGCCGCGTAGCCGAGCATCGGCTCGGCTCTACAGAAGAAGCCCCCTATGTGCCGTCGCGCTGCCTGCGCTTCGGCCCTCGCCCTTTCCCGATCCCAGCCACTACCACCCAAGCCATGACCCACATCACGTCCCGCAAGCGCGCCCCGCGCGTTTCCCTGCTCGCCACCGCCACACTGGCCGCCGGCTTCGCGCCGCTGGCCGCGCAGGCCGCCGACAGCGCCGCCTCCGGCAATAACAAGGCCACCGACCTGGACAAGGTGCAGGTGCGCGGCAGCTGGTTCAATCCGTCCTCGCCGAAGTTCACCGCTGAACTGCTGGACACCCCGAAGTCGGTGTCGATCGTCTCGGAGAAGCTGATCGCCGAAACCGGTGCGACCAACCTGCAGGATGCGCTGCGCATGGTGCCGGGCATCACCTTCGGTGCCGGCGAAGGCGGCAACCCGACCGGCGACCGCCCCTTCATCCGTGGCTTCGATTCGCAGAGCAACATCTTCGTCGACGGCCTGCGTGACGTCGGCTCGCAGACCCGCGAAATCTTCGACCTGGAGCAGGTGGAAGTGGTCAAGGGCCCGAGCTCGGCCTACGGTGGCCGTGATTCCGGTGGTGGCAGCCTGAACCTGGTGAGCAAGACGCCGAAGCTGAAGAACGAGACCAGCGCCAGCATGGGCATCGGCACCGACAGCTACGCGCGCGGCACCGTGGATGCCAACTACGTGCTGGGCGATGGCATCGCCGCCCGTCTGAACCTGATGAAGCACGAGTCGGACATCCCTGGCCGTGACGCTACCAATGTCAGCCGCTGGGGCATCGCACCGTCGATCGCGTTCGGCCTGAACGGCCCGGCGCAGCTGATCGCCAGCCACTACCACATGCAGAGCGATGACCTGCCGGACGCGGGTGGCTTCCCGTATGGCAACCCGAACGGTGCACCGGCCTCGAAGTGGGTCGACGGCCGCCCGATGGTGCCGGACCGCAACAACTACTACGGCCTGGTCGATCGTGACTTCCAGCGCACCCGTGCCGACATCAGCACCCTGGATGCCAGCTTCGACTTCGGCGGCCACAAGCTGCGGAACATCGCGCGCCTGGGCAACACCAGCAATGATTACCTGTGGACCCAGCCGGACGACAGCCAGGGCAACCCGAATAACTACGGCACCTTGTGGCGCCGTACCAACAGCCGCGCCGTCGACGTCAAGAGCTTCGCCGACCAGCTCGGCCTGACCGGTGCCTTCCAGACCGGCGCGCTCAAGCACAGCTACAGCGCTGGCGTGGAATACAGCGACGAGAAGATGACCCGCGGCAGCTACCTGATCGCCCCGGGCACCAGCAACCCGCTGACCGGCAACAGCAAGTGCCCGACCACGGGCGCGGCCACCGGCTACAACTGCACCGACTTCGCCAACCCGAACCCGCGTGATCCGTGGGCGGCCACTCATTCGGTGTACCGCAGCGACAAGGCACTGGACGTCGAGCAGCGCACCAAGACCAAGTCCGCCTATCTGTTCGACACCATCGAGCTCAATGCACAGTGGAGCTTCAACGTCGGCCTGCGCTACGACGACTACAGCACCACCCTGACCACTCCGGTGGCCGGTGCGGCACCGACCCGCGTGCGCAATGACAACGACTTCCTGAACTACCAGGCTGGCGTCGTCTTCAAGCCGCTGGAGAACGGCAGCATCTACCTGTCGTGGGGCACCTCCTCGACCCCGCCGGGCATGGACGGTGGTGACGGTTCGGACGGCCTGAGCGCCGCCGTGGCCGACCTCAAGCCGCAGGACACCAAGAACCTCGAACTGGGCACCAAGTGGGACCTGTTCGACAAGCGCCTGAACCTGACCGCCGCGATCTTCCACACCGTGATGAACAACGCACGCGTGACCGTCGACAACGGCACCAGCCAGAACGCCGGCAAGAAGGAAATCAACGGTTTCGAGCTGGGCTTCACCGGCCAGCTGACCGACGCCTGGAGCCTGTATGGCGGCTACACCTACCTGGACTCGGAACTGAAGGACAACGGCTTTGTGTGCGCCGTGTCCGGCCGCACCTGCCCGTCCAACGTCTACGTGCCGTCGCCGTACAACGGCAACGTGTTCCCGAACACCGCCAAGCACAGCGCCAACCTGTGGACCACCTACCGCTTCCCGATCGGCCTGACCATCGGCGCCGGTGCGTTCTACTCGGACAAGCAGTACGGTGATGTCGCCAACACCAAGTGGATCCCGAGCTACACCCGCTTCGACGCGATGGCCAGCTACGCGATCCAGGACAACATCAGCCTGCAGCTCAACGTGCAGAACCTGACCGACAAGACCTACTTCACCAAGGCCTATGCCTCGCACTACGCGAGCATCGCCCCGGGTCGCTCGGCCACCCTGGCACTGAACGTGAAGTTCTGATGTAACTTCGCTCCACCACGGCGGCAGGCTCTCCTGCCGCCGTTTTTGTTTCCGGCGATACTCACCCCATGGTTACCCGTACCCCCATCGACAGCGACGCCCTGGCCGAGCTGCTGCAGCACGATCCACAGGCCGCGTTCGCACGCGTGCGCGACGCCGCGCAGGCTGGACAGGTCGATGCACAACTGCTGCTCGCGCAGATGCACATGGAAGGCAAAGGCACCGCGCAGGACGCCTTGGCCGCGCTGCTCTGGTACGAAACCGCCGCCAACAACGGCGCGCCGATGGCGATGAACATGCTCGGCCGCTGCCATGAGCTGGGCCACGGCACCGCGGCCAACCCGACGCTGGCGGCCGTGTGGTACCGGCGCGCCGCCGACACCGGGCTGGACTGGGGCCTGTACAACCTGGCCAACCTGCTGGCCACCGGCCGCGGCATTCCGCAGGACCGCGCGCAGGCACTGGCCCTGTACACCCGTGCCGCGCACCTGGGCCACGCCAAATCGATGAACCTGCTGGCCCGCCACCTCGAAGACGGGCTGGATATCGCACCCGATCCGCAGGCGGCGCTCGCCTGGTACCAGCGCGCGGCCGAAGCCGGTGATTTCCGCGGCCAGGCCAACTACGCCTCGATCCTGCTGCAGGCCGGCCAGATCGAACAGGCCGTGCACTGGCTGCGGCTCGCACTGGCCCACGGCAGCCCAGCGTTCATGGCGCACATCGTGCCGGAACTGGCCGCGTCGCCGCATCCGCAGGTGCGCGCCCTGGTCGCACCGCCGTCCCTCTGAGGAGTTCCGCATGCTGCTGCACATCCCCGACATTCTCAGCGCCGACCAGGTGGCCGATTTCCGGCGCCGCCTCGACGCCGCCGACTGGACCGATGGCCGCGAAACCGTGGGGCATCTGGGCGCACAGGCCAAGCACAACCAGCAGCTGCCCGAGGCCTCGCCGCTGCGCCGCGAACTGGGCGAGACCATCCTTGTCGCGCTGGCCCGGCATCCGCTGTTCTTCAGCGCAGCGCTGCCGCTGAAGTACCTGCCGCCGCGCTTCAACCGCTACAGCGGGGGCGGCACCTATGGCTTCCACGTCGATGGTGCGGTGATGAACCTGGCCAACGGTGAGCAGCTGCGCTCGGACATCTCCTGCACTCTGTTCCTGTCCGCGCCCGAGGAGTACGAGGGCGGCGAGCTGATCATCAGCGATACCTACGGCGAGCACGAGGTAAAGCTGCCGGCCGGCGACCTGATCGTGTATCCGTCCAGCAGCCTGCACCAGGTGCGGCCGGTCACCCGCGGCGCGCGCGTGGCCTCGTTCTTCTGGGTGCAGAGCATGATCCGCGACGACGTGCAGCGGCGCCTGCTGTGGGAAATGGATGGCTCGATCGAGCGCCTGCGGCAGACCGGCGGCGACGCCGAGGCGGTGCTGCAGCTGACCGGCGTGTACCACAACCTGCTGCGGCGCTGGAGCGAAGTCTGAGCCCCGTCGGGGCGGCCTGCGACATTTTGGCAATCATTCTCATTTGCAACGGCTAACAGCTCTCATTACAATCACGCCCCGTTGATGCCGGCCGCTGCCGGCAGACCCTTGGGGACCCCCGCTTGTTGCGCCCGCTTCGCCCTCGTCCACTCATCCATCGCAAGATGGGCACCGCCATGCGCGGCCAGCGTCCCGCGCTGGCCAGCCTGCTGGCGTGGGTGGCGATGCTGGCCTTGCTGCTGGGCACCCTGCCACTGCTGCCACAGGCCCACGCCGGAATGGCCGTGCAGATGCCGGTGGAAGATCGCGGGGGCGAAGCGCCGCTGCAGGAAGAGGCGCCAGCCAAGCTGCGCCGCTGCGCGTCCGCTCCGGTGAAGTCGGCCGAGAAGGCACATCCGCCACTGCTGCTGGCCAGCCAATGGCTGCGCACTGAACTCGAACTCGTACCCGCCACGCCGGCCATGCCCGGCGTGCGCCCGGACTGGCCGCTGGCCGCTCCGGACACGCCCTGGGCCGATGCGCCCGGGCGTCGCCAGCAACGCGGCCAAGCGCCGCCGCTCGCCTGATCCACGGTCCGACGTGACCGCCCGCGCGGTCGCGCCCGCACGCCGCTGCCTGCTTCATCCCTGCCGCCCCTGACCGGGCCTTCCGTGCCTGCCGCGCCCTTCGCGCACGGCGTCGCACCACCCTGCATCCTTCGAGGTAACTGCCATGGCCCAGCGCCATCGTGTCCGTTCGTCCCTGTCCCGCGCCCTGCTGACCAGCGCCGTGCTGGCAGCCATGACCGCCCCTGCCTTCGCCCACGGTGACGCCGCCGGCGCGCCACAGACGCTGGACAAGGTGGTGGTCACCGCCTCCGGCTTCGAACAGAAGGTGGTCGACGCCCCGGCCAGCATCAGCGTGGTCAGCCGCGAGGAACTGAGCAAGCGCCCGTATACCAGCCTGGTCGACGCGCTGCGCGACGTCGAAGGCATCGATGTCGGCCTGGAAGCGACCGACAAGAACGGCCGCGCCACCGTCTCGATGCGCGGCCTGCCGTCCGAGTACACCCTGGTGTTGATCGACGGCCGCCGCCAGAGCAATGTCGGCCAGATCTATCCGAACAACTTCGGCGGCGGCCAGTTCGCCTACCTGCCGCCGCTGGATGCGATCGAGCGCATCGAAGTGGTGCGCGGGCCGATGTCCACGCTGTACGGCTCGGACGCGATGGGCGGCGTCATCAACATCATCACCCGCCGCAACCAGGACAGCTGGCACGGCTCGCTCAGCCAGGGCTTCACCGTGCAGCAGGACGACCAGTTCGGCGATGCACGCACCACCGACCTCTACCTCAGCGGCCCGTTGCTGAAGGATCGCCTCAGCATGGCGGTACGCGGCAGCTACTACGATGCCAAGGCTTCCAACCCGGAATGGGATGCGTTGCCCTTGCCCGACGGCACCCTGTGGGAGCGCAGCATCGGCTTCGGCGGTGGCGGCAAGTCGGTCGCCAACACCAACTGGAACACCGGGGTGCGCCTGGACTTCCGCATCAGCGACGACCACGAACTGTGGCTGGACTATGACGTGTCGCGGCAGAAGTTCGACAACAGCGAAGGCCAGACCGGCACCCTCGACAGCCTGGCCAGCCTGTGGCGCGTCGGCAATGCCGTCATTCCCAACCCGAACGGCAGCGGCACCGTCACCCGTCGCGTGGTGCAGCCGCACGTGGGTTACACCGCCTACCAGCGCTACGAGCGCGACCAGCTGTCGCTGACCCATCAGGGCCGCTACAGCTTCGGCACCTGGCAGACCTCGCTGACCCACAGCAAGAGCAGCAACCTCGGCCGCTCGCTGCCGCTGACCCTGGACGAGCGCGCCAACCTGCAGACGCTGTGGAATGACGTCTGCCGCCGCACCGGTGCCGCCAACAACTGCGCGGCCGGCCGTGGCAATGCGCTTGCAGCCCTCAACCCGAGCGAGATGGCGCGCCTGCAGGCATTCCTGCCGCGTCCGCTGCGCACCATGGAGCTGGAAGGCTACGTGCTCGACACCATGCTCGACCTGGACTTCGGCGCGCACAAGCTGACCGTGGGTGGCCAGTACAACGACACTGACATGGTCGACGGTGTGTTCGGCATGGACGGCGCCGGCTACCGCAGCAACGTCAAGCAGAAGCACCGCATGTGGGCGCTGTTCGCCGAGGACAACTGGGCGCTGACCGACACCCTCACCGCCACCTTCGGCCTGCGCTACGACGACCACAACGTGTTCGGCAGCCATGTCAGCCCGCGCGGCTACCTGGTGTGGAACGCCAGCGACGCATGGACCTTCAAGGGTGGCGTCAGCACCGGCTACAAGACCCCGCGTCCGGACCAGCTGTTCCCGGGCATCACCGGCTTCGGTGGCCAGGGCGTGCTGCCGCTGGTGGGCTCGCCCAACCTGAAGCCGGAAACCAGCACCAACTACGAGCTGGCCGCCTACTACGAGGGTCAGCGCTGGGGCTTCAACGTCACCGGTTTCTTCAACAAGTTCGAGGACAAGATCGCCAGCGGCGGCACCTTCCCGAACTGCGAAGTGGCCCGCGCCGGCAGCGGCTACTGCGTGGACATCGGCCCGGGCTGGGCGGCACTGGGCTACAGCACCTTCACCCAGAGCGTGAACATCGACAAGGCCGAGACCCGTGGCGCCGAACTGGCCGCGCATGTCGACCTGCTCGACAGCCTGCAGCTGCGCGGCAACTACACCTGGACCAAGAGCGAGCAGACCAGCGGCGCGCAGAAGGGCCTGCCGATCAGCGGCACGATGCCGGCCAGGCACATGGCCAACGCCAGCCTCAACTGGCAGGTCAACGAAGCGGTCAGCCTGTCGCTGATCGGCGAAGGCCGCTACGACCGCTACCGCGACACGCTGCTGGACGCCAACGGCGCCAGCCACACCCGCTATTACGAGGACTACACCATCTTCCATCTCGGCGGCAGCTGGAAGGCCACGCCATGGCTGACGGTGAACGCGCGGGTCAACAACCTGTTCGACAAGGACTTCGTCTCGCAGTCGTGCCTGCTGATCAGCCAGAGCGAGTTCAACTGCGTGGACGACTATGCGACCAAGGACCAGCGCCGCAGCTACTGGATTTCGCTCAACGCGAAGTTCTGACCTCTGCGCACCGGCATTGCCCTGCCCCGGTGGGTGCCGACCTTGGTCGGCACCGCTTCATCCACGCATGGCGTGGATCTACTGATCAGTGATGGTGCCGGCAGCTGACCGCCGCCGGCACTCCCCTCCAGGGATACAGAACGATACGCAATTGCGAGCTATTCTCATCAATGATGTAATGGGCAGTCCCCGTCCGCCCCGAACCGTGCCGTGAGCCGTCCTGCCTCCTCCACCGTGCAGCAGCAACAGAACCGTGGCTTCTGGCTGCGGACGCTGCACCAGTGGCACTGGATCAGCTCGGCGGTGTGCCTGATCGGCATGCTGCTGTTCGCGGTGACCGGTCTGACCCTCAACCATGCGGCGAAGATCGAAGCCAAACCCCAGGTGCAGAACCAGCAGCTGGAACTGCCGGCCGAACTTCTCGGCCAGCTCGGCACGCGCGAAGACGGCAACGCACCGATCCCGCGCCCGGCCCGGCAATGGCTGGACACGCAGCTGGGCATCGCCATCGGTGGACGCCCGGCCGAGTGGTCGGCCGAAGAGATCTACCTGTCGCTGCCGCGCCCCGGCGGCGACGCCTGGCTGAGCATCGATCGCGAGACCGGCGCGGTGGAATACGAATCGACCTCGCGCGGCGTCGTGTCCTACCTCAATGACCTGCACAAGGGCCGCAATGCCGGCCCGGCGTGGGGCTGGTTCCTGGACCTGTTCGCCGTGGCCTGCCTGGTGTTCTGCATCACCGGCCTGTTCCTGCTGCACCTGCATGCGCGGCAGCGGCGCATGACCTGGCCGCTGGTCGGCCTCGGCCTGATGATTCCGCTGCTGATCGCCCTGCTGCTGATCCACTGACGTCCCCCATGAATTCCATCCGTTTCCCCGGAGCCGCCCCATGCGCGTCACCCTGACCATCGCCCTCAGCGGCCTGCTGGCCACCTCGCCGGCCTATGCCACCACCCTCGACATCAACGTCGAAGTGCCCAAGCTCAACGTGGCCGAGTACCACCGCCCGTACGTGGCAGTGTGGCTGGAAGGCGCCGACCAGAAGGTCGCGGCCAACCTGTCGGTCTGGTATCAGCAGACCAGCAACAGCGAAGGCCACGGCACCAAGTGGCTGCCCGACCTGCGCCAGTGGTGGCGCAAGAGCGGCCGCACCCTGCAGGTACCGGTGGACGGCGTGACCGGCCCGACCCGCCCGGCCGGCAAGCACGCGCTGTCGTTCAACGACAAGCAGCCGGCACTGAAGCAGCTGGCCCCGGGCAACTACACCCTGGTGGTCGAAGCGGTGCGCGAAGTCGGTGGCCGTGAACTGCTGAAGATCCCCTTCACCTGGCCGGCCACCGCCGCGCAGAACGGCAAGGCGCAGGGCGCCACCGAACTCGGCCAGGTCACCCTCGCCGTCAAACCGTAACTGCCTGAGCCGGGGTCGGATCCCTTCCGCAGGAAGGGCTCTGACCCCATCGCCCTATCCTTCGGGGTCAGAGCCCTTTCCGTTGGAAAGGGATCCGACCCCTTCCAACTGGAGTCTTCCGCATGAAGCGCACGCTCGTCCTCGCCGCCGCCCTGGCCGCTGCCCTTCCCTTCTCCGCCCTGGCCCACAAGGCCTGGCTGCTGCCCTCGCAGACCGTGATCGCCGGCAACGCGCCGTGGATCACCGTCGACGGTGCGGTCTCCAACGACCTGTTTTACTTCAACCACGTGCCGCTGCGCCTGGAGTCGGTGGTGATCACCGCCCCGGATGGCAGCACCCTACAGCCGCAGAACGCCGCCACCGGCAAGTACCGCAGCGTGTTCGACGTTGAGCTGAAGCAGCCCGGCACCTACCGCATTGCCTCGGTCAATGACGGGCTGTTCGCCACCTACGAGCAGAACGGCGAGCGCAAGCGCTGGCGCGGCAGCGTGGCTACCTTCGGTGAACTGCCGAAGGACGCGAAGAAGCTGGAAGTGAGCCAGTCGGTCGGCCGCGTGGAGACCTTCGTCACCAACGGCGCGCCGAACGATACCGCGCTGAAGCCGACCAACCGTGGCATCGAACTGGTCGCCGTCGGCCACCCGAATGACCTGTTCGCCGGCGAGGAAGCCACCTTCCGCGTGCTGGTCGATGGCAAGCCGACCGCCGGCCTGGAGTTCGAGATCGTGCGTGGCGCCACCCGCTACCGCAACGCGCAGGACGAGCTGAAGCTGACCAGCGACGCCAAGGGCGAGATCAAGGTGACCTGGCCGGAAGCCGGCATGTACTGGCTGGAAACCGGCACCGAGGACAACAAGACGTCGGTGAAGCAGGCCGCCAAGCGCCGCCTGAGCTACGTCGCCACGCTGGAAGTGCTGCCGCAGTAATGTGGACCGCGATGCCGGGCAATCCCCGGCATCGCCGCCGCAACGCATCACCATGACCGATTCCCTGCTCGACATCGCCCGCCTCGGTGGCACCACCATGGGCACCACCTGGAGTGTGTCGCTGGTCGCGTCGCGCCAGCGCGACCTACACCCGCTGCACGCTGGCATCCAGGCGCGGCTGGATGAGGTGGTCGCGCAGATGAGCACCTGGGAGCGCGGTTCGGATCTGAGCCGCTACAACCGCGCCGACGCCGGCCAATGGTGCGTGCTGCCCGCCGAAACGCGCCACGTCCTGGCCTGCGCACAGTCCATCGCTGCCGCCAGTGACGGCGCCTTCGATCCCACCGTCGGCCCGCTTGTGGCGCTATGGGGGTTCGGTGCACACGCAGGCGATCGCCACCTGCCCGATGCCAACACCCTGCAGGCCACCCGCGACCGATGCGGTTGGCAGCGCCTGCAGTGGCAGGACGATGCGCTGCTGCAACCGGGCGGGTTGGAACTGGATCTCTCTGCGATCGCCAAGGGCTTCGGCGTCGATCATGTCGCCGCTTGGCTGCGCGCGCAGGGCATCGCCGCGGCGCTGATCGAAGTTGGCGGCGAGCTGGCCGGCTACGGCCGCAAACCGGACGGCCAGCCGTGGCGCGTGCTGGTGGAATCCGCACCGGAAGAGGATGCGCACACCGATGCCCCGCCACGGGTGCTGGCGCTGGACGGCAAGGCGGTGGCCACTTCCGGCGATCGCTGGCACCAGTACCAGGCCGATGGCGAGGCCTACAGTCACAGCCTCGACCCGCGTACAGGCAGACCGGTGCGGCAGGTCGCCGCGGCAGTAACCGTGGTAGCCGACGACGCCATGCACGCCGATGCCTGGGCCACCGCACTGACCGTGCTGGGTCGCGAACAGGGCATGGCGCTGGCCGAACGCGAAGGACTGGCCGCACGCTACCTGCAACGCGCAGCGGATGGCCCCCGCGAATTCCTCAGCAGCGCCTTCCAGCGCCTGCTCGACGGGCAGGACGCATGAGCACTCGGCCATCGCGCGCACTGCTCGGCAACGCACTTGTACTGATCGTACTGGCGCTGATCGCCTGGGCGCTGCTGCGACTTCACCTCGGCGAAGCCTGGTGGCAGGGCGCACCGCCGGCACGGCAATCGCAGATCGCCATCATCACCACCGCGCTGTACGCGCTGGCCTGCGCAGCACTGTGGTGGCGCAGTCGTCCGCGCGACGATGCCACAACCGGTGACACGCCCCCGATCCTGCTGGTCTGGTCCAGCCAGACCGGCTTTGCCCGCGAACTGGCCGAACGCAGTGCCGAGGCCCTGCGCGGTGCCGGCGTGCCGGTGCGTGTGCGCGGACTGCATGAGGTCGATGCCGCGTTGCTGGCCGACAGCCAGCGCGCGCTGTTCATTGCCAGCACCACCGGCGAAGGCGATCCGCCCGACCACGCCCTGCCGTTCCTGCGCGGGGTGATGGCCACGCCGCCTCCGCTGCAGCATCTGCAGTACGGCGTGCTCGCGCTGGGCGACCGCAGCTATGGCCACTTCTGCGGATTCGGCCACCAGCTGGACCAGTGGTTGCGCCAGCACGGTGCACATCCGCTGTTCGATGCGATCGAGGTCGACAATGCCGATCCGGCGGCGCTGCGACATTGGCAGCAGTTGCTGGGACAACTTGGCGGCGGCGCCACTGAACTGCCCGACTGGAGCCCGGCCGAGTATCAGCCGTGGACGCTGCTGCAACGCGAGCATCTGAATCCGGGCAGCCCCGGCGGCCCGGTGTACTGGTTGCGCCTGCAGCCACCGCCTGGCGTCGATGTGCAATGGCAGGCCGGCGACATCGCCGAGATCGGCCCGCAGCACCCACGCCACAGCGCGCGCGCCTGGCTCGATGCACAGGGCTTCGATGCAGACACCGTGCTGGATGACGGGCAGGCGCTGCTGGCCCGTATCGAGCGCTCGCATCTGCCCTCGCTGGTCCCTCCGGGTGATCTGCCCGCGTTGTTGGCAACCCTGCAACCGCTGCCCCATCGCGAGTATTCCATCGCATCGGTGATGGCCGACGGCGCGGTGGAATTGCTGCTGCGTCGCCAGCTGCGCACCGATGGCACACCCGGCATCGGCAGCGGTTGGCTGTGCGACCACGCCGCACTCGGCGAACCGGTGCAGCTGCGACTTCGCCGCAACGACAATTTCCATGGCGCGCCCGCCGATGTACCGCTGCTGCTGATCGGCAACGGCACCGGCATCGCCGGCCTGCGCGCGCACCTGCACGAACGTGCCCAGCGTGGCGCGCGTCGTACCTGGCTGCTGTTCGGCGAGCGCACCGCCGCGCACGACTTCCATTTCGGCGAAGAATTGCAGGCGATGCTGGCCAACGGCGCGCTGACGCGGCTGGATGCAGTGTTCAGCCGCGACGGCGGTACGCATCGCTATGTGCAGGACAGGCTGCTGGCCGAAGCGGCAACGCTGCGGCAGTGGGTCGATGAAGGCGCGGCGATCCTGGTCTGCGGCAGCCTGCAGGGCATGGCCCCGGCCGTGGATGCAGTGATCGAGCAGGTGCTGGGTACCGCAGGCAAGGAAGCGCTGCTGCTGGCCGGACGTTACCGGCGCGATGTGTATTGAACGAACCATCGGGGTCGGATCCCTTTCCGCAGGAAAGGGCTCTGACCCCAACCACAGCCGCACCATGACGGCGTGTCCAGGCATGATGGCAACCGCACAGCAGTAGATCCACGCCATGCGTGGATGGCGCCCCATGACGCCGGGCGTGGCCCGGCGCTACCCGGCGCTCGTTACCCGTATCGCCAGCAATTCGCCACCGCCCTGCAACGCATGACGCTGCCTCTCGCCCGCCGCCAACCACGCGGTGTCTCCCGCCTGCAGCGCCGGCAGGCCGCTGTCGGCACCGAACTCCGCCTGTCCGGCCAGCAGGTGCAGCGCCCACGCAACGCCCGGTTCGCAGAAGAAGAACATCGTGCCCACCAGCGGCCGGTGCAGCAGTTCGGCTTGCAGCAGGTCGCGCTTCCACATCAGGTTGAAGTCGTGGGTGGTGCCATCGACCAGTTCGCCGTGCAGCGCTTCCTCACCGGCAAAGCGCACCCGACCGTGCGGCGGCAGCACCTCGGCCACTCGGCCATCCTCGAAACGCAGGCGCACGCCATTGCCCTGCAGCAGCACCAGTTCGCGCTCCACGCCGGGGAAGGCGGAAAACGCAGCGTCCTGCTCGATCTCGGCCACCGACAGGCGCAGCGCCCAGTCATCACCCTGTGCAGGCAGGCGCAGGATCTCGCGGGTCCAGCCAAGTCCATTCCGCCAGCGTTCGCGGCGATAGTCCAGGCGGGAGATCACCTGGCTCGGAGTGTGCAGCAGGGAGTTGATGTTCATCGGCGCATTGCATCACGCCGCGCGCCGTCGTGCATCACCGCGTGGCGAGCGTGCCCTGGCTACCGCACTCGCCGCCCAGCAACTGCGAGTGCTTCAGCCAATCCTGATCGGGGTAGTAGGCAAACACCATCGTGCCGCCACGCAACGCATCGATCAGCGGCTTGGCCACCGACAGCCGCACCGCCGGGCAACCCAGGCTGCGGCCCAGCCGCCCCTGCAGCTGCGCGGTAGCCGGGTTCACGTACGGCGCACCGTGGATGACGATCGCGCGTTCGCGCGCGCGGTCGTTGAAGCCCGGCTCCAGGCCGGCCAGGCGCAGCGAATAGCCGTTGCCGCCCATGTAGGTCTCCTGCGCAGTGAACGCGCCGAGGCTGGACATGAAACTGCCATCGCGGTTGGAGAAGTGCTCGGTGCGGTTCTCGCCGCTGTTGCGGCCATGCGCCACCCATTCCTCGAACAGCAGACGCTGGTGGGCCAGGTCGAACACCCACAGGCGCGGCTCGGTGGACGGCCGCGAATAGTCGATCACGCTCAGGCGATCACCATTGATGCCCAGCTCCGGCCGCTGCAGCGCACAGCGCATGGCATGCGCCGCCAGCTGCAACACGTGGCGATCGGCCTTGGGCGCACTGCGCGACAACAAGGCAGCCAGATCATCGGCACTGGTGGCGAGGGCGGGCGTCTGTGCCAGCGCCGGGGCGCTGGCGGAGGTCGCCAGCAGGCCGAACGCGGCCAGCCGGCACAGGCGGGATGCAGTCATGGGCACAACGAGGGGACTCAGTTGCCCTTGAGGGTGGACCCTGGCGGCTCGGATTCCAAGACAGGCTGCATTCCGGATTCAGCCGGGCTTGGGCGGACCGCCGGCAGCGAGGTGACCAGCAGGGTCGTGCCCGGCACCAGCACCTGGTACAGCTGGCGGGCGAAATCGGCCGGCAGTGCCATCGGCAACGAGGGCGTGGCCAGCAGGTCCGGGGTGGCCTGGGCACGGTCCTGGCCCAGCAGCGGATAGGCCGTCCACTGGTGCAGGCGCTGGTTCACGTCCAACGGGCTGGGCGTATCGCTGTAGCCCTGCCCCATCACGAACAGCGTGGTGCCCTGGAATGCCGGCAGGGCGTCGGCCTTCAGCGGAGACTCGCCGATCATCACGCCATCGCGCAGCACATACAGGCGCTGGTCATGCAGGCTGACCAGGATGCCGACCTGCCCGGCCGGGGCTGCGCTGTCGTCCCACCAGGCCTGCGCCGGCGCCCCGCCCTCGGTCTCCGGCAGGGCCTGGCCACGTGCGTTGACCGGTGCCAGCACCGACGGATAGGCCAGGGTCATCGGCGAGCTCTTGGCATCGGCCACCACCACCGTATCGCCGCGCTGGGTTTCGCTGAACAGCTTCTGCGCGAACGCCTGCGGCAGGCGCACGCAGCCATGCGAGGCCGGGTGCCCGGGCAGGCTGCCGCCATGCAGGGCGATGCCGTCCCAGGTCAGCCGCTGCATGTAGGGCATCGGCGCGCTGTTGTAGAGATTGGACTTGTGGTCCTTGTCCTTCTGCAGGATGGTGAACACACCGGTCGGTGTCTCGTGCCCGGCCTTGCCCGAGCTGATCGTGGTCAGGCCGATGGCAATGCCGTTGCGGTAGACGTAGGCGCGCTGTTCATCGAGGCTGACCACCAGCACGATCGGTCCGGTCGGCGAGATTTCCGGATGCCACAGGTACTCGCCCGGCTTCAGGTCGGTCGGCCCGCGTACCTCCGCGGTGTTGCCAGCAGCGGCCGTCGGCTTGGCAGCCGCAGCCGGTGCAGCGGCGTGGGCCAGCAGCGGCAGGGCCAGCGCCAGGGCGAGCATCAGGGTCGTGGGGCGATGCGGAAGCATCCAGCGGTGTCCTTTCCATGCAGAGCGGCCACCGTACACCATCGGCCCGTAGTGGCCGCGGCAAAACCAGGCGCCGGAAATGAAACTGCCCGGCGACACAGCCATGTGTCGTACCGGGCAATCGTTACGTCCTTGTCGGCCTGCTGCCGCCCCCTCGCATCCTGCGCTGTGGGGGTAGCGTTGCATCCTGCACGCGGCCGCGTCTGTCCTGTTTGTATCTCAGCCCCTTCCACAGGTCTGTGATGCCACCATCCTGGTGATTGGTGCCGCGTCCTGCGGCGGTCGGTGGTCACGGCCTTCCTGTCCGTGTCCGGTGAACCAGCCTCCTGCCGGTTCCGACGATTCCTGCTGTCAGCGCCTGGGTACGGTCCGCACCGGTACCGATCCGGGTACCGGATCCGCCGGCAACAACCTGTTGCCTACGGTGATCCGCTGTCGATTCCGTTCGACGATCGCTTTCCCTATCCCCTTCACCTGCGTCAGGTCCTCGACGCGATGAAACGGGCCGTGTCTGCGCCGGTGCTCGACGATCGCCTCGGCCTTGGCGGCTCCGACCATCGTCAATCCCTGCTGCAGCGCCTGGGCATCGGCGCGGTTGATGTCGATCGGTTCGGCGGCATGCGCCCCAGCGATCCCCACTACCAGCACCAGTGCCCTCAACACGACAAACCAAGGCACGACGTGTATCTCCCTGTGATTCTGGCCGTCCCGACCGGCAATCCCGTCGGTAGGAACAGTGTCCGTCACCACATGTGCACAGCCTATCGGTTTCCCGGATTTCCGTAAGCCAGCCAAATACCCGACGTGATGTAGGAAAAACCCTACCCTCAGCACAGGCGTAGAATGCGCGGATCAGCCCATGCAACCGGAGTTTCAGATGGACAGCGCCAAGCTCGGCCAATTCGTCAATGACAAGTGGGACAGCGAAATCGTCCCGCAGTTGGTCGACTACATCCGCATTCCCAACAAGTCGCCGATGTTCGACGCCAATTGGGTGCAGAACGGCTACATGGAACAGGCGGTCACCCTGATGGAGAACTGGGCCAAGGCTCAGCAGCTGCCCGGCCTGAAGGTTGAAGTGGTGCGCCTGGAAGGCCGTACCCCGCTGATCTTCCTGGAAATTCCGGCCACCGGCGCCGAAACCGGCGACGACACCATCCTGCTCTATGGCCACCTCGACAAGCAGCCGGAAATGACCGGCTGGGACGACGATCTCGGCCCGTGGACCCCGGTTCTGCGCGGCGACAAGCTGTATGGCCGCGGCGGTGCGGACGACGGCTACGCCATCTTCGGCTCGCTGGCCGCGGTGCTGGCACTGCAGGCCCAGGGCCTGCCGCACGCCCGCTGCGTGGTGCTGATCGAAGCCTGTGAAGAGTCCGGCAGCTATGACCTGCCGGCCTACGTCGACCACCTGGCCGACCGCATCGGCAAGCCGTCGCTGGTGGTCTGCCTGGATTCGGGCTGCGCCAACTACGACCAGCTGTGGTGCACCACCTCGCTGCGCGGCCTGACCGGCGGCAACTTCACCGTGAAGGTGCTCAACGAAGGCGTGCACTCCGGCGATGCCTCCGGCGTGGTGCCGTCCAGCTTCCGCCTGCTGCGCCAGCTGCTGTCGCGCATCGAGGACCAGGACACCGGCCGCATCCTGATCGACGGCATGAACGTGGAGATCCCGGCCGAGCGCCAGGCGCAGGCCAAGCGTGCCGCCGAAGTGGTCGATACCGAGATCTTCGAGAAGTTCCCGATGGTCGACGGCCTGCGTCCGATGAACGAGGACCTGACCGAGCTGGTGCTCAACCGCACCTGGCGCCCGGCGCTGTCGGTTACCGGCGTGGGTGGCATGCCGGCGCTGGAATCGGCCGGCAACGTGCTGCGCCCGCAGACCTCGGTGAAGCTGTCGCTGCGCCTGCCGCCGACCGCCGATGGCAAGACCTGTGGCGAGCTGCTGAAGGAAGCGCTGCTGCGCGATCCGCCGAACGGCGCCCACGTCACCCTGGACCTGGAAAAGGCCTCCACCGGCTGGAACGCCCCGGCAATGGCGCCGTGGCTGACCCAGGCCATCGACGACGCCAGCCAGGCCTTCTTCGGCAAGCCGGCGATGTACATGGGCGAAGGTGGCTCGATCCCGTTCATGGGCATGCTGGGTGAGAAGTTTCCGGGCGCCCAGTTCATGATCACCGGCGTGCTCGGCCCGCATTCCAACGCGCACGGCCCGAACGAGTTCCTGCACATCCCGATGGGCAAGAAGGTCACCGCCTGCGTGTCCAAGGTGATCAGCGAGCACTACGCCGCCAGCCTGCGCGGCGAGACCAGCGGTTCGCCGGTGGCTGCCGACAGCGGCACCCGCCACGGCGACCACGGCTGCTGCTGATCCGGCACCCGTGACGGACGCAGCCTGGCCTTGCTAGGCTGCGTCCACACTCAAGCGGAATCCGCGCGCATGAATGGTCTGTTCGGCAGCAGCAGCTGGCTGTACATCCTGCTGGTTGGCTTCTTCGTCGGCCTGCTCGGGCGGTTCTTCATGCCCGGCAACAACCGCATGGGCTGCCTGCTGACCATCGTGCTGGGCATTCTCGGTGCCCTGCTGGCCGGCTGGTTCGGCCAGTACATGGGCTGGTACGCCCCTGGCGAACCGGCTGGTTTCCTCGGTGCAGTGGTGGGCGCGGTGGCCGTTCTTGCCGTCCTGCGCCTGTTCAGCGGCCGCCGCTGACGCCGCTCCCCCTTCCCTTCCTGTTGCCGACGTTGGCGCGCCCGGCGCGCCCGGATATGCCTGCATGACCGAACCCGCCTCTGATCCCCAGCGCAGCGCGCAGCGCCTGCAGTGGGCCCGTACCCAGCTCGACGATGCCGACGCGGTGGTCGAACGCGCCTCGGTCGATGCCGGCATGCGCAGCTACTGGCGCACCACCAGCACGCGTGGCAGCCACATCGTGATGGACGCTCCTCCGAGACTGGAAGATCCGCGGCCGTGGCTGCGCATGCGCCGCCTGCTGCACGATCACGGCCTGCGCGTGCCCACGCTGCTCGCCCAGGACCTGGAGGCCGGCTTCCTGCTGCTGGAAGATCTCGGCGGCCCGACCCTGGCGAAGATCCTCGACGAGCGCAACGCCGATGACTGGTTCGGCCGTTCGATCGAACAGCTGCTGCGCCTGCAGGCGATCCCGGTGCCGGCCGACTTCGGCCAGTTCGGCGAAGCGCTGCTGCAGCGTGATGCCGGCCTGTTCGACGAATGGTTCCTGCAGCGCCACCTGAACCTGGAGCTGGACTGTGGCGAGATTGAAGGCCTGCAGCTGGTGCACCGCCGGCTGATGGACAATGCGCTGGGCCAGGCCCAGCTGATGACCCACCGCGACTACATGCCGCGCAACCTGATGCCGGTCGACGACGGCCCCGCGGTGCTGGACTTCCAGGACCTGGTGCGTGGCCCGATCGCCTACGACGCGGTGAGCCTGTTCAAGGACGCCTTCCTGAGCTGGCCGCTGCAGCGCGTGGACGAGTGGCTGGCGCAGTACCACGAGCGCGCACGCAGCGCCGGCCTGCCGGTGCCCGACCGTGCCACCTTCCTGCGCGATGCCGACTGGATGGGCATCCAGCGCCACGTGAAGATTCTCGGCCTGTTCTGCCGCCTGCGCTACCGCGACAACAAGGGCCACTACCTGGACGACGCACCGCGCTTCATCACCTACCTGGATGAAGTGCTGCCGCGCTATCGCGAACTGGCGCCGCTGCAGCAGCTGCTGGACGAGCGCATCAAGCCGGCGCTGGCCGAACTGTCCGCACCGATGCGCGTGGCCCGATGAAGGCACTCGTCTTTGCCGCCGGGCTGGGTGAGCGCATGCGCCCGCTGACCCTGCACACGCCCAAGCCGCTGCTGGAAGTGGCCGGCAAGCCACTGATCGTCTGGCACCTGGAACGCCTCGCGGCGCTCGGCGTGCGCGAGGTGGTGGTCAACACTGCGTGGCTGGCCGAACAGTTTCCGGCGATGCTGGGCGATGGCAGCCAATGGGGCCTGCATCTGCATTTCCTGTACGAAGGGCAGACCCCGCTGGAAACCGGCGGCGGCATCCTCAACGCGTTGCCAGTGCTGGGCGACGCCCCGTTCCTGGTGGTGAACGGCGACATCTGGACCGATTTCGATTTCGCCACGCTGCCGCGCGAGCCGCAGGGCCAGGCACACCTGGTGCTGGTCGACAATCCGGTGCAACACCCCGACGGTGACTATCGACTCGATGCGCAGGGCCTGCTGCATCACGACCGTGCAGGGCCGTGCCTGACCTATGCCGGCATCGGCGTGTACCGTCCTTCGATCGTGGCCGACTGGCGCACGGTGATCGGTGATGCACCGGGCAGCGAGCGGCTGCCACCGAAGTTCTCGGTGGTGCCGCTGCAGAAGCACTTCATGGCGCAGGGGTTGATGAGCGGGCAGCACCATCGTGGGCGCTGGACCGATGTCGGGACGGTGGATCGCCTGCGCGCGCTGGATGCGGAGTTGGCAGCGAACGGCTGAGCCCCTCGTGGCTGGTCGTTTTCAGAGCAGATGCCGTGCTTGGCCGGGCGGGGTGGGTTCGCGGGGGACGCCGTGAACCCGTCCCTGGGGGCTTGGCCGCGGCATCCATGCCGCGGACACCCCCGCGAGCCCACCCCGCCCGGCCTCTGACAGTTTCCGTGGGCGTCCAGCCACGGAAGAAAGAAAGAAAAGCAAAAGCGGGTCGCTTCGCTGCGCTTGCTCTGGTGACGACCAACGGTCGTCACCTACCACAAGCAAGACACATGTCGACCAAGGTCGACACCTACCAACAGCAGTGCAGTGCGCAGTCCCGGCAGATCGCAGCCAACTGTCGAAGGCGGGGTGGCTCAGGTTGCGGGGGCGTGAGCGCCATGGATGGCGCGACCGAGGCTACATGGACGTACTTGCGCCGTCCCCCGCAACCTGAGCCACCCCGCCATCCCACGGATAGCCCGCTTTTGACGTTGACGTTGCTTCGGCTTCGGCTTCGGCGGGTGCAGGGCGCAGCCCTGCAAAGCAAACCCCACCCTCAGTAACGCGGCCGGCCTTCTTCCAGCACCTGGCGCAGGAACGGCACGGTGATCCGCCGCTTCGCCGCCAGTGATTCGCGGTCCAGCCAGTCCAGCAGGGTGATCAATCCACCCAGTTCGCGACCGGTGTGCGACAGCAGCCACTCGATGGCCGCCTCGTCGATGGCGAGGCCGCGTCGCAGTGCACGCTCACGCAGCACCGCGGCCCGCCCTTCCTCATCCAGCGGCTGCAGCAGCACGCGCACGCACTGGCCCAGCCGCGAGCGCAGGTCCGGCAGCACCAGGCCCAGCTCGCCCGGTGCCTTCTGCGCGGTGTACAGCACGGTCACGCCCGCAGCGCGCGCACGGTTGTGGAAATCGAACAGCGCGATCTCGTCCTCGCGGTTGCCGGCAACCTCGTCCAGGCCGTCCAGCGCCACCAGTTCGCGCACTTCCAGCCCATCGAGCGCCGCGCGGACACGGCCGGCGGCGCTGGCCAGCGGCACGTAGGTCGGCAGGCGTCCGGCCTGCTCGGCGCTGGAGCACATCGCCAGCGCCTGGTGGGTCTTGCCGGTTCCCGCCGCACCTTCCAGGTAGACCCAGTCGTGGCTGGCGCCGACCGCGATCGCGCGCAGCTGCGCCAGCGCGCCATCCGGCGCGCCGATGAAGGTCTCCAGGCGCTGGTCCCGCGGGTAATGCAGGGCCAGCGGCAGTTGCGGCACACCCATCACTTCAGGTCGGGGCCCTTGTCGTCCGGAACGATGATATGGGGGGCGTCGACCACGCCATCAAGCACGATCGCCGGCTTCTCGCCCACGTACAGCTCGCTCTGGCGGTAGCGCTGGTGGGCATAGCGCAGCAGCACGTTGGTCACCGCCGCCACCGGCAGCGCCAGCAGCATGCCGAGGAAGCCGAACAGCTGGCCGCCGGCCATCACCGCGAAGATCACCGCCACCGGGTGCAGGCCAATCTTGTCGCCGACGATGCGCGGGGTCAGCACGTAGCTTTCCAGCAGCTGGCCCACGGTGAACACCACGCCGACCAGCAGCAGCAGCTTCAGGTCAAAGCCCTGCGCCTGCACCAGTGCGGCCACGATGGCCATCAGGATGCCGGTGGTCGCGCCCAGGTACGGGATGAAGCTGATCAGGCCGGCAATCAGGCCGATCAGCAGGCCCAGCTTGAGGCCGACCAGCGACAGGCCGCCGGCATAGATCACGCCCAGCGCCAGCATCACCAGGAACTGGCCGCGGATGAACGCCCCCAGCACTTCGTTGGACTCGCGTGCCAGCGCACTGATGGTGCCGATCTGGTTGCGCGGGATCACCGAGGCCACCCGCTCGACCAGCTTGTCCCAGTCACGCAGGAAGTAGAACGCCAGGATCGGCAGCAGCAGGATGTTGACCACCCAGGTCACCATCGCAAAGCCCGAACGCGAGACGTAGCCCATGAACGTGGTGGCGAAGCCGCCGGCCTGCTGCCAATGGCTGCGCACCCATTCGATCAGGCGGTCCGGATCCAGCCACTGCATCACTTCCAGGCCGGTCTTGTGCTCGAACCAGGGAATGCCGGTCTGCATAAGCCATGCCTGCGCCTGCGGCGCGACCGCGATCAGCGTGGTGATCTGGCGCTCGATCATCGGCACCAGCACCAGCAGCAGTGCCACGAGCACCAGCACCATCGCGGCGAACACCAGCACCACGCCGGTCATGCGCGAACGGCCGGTGGCCTCGATGCGGTCCACCAGCGGGTCACCCAGCCAGGCCAGCGCCAGTGCCAGCACGAACGGGGTCAGGATCGGCGCCAGCAGCCACACCACCCAGCCGATCAGGCCGGCGAACAGGATGTACTTCAGCCGGCGCAGGAACTGCGCGATTTCAGCTTCCGGGGTCAGGGTCATCGCAGGCGATACTCGTTGCTGACCGGCGCGGCCACCGGGGCACCGGTGCTGTCATCGATCGGGGTCGGCAGGGCCGGCAGCGGCGCGCTTGGCACCAGCACGCCGCTGTCGCCGAGCATGCGGTTGAAGCCGGCCAGGCCGGTGGTCATCTCCACGCTCAACTCCAGCTGGCCGGCCGAGGCGTGCAGCGGAGTGACATTGCGCACCACCGGCACCTCGCGCAGGCCGGCGGCCAGGCGCAGGTAGTCATCGGCGCTGTTGATGCCGGTCACCACCAGGCGGTAGGTGCCGGCCTGGCCGGTGGCCACGCCGGCCTTGGCATAGCGCTTGACCAGCGCATCGGCGGCGCCATCGGCACCGGCGGCCATCGCGCGCATGGCGTTGGCGTCCTTGCTGGTCCACTTGTTCAGTTCGCGGCCGTTGTCGACGAACACCCAGTCCGCCTGCCAGCCACCATTGGCGCGGTACAGCTTGCCGATCAGCTGCATCGGCGGCGAGTAGCGCGAGGAAGCACGGGCCACGGCGGCACTGTCCTGGCGCCAGATGGCACCGGCCAGGGCCTGTTCGGCAGCACCGCCGCTGGGCAGGCCCAGCTTGTAACCCCGCTCGATGGCGCGGTTCAGCAGCGGGCGGGCGGCATTGGCCTGCTGCACGCTGACCAGGCGCGGGCCACTGCCGTCGTCGACGGCCAGCCACAGCACCGGCTTCGGTCGCGGCTGCGGCCACAACGGCAGGCCCAGCGCCGAGACCAGCGAATCGACGTCATCCTCGCGGAAGCGGGCCACCAGCAGGGTCCGGAAGCTCGGTGCGCCACTGGCGCCCACGCTCTGGTCCTGCTTGTAGTCGTAGCTGGCCACGTAGTCCTTGGCATTGCGCAGCGCCTGCACCACGCCGGGGCGTGACATCACGTTGCGGTCGCCGGACAGCTTGCCCAGCACCACGCTCAGGGCACGGGCCAAGGCGCCGTTGCGATCGGCTTCGGCCTGGCTGTTGACGGGCACTTCGGCCTCGTAGGCACCGGAGGCGGTGGCGACATCTCCCTCGGTGCGCAGGCCGCTCTGGGCCATCGTGGCCACCGGCAGGCTCAGTGCAAGGAGCAGGGTCAGAATCAGGCTGCGGCGCATCAGGACATCCATTGGCTCGACGAATCCGGGGGAATTGTTGCCCGAATACGGCCTTTGCGCCAATGCGGCCTGTTAAAATCGCTCGTTCAACCCCTGCCAGCGCCGACGCCCGTGACCAACACCCCGTCTTCCGCCCCCTCCCCCCTCACCTACCGTGACGCGGGTGTCGACATCGACGCCGGCAACGAGCTGGTCGAGCGGATCAAGCCCCTGGTCAAGCGCAGCTTCCGCCCGGAAGTGATGGGCGGCCTGGGCGGCTTCGGCGCCCTGTTCGACCTGTCCAACAAGTACCGCGAGCCGGTGCTGGTGTCGGGTACCGACGGCGTAGGCACCAAGCTGAAGCTGGCCCACCAGCTGAACCGCCACGATACGATCGGCATCGACCTGGTCGCGATGTGCGTGAACGACGTGCTGGTGCAGGGTGCCGAGCCGCTGTTCTTCCTGGACTACTTCGCCACCGGCAAGCTGGACATCGACACCGCCGCGGCGGTCGTGGGCGGCATCGCCAATGGCTGCACCGAGGCCGGTTGCGCGCTGATCGGCGGCGAAACCGCTGAAATGCCCGACATGTATGCCCCGGGCGAGTACGACCTGGCCGGCTTCACGGTCGCTGCGGTCGAGAAGAGCGAGCTGAAGGACGGCGCCAGCGTGGCCGCCGGCGACGTGCTGATCGGCATCGCCTCATCCGGCCCGCATTCCAATGGCTACTCGCTGGTGCGCCGCATCTACGACCGTGCCGGCCGCCCGGCCGACCTGGAGCTGGAAGGCGGCGTGAAGCTGGTCGACGCGCTGATGGCGCCGACCCGCCTGTACGTGAAGCCGATCCTGTCGCTGCTGAAGTCGCACGGCGAGGCCATCCACGGCATGGCCCACATCACCGGTGGCGGCCTGACCGAGAACATCATCCGCGTGGTGCCCGACGGCCTCGGCCTGGACATCCAGGCCTCGGCCTGGACCCTGCCGCCGGTGTTCCAGTGGCTGCAGAAGGAAGGCGCCGTGGCCGACAGCGAGATGTGGCGCACCTTCAACTGCGGCATCGGCTTCGTGCTGATCGTGGCGGCCGACCAGGTCGCCGCCGTGTCCGAGGCGGTCAAGGCACAGGGCCTGGAACACTGGACCATCGGCCAGGTGGTCACTGCTGAAGGCGCCGAACGCGTCCACATCGGCTGAACCCGGCCCCGAGGAGCCCGCATGGACGCAACGCCCCCCCTGCCCCCCGCCCCCGTGCCGCCGCCAACTGCGGCGGTACCGGCGTTCAGCAGCCAGGATGCTGACCATCTGCGCATGCTGTCGATTGCGCACTACGTGGTCGGTGGCCTGATCGCGCTGTTCTCGCTGATCTTCATCGTCCACATCGTGCTGGGCATCACCGCCCTCACCGGCAATCTGCCGATGAACTCCGGCGACCAGCCCTCGTCGCCGGCCGAACAGCGCCTGTTCGGCTGGATGTTCACCCTCATCGGCTGCGTCATCGTGTTCGGTGGCGTGACCCTGGGCGCGTTCGTCGCCTATGCCGGCCGCTGCCTGGCCCGCCGCCGCCGTTACCTGCTGTGCCTGATCATGGCCGGCCTGGCCTGCCTGTTCACGCCGATCGGTACCGTGCTGGGCGTGTTCAGCCTGATCACGCTGCTGCGCCCGCAGGTCAAGGCCGCGTTCGACACCGCTGGCACGGCGGCATGACGAGCCCGGGCGCGCCTCCGCCGCTGCCGCAGCAGACCCTGGCGCACCTGCAGCTGGCCAGCCACCTGCAGACGCTGAAGGTGCTGTTCTACGCGCTGGCGGTTTTCCACTGGGTGGCCGCGCTGGCCTTCCTCGGTTTCATCGGTCTGGTCGCCAGCTCGCGCGGGCTGGACGATGGCGCGGTGCTGGCCACGGTGTATGGCGTCATTTCACTGCTGGCTGCCGCGCTTGGCTTCGTGCAGCTGCACACCGCGCGCCTGCTGTCACGTCGCACCGGGCTGGCCTGGTGCCAGCGCGCGGCCTGGCTGGCGGTGCTGGCCGGACCGCTGGGCATGGCCCTGACCGCCTATGCCTGGGTGTTCCTTTCCAAGCCTGACATGGCCGCACTGTTCGACCGCGGCGACCATCTCAGCGTCTGAGCTTGCCGGCAGACGCCCCGCCCTTCCCTGATCGACTCCCCATGTCCGCGCCTGCCTTCCCGACGACCGCCTCGCCCACCGCCTTCCGTTTCTCGGGCCCCAAGAAGCTGGCCTTCGCCGCCGTACTGACGGTGTTCGCGATCAGCTGGGTCCACCCGCTGTGGCCCACCGAGCAGGCGCTGCACAGCACCCTGACCGTGATCGGGCTGGCCGCCCTGCTGTGGGTCGACCGCCGCGGTGGCTGGCTGGGCAACGGTGCCTTCATCGCGATCTGCGGCTTCATCGCCCTGCACTGCGTGGCCGCCCGCTGGCTGTACTCCAACGTTCCCTACGATGCGTGGACGCAGGCGCTGACCGGCTGGTCGCCGAATGCGGCGTTCGGTTGGCAGCGCAATCATTTCGACCGCCTCATCCACTTCCTGTTCGGCGCCTGCTTCACGCCGGCGCTGCTGCAGCTGGCACGCCACGCGTGGCCGGCGCTGTGCCGCGGGCAGGCCTTCACCCTGGCGGTGATGACGGTGATGTGCGCCAGCCTGGTCTACGAGTGGTTCGAGTGGGCCATCGCGCTCGCCCTGTCGCCGGATGCCGCCGAGGCCTACAACGGGCAGCAGGGCGACATGTGGGACGCGCATGCCGACATGTTGATGGCCACCGTGGGCAGCCTGCTGACCTGGCCGCTGATCCGCCGGAGTACCCGGCAATGACCGCGCCCACCCGCATTGCCGTGCTTGCCTCCGGCCGCGGCAGCAACCTGCAGGCCATCCTCGATGCCATCGCCGCGGGCCGCCTGCCCGCCGAGGTGGTCGGCGTGTTTTCCGACCGCCCGGCCGCCGCCGCGCTGCAGCGGGTCGGCGCCGACCTGCGCTGGGCACACGCACCGAAGGAATTCGTCGACCGCGCGGCCTACGAGCAGGCGCTGGGCGACGCACTGGCCGCGGTCGCACCGGACTGGATCATCTGCGCCGGTTACATGCGCATCCTCGGCGCAGACTTCGTGCAGCGCTTCGATGGCCGCCTGGTCAACATCCACCCGTCGCTGCTGCCGCTGCACAAAGGGCTGGACACGCATGCGCGGGCGCTGGACGCCGGCGATGCCGAGCACGGTGCCAGCGTGCACCTGGTCGTGCCCGAGCTGGACGCCGGCGCCGTGCTGGCCCAGGTGCGGGTGCCGGTGCTGCCCGGCGATGACGCGGACAGCCTGGCTGCACGCGTACTGGCGGTGGAGCACCCCCTGCTGATCGCCACCCTGCAGCTGTTGTGCACCGGCCGCCTGGCTGAACGGGAGGGCCAGCCGCAACTGGACGGTCACCCCCTGTTTAGCCCGCTGGCCCTAGATTCCGCCGGGAACCTGAACCGGTAACTCCCATGCACACGCCCCGCTGACTGCGGGGCTGGCATCCTGCCCCCTCCTGCGGTCCCTGTCCTCCATGAAGACCACGACCCTGCTGTCCACTTCACTGCTGTTGTCGCTGGCCGTGCTCCCCGGCGTGGGCTGGGGCCAGGTGCAAGCGCCTGCGGCCCCTGCGCAGCCGGCACCCGTTGTACAGCCGCCCGCGGAACCGGCCGTGCCGATGCCTCCGGCGCTGGCCTGGGAGCCGCCGCCGCTGCAGCCGTTCACCGCTACCTACCAGGCCTTCTACAAAAGCAAGGAGGCCGGCGATGCCAGCATGCAGGTCACCCACACCGGCGGCAGCCAGTGGCGGGTGGACATGCAGGTGGTCGGCCGCCGCGGCTTTGCCAGCGTGCTAGGCCTGAACATCGAACAGAGCACGGTGTTCGAGGAGCGCAACGGCGTCTATGCACCGCTCAGCCAGAGCACGGTGCGCAAGGGCCTGTTCCTCGGCAAGAAGGCGGTTGGCACCTACAACTGGCAGGCCGGCACCGCGCAGTGGACCGGCGACGTCAAGAAGGACCGTGCACAGCCGATTCCGCTGCAGCCGGGCGACCAGAGCGCCCTGCTGATCAATCTGGCGATCATGCGGGATGCCCGTCCGGGTGCCACCATGCACTACCGCTACGTGGACATGGGCAAGGTCCGCCAGCATGACTACCAGGCCGCGCCGCAGACCGAGAACGTCGAGGTCGGCGACCTGTCCTACAACGCGCTGCGGGTCTACCGGACCAACGGCGGCAACAACGAAACCATCCTCTGGATCGCCAACGGTGTCCCCACCCCGGTGCGCATCCTGCAACGCGAAGACGGCGAAGACCGCGTCGATCTGCGCCTGATCGAATACCAAGGAGTCTGAGCATGAGCACCCTGACCCGTCCCCTCACCTGGATCGCTGCAGCCGCGCTGTCGGTGGCCAGCCTGCCGGCCATGGCCCTGCAGCCGTTCAAGGCCGATTACCTGGCCAGCTACATGGGCATGCAGGCCAATGGCAGCATGACGCTGAGCAGCGAGGGAGCCAACAAGTGGCGCTACACGCTGCAGGTGAAGAACCAGCTGGCCGACCTGAGCCAGAGCACCGTGTTCGAAGAGGTGCGCGGCCAGCTGCGCCCGCTCAGCAGCCAGGACCGTTCGGCGCTGCTGGTGAAGAAGCGCAACGTGCAGGCCAACTACAACTGGACCAGCAACCAGGCCACCTGGACCGGCGACATCAAGCCGGACCGCGCCGGCCCGATCGCACTGAAGTCCGGTGACATGGATGCACTGCTGATCAACCTGGCGATCGCCCGCGACCTGGCCGCCGGCAAGCCGCTGACCTATCGCATGGTCGACGAAGGCCGCATCAAGAACATGACCTACCGCGTGATCGGCAAGGAATCGATCACCGTGGGCGGCAAGAGCTACGAAGCGACCAAGGTGTCGCGTGCCGACGGCAACAAGGAACTGATCGCCTGGATCGTGCCGGAATTCCCGGTGCCGGCGCGCATGCTGCAGCGGGAGAACGACCGCGATGCGCTGGACCTGACCATCAAGGCGATGAACTGACCGGAGATCCACGTCATCCACGCATGGCGTGGATCTACTGGAAACCTGAAGTAGATCCACGCCATGCGTGGATGGGTGTACCCCAAAGAAAACGCCCGCTTCCGCGGGCGTTTTCTTATTTCTTCGCTTCAGCCGGCTTCTGTTCCTCGGCCGCCTTGAACTCGGTGCGGCAGTCCACGCGGATCTGCTCGCCGGTGCTGCGCCAGACGAAGGTGCGGCAATGGCGGTTGCCGTCCTGGCTGTCATTCACCGCAACGGCATAGAACGACTCGATGATCTCGTCACGCGAGACCGTGCCATCGCCGTTCCAGTCCATGTCCTTCTGCTCGATGCCCTGAGTGATGGCGATATTGGCGTACCAGGCATAGCCCAGCCACGCCAGCACGATCAGCACCAGCGCCAGCAGCGCCTTGCGACGCGGGCTGAACTTGCCGCGCAGGATCATGGCACGCGCCGGATGGTGGCGCCGAGCGAAGACAGCTTCTCTTCGATGTTCTCGTAGCCACGATCAAGGTGGTAGATGCGGTCGATGGTGGTCTCGCCGCTGGCCATCAGGCCGGCCAGGATCAGCGAGGCCGAGGCACGCAGGTCGGTGGCCATTACCGGCGCACCGCTCAGGTGTTCGCTGCCACGCACGATGGCCGTGTGGCCTTCGACCTGGATGTCCGCGCCCAGGCGCAGCAGTTCGTTGACGTGCATGAAACGGTTCTCGAAGATCGTTTCGTTGATCACGCCCACACCGTCGGCCACGCAGTTGAGCGCCATGAACTGCGCCTGCATGTCGGTCGGGAACGCCGGGTACGGCGCGGTGGTCAGGTTGACCGCCTTCGGCCGCTTGCCCTGCATGTCCAGGGTGATGGTGTCGTCGGTGGTCTCGATCTTCGCACCGGCTTCGACCAGCTTGGACAGCACCGCGTCCATGGTGTTCGGCCGCGCACGGTTGACCGTGACCTTGCCGCCGGTCATCGCTGCGGCCACCAGGAAGGTGCCGGTCTCGATGCGGTCGGGAAGCACTTCATGGCGGCCACCGGACAGGCGCTCGACGCCTTCGATGACCAGGCGGGCAGTACCCAGGCCTTCGATCTTCGCGCCCAGCGCGATCAGGCAATGCGCCAGATCGGTCACTTCCGGTTCCATCGCACAGTTGTCGAGGATGGTGGTGCCTTCAGCCAGCACCGCGCCCATCAGCACGTTCTCGGTGCCGGTGACGCTGACCATGTCGAAGGTGAAATGGCCGCCCTTCAGGCGCTTGGCGGTGGCCTTGATGAAGCCGTTCTCGACCACGATCTCGGCACCGAGCGCCTGCAGGCCCTTGATGTGCTGGTCGACCGGACGCGAACCGATCGCGCAGCCGCCGGGCAGCGACACTTCCGCCGCGCCGAAGCGGGCCAGCAGCGGGCCCAGCACCAGGATCGAGGCGCGCATGGTCTTGACCAGCTCGTATGGCGCCACGTGCTGGTTCACCGAACGCGGGTCGACCACGATCGCGCTGCCGCGCGACAGCGTGCCCTGGTCGATGGTGACCTTGGCGCCCAGCTCGCCCAGCAGCTTCACCGTGGTGACCACGTCGTGCAGGTGCGGCACGTTGGTGATCTCCACCGGCGCATCGGCCAGCAGGGTCGCGCAGAGAATGGGGAGAACGGCGTTCTTGGCGCCGGAGATGCTCACTTCACCGTGCAGCGCAGCGCCGCCGGTCACAACGATCTTGGCCATGTATTCGGGATCTTCTGCGGTTCAGCCGGCTTCGGCCGGGGTCACGGTTTTCAGCGCCAGCGCGTGGATCGCGCCGCCCATCAGGTCGCCCAGGGTGGCATAGACCATCCGGTGGCGGGCCAGCGGCATCTTGCCGGCAAAGGCCTCGCAGACCACGGTCGCTTCGAAATGCACGCCATCGTCGCCCTGCACGTCGGCGCGGGCGCCGGGCAGGCCGGTTTCGATCAGGTTGCGGATGGTGTCGGCGTCCAACGGGCTTTCCTAATAAAATGTGCCTCCATTCTACTTCCGCTGCGTGGCGTCCGCATGGCCGAATCCCTGTTGCCCCCCCGTTCCGTCGACCCTGCCAGCCTGGTCGCCAGTGGCCGCCGCGTCTTCGAGATCGAGCAGCAGGCCCTGGATGCCGTGGCCGACCGCCTTGGCGAGGCCTTCCAGCAGGCCTGCCAGGCGATCCTGGCCAGCCGCGGCCGGGTGGTCGCCACCGGCATGGGCAAGTCCGGGCATATCGCCCGCAAGATCGCCGCCACCCTGGCCTCGACCGGCACTCCGGCGTTCTACGTGCACCCGGGCGAAGCCGGCCATGGCGACCTGGGCATGATCACCGAGGACGACGTGGTGCTGGCCCTGTCCTATTCGGGCGAGTCGGACGAAGTGCTGATGCTGCTGCCGGTGCTCAAGCGCCAGGGCAACGTGCTGATTTCCATGACCGGCCGCCCGCAGTCCAGCCTGGCCACCGCCGCCGACATCCACCTGGACGTCAGCGTTCCGGCCGAGGCCTGCCCGCTGGCGCTGGCACCGACCTCCAGCACCACCGCCTCGCTGGCGATGGGCGATGCGCTGGCCGTGGCCCTGCTCGACGCACGCGGCTTCACCGCCGACGACTTCGCCCGTTCACACCCGGCCGGCAGCCTCGGCCGTCGCCTGCTGCTGCACATCACCGACGTCATGCACACCGGCGAGGACCTGCCCAGCGTGGGTGCCGACGCCAGCCTCAGCGAAGCGCTGATGGAGATGAGCCGCAAACGGCTGGGCATGACCGCCGTGGTGGATGCCGATGGCGTGCTGATCGGCCTGTTCACCGACGGCGACCTGCGCCGCGCGCTGGACAGTGCACTGGACGTGCGCACCGCGAAGATCGCCGATGTGATGACCCGCAACCCACGCACCATCGGTGCCGACCAGCTGGCGGTGGAGGCTGCCCGGCTGATGGAGACCCACAAGATCACCGGCCTGATCGTGATCGACGGCCAGGGCCGCGCGGTCGGCGCCCTGAACATTCATGACCTGTTGCGGGCCCGGGTGGTTTAACCGACAGTCCGTAGACCCCATTCAGTCTGTACTGCCCCACCCGAACCTACCGAGCCCGCCGCCCTGATGCCCTGGTCCCCCCTGCCCGCCTTCCCCGCCCACCTGCATGCCGCCGCGGCCCGCGTCCGCCTGGCCTGCTTCGACGTGGACGGCACCCTCACCGACGGTCGGCTGTACTACGACAAGGACGGCAACGAGAGCAAGGCGTACTTCGTGCAGGATGGCCTGGGCCTGAAACTGCTGCAGCAGCACGGCATCCACCCCGTGCTGATCACCGCGCGCAACAGCCAGTCCGCGCTCAGGCGCGGCGCCGACCTCGGCATCGACACCCAGATCGCCGTGGGCGACAAGCTGGCCAGCGTGCAGGCGCTGTGTGCGCAGCACGGCATCGGCCTGGAGCAGGTGGCCTTCATGGGCGACGACCTGCCGGACCTGGCGCCGCTGGGCGCGGTCGGCCTGGCGGTGGCGCCGGCCAACGCCCACCCGTGGATCGCCGAGCGCGTGCACTGGCAGACCCGCGCCGATGGCGGACGTGGCGCTGCCCGTGAGCTGTGCGACATCCTGCTGGCCGCCCAGGGCCACGTGGACGCGGTCCTGGCGAGGTTCGGCGCATGAGCCTGCCGACCGTGAACTGGCGCACCCTGCTCGGCATCGGACTGCTGCTGGCGGCCCTGCTCAGCAGCTGGGCGGCCCTGCGCAACCGCGACAAGGGTCCGGCCAGTGCCGGCCAGGAAGTCGGCGTGGACTACATCCTGCACGACTTCCAGATCGTCGCCCTGGATGAGCACGGCAAGGAATCGACCACCCTGCGCGCACCGTTGCTGGAGCGCCAGCGTGGCGACCAGACCATCAACATCGCCACGCCGCTGTTCGAGATGCCGGACAAGGATGGCAAGCACTGGACCCTGCGTGCCGAGACCGGCTGGCTCAGCGCCAAGGGCGACGAGATGAAGCTGCGCGGCAATGTCGCCGGCGACAGCCCGGCCGACCCGGGCGTGGTGCCGACCACCTTCCGCACCGACCACCTGGACGTGTTCCCCAAGGAGAACCGTGCCCGTACCGATGCACTGGTCACCATGACCCGCCCCGGCATGGAACAGTCCGGTGTTGGCTTCGAGGTGGATTCGAAGAACAACACGTATCATTTCCTCAGCCAGTCCAAGGGCCGTTACACGCCCCGTCGCTGATTCCGCCGCCCTCCTGCGACGTCCCCGGACAGGCGCAAGGCAGGCAGCCCACCCACCCGCCCCCGGTTTCCCGGGCGGCCCCACCGGTAGAACGGACCCCGATGAAGATTCCCTTTGCAGCCGTACTCGCGCTCGGCCTGCTTGTTCCCAGCGCCGCCTTTGCCAAGTCCACCGACCGCAACGAGAACATGAACATCGACTCCGGTGCCCAGTCGGGCGTGCTCACCGGCGATGGCAAGACCGTGCTGTCGCAGGGCGTGACCGTCACCCAGGGCTCGCTGGACATCCGCTCGTCCGAAGCCGAGATCTACCTGAAGGACGGCGAGGCGGTGCGTGCGGTGTTCACCGGCAAGCAGGCCACGATGAAGCAGCAGCTCGACGATGGCACCTGGATGGACGCGGTGGCTGATCGCATCGACTACGACATCAAGACCGAGATCATCACCCTGACCGGCAACTACAAGGTCACCAGCGCGCGCGGCACCAACGCCGGCCAGCGCATGGTCTACAACACCCGCAGCGGCGAGATGAACTCCGGTGGCGATGGCAGCCGCGTGCGCACCGTCATTCCGCCGAAGAACAAGAACCCGGCGGCACAGCCGGCTGCCACGCCCAAAGCGGCGGCGCCGGCCAGCACGCCGGCCAAGCCGGCCGGGAGCAAGAAGTAATGCTCGTCGCCAAGGGCCTGCGCAAGCGCTACAAGCAGCGCGAAGTCGTCAAGGACTTCGGGCTGACCCTCGACGCCGGCGAAGTGGTCGGCCTGCTCGGCCCCAACGGCGCCGGCAAGACCACCTGCTTCTACATGATCGTCGGCCTGGTCGCCGCCGATGCCGGCAGCATCGTGCTCGACGGCAAGGACATCACCAGCGATCCGATGTACACCCGTGCCAAGCAGGGCGTGGGCTACCTGCCGCAGGAACCGTCGGTGTTCCGCAAGCTGACCGTGGCCGACAACCTCCGCCTGGTACTGGAGCTGCGCGAAGACCTGGATTCGGCCGGCCGCGAACGCGAATTGAACAGCCTGCTCGACGAACTGCAGCTGGGCCATGTTGCCGACCAGCTCGGCGCCAGCCTGTCCGGTGGCGAACGTCGTCGCTGCGAGATCGCCCGCGCACTGGCCGCACAACCGCGCCTGATCCTGCTCGACGAACCGTTTGCCGGTGTCGACCCGATCTCGGTGGGTGAAATCCAGCGCATCGTCACCCATCTCAAGCAGCGTGGCATCGGCGTGTTGATCACCGACCACAACGTGCGCGAGACCTTGGGAATCTGCGACCGCGCGTATATCCTCGCCGAGGGCACCGTGCTGGCCCAGGGCTCGCCGGAGGCGATCCTGGACAACGCCGACGTACGTCGCGTCTACCTTGGGGATTCCTTCAAGCTGTGACCGCAGGCGCCGGGGCCCTTTCCTTCCGTTCGGCACAGGCATGAAGACTCGGCTGCAGACATCGTTGGGACAGCAGCTGGTGCTTACGCCCCAGCTGCAGCAGGCGATCAAGCTGCTGCAGATGTCCACGACCGAGCTGGAGCTTGAAATCGCCCAGGCCGTGGAGAGCAATCCGCTGCTGGACTGGGCCGACAGCAACGACAGCAGTGCCGCCAATGAGGGCAGCGACAGCACGGATGCCGACGCCCCCGCCGAACGCACCGACAACGGCGACGACTGGGCGCCGGCCGAACTCGACTGGAGTGCCGCCGGCAGTGGCGGCAGCTTCGACGATGACGATGACACCGGCAGCGCCGCCGAGCGCGTGGCCGAAACCGAGACGCTGGCCGACCACCTGCTGTGGCAGCTGCACCTGTCGCATCTTTCCACGCATGACCGCAGCATCGGCGCGGCACTGATCGATGCCTTGGACGACGACGGCTACCTGCGCGAACCGCTGGCCACCATCGCCGAAACCCTGCTGCCGGCGGTCCATGCCGATGAGGATGAAATCCTCGCGGTGCTGCATCGCATCCAGCGTTTCGACCCGGTCGGCGTTGCCGCGCGCACGCTCGGCGAATGCCTGCAGCTGCAGCTGGACGTGCTGCCTGGCGACACGCCGGGGCTGGCGCTGGCGCGACAGATTGCCGCAGGCCCGCTGGAACGGCTGCCGCGCAGCGGCGTCGCCGGGCTGGCCCATGAACTGAAACAGCCCCTGGACGAGGTCGAGACGGCGGTCGCGCTGCTGCGCTCGCTGGACCCGCGTCCGGGCACGCAGATCGCGCCGCTTTCGCAGGACACCTACGTGGTGCCCGACGTCGTGGTGTGGCGACAGAACGGCATCTGGCGCGCGGCACTGGCCGGCCATGCCGGGCCGAAGGTGGTGATCCACCGCGGCTACGAACAGTTGATCCGCCGCTGTGGCGAGGCCGACGCCGGCTACCTGCGCGCCCAGCTGCAGGAGGCGCGCTGGCTGCTGAAGGGCCTGCAGCAGCGCGGCGAAACCCTGCTGCGGGTGATGCGCAGCCTGATCCTGCAACAGGCCGGCTTCCTCGAATTCGGCGAGCAAGCGCTGCGCCCGCTGACCCTGCGCGAGATCGCCGCCGAGCTGGGCCTACACGAATCCACGGTGTCGCGTGCGATCGCCCGCAAGCACGTGCGCACGCCGCGCGGCACCCTGCCGCTGCGCGCCTTCTTCGCCTCGGGCATCGATACCGAGGGCGGTGGCGAGGCATCCAGCACGGCCATCCAGGCGATGATCCGGCGCCTGATCGACGATGAGAACCCGCGCAAGCCGCTTTCTGACGCCAAGCTGGCTGACCTGCTCAAATCGTCGGGAATTCCAGTGGCGCGACGCACCGTGGCGAAGTATCGTGAAGCCATGAACATCTCCGCCTCGCACGAAAGGGTCAGAATCGCTTGACGCGCCGCCGCGCCCGGCGGAGAGGTTCATTGGCACATCCGAACACAGGAGAAACCCGATGCGCATCGAAACGTTTGGCAAAGACGTCGAAGTCACCCCGGCCCTGCAGTCCTATGTAGAGGAGAAGCTGGCCCGGATCGGAAAACACTTCGACCAGCACTGCGAAGCGCGGGTGACCCTCAAGCTGCAGAAGACCGAACACCACGTCGACGCCAGCCTCAACATTCCGGGGCAGACCCTGCACGCCGAGGCCGGCGGCCAGACCATGTATGCCGCGATCGACCTGCTTGCGGACAAGCTTGACCGCCTGGTCATCAAGCACAAGGAGAAAAAACAGCAGCACGCACCGCTGCCGGTGGGCGACAATGGTGGCTGATCGCCACCGTTCCCCGCAGACATGCCCCTGACTGACCTCCTGGCGGCCGTGCAGACCCAGCTCTGCACGGCCACCGACCGTGACAGCGTCCTGCAGGCCGCCGCCGGGTTGCTGGCCTGCCGCCAGGCCAACGCCGAACAGATCTATCTGAACCTGTGCCAGCGCGAAGCCCTGGGCAGCACCGCGATCGGCCACGGCATCGCCATCCCCCACGGCCGCGCGCCGACCCTGGACCGCCCCCGTGGCGCGCTGCTGCGTCTGGCGACCCCGGTCGACTTCGGCGGCGATGAGCCGGTGGACCTGGTGTTCGCGATGGCCGTCCCCGCCCACTACACCCACCAGCACCTGATGCTGCTGTCCGAGCTGGCAGAGCTGTTTTCCGCACCGGACATCCGCCAGGCCCTGCGCGAAGCCGGCGATGCCCGGGCGCTGCGCGAAGCGCTGGACATGACCCCACCTGCGAGTGCCGCATGAATACCAGCATCACCGCCCGTGAACTGTTCGAACAGCAGCGCGAGCGGCTGGGGCTGCGCTGGGCCGCCGGCAAATCCGGTGAGAAACGCGAGCTGGAGGCCGGCAACACGGTCTCGCGGCGTCCCTCGCTGGCCGGCTACCTCAATGCCATCTATCCCAACAAGGTGCAGATCCTGGGCACCGAGGAACTGTCCTGGCTGGATGCGCTGGAACCGCGCCAGCGTTGGGAAACCATCGAAAAGATCATGCAGTCGCACCCGCTGGCGCTGGTGCTGACCCGCAACCAGGCGTGCCCGGAAGACCTGCGCGCGGCCGCCGATGAATCCGGTACACCGCTGTGGCTGTCGCCCAAGCGCGGCCACGAACTGCTCAACCACCTGTCCTACCACCTGGCGCGTACGCTGGCGCCGCGGGTGATCCTGCATGGCGTGTTCATGGAGATCTACTCCATCGGCGTGCTGATCACCGGCGAGGCCGGATCGGGCAAGAGCGAGCTGGCGCTGGAACTGCTCAGCCGCGGCCATCGACTGGTGGCCGACGATGCCCCCGAATTCACCCAGATCGCGCCTGATGTACTCGACGGCACCTGCCCCGAACTGCTGCAGGACCTGCTGGAAGTGCGCGGCCTGGGCGTGCTGAACGTGCGCGAGATGTTCGGCGACACGGCTGTAAAGAAGAACAAGTACCTTCGGCTGATCGTCCACCTGACCAAGCCGATGACCGAACCCACCCCGCATGGCTACGAGCGCCTGACCGGCGACTCGGGCACGCGCCATGTGCTGGACCTGGACGTTCCGCTGATCACCCTGCCGGTGATGCCCGGCCGCAACCTGGCCGTGCTGACCGAGGCCGCGACCCGCCTGCACATCCTGCGCACCAAGGGGATCGACCCGGCGGCGATGTTCATCGCCCGCCACAGCAATCTGCTGGAACGGCGAACACCCTGATTCCCCTGCCCCTCGAAGAGCCTGTCCATGAGCACCGCAACCCCCACCGCCCCGACCCTGATCATCGTCAGCGGCCTGTCCGGCTCGGGTAAATCCGTCGCCCTCAAGACCTTCGAGGACCAGGACTACTACTGCTCGGACAACCTGCCGATCCACCTGTTGCCGGACTTCGTGCGCAGCCTGCTGGCCAACCACGACGGCAGCGCACCGCGCCGGCTGGCGGTAGGCATCGACGTGCGTGGCCAGTCCGACCTGAGCCAGCTGGGCAACTGGCGGCAGCTGGCCACCGATGCCGGCGTGGAAGTGAAGGTGCTGTTCTTCGAGGCCAGCGACGAAACGGTGCTCAAGCGCTACGCCGACACCCGTCGTCGCCATCCACTGAGCCAGCTGGGCCTGTCGTTGCCCGAAGCGATCGCCCGCGAGCGCGAGCTGACCGCGCCGCTGCGCCGTGAGGCCGACGCGGTGATCGATACCAGCAACCTCAACGTGCATCAGCTGCGGCGGCGGATCATCACCGAGTTCGCGATGGACCATGCCACCGGCCTGTCGCTGCTGTTCGAATCCTTCGCCTACAAGCGTGGTGTGCCCGCCGAGGCGGACTTCGTGTTCGACGCCCGCGTGCTGCCCAATCCGCACTGGGACCCGGACCTGCGCGCGCTCAGCGGCCGCGAGCCGGGCGTGCGTGACTACCTGGAAGCGCAGCCGGACGTGCAGCGCTACCTGACCCAGCTGATGGATTTCCTCGATACCTGGCTGCCGAAACTGGGCGATGGCACCCGCAGCTACGTGACCGTGGCATTCGGCTGCACCGGCGGCAAGCACCGTTCGGTGTTCCTGGCCGAGCGCATGGCCCGGCATGCCCGCGAGATGGGCTGGGAAGACGTGGCCACGTACCACCGCGAACAGGATTGAGGGGGGCCCCGGCCGGGCTGCGCCCGGCACCCGCCGGTAGTGCCGGCCGCTGGCCGGCAACAGCAACAGCAAAAGCGGCTTCCGTGGGATGGCGGTGCGGTGTGCTGTTGGTAGGTGTCGACCTTGGTCGACACAGTAGATCCACGCCATGCGTGGATGAATCCCGGTCAGGCGTCGAAAAACGGATGGGGTCAGGGGAAAAGGGCTCTGACCCCGGTAACGCTGAATACGGGACACAGTGCCCCTCATCTGCTGCTATCGCCGATTCACCTTGACCTGTTAACGTGCAGTAATGACCTGTGGCATTCTCCTCGTAACACATCCCGGGGTCGGGACCGCCCTGCTTGACGTGGCGACCCGGCTCCTGCGGCAATTGCCGCTGAAAACCGAAGCTTTCGAAGTACCGTTCGACGCAGACCTGGACGCCCTGCTCCCGCTCGCCTCGGCCGCCCTGCGGCGGGTCGACAGCGGTGAAGGCGTGCTGATCCTGACCGACCTGTACGGCGCCAGCCCCGCCAACCTTGCCGGGCAGCTGGCCCGGCTGGGGACCCCGGTTCGCCGGGTGTCGGCGCTGAGCCTGCCGATGTTGCTGCGGGTGATGAATTATCCGGAACAGGGACTGGATCAACTGCCCGCCACAGCCGCGGCGGGTACCCGTAATGGAGCGATAGTCGACGATGCTTGAACGAGAACTCACCGTCAGCAACCGCCTGGGCCTGCACGCCCGGGCCACCGCCAAGCTGGTGCAGACCCTGGCGCCGTTCCGCTGCAACGTGACCATGGCCGCCAAGGGCCGTGAGATCAACGCCAAGAGCATCATGGGCGTGATGCTGCTGGCCGCTGGTCAAGGCACTCCGGTCACCGTGCGCATCAACGGCGAAGATGAAGCCGCCGCAATGGACGCGGTGGTCGGCCTGTTCGAACGCCGCTTCGACGAGGACAGCTGAGCGTGCCACGCGCACGCGCCGGCCAGGTCCCTTCCGGCCAGCGGCCGGTACAACTGCTGGCCGGGCACGGTGCTGCCCGCGGCACGGCGATGGGTCGGGCCCGCGTGCGACTGCCGCATGCACTGGAGGTGGCTGAGCAACGCGTGGCCGCCAACCAGGTCGAGGCCGAGCTGGCCCGCCTGCACCGTGCGGTGGATGCCGCGCGTACGGAAATGCACGAACTGCGGCAGCGCCTGCAGGGTGCGCTGAACCAGGAAGTGGGCGAGTTCCTCGACCTGCACGCGCTGCTGCTGGATGACCCCGAGCTGCTGTTCGGGCTGGATGAGCTGATCCGCAGCGGCCCGTACAGCGCCGGCTATGCGCTGCGCCTGCAGCGTGACCGCCTGGCCAGGGTCTTCGATGGCATGGACGATGCCTACCTGAAGAGCCGCATGGACGACCTCGACCATGTGATCGGCCGCATCCACGCCTTCCTGCAACCCGAACGCCCTCCGGTGATGAAGGGCCTGGCCGGCGAGATCCTGGTCTGCGACAACATCGCCCCGTCCGAACTGGCGCAGCTGCAGGCACAGGGCGTGGTCGGCATCGTCACTGCCGCCGGCAGCGCGCTGTCGCACAGCGCGATCCTGGCCCGCAGCCTGCACCTGCCCCTGATCGTCAACGTGCCGCAGCTGCTCAGCCGCATCGCCGACGGCGACGTGCTGATCATCGACGGTGCCGACGGCAGCATCACCGCCAACCCACTGGCCGACAACCTGCGTGACTACCGCGCGCGCCTGAAGGAACACGCGCGCGAGCAGCGCGAGCTTGGCCGCCTGCGCAGCAAGCCCAGCCGTACCCGCGACCAGGTCGATATCGCCCTGCTCGCCAATGCCGAATCGCTGGAGGACGTCACCCAGGCGCATGCGCTGGGTGCGCAGGGGCTGGGCCTGTACCGCACCGAGTTCCTGTTCCTGCAGCGCAACGAACTGCCGGACGAAGAAGAACAGTTCCAGACCTACCGTGATGCCGCGTTGGGCATGAGCGGTCGGCCGGTGACCATCCGCACGCTCGACCTGGGTGCGGACAAGGCCGATCGCACCGGCCTGACCCTGAGCAACGAAGAGAACCCGGCACTGGGCCTGCGCGGCGTGCGCCTGTCGCTGGCACGGCCCAAGGTGGCCGACACCCAGCTGCGCGCGATCCTGCGCGCCTCGGCCTACGGCAAGCTGCGCGTGCTGGTGCCGATGGTCAGCACCCGCGAGGAACTGCTGGCGGTGCGCCGGCGCATGCTCAAGCTGAGCGAACAGCTGCGCAGCGAAGGCCACATGGTGTCCGAGCACGTGCCGCTGGGCGCGATGATCGAAGTCCCGGCGGCTGCACTGGCGCTGGAGAGTTTCATCGACCTGGTCGATTTCCTGTCGATCGGCACCAATGACCTGGTGCAGTACCTGCTGGCCGCCGACCGCAACAACGAGGCGCTGGGTGAGTTGTACTCACCGTTGCACCCGGCGGTGCTGCGGCTGTTGCAGATGGTGATCGAGACCGGCGCGCGCCACCGCATCCCGGTGGCGGTCTGCGGCGAGATGGCCGGTGATGCGCGGATGACCCCGCTGCTGCTGGCGCTGGGCCTGAGCGAGTTCAGCCTGCATCCCGGTACGTTGCTGGAGGTGCGCCGCGCAATCCGCGAAGCCGATCTGGGTGCGCTGCGCGCCCGTGCCCCGAAGTTGCTGGCCGCGCGCGACCGCCGCGCCATCGAACGCTGGCTGGCGCTGGTGGCGGATACGCCCTGAGCGCCCTGCTGATTCGCCGGGCATGCACGCGCGGGGTCAGATCCCTTTTCCTGTGGAAAAGGGATCTGACCCCAGCCTCCCGTCGGGGTATGCGTTGAAACATCCCCTTGCGATAATGACGCGCTGAACACCCCTGTTGCCGCATCCTTGCCGGGATCGCGGCTTTTCTTATCCCGCGGGAGCTGCGATGGCTGAAGCTGTACGCCACGACAAGACTGCGCGCCAACTGCGGATGTTGTCCGATGCACTGGACAGCGGCCGGCTGGGCCCGGTACGTCGGCTGGTCAACACCCTGGCCCCGGCCGAGATCGGCAACCTGCTGGAATCGCTGCCGCCAGGCAAGCGCGAGGTGGTGTGGGGCCTGGTCGACCCGGAAGATGACGGCGAGGTGCTGGTCCACGTCGGCGAAGACGTGCGCGAGAGCCTGCTCGCGGACATGGACCCGGACGAGATCATCGCCGCGGTCGAAGACCTGGACATCGACGACCTGGCCGACCTGGTCGAAGACCTGCCGGATACGGTCATCGACGAGGTCCTCAAGTCGATGGACCGCGAGAACCGCGAGCGCCTGGAGCAGGTGCTGTCCTATCCCGAGGACAGCGCCGGCCGCCTGATGAACCCGGACGTGGTGACCGTGCGCGCCGACGTCAACGTCGACGTGGTGCTGCGTTACCTGCGCCTGCGCGGCGAACTGCCGGACCACACCGACCACCTGTTCGTGGTCAGCCGCCGCCACCAGTACCTCGGCCGGGTGTCGCTGGCGGCACTGGTGACCCACGAGGACACCACCCCGATCAACCGCCTGATCGACGACGAGCAGCCGGCCATCGATGTCGGCGAGAGCGACCAGGAGGTCGCCCGCCAGTTCTCCGACCATGACTGGATCTCCGCGCCGGTAGTGGACGACAACAACATCCTGATCGGCCGCATCACCATCGATGACGTGGTCGACATCATCCGTGGCCAGGCCGAACACCAGGCGCTGGGCGCCGCCGGCCTGGACGAGGACGAGGATCTGTTCAGCCCGGTCTGGCGCGCCATGCGCCGGCGCCTGATGTGGCTGTCGGTGAACCTGTGCACCGCCTTCCTGGCCTCCAGCGTGGTCGGCCACTTCGAAGGCACCATCGACAAGCTGGTGGCGCTGGCCGTGCTGATGCCGATCGTGGCAGGCCTGGGCGGCAATGCCGGCACCCAGGTGCTGGCGCTGATGGTGCGCGGCCTGGCACTGGGCCAGGTGGGCGCGTCCAACGCGCGCACGCTGCTGTGGAAGGAAGTGCGGGTCGCCTTGTTGAACGGCGTGATGCTGGGTTCGGTGCTGGGGCTGATCGTGCTGGCCTGGTTCCACTCGCCCGGGCTGTCGGCGGTGATCGCCATCGCGCTGACCTGCAACCTGCTGTTCGCCGCACTGGCCGGCGTGCTGGTGCCACTGACCCTGAAACGCTTCGGCTTCGACCCGGCGCTGGCCAGCGGCATCTTCCTGACCGCGGTGACCGACTCGATGGGCTTCTTCACCTTCCTCGGCCTGGCCACGCTGGTGCTGCTGCACTGAACCCTGCAGGGTCGGATCCCCGCCACGCGGGGCTCTGACCCGATCCCAACTGGAACACCCATGGCAACAACGATCGAAAACTACTTCCAGCCCGGCTGGCGCGACCAGCAGCACACCTGCCCGGCCTGTGAATGGAAGGGCAGCTCGCGCGCCATGGAGATGGAGCTGGACGAGGACGCCACCGAGTACGACTGCCCGGTATGCGAGAACCCGCTGCTGGTGGTGCTGCACCCGGACATCGCGCAGGTGCAGGCCGCCGCCGCCGACGGCAATGCCGAGGCGCAGGAGCAGCTGGACATCATCGCCAGCTTCCCACGACCGGAGTGACGCGGCGCATGATGCCGCGTTGACCTGCGGCGGACTAGGATGCAGCTGACTTCACTGCCCCGGGAAACGCCATGCTCCGTTCGATTCCGCGCTGGCTGCCCTTGCTGGCGGTCCTGATGATGACCGGCTGTGCCTCGATGCCGGACAGCGCGCGCGGCCGCTTCGAGGGCCGCGCAGTGAAGGTGGACGGCGAGACCGCCTATTACCAGGTCTTCATCCCGGCCGGGGTGCGGGCGGGACAGCCGGCAGGCGCCGGCAACGGCAGCGGCGTCCCGGTGGTCCTGTTCCTGCATGGCTCGGGCGAACGCGGCGGCGACGGCATCAAGCAGACGTACTCGGGACTGGGGCCCTACCTGCGCGAGCATCCCGACTTCCCGGCGCTGGTGGTGTTCCCGCAGGCACCGCGCCATTCGGAATGGAGCGGCCGCAACAACCGCATGGCCGTGGCCGCACTGGACGCGACCATTGCCGAGTTCGGCGCCGACCCGGCGCGGCAGTACCTGACCGGCATGTCGATGGGCGGCTACGGCAGCTGGAACATTGCGCTGGATGACCCGCACCGCTTTGCCGCGATCGTGCCGGTATGCGGTGCCGTGTTCGCGCCGCGCGCCAAGCGGCCGACCCTGTTCGTCGAACAGGTGGCCCAGGAATCCGATCCGTACGCCGTGATCGCCAGGCGACTGCAGCACACGCCGATCTGGATCTTCCACGGTGCCCTGGACGACGTGGTGCCGCCGGATGACGACCGCAGGCTGCACAGCGCATTCCAGGGCACCCACGCACGCGACGTGCGCTACACCGAGTACCCGGAAGGCAACCACAACGCCTGGGACGCCACCTACGCCGACCCGGCGATGTGGGCGTGGCTGTTCGCGCAGAAGCGCTGACCAAAGCTCCTGTCGGGAAACATCTGTTGGTGGGCATGGGAGCTGGTGGGTGCCGACCGTTGGTCGGCATGGGAGTTGGTGGTGGGTGCCGACCGTTGGTCGGCACTATCTCTCCGATCCAGGCTGTTCCTCTGCATTGAACTGCCCATCAATCTCCCATCGGCACCACGCATGCGGGTACTCCCCAAGACAGCTCGCCAAGTTCGCCCGGATCGGGTTGGCGACGATGTACATCGCGTGCCGGAACAGCGATTCATCGGAACGAATGGCGTGATCGTGATAGCTCGATTGCCAGAATCGCCCTGATCTACCCAGCATGCGGTTGGTCCGCAATGCACTGCTCGATTTGAAGCGTTGCATGACGTAGTCCAGCGAGAACGCGCGGAGCTCCACAAGCCAATGGACATGATCCGGCATGACCACATAGGCAAGCGAGTGCGTCAGACCGTCAGCATCAAGACGACGGATCACCTCCATCACCACCTGCGCCGCAGTGGCGTCGTCGAAGTAGTGTCGACGGCCCTGGGTGACGGTGGTCAGGATGTAGGATTGCCCGATCCGGGAATGGCGGCCAAGGCGTAGGCGTGCGCGATTCATCGGCACAAGCGTGTGCTTGCCAGCAGTCACCTTCTATCGGGCAACCACTCCGATGCAGGTAGGCCTGTAGCCAATCAATGGCTACGCTCGCCACTTCACTGGACTGATGGCTCTGTGCCGACCAACGGTCGGCACCTACCCAGGCAGTTCAAGGCGAATTCCCATTGTGCCGACCAACAGTCGGCACCTACCCAGGCAGTTCAAGGCGAATTCCCATTGTGCCGACCAACGGTCGGCACCTACCCAGGCAGTTCAAGGCGAATTCCCATTGTGCCGACCAACGGTCGGCACCCACCCATGCCGTCAAGATTGCGATCAGCCCAGCAGGGTTTCCAGCACGGCCATGCGCACGGCGACGCCGTTGGCGACCTGGCGCAGCACCCACGACTGCGGGCCGTCGGCCACGTCGTCCGTCACTTCCACGCCACGGTTGATCGGACCCGGGTGCAGCACCGCGGCATCCTTGCCGGCGCGGGCCAGGCGTTCGTTGGTCAGTCCGTACTGCGCGTGGTACTGCTCCAGCGACGGCACCAGGCCTTCTTCCATGCGCTCGCGCTGCAGGCGCAGCATCATCAGCGCGTCGACGCCTTCCAGCATCGCGTCGAAATCATCGCCGACCACGCAGCCCTTCAGGGTCTCGTCGTCCGGCAGCAACGACTGCGGGCCGCACACGCGGATCTCGCCCACACCCAGCGTGCGCAGCGCATGCAGGTCGGTGCGGGCCACGCGCGAGTGCTTCACGTCGCCGACGATCACCACCTTCAGCTTCGAGAAATCCGGGCCCTTGGCCTGGCGCAGGGTCAGCATGTCCAGCAGGCCCTGGGTCGGGTGCGAGCTGCGGCCGTCGCCGGCGTTGATCAGTGCGGTGCCCTCACCCGCGGCGTCGGCCAGCGCGGCCACGGCGCCATCATCCGGGTGGCGCACCACGAAGCCGCGCACGCCCATTGCTTCCAGGTTGCGCAGCGTGTCGCAGGCGGTTTCGCCCTTGCGCGTGGACGAGGTCGAGGCATCGAAGTTCAGCACGTCGGCGCCCAGGCGCTGCGCGGCCAACTGGAACGAACTGCGGGTGCGCGTGGACGGTTCGAAGAACAGCGTGCACACCGCCGAACCGGCCAGCACCTGGCGCTTGTTGCCGACGCGACCGACCGCGGCATCGCGGATCTGCCCCGCCCGATCAAGCAGCTGCAGCAGGGTTTCGCGCGGCAGGCCCTCCAGGGTCAGCAGGTGGCGCAGGCGTCCGGAGGCATCGATTTGCTGGGCGGTCATGGCGGTGTCGGGCAGTCAGGGAATGGGGGTGGCGTCGTCCGGCGACGACAGCCAGCGGTCGATGATCACCGCCGCGGCCACGGCATCGAGGGCGGCCGCATCACGGCGGCGCTTGCGCCCTTCGGCGCGCTCGACAGCGAAGCGGCGTGCGGCCTCGACCGAGCTGGAACGCTCGTCGATCATCACCACTGGCAGTTTGAAACGTTCCCGCAGCTGGCGGGCGAAGCCCTGCGCGCGCTTGCGGTTGGGCTGGTCCTGGCCGTCCAGGGTCAGCGGGTCGCCGACCACCAGGCCATCGGGTTTCCATTCCTTGAGCAGGCGTTCGATCGCGGTCCAGTCCGGGCCGTTGCCGTGCACATCGACCACGGCCACCGCGCGCGCATGCGCAGCGAAGGCACTGCCGATGGCCACGCCGATACGCCGCGAGCCGACATCGAAACCCAGAACGGTGCCGTCACGGCGGATGGCCGGGGCAGCAGGATCCGGCGCGGGCATGATGGGCTCAGACATGGCCGCTGTAGTCGGTCAGCCGGAACAGGTCCACGCCGATGCGCGAGGCCGCACCCTGCCAGCGCTGCTCCAGCGGCAGCTGGAACACCAGTTCGGCATCGGCCGGCACAGTCAGCCAGCTGTTCTCGGACAGCTCGCTTTCCAGCTGCCCTGCACCCCAACCGGCACAGCCGAGGGTGACCACGGCATTGGCCGGGCCTTCGCCGCGCGCCATCGCTTCGAGGATGTCGCGCGAGGTGGTCAGGTACAGGCCTTCTCCCACGGTCAGGCTGGAATCCCACGCCCGCGCGTCGTCATGGATGACGAAGCCGCGCTCGGGATGCACCGGGCCGCCATTGAGCACCATGCGCGCCTGCAGGTCGCCATCACCGGTGGTGATGTCCATCTGTGCAAGCACTTCACCCAGCGTGTATTCGGAAGGCTGGTTGACCAGCACGCCCATTGCCCCGTTCTCGTCGTGCTGGCAGATCAGCGCGACGCTGCGGGCAAAGGTCGCGTCGAGCAGCGACGGCAGCGCGACGAGCAGGTGATCGGCAAGGGAGGTCGGCGTTACAGGCATGCCCCCATTCTACCTGCTGGGGGCGGGATGGTCGCGCGATGGCGCGGAACAGCGATGGGCTAGGATGGTGCTTTGCCATGGAAGGTCTTCGATGCAGTCTTCATCGCCCCTGACCCTGCCGGCACGCAGCGCCATCGTCCTGCTTGCCCTGCTGCAGGGCCTGATGCTGTATGCCGCACAGGAACTGTCCGATGCGTGGCCGTTCCGCGATATCGGCTGGCGCTACTGCTGGTACGCCTGGGTGCTGGCCATTCCGAGCGCGGCGGCGCTGAGCCTGGTCGAGCTGGGCCAGCGCCGACTGTGGCTGCAGGCCGTGCTCGGCTCAGCGGTGGTGCTGGCGCTGGCCGCCTGGACCGGCTGGAACCTCACTGGCGAGACCGCACTGGAGTCGGGCGCGTTGCAGGTCCCGTTGACCCTGGGCATTGCCGTGGCGGTATTCGTGGCCTTGCCCTGGTGGCAGTTCCAGCTGCAGCATGGGCATTGGCGCGCCAGCTATCCGGAGCTGTTCGAGCGTGCCTGGCAGAACGGCCTGACCCTGGCCCTGGCTGCGCTGTTCACCGGGCTGACCTGGCTGCTGCTGTGGCTGTGGGCGGCGCTGTTCCAGTTGCTCGACGTGACCGTCTTCCGCGACCTGTTCCGCCAGGACGCGTTCATCGCGCTGGCCACCGGCAGCCTGGCCGGGTTCGGCGTGCTGATCGGGCGCACCCAGCACCGCGCGATCCAGATCACCCGCCAGGTGCTGTTCGCGATCTGCCGCGGGCTGCTGCCGCTGCTCTCGTTCATCGCCGTGCTGTTCGTGCTGAGCCTGCCGCTGACCGGGCTGGAACCGCTGTGGAAGACCCGTTCCGCCGCCAGCCTGCTGGTGGTGGTGTCGCTGCTGCTGGTGACGTTCACCAATGCGGTCTACCAGCAGGGGGAAGACAGTGCACCCTACCCTCTGGTACTGCGAAGGCTGGTCGAGGCCAGCCTGCTGACACTGCCGGTGTACGCCGCGCTGGCGCTGTATGCATTGGGCCTGCGCGTGACGCAGTACGGCTGGACCGTGGACCGGTTCTGGGCGGTACTCGTTGCATTGGCCGTGGCCGGCTATGCCGTGGGCTATGCGCTGGCGGTGCTGCGCCGGCAGAGCCGCTGGTTGCAGATGCTGGAGCCGGTCAACCGCTGGATGTGCTGGGCGGTGCTGGCACTGGCATTGCTGGGCAACTCGCCGCTGCTGGATCCGGTGCGGCTGACCCTGTCCAGCCAGCTGGCGCGCCTGCGTGCGGATCCGCCGGCGATCACCAGTAGCGACGTCAACGTGCTGCGCTTCGATCTTGGGCGCCGTGGCGTGCAGGCGCTGCGCGAGTTGCAGCGTGATCCAGCCATCACCACCGATGCCAACGCGCCACAGGTGATCGCTGCAGCACTGGCACGTATCTCACGCTGGGACGACGGCCACCGCCTCGACAAGGGTCCGCAGGACGTCGCCGCCCTGCAGCGCGCGCTGAAGCTGGCCAAGGGATCCAGCTCGCCGCCGGACGATTGGTGGCAGGCGCTGGCCACGCGTTCGATCAATGGCGAATCCTGCGCCCAGAGCGAGCGCGACTGCCTGATCGTGCATCGCGACCTGGACGGCGATGGCACCGGCGAAGTGCTGCTGTGCGAGCTGTACACCCACCGTGGGCCGGACTGCGTGCTGTATGCACGTGGCAGGGATGCCCACTGGCGCCGGGCCGGTTCGCTGTTCGGCACTGTCAGCGGCCAGGCCGAAGCCATCAACCAGGCCCTGCGTGATGGCGAGCTCACTCTCGAACCGCCGCGCTGGCCGATGCTGTCCATCGGCGGGCGCCCTGCGCTGGCCATCGATCCCGAACCCGAATCCAACGAGTCCTCCCCATGAGCGGTTACTGCCTCATCGCCCCGGGCCATCCGGTGCACGACTACTACCACGCCAACGAGTACGGCTTCCCGCAGCGTGACGAGCGCGAGCTGTTCGAGCGGCTGGTGCTGGAGATCAACCAGGCCGGGCTGAGCTGGGAAACGATCCTGAAGAAGCGCGAGGGCTTCCGCACGGCCTATGACGGTTTCGATGTCGACCGCGTGGCGGCCTATGCCGAGCAGGACATCGAACGCCTGCTGTCGGACGCAGGCATCATCCGCAACCGGCTGAAGGTGTTGGCGGCGATCCACAACGCGCAGGTGATCCAGCAGCTGCGGGCCAGCCATGGCAGCTTCGCGGCATGGCTGGATGCGCATCACCCGCGCAGCAAGGCCGACTGGGTCAAGCTGTTCAAGAAGACGTTCCGCTTCACCGGCGGCGAGATCACCGGCGAATTCCTGATGAGCCTGGGCTACCTGCCCGGTGCGCACGCCGCGGACTGCCCGGTGCATGCACGGCTGCTGACGCTGTCGCCGCCGTGGTTGAAGGCCTCCGGCGCTTGATCGGCGTCCGCGCCAGCCACGCATGGCGTGGCTCTACTGCATGCTGCGGGTGATCTACACGTTCACGGCGAACGCGGAAAGCGCGATCACACGCCCATGTAGCGGCCGGGGCGGTGGTTGAACATCAGCACCAGGCTGAGCACCACCGCGCCGATGGCCGAGTACAGCACCTTCGACGGTGACAGCACGAAGAACGCGGCCACCATCAGGCAGGCGTCGTAGGACATCTGCACCTTGCCGGCGCTCCAGCCACGGGTGCGCTGCAGGTACACCGCCAGGATGCCGATGCCGCCGAGGCTGGCGCGGTGACGGATGAAGAACAGGATGCCCAGGCCGGACAGCGCGCCGCCCACGATCGCCGAGTACAGCGGGTTGATATGCGAGAAGTCGATCCAGCGCGGCAGCAGGTCGGTCAGCACGCCACAGGCGGTGACCGCGGCGAAGGTCTTCAGGGTGAATTCCCAGCCCATGCGCCGCAGCGCCACCCAGTAGAACGGCAGGTTGACCAGCACGAACACCAGGCCGAAGTTCCAGCCCATCGCGTAGTGCAGCAGGAACGCCATGCCGGCCATGCCGCCGATCATCAGCCCACCCTTGGCGAAGATGGCCAGGCCCAGCGAGGCCACCATCGTGGCCAGCACCATGCCCTGCACGTCCTCGGCGATCGAGTGTCGCAGCGCTTTTTCGTCGGCGGTGGTGCCGGCACTGTCGGGCGGTGGGGTCAGCGGACCGGCGGTGACCAGGTGGCCGTCAGCGTCGTCGCACGGCGCGGGGCCATGGGAAGGAGGGGACATGCGGGTGGGGGAACAGCGGGTGGGGAGCGGTATTAGACACGATCTGCATGACAGTTGCAGATGAAATCGTTCAGCCACCCTCGCCCATTCAGATTATTCCAGACCCGCAACAGGCAGCACGGCCAGCATGTCCTCGCCATCGTCATCCATGCCGGTCTCGACGAACCCGAAGCTGCCGTAGAAGGCGCCGGCCACCGGATTGCGCGGGTTGTAGCAGATCTCGATCTCGGCCAGCCCGGGCGTGGCCCGGATCTGCGCCAGCGCCAGTTCCAGCGCGCGGCGCCCGATGCCTCGCCCCTGCCAGCGCTGGTCGACCATGAAGCGCCAGATCGAGATGCGCTGCGGCGTCTCCGGCACCCACATGAAGAACCCGACCAGCTCGCCATCGGCCTGGATGGCACGGGTCTGGTAGCCGGGATGGAATGCGGCCTGCACCAGCGACCAGGTGTTGCCGGCGACGAAATCCTGCTGCGCCTCACTGACCTCGAGGTCGCACACGGCTTCGTAGTTGTCGACGGTGATCGCGTCCAACGTGACCTGCATATGGGCGTCCTGCCTCGGGATGAACGCCCAGTCTGCCTGACCCTGGATGCCGTGTGGCCAGGCCCCACACGACCGTTCAGCGCAGCGTTGCCTGCCTCATCCCTTCTCGGCCAGATGGTGCGCCACCAGCGCGTTGGCGTGGCCATGGCCCAGCCCATGCTCGCTTTTAAGGAAGCTGACCAGTTCCATGTGCCTCAGCCCAGGCTGCTTCGCCAGCAGGCCGAACCAGTGCGCCACCGGCTGACCGTAGGCCTTCTCGATGGAGGGGAAATACGAGGCCGGGCCTTTCGGCTTGGTGTCAGTGCTCATGCGGAAGCTCCTTGCGTTGGATGTACCGGTACGACGAACCGGGGCGCCGGAAATCGACAGGCCCGTTCAATCCGGGAGCCTTATCATCCCGTCATGCCCCGTGAAAACCTCAACGACCTGCAGGCCTTCGTGCACGTTGCCCGCGAAGGCAGCTTCACCAGGGCCGCCGCCCAGCTCGGCGTGTCCCAGTCAGCGCTCAGCCATGCCATGCGCGGCCTGGAACAGCGCCTCGGCGTGCGCCTGCTGACCCGTACCACCCGCAGCGTGTCCACCACCGAAGCTGGCGCCCGCCTGCTCGAAACCCTCGCCCCACGCCTGGCCGAGATCGAGGACGAACTGGCCGCGCTGGCCGAGTACCGCGAGCGCCCGGCCGGCACCATCCGCATCAACGCCACCGGCCATGCTGCCGAGTACCTGGCCTGGCCGCGGCTGGCGCCGCTGCTGCAGCGCTATCCGGACCTGAAGGTGGAACTGACCACCGACTACGGCCTGGCCGACATCGTCGCCGAACGCTACGACATCGGCATCCGCCTCGGCGAGCGGCTGGCCCGCGACATGGTCGCGGTGCCGATCAGCCCGCCGCTGCGCATGCGCGTGGTCGGCGCGCCCAGCTACTTCCGCCAGCACGTGGTGCCGCAGCATCCGGACGACCTGGCCGGGCACAACTGCGTGACCCTGCGCCTGCCCACGCATGGTGGACTGATGCCGTGGGATTTCGGCCAGGACGGCAACGAACTGAGCGTGCGCGTGACCGGCCAGTGGACCTTCAACACCATGGGTATGACCCGCGCCGCGGCGCTGGCCGGCAGCGGCCTGGCCTGGCTGCCGGAAGACCAGGTGCAGCCGATGCTGGACGATGGTCGCCTGCAGTCGGTGCTGGACGACTGGTGCCCGCACTTTGATGGCTACTACGCGTATTACCCATCGCGCCGCCACGTCACCGTGGCGATGCGCACGGTGCTTGAAGCGCTGCGCGGGCCGATGGGAAGTTGAGGAGTGCGGACCAACGGTCCGCACCCACCGCACCCACCTGGTGATCAGCCCTTGGCCTGCGCCGCACGCTGCGCGTTGTAGCGCTCGCCGACGATCGACACTTCGTCCAGTGCCTGCGCGATGCGCTGCAGATCCTCCGGTGCCAACTGCAGGTCGGCCGCGCCCAGGTTCTCTTCCAGGCGATGGACCTTGGTCGTGCCCGGAATCGGCACGATCCACGGCGCCTGCGCCAGCAGCCAGGCCAGCGCCACCTGTGCCGGGGTCGCGCCACGCGCCGCAGCAATCGTGCCGATGCGATCAACCAGCGCCTGGTTGGCGCGGCGTGCTTCCACCTGGAAACGCGGCACGCTGTTGCGGAAGTCGTTAGCGTCGAAGGTGGTGTCGGCGTTGATCGCGCCGGTCAGGAAGCCGCGGCCAAGCGGGCTGAACGGCACGAAGCCGATGCCCAGTTCCTGCAGGGTCGGCAGCAGCTCGCGCTCCGGCTCGCGCCACCACAGCGAGTACTCGCTCTGCACGGCGGCGACCGGCTGCACCGCATGCGCACGGCGCACGGTGGCGGCGCTGGCCTCGGACAGGCCGAAGTGGCCGACCTTGCCTTCGGCGATCAGGTCGCGCACGGTGCCGGCCACATCTTCGATCGGCACGTTCGGGTCCACGCGGTGCTGGTAGAACAGGTCGATATGGTCGGTGCGCAGGCGCTTGAGGCTGGCTTCGGCCACCGCACGGATGTTCTCCGGGCGGCTGTCCAGGCCGGTATCGACGCGCGCGTCCTTGAAGCCGAACTTGGTGGCGATCACCAGCTTGTCGCGATACGGCGCCAACGCTTCGCCGAGCAGGTCTTCGTTGGTGTACGGGCCATACACCTCGGCGGTGTCGAAGAAGGTCACGCCACGCTCGACGGCGGCCTGCAGCAGGGCGATGCCCTGGCTGCGCTCCACCGGCTGGCCGTAGGCGTGGGTCAGGCCCATGCAGCCCAGGCCCAGGGCGGAAACCTTCAGGCCACTGCGGCCGAGTTCACGTGTCTGCATCGTCGTGCTCCAGAGGGGGAGCGCTGACGATACGCCTGCATTGGCGGTGGATTGAACCGGCTGGATGGCAGTCGGTCATGACTGGAATTCATCAATCGGCGGCGCGCGGGTCATTCCATGCCCGGCACGGTGTCAGTGCACCCCGCCAGTTCCACCATCATCCTGCCAGTGTTGCGGAACGCCGGATCCCGCGGCACCCATCGCGCGAACCAACGCTGCTCGCCGTCCACCACGGACTCGAACATCCACGTTGAGCCATCAAGCCCAGCGCTCGAGTCTTCGCCCTGCAAAAGCGCAAACGCGGCGGCGATGGCCTTCCATTCCTGCGTACTCAGCGCGCGCGGTGGCGCGCACGTGCCGCCCTTGATGACGCTGGATGGACGCCCGGGCGACGATCCGGGAATCTCGAAATCGCGTGCACTGCGCCCGACGATCCACGCCTGGCCGGCTGCGTTGCGCTGCGCGCGTACTACCACGCCCGGGAAGAATGGGGTATGCCAGACGAAGCGATACGCCTGGACCGGTACGCTGCCACAGCGGAACGACGGCTCCGGCAAGCCATCGAGATCCCGCAACGCGTCTCTGTAGGATGCCCTCGCAAACCCGGTGAAATCGAGGAAGGGAAGCGGGCCCCTGCTACGCCTCTGTGCAGGCGGTGGCAGCAGATACCAGGCATGCGCCTCCGGATCGTCGCAGCCCTCGGCCGGGGCAGCCGGTTCGGGGGTACGAGCACAACCGCCCTGCAGCAGCACGGCGATGGCCAGTACCACGCTCGCAGTCACACGCATGCACGCCTCCCTGGCAGGTGCACGCCGGCGTGCATCCGGCGCTGCGGTCATCCCGGAGCAGAGGGCGCCCGCAGGCGCCCGTCCAGTCACCGGATCTCGGAAATCTCCACGCCGTCCAGCCCCTGCGACAGGGTGCGCGCGTCGCCGCCCTGGCTGAGCTTGATGCGCAGGCGCACCTCGTTCTGCGAATCGGCGTAGCGCAGCGCGTCCTCGTAGCTGATCTCGCCGGCCTGGTACAGCTCGAACAGGCTCTGGTCGAAGGTCTTCATGCCCAGCTGGACCGAGTCCTTCATCACTTCCTTCAGCTTGTGGATCTCGCCGTCGCGGATGTAGTCCTGCACCAGCGGCGTGCCCAGCAGGATCTCCATCGCCACCTTGCGCGAGCGGCCATCCGGCGACGGCACCAGCTGCTGCGCGACCACGCCCTTGAGGTTCAGCGACAGGTCCATCAGCAGCTGGTTGCGGCGGTCTTCCGGGAAGAAGTTGACGATGCGGTCCATCGCCTGGTTGGCGTTGTTGGCATGCAGGGTGCACAGCACCAGGTGGCCGGTTTCGGCGAACGCGATGGCATGGTCCATGCCTTCGCGGGTACGCACCTCGCCGATCATGATCACGTCCGGCGCCTGGCGCAGGGTGTTCTTCAGCGCCGCTTCCCAGCTGTCGGTATCGATGCCGACCTCGCGCTGGGTGATGATGCAGCCCTCGTGCTTGTGCACGAATTCGATCGGGTCTTCGATGGTGATGATGTGGCCGGTCGAGTTCTGGTTGCGGTAACCGATCATCGCCGCCAGCGAGGTCGACTTACCGGTACCGGTGGCGCCGACGAACAGGATGATGCCGCGCTTGGTCATCGCCAGCGTCTTGATGATCGGCGGCAGGCTCAGTTCTTCCACGGTCGGAATGCGCGTCTCGATGCGACGCAGCACCATGCCGACCTGGTTGCGCTGGTAGAAGCAGCTGACGCGGAAGCGGCCGACACCGGACAGGCCGATGGCGAAGTTGCATTCGTGGGTCTTCTCGAATTCCTCGCGCTGCGCCGGGGTCATCACGTTGAGGACCAGGTCGCGGCTCTGCTGCGGCGTGAGCGGGGTCTGCGTGATCGGCGAGATCTTGCCGTTGACCTTCATCGCCGGCGGCATGCCGGCCGTGATGAACAGGTCCGAGGCGCGCTGGTGCGCCATCAGCTTGAGGAACGAAGTGAAATCGATGGTGGTCGCGGTGGTGTTCACGGCGGGCTCCCAATGGGGCATGTACCAGGAAACGGTCGGTGGAGGAAACGGCGCGGGTACGGCGGCGCACTGGCGCACGCCGCCCCGCTGCTGCCCCGCCTTACTCGAACAGGCGCTTGTCCTTGGCGTACTCGCGGGCCTGGTTGCGGGTGATCAGGCTGCGCTTGACCAGGTCCTGCAGGTGCTGGTCCAGGGTCATCATGCCGTACTGCTGGCCGGTCTGGATGGCCGAGTACATCTGCGCCACCTTGTCCTCGCGGATCAGGTTGCGGATGGCCGGGGTGCCGACCATGATTTCCCACGCAGCGGTACGACCGCCGCCGACCTTCTTCAGCAGTGCCTGCGAGATCACCGCACGCAGCGACTCGGACAGCATCGAACGCACCATCGGCTTTTCGCCGGCCGGGAACACGTCGATGATACGGTCGATGGTCTTGGCCGCCGAACTGGTGTGCAGGGTGCCGAACACCAGGTGGCCGGTTTCCGCGGCGGTCAGCGCCAGGCGGATGGTTTCCAGGTCGCGAAGTTCGCCGACCAGGATGATGTCCGGGTCCTCACGCAGTGCCGAGCGCAGGGCTTCGTTGAAGCCATGCGTGTCGCGGTGTACTTCGCGCTGGTTGATCAGGCACTTCTGCGAGGTGTGCACGAATTCGATCGGATCCTCGACGGTGAGGATGTGGCCGTATTCGTTCTTGTTGATGTAGTCGATCATCGCCGCCAGCGTGGTCGACTTGCCCGAGCCGGTCGGGCCGGTCACCAGGATCAGGCCCTGCGGCTGCTGGATCACTTCGCGGAACAGCGGCGGGCAGGCCAGGTCCTCAAGGGTGAGCACCTCGGACGGAATGGTACGGAACACCGCACCGGCGCCGCGGTTCTGGTTGAACGCGTTCACACGGAAGCGCGCCAGCGACGGGATCTCGAAGGAGAAGTCCACTTCGAGGAATTCCTCGTAATCGCGGCGCTGCTTGTCGGACATGATGTCGTACACCAGCGCGTGGACCTGCTTGTGGTCCAGGGCTGGGATGTTGATCCGGCGAACATCGCCGTCCACGCGGATCATCGGCGGCAGGCCTGCGGACAGGTGCAGGTCGGACGCTTTGTTCTTTACGGAAAACGCCAGCAGTTCGGCGATATCCATGAGCGGCTACTCCCCAATAACGGCTTCGACTGGAAGGATCTTTCCCCGGGCGGCAGTATAGCCTCCTGATTCAACGGAACGCGTTACGTGGCCACTCCCCTGCCCCAGATCCTGAGCAACCTGCATGCTGCCGCCGAGGCGGCCGGCCGACCCGATCCGCGCCTGCTGGCCGTTTCCAAGACCCAACCGGCCGAGGCCCTGGCCGCGCTGGCCGCACAGGGCCAGCAGGCCTTCGGCGAGAACTATGTGCAGGAAGCGCTGGCCAAGATGCAGGCGCTGCAGCATCTGGCGCTGGAGTGGCACCTGATCGGCCACCTGCAGTCGAACAAGGCCGATGCCGTGGCCACCCATTTCGACTGGGTGCAGAGCGTGGACCGGCCCAAGCTGGTGACGGCGCTGGCGCGCCATCGCCCGGCCACGCGCGGCCCGCTGAACGTGCTGATCCAGGTCAACATCGACGATGAGTCCAGCAAGCACGGCTGTGCGCCGGAGGCCGTGGACGCATTGGCCGCCGCGATCGCCGCCGAGCCCCAGCTGCGCCTGCGCGGCCTGATGGCGATTCCGGCGCCGTGGCCGGAGGCCGAGCGTCGTCGGGATGCATTCGTGCGCATGCGCGCCCTTTTCCAGTCACTGGCCGCCCAGTATGAGCAGGTCGACACGCTGTCGATGGGCATGAGCAGCGACTACGCCGAAGCCATCGCCGAGGGCGCCACCCTGGTGCGCATCGGCACCGCCCTGTTCGGCGCGCGTCCGCGCCCGGCCTGATTTTCCAAGGAGACTTCCATGGCAGCTGATTCCATCACCTTCATCGGCGGCGGCAACATGGCGCGCAGCCTGATCGCCGGCCTGATCCGCCAGGGCGTGCCCGCCGCGCACATCCACGTGGCCGAACCGGTTGCCGCACTGCGCGAGTCGCTGGCCACCGATTTCGGCGTACAGGTACACGACAACGCCGCCGATGCCGCCGCACAGGGCCGCACCTGGCTGCTGGCGGTAAAACCGCAGGTGCTGCGCGAGGTCTGCCAGTCGCTGCAAGCACTGGCGCAGGCGAACCGACCGCTGGTGGTGTCCATTGCCGCCGGCATCACCAGCGCGCAGCTGGAACGCTGGCTGGGCGGCAACCTGCCGGTGGTGCGTGCAATGCCCAACACGCCGGCCCTGCTCGGCGCCGGCGTGACCGGTCTGTATGCCACGCCGTCGGTGGATGCACAGCAGCACGCGCAGGCCGAACAGGTATTGGCCAGTGCCGGCCGTACCGTGTGGATCGAGCACGAGGCGCTGATGGATTCGGTCACTGCCGTGTCCGGCAGCGGGCCGGCCTACGTGTTCCTGCTGGCCGAAGCGATGGAAGCGGCGGGCATTGCCCAGGGCCTGCCGGCCGAGGCCGCGCGCACGCTGGTGGTGCAGACCCTGCTGGGTGCCTCGCGCATGCTTGACGAGGCCGGTGAAAGCCCCGCCGAACTGCGCCGCCGCGTGACCTCGCCGAACGGCACCACCCAGGCCGCGATCGAGCGCTTCCAGGCCGGTGGTTTCGAGGCACTGGTGGACACCGCGCTGCGCGCCGCGCAGGTGCGTGGGCAGGAACTGTCTGCGGCGAATGATTGAAACAGGCGTGCCGACCAACGGTCGGCACCTACCATCATCCACGCAAGGCGTAGATGCTCATTGCCCCAATGTGGCCATGACGAAATCGACGAAGCACTGCAAGCGCGGGCGCGGCCGTCGATCCGGCAGGTAGATCAGGTGCATCGGCCGCGGTTCGGGCAGGTAGTCGCGCAGCAGCGGCTTCAACCGCCCGGCCGCGATCTCGCCGGCCAGCAGTGCGGTCGGCTGCAGCACCAGCCCTGCCCCGGCCACCGCGGCCTCGCGCAGCGCAACACCGTCGTTGCAGGTCAGCCGCGCCTCCCAGTCCACCTGTTCGCCGTTGGCCAGCTGCCAGCCATGGCCACCACGCCAGGCGAGATGGCTCAGGCAGTCATGCCCCTGCAGATCCGCTGGCGTGCGCGGCGTGCCGCGCCGGCGCAGGTATGAAGGCGCCGCGCACAGGCTCATTGCATAGGGCGGCAACGGCCGCGCCACCACCTCCTGCGATGGCAGCGGTCCGACCCGGATCGCCACGTCGAAGCCGTCCTCGATCAGATCCACGCGGCGGTTGCTCAGGTCCAGCTCGATGTTCAACTGCGGCTGCGCGCGCAGCAGGCCGGCCAGCTGCGGCGCCAGCACACAGCTGCCCCAGGTGGTCGGCGCACTGACCCGCAGCAGGCCACGCGGCTGTACCTGCAGGCCGGCCACGTCGGCCTCGGCCTGCTGCACCTGCTCCAGCACTTGCCGGCAGCCGGCCAGATAGGCGCTGCCGGCTTCGGTCAGGCGCTGGCGGCGGGTGTTCCGTTGCAGCAGCGCTGTCCCCAGGTGCGCCTCCAGCTGCTGGATGTACTTGCCCACCATCACCGCCGAGACCTGCAGCTGTTCGGCGGCGCCGGCGAAACTGCCACGCTCGGCCACGGCAACGAAGGCCTGCATGCATCGGAGGGTATCCATTACTAACCCTGAGTTAGGAATCTGCGAAGCATACGCTTCTTACCTAACCCCACTGTGACGGCGCAGACTGCGCCCATTCCCACTCCCGCAAGGAACCGCCATGAAGATCCTCCTCGTGGGTGCCAGCGGCACCCTCGGCCAGGCAGTCGCCCGCCAGCTTGGCCAGCAGCATCAGATCCTCGCGGCCGGCCGCCACAGCGGTGAGCTGCGCGTCGACCTGACCGACGACGCCAGCGTTGCCGAACTGTTCGCGCGTACCGGCCCGGTCGATGCGGTGATCTCCACCGCTGGCAAGCTGTACTTCGGCCCGCTGCAGGAGATGACGCCCGAGCAGTTCAACATCGGCCTGCAGGACAAACTGCTGGGCCAGGTGCGGCTGGCACTGGCCGCGCAGCACCACCTCAACGCCGGCGGTTCGATCACCCTGACCAGCGGCATCGTCAGCGCACAGCCGATCCGCGATGGCGTCAACGCCACCTCGGTGAATGCCGCACTGGAAGGCTTCGTGCGTGCCGCCGCACTCGAGCTGCTGCCGCGCGGCCTGCGCATCAACGTGGTCAGCCCGAACGTGCTGATCGAATCGATGGCCGCCTACGGCCCCTACTTCCCGGGCTTCGAGGCGGTGAGCGCGCAGCGCGCGGCACTGGCCTTCCAGCGCGCGGTGGAAGGCATCCAGAGCGGCGAGACGATCACGGTCTGGTAAGAAATAGGGGACGGAGGGGATTAAGTCGTTTGTGCACTTGCGACCTAATCCCCTCCGTCCCCTTTTTCACTCCCAGCGCATCGGGCCGTCGCCGCGTTCGCCGAGGACGTCGCCCGGGTTGGCCAGGCGACAATGCTGCAGCGACAGGCAGCCACAGCCGATGCAGCCGGTCAGTTCATCGCGCAGCAGCTGCAGCATGTGGATGCGCTCTTCCAGCTCGGTGCGCCAGCGCGCGGACAGCTTAGCCCAGTCGGCCTTGGTCGGCGCGCGGCCTTCAGGCAGGCTCTCGAAGGCACGGCCGACCGCTTCCAGCGGCATGCCCACCCGCTGCGCCACGCGGATCACGGCCAGCCGGCGCAGTACATCCCGGCTGTAACGGCGCTGGTTGCCCGAAGTACGCAGGCTGCTGATCAGCCCCTTGCGCTCGTAGAAATGCAGTGCGGAAATGGCCACGCCACTGCGCTGGGAGACCTCGCCAACGCTGAGTTCCTGGGATGCCATTGCTTGACCTCAACTACAGTTGAGGTGTCATGCTGCTATCTTCGCCGCCCGTTGACAAGCGCGGCCTGCACCTGACCCGTATGACCCCGACCCTCTCTCCCGCCGACGCCCACCTGCCGGCTGACACCTCGATCCTGTCCGCGCGCTACCGCGCCACCACCATCGGCATGGTCGCGCTGGTCGCGCTGCATGCCTTCGAGGCATTGGCCGTCGCCGCCGCCATGCCCACCGTGGCCGAAGCGCTCGATGGCCTGCGCCTGTACGCGCTGGCCTTTGGCGGCACCCTGGCCACCAGCGTCATCGGTATGACCCTGGCCGGGCGCTGGGCGGATCGCCACGGCCCCGCGCGCCCGCTCTGGTACGGCCTGGCCTGCTTCGTGCTGGGCCTGCTGCTGGCCGGCTTTGCGACGCGCATGGGCATGCTGGTGGCCGGGCGCCTGATGCAGGGCCTGGGCGCGGGCGCGATTTCGGTCTCGCTGTACGTGATGGTTGGCCGCAGCTACCCCGAACACCTGCGGCCGAAGGTGTTCGCCGCGTTCTCCGCAGGCTGGGTGGTGCCGTCGATGGTCGGCCCGGCGCTGAGTGGCCTGATCGTGCAGCATCTGGGCTGGCGCTGGGTATTCCTGGCAGTGCCACTGCTGGCGATACCGGCCGCACTGCTGCTGCGCCCGGCATTGGCGCGCATGCAGTCTCCCGTTGCGCCCGGCAACGATGGCGAACGCGGCAACGTGGTGCGCTGGGCCAGTGGCGCCTCACTGGCCGCACTGCTGCTCTACGTCGGCGGCCAGCAACAGGGCATGGCCGCCCTGCTCTGCATCGGCGTGGCGATGCTGGCGCTGCTGTTCTGCGTGCACCGGCTGTTGCCGGCCGGAACGCTGATTCTGCGCCGCGGCCTGCCCAGCGTGATCGCGCTGCGCGGCATCGCTGCGGCGGCGTTCTTCGCCTGCGAAGCCTACCTGCCCCTGCTGCTGCAGCGCGAACGCGGGCTTTCGCCCAGCTGGGCCGGCGCGGTGCTCAGCCTCGGTGCGCTGGGCTGGTTCGCCGGCTCCTGGCTGCAGGGTCACCAGCAGCGCGGCTGGTCACGCCAGCAGCTGCTGCGCGTTGGCACGGTGATGATGACGGTCGGCATCGCCGCCACGCTGGCGGTGCTGTTCAAGCAGATGCCGCTGCCGGTCGCGCTGGTCGGCTGGGCCGTGACCGGTTTCGGCATGGGCATGATCTACGCCAGCCTGTCGGTGCTGACCCTGTCGCTGTCAGCGCCGCATGAGCAGGGTGCCAATACCTCGGCGCTGCAGCTGAGCGAGGCGCTGTCGGTGACCACCGCGCTGGCGGTCTCCGGTGCGCTGTTCGCCCTCTTCGTGGAAAGCGCGCCGCACACCGGCTACCTGCTGTGCCTAGCGATCACTTTCGGCCTGGCGGTGCTGGCCGCAGTGATCGCGCGGCGGGTGTAGGCCGCCGCATTACGGTGGTGCCGGCCGCTGGCCGGCAACCTCCACGCACGCAGGAATGCCGTGATGATGCCGGCCAGCGGCCGGCACTACCTGGCAGCGGCGCCCATGTCATCGATATCCCGATGCAGGATGCGCCGCACTTCCAGCACGGCCTGTGGGGTCTCCTGCACGCTGTGGCCGGAAATGATCACTTTCTCCGACAGCGCCCCCGGCAGGTGCGCGCTCCAGTACGGCACCAGCCCGTCATCGGACTTTTCCACCGGCAACTCCGGCTTGCGCTGGGCGATGATCGAGTGGTACTTCAGGCCCGCTTCGATCGGCAGCTGTGCGGCGGCCTTCACGAACGGGTCGCTGGCCTTGAGGTTGTCGATGCTGTTGGGAATCTTCGGCTTGGCCGTGCCATCGACCTGCTGTTCGGCCTGTGCCAGCGCCATGAACACATCCTCGAACTTGCCGAGGATGGTCAGCGGCAGGCGCACCAGGCGACCGATCAGGCGCCCGACCTTGTTGCCGGCGATATCCGTTCCCTGGTGCGGCGCGGCGATGAAGATCGCGCGCTCCACGTTCGGCTGCGCCTTGAAATGCAGCAGCGGCCCCAGCTTGGTCTGCACCCGCTTCAGCCGCTCGCCCTTCAGATCGTAGTTGGCCAGCAGGTCATCCCACAGCACATCACCAGAGTCGCTCACCAGCAGGCGCGCGAGCACGCCGCCCATGCTGTGGCCGATATAGACCATGTCCTTCGACGCACGCGTGCTGCCGTTGGGGTCGAAATGCTTCAGCGTGTCGTTGAACGCGTTGGCGATCTCGTAGCGGTTCAGCGCGATCGGTGCATTGGTCGGGTAGTAGACCTGCCACACCTGGAACTGCTGGCGCAGCTCGGGATCGCCCATGATCTCGTTGGCCAGGTTCACCCAGGCTTCCGGGCTGCTGGCCAGGCCATGCAACATGAAGATGATGCGGCGGTTCGGGTCCCACGGCTGCATCAGGTAGATGTGCGGTTCGCCGATGCCCTCGCTCATGCCGAACAGGGTGCGCAGTGACTGCCGGGCGAAGCCACTCTGCGCCAGCCACAGGCCGTAGGCGGCGGTGAAATTGCCGGCCAGCGGTACCTGTTCGCCGTGCAGGGTGATGCGTTCGGTGGCTTCCGGCGAATAGGCATCGAGCTCGACCCGGCGCGTGCGCATCACATCGTCCAGGCTGCTGCCCTCGAACCGCAGCAACGCAGTGACGTTGATCGAGGACATCTCGCTGAACTCGGGCACCGAATCGTCATGGCGATGGCGGCGGCCACGACGCGCGTCGTCCTCATCCTCCGGCGGCGTATCGGCCTTCGGGCCATCCGGCGCGATCACCGGCGCGACCAGCTTCGGCGGGTCCATCACCATCACCAGCTCGGCGCCGAAACCATCGCGGCGATAGGTGCTGCGCAGGCCGACGAAGCTGACCGTGCCGGCCGGTACCAGCTGCGCAGGAATGCTCTTCAGGTTCAACTGCTGGTAGTTGGAGGCCAGCGACCAGCTGCCGACCGTGAGCGGTTTCGTATAGTCCTCGCCCGCCAGCGCAGCGGCGCGTGCGCGCACGAACAACACCACTGCCGCCTTCTCGGCCGCGTAGTTGTAGTAGTCGCGCACCTGCGTCTGCCGGTCCTCGAAGGCGCGGTCAGACGGTGAGCGCCCGCTGTAGAACAGGTAGGCATAGGCATAGCGCGCGGCTTCCAGCCAGGCGTCCAGCGCCGCATCGCTCATCGGCGGATCGCCGGCGGCGGTCTTCTTCGGCGTCAACGCCAGTGCGGCCTTCACCCACAGTTCGGACAGCGCCGACAACCGCTGCTCGACATTGAGGTCATCGGTCATCAACAACGTGCTGCGGCAGACCAGGAAGTCCTTCTCGCACTGCGACTCGTCCAGGCCCGCCGCGCTGAGCGTCTCGCGCGCGGCCGGGCTGAGCTTGCCGGTGTTGAGCACGTCGGCACGCTTGTTCACCAGCGAATCGCTGGATTTGACCTGCTTGACGGTCACCATCGCGCAGCCGCTGCTGCCCAGCAGCAGGAAGGCGGCGAACAACGCCGGCAGCAGGCGCTGCCAGCGGATCAGGAAGAGTCGGGTCATTACTGCGGGTCCTGCTCGGTGCCGGGCACGCCCTGGCGGATCACGGTGGAGAAGTGGTCGCCGCTGCCCAGGTCCAGCGCACGCTGGGTGATGCGGCCCTTGTCATGCAGTTCGGCGTACGGCACACCCGGAGTGAGCGCACCCACCTCCTGCGCGTACTCGGCCAGATACCCGGACAGCAGCAGGCGATAGTCCAGCGGCAGGCGCGGCGCGATGTGCCGGGCCAGGTCGAAGACGATGGTGGTGCAGTTGCTGGTGAGCGTGTTGTAGAAGCCCGGCTTCGCATCCAGTTCGCGCGCCTGCGCGATGTACGCGGCAAACAGCTCCTTCAGCTGCGCACGGTCCATGCCGTGCAGGCGGTACAGGTAGACATCCTCGCCGCGCGCGTTGGTACGGGTGCGGATGATGTCGGTCTCCTCCGAGGCCACCAGGGTCATCTCGAACTTGCGGAAGAAGCCGCCCAGCGCCGAGAACGATTCACCACGTTCCTTGCGGATCTCCAGCGAGAACACCACGTGGCGCCCATCCTCGAAACCGAACGAGATGAGGGTGTGGGCGATCGCCGGGCCCATCCAGTACGACAGCACCAGGTCGGCCGAGCGCAGCTGGTCCAGGTCGTATTCGCGGCGCACCCAGCGCGCGTCGTAGTCGGTTTCGCTGCGCCAGGTGAAATCACGCACGTTGTCGAACACTACTTGGCGCCCGTCGAAGGACACCACATGCAGGCGCTGGGCCACGTCATCGGCCCACACGCGGTCCTGCCGCGGGGTCAGCAGCAGCCACCACAGGCCAGCCAGTGCCAGCGAGGCGCCGAACGCCAGGCCCAGGCGACGATGGCCACGGCCACGCGCGACCCGCCACGACGCCCACAGCGCAAGCAGCAGCCACAGCACCGCAATGCCGTTCGCCAGCCAGCCCGGCCCCGGCATCTGATAGGCCAGCAGCCCGGTCACCCATAACGCTGCCAGCGCCATGGCACTTCCTGTCATCCAACGTCCTGCGGCTCTCACTGGCATCCTGTCGCGGTCCCGAAGCCGCATAGTTAGCCACAAGCGGGTTCACCGTGGCATCTACGGCCCGTTCAGGCACGCCGGCGCACCGTCTGCGGCGGTCCATGCGGCCAGGTTCATCTCACAGGAGCAACGATGGGCATCACTTCCGTGGCCGGCGTTCCGGTCCAACCCCAGCACCGCGCCACCTGCCATTGCGGCACGGTTGAACTGCTGCTGGACCTGCCGGACGGCATCGTCGACCCGCGCCGCTGCGACTGCTCGATGTGCCGGCGCCGGGGTGCCATTGCAGCCAGCGTTACCCGCGCGGGCCTGCAGGTGGTGCGCGGGCAGAACCACCTGCAGCTGTACCAGTTCAACACCCATGTGGCCGAGCACTACTTCTGCGGCGTGTGCGGCATCTACACCCATCATCGGCGCCGCTCCAACCCGGAACAGTACGGTTACAACGTGGCCTGCCTGGAAGGCATCGACCCGTTCGCGCTGGGTGTGATCCCGGTCAACGACGGGGTCAACCACCCCGCCGACCGCACCGGCTAGTGGCGCGCGCACCGCGGCGGCGTGGCGACCTTCTGCCAGGGCGCCATGCCGCTGCGCCCGGCCCGCGCAGGGCGTTTCAGCCAGGGGCGGCGTGGCGGCGCCTGCGGCGCGTCCGCGACCGGGGGAGGAAGTGGTCTACGGCCGGGCCAGAGATGGTCGAGCAGCCACATGGCGGGTCTCCGTGGGGGACGGGGACGATCAAGGCTAGGCGCGGGCCGGCATAGGGAGCGTGATGCGAAGGCGACCGCCGGATGACGCGATATTGATAATCATTTGCATCAATTCGAGGCAATCCCGATAATCCGCGGCGATCTTCCATGGACCGACCGCCATGCCTGCCCGCCACACCCTGCTCTCCCTTGCCCTGGCGCTGCCCGGTGCCCTCATCGCACCACTGGCTGTGGCTGCGGAAACACCGGACGCCCGGACCCTGGACCGCGTCAGCGTCGTTGCCGATCGCGCCAGTACCGCGACCAAGACCGATACCGCGCTGACCGCGACGCCACAGGCGATCAGCGTGGTCACCCAACAGCTGTTCACCGATCGCGGCGCGCACAACCTGCAGGAAGTGCTGCGCTACAGCGCGGGCGTCACCGCCGATGCCTGGGGCCTGGATACGCGCAACGACGCTACTTCGGTACGCGGCCTGGACCCGGTGCAGTACGTGGATGGCCTGCGCCGCAGCTACGGCTTCAGCCCGCTGGCGCGACCGGAGATCTACGGCCTGGAGCGGGTGGAAGTGCTGCGCGGACCGTCTTCGGTGCTGTACGGCGCCGGCGCCACCGGCGGCATCATCAACGCCATCAGCAAGCGCCCCACCTTCGGTGCGGCACGCGGCGAGCTCGCCGTGCAGCTGGGCAGCTTCGATCGCAGGCAGCTGCAGGGTGACGTCGGCGGTGCATTGAACGCGGACGGCTCCGTGGCCGGTCGCCTGGTCGGGCTGGTACGCGCCTCCAACATGCAGACCGACACGCTCAAGGATGATCGCGTCTACCTGGCGCCATCGATCAGCTGGCGCGGCGAACGCAGCACCCTGACCCTGCTGGCCAGCTACCAGCATGACAAGACCGGCTCCAGCCAGCAGTTCCTGCCGCTGGCCGCGACCCTGCTGGCGCCACCCGGCCGCCGCCTGGATCCCTCCACCTTCATCGGCGACCCGGGCTTCGACCGCATCGACTCCCGCGTCTACAGCCTGACCGCGCTGTTCGACCACAGCTTCAACGACGTGCTCAGCCTGCGCTCGGCCGTGCGCTACATCGATGGTAAAACGACGCTGCAGCAGATGTACGTGGACAGCTACAGCAACCCGGCCGATCCGTTCATCGACGCCGCACGTCGCGTGGTCAACCGCACGGCCTATGGCACCCGCCCGGACGTGCAGATCCTCAGCGCCGACAACGCGCTGCAGTTCGACTTCGCCACCGGCGCCTTCCAGCACCTGCTGCTGGCCGGCGTGGATTACAGCCAATACAAGGAACAGCTGCAGCGCCTGGATGCCACCGGCACGCCGATCGACATCTACGCCCCGGTATCTGTGGCGCCGACGCTGCGTGGCTGGGACCGCCAACCCGACCAGACCTCCACGCAGCTGGGTCTGTACGTGCAGGATCAGATCCGCTGGGCCGACCGCGTGTCGCTGGTACTGGGTGCGCGCCGCGACCATGCGCGCTCGAAGACGGAAGGCCAGCCCAGCCAGACCGACAACGCCACCACCTATCGCGCCGGCCTGATCGGCGAACTGGGTGCCGGGGTGTCGCCCTACCTGAGTTACAGCGAATCGTTCCTGCCGGTCACTGGCCAGGACCTGTTCGGCCAGGCCTTCAAGCCGATGCGTGGCCGCCAGAGCGAGGCCGGCATCAAGTGGCAACCCGCGCGCAACCTGCTGCTGACGATGGCGGCGTACCGCATCACCGAAACCAACCGGCAGACCAACGACCCGGACAACGTACTGAACGTAGTGCAGACCGGGCAGATCCGCTCCAGGGGCATCGAGCTGGAAGGCCAGTTCCAGTTCGCCAACGACCTCACCGTCACCGCCGCCGTTGCGCGCAACGAGGCCGAGGTCAGCCGCAGCAACTTCGCATTGGAAGTGGGCCAGCGCCTGAACGACACCCCGCAGGACCTGGCCTCGGCATGGATTTCGAAGGGCTTCCAGCTGGACGATGCCGCACGCCTGCGCCTGGGCCTGGGCGTGCGCCATGTCGGCAACACGGTCTCGCTGGGCAACGGCGGGCGCATCATCACCCCCAGCTACACGCTGGCAGACGCCTTGGTGGAAGTACAGGTGACTGACTGGACGATGGCGTTGAACATCACCAACCTCACCGACAAGCGCTACTACGCGCCGTGCCGTACCTTCGGCGACTGCTTCGCCGGCTACCCGCGCGTAGTGACCGGCACCATCAGCTACCGGTTCTGATCACAGTCAACGCTGGCCGCCGCAGCAGCAGGTGCAACAGCACAGCGCATGCGGCGGTCAGCAGCGCCAGGACACGCAGCAGTATCGCCAGCGCCTCGGCACTGGCCTGCTGCAGCTGTGCGCCGCTCATCGCCGGAAGCAGTGCCTGCGCCTGTGCATGCGCCCCCGTCGCCAGATAGGCACCGGCACGCGCCAGCGATGCCGGCGATGCTCCCTGCAGCTGGTGGCCGATCAGCAGCGCAAGCAAGGCCGTGACTGCGGCCAATGCGATGCCCTCACCGGCCACCCGCACCGTTCCGAAGATGCCGGCGGCCATGCCTGCGCGCTGCACCGGCACCACGCTCACCGACAGCCCATCCATCAAGCCCCACGGCAAGGCCGTGCCCGCACCGATCAGCATCAGCAACGGCACCCACTGCGAGGGCGACGGGTGCGATGCGTAGCGCGACAACAGGTACAGGCCAGAGGCACAGACCAGCAGGCCCAGTGCGCACAGCCGCGCACTTCCAACGCGCTCGGCCCAGCGTGCGGCCAGCATCGGCAGCACCAGCATCGGCGCGGACAGGGCCAGCATCTGCAGCCCCACCAGGGTCGTGCTCTGGCCGTGCACGCCCAGCAGCTGCAGGGGCAGCACCACCAGCAGCACCACGTAGCCGAAGCAGGTTGCGACCGGCAGCAGCTGGACACCCAGGAACGCCGGTTGCGAGAACAGCGAGAGGTCCAGCAACGGTGAGCGCTGCAGCCGTTCGGTGCAGACGAACACCGCGCCCAGCAGCACCGTCGCCAGCAGCGCCAGCTGCACGCGCACGGCATGCAGGCCGAATTCCCCCAGCCACAGCAGGGCCAGGGTCAACGCCGCCAGCATCAGGCTGAAGCCCAGCATGCCGCCGACATCCAGCCGCCCGCGCTCGCCCTGGCTTTCGGGCAACACGCGTGCGCCCAGCGCGAAGGCCGCCAACGTCAGTACACCGCCCGCCGCAAACACGCTGCGCCATCCCAGTACCTGCAGCAGCAGTCCGGCGAGCAGCGGCCCCAGCGCCAACCCAGCACCGAACGTGGTGCCCAGCAGGGCGAACACACGGGCACGCACCGGCCCCTGCCACGCATGCGCCAGCGCCGCCGTACCGGATGCCAATGCCGCTGCAGCGGCAACACCCTGCAACCCGCGCGCCAGATCCAGCCACAACAGCGTCGGCGCAAGGCAGACAACGGCCGTGGCGATGGTGAAACCCGCTGTGCCCAGCAGGAACAACCGCCGTCGGCCATAGCGGTCGGCCAGGCCACCGGCAGCGAGCAGCAGGCTGCCGAAGGTCAGCATGAAGGCGTTGGTCACCCACGCCAGCGCAGTCGGCGACGCCGCCACGGAATGGGCCAGTGCGGGCACCACGACCGCCCCGGCCGAGAAGGACAACGGCAGCGCCAGCGCGGCCAGGCAGACCGCGAGCAGCGTCCAGCGCTGATGTGTGCGGGAACGTACGGGGAGCATCGAAACCGGGGCCATGCGGGCCTCCATCCATCAGGGGCATTGATGATGGACAGGCCGCTATTGCTGAAAAACAGGCTCGATGGACGTTGATTGCGGCCGATTGTTCCGCAATCATGCCCTTCATGGACTCCATCTCTGCCCTGCTCGCCTTCGTCCGCACCGCGGAGGCGGGCAGCATCATCGGTGCCGCCCGCGTACTCGGCCTGTCCGCATCGGCGGTCGGCAAGCGCATCGCCCGCCTTGAACAGGAACTCGGCACGCGCCTGTTCCAGCGCACCACCCGCCGCGTGCACCTCACCGATGAAGGCGAACTGCTGCTGCAGCGCTGCCGGCGTGCGTTGGATGAACTTTCCGAAGCGCAGGCAGACCTGGCGCAGCGACAGCACGCCCCCAGCGGGCTGCTGCGCATCGGCCTGCCCACCATCGGCTACCGCTTCCTGCTGCCGGTGCTGCCCGGCTTCCAGCAACGCTACCCGCAGGTGCAGCTGGAACTGGACTTCAACGACCGCATCGTCGATGTGGTCAGCGAAGGCCTCGATGCGGTGATACGCAGCGGTGAACTGGCCGATTCCAGCCTGACCGCACGACGGCTGGGTGGCTTTCGTTTCATCCTCTGTGCGGCGCCGGGCTATCTGCAGGCGCACGGTACGCCCGGTGATGTGAGCGAGCTGCGCATGCATACCGCGCTGCGCTTCCGTTACCCCACCACCGGAAAGCTGCATCCGTGGCAGCTGCCGGGCATCGAAGGCGATGCCGGGGCACGCCTTCCCACGGCGATGACCTGCAACAACATGGAAGCCGTGCTGGCCGCTGCGATCGGTTGCATGGGCCTGGCCTGGATGCCTGACTTCCTCGCCGCTGACGCGCTGGCCGATGGCCGCCTGCAACGGGTGCTGCCTGCGCTGCCCACGCACCAGGGGCAGTTCTCGTTGCTGTGGCCCGGTGGGCGCCATCCCAGTGCACGCCTGCGGGTGTTCATCGACTATGCCGTTGCCAACCTGTTCCGCGGCGACGAGGCGTAGCGGGTCCACAGAATCAGTTGGTGCCCGCCGTCTGCAGGAAATTGCGCAGCACCGGCGACGGTGATTCCGGCCGCATGCAGAACGGCAGGTCAAAGCGCGCTGCTTCGCTCTCCAGCACGCGATAGACGATCTCCTGCGGGCGGAAGCTGACCATGCTGGCCGGAACGATCGCCACGCCCGCCTCCACCGCCACCAGCGACAGCACCGCATGCATGCCCTGCGCTTCCTGCACCACGCGCGGGGTGAAGCCCGCAGCGGTGCACAGGCCCAGCACCTGCGCATGGAAGCCGATGCCCTCGCCTGCCGGCCATGAAACGAACGGTTCGTCAGCCATCATCGCCACACTGACCTCCGGCGCGTCGGCCAGCACATGTGCACGCGGCAGCGCAATCGCCAGGCGGTCGTGGTCGAAGGCGTGCAGCAGCAGCTCGGCGGCGGGAATCGGTGGAATCAACACGCCGACATCAATGCGCTGCTCACGCAGCCACAACTGCTGCTGGCGCGACGTCGCTTCCTGCAGGTGCAGCTGTACCTGCGGGTATTGCTGGCGGAAGCGGCGAATCAAACCTGGCAGGCGTCCATACAGCGCACTGCCCACATAGCCCACGCGCAGGCTGCCGGACTGCCCCGCTGCAGCCTCGCGGGTGCGTTGCAGCGCCTGCTCGGCCTGCTGCAGCGTTGCCCGCGCCTCCACCAGCAGCGTCTGCCCCGCCACGGTCAGGCCCAGGGTACGGTTGCCGCGCACGATCAGTTCACTTCCGAGCGCGTCTTCCAGCCGTCGTATCGCCGCCGTCAGCGGCGGCTGTGACATGTGCAGGCGGGCGGCGGCGCGGTGGAAATGCAGCTCTTCGGCCACGGCCACGAACTGGCGAAGCAGGCGCAGGTCGATCATCTCGGTGCAGGCAGCGGAAACCCGCCTAGGGTACGCTCTCAGCTGCGCACGTCCACGCTCGCGCGGGCGATGGCCGGCCACTGCAGCGCGACCGATTCGATGCTGTCAGCAGTCACCGCGCGCAGATCCCGCGGGTACGCCACATGCTCGGCTTCCTGCAGGCGCAGCGCATGGAACTGCCCGTTGCTGGCACGCAGCGCCCACCCGCCGTCCTGGCAACGCGTGGATGCCAGATAGGCCACGCCTTGCGCAACGGCTTCCGGATGCAGTTCGTCGGGCTCGCCGTCGATGCCCCACATGCGGGTCTTTGCCACCGGCGAAACCGCGTTGACCACGATGCCATGCTCGGCACCTTCCAGCGCCAGCACATTGACCAGGCCCAGCGCGGCCAGCTTGCCCATCGCATAGGCGGACAGCCCGCGCTGCGCGTACTGGGGATACAGCGCGCGATCGGACGTGGTGATGACGATGCGCCCGCCGCCCGTTGCGCGCATGGCCGGCCACGCCGCCTGCGCCAGCCACAACGGCGTCTTCGCCGCCAGGCACAGCATCCGCTCCAGCGCGTCGTCCTCGATCACTTCCAGCGCCTGGTACTCGACCCAGCCCGCGTTGTGGATCAGGAAGTCGATGCGGCCATGCGCCTGCAGCAGTTCCTGCACCAGCGCATGGCAACCGGCGCGATGGTCGATGGGGTTGCTCGCCGCTTGCACCGAAAGCCCCTGCGCCTGCAGCACTTCGACGCTGCGCACGATGCGCTGCGGATCAACGCCTTGGCCATCGGTACCGGCACCGACGTCATGCATCAGCACCTGCGCCCCGCGCTCGGCCAGCAGGCGGCTGTAGGCCAGGCCCAGTCCACCGGCGGCACCCGTCACCAGGCCAACCTGGCCTTCAAAGGAAATTCGGGAAATTGGCTGCATCGGCACAGCTTCGGCCAAGCGCACCGCGTCCGGCCAATACCGTTGACCACAGCCCACGATACGCCCGCGCTATCACTGAAAAAGGGGACGGAGGGGATTAAGTCGTTTCAGGCACAGCAGGACCGATTACGACTTAATCCCCTCCGTCCCCTTTTTCGGTCCCCTTTTTCGCTCAGCGGCTGAAGCGGCGTGCGCCGGCGACGCAGATCACCGCGACCACGGTCACCAGCACCATGCTGAGGCTGACCGATTCGTGCAGCAGCAGCGCGGCCAGGGCCAGGCCGAAGAACGGCTGCAGCAACTGCAACTGGCCAACAGCGGCGATGCCGCCCTGCGCCAGCCCGCGGTACCAGAACAGGAAACCGATCAGCATGCTGAACACCGCCACGTAGCCCAGCGCCCACCACGCCGACGCACCGACCGCAGTGAACGAGGCCGGGCGCATCAGTACCGTCAGCGGCAGCATCACCGGCAACGCCAGCAGCAGCGCCCAGCTGATCACCTGCCAACCGCCGAGATGGCGGGCGAGCCGGCCGCCTTCGGCATAGCCCAGCCCGCACACCACGATCGCCGCCAGCATCAGCAGGTCGGCCTGCAGCGAGGCCTCGATGCCGTTGCGCACCGCATAGCCGACCACGCAGGCACTGCCCAGCAACGAGAACAGCCAGAAGGCAGGACGCGGCCGCTCGCCACCGCGCAGCACGCCGAATACTGCGGTGCTCAGTGGCAGCAGGCCGACAAACACGATGGTGTGCGCCGATGAGGCGTGACGCAGAGCGAGCGCAGTCAGCAACGGAAAGCCGACCACCACGCCGAGGCTGACCACCACCAGGCCTGGCAGGTCACTGCGGCGCGGCCACGGCTGGCGCAGCAGCAACAACAGACCCAGGCCGAGCACAGCGGCGATGGTGGCGCGTGCGGCGGTGACGAACCCGGCATCCAGTTCAAGCACCGCCAAGCGGGTGGCCGGCAACGAGCCCGCGAAAATCACCACCCCGATGAAGCCATTGATACAACCGCTCGCCGACCGTTCCACGCCTGTAATCCTGAAGTGCCGGGCGATGCCTGGCGGAGCCTGTATGGAAGCATCCAGCGCGGAACCGCCCCAGCTACAATCCAGTACAGTCGCAAAGAACTGTACTGCCCACACTTCCACTACAGTGCTGTCATGCCACGTCCGCTTACCCGCATCGAATCGGTCATCCAGGCCGTCCGCAACCGCATCACCGCACGCGTGGATGGTCCCGGCTCCCGCCTGCCTTCGGTGCGCGCGCAAGCCGCAGCGATGGCAGTCTCAGTCTCCACCGTGGTCGAAGCCTACGAGCGCCTCGCGGCCGAAGGCCTGATCACGGCGCGCGCAGGATCCGGCTTCTATGTCAGTGGGCCCGCCGCACCGCTGGCACTGGCCGAGATGGAGCCCCGGCTGGACCGCGCCGTGGACCCGCTATGGGTGTCGCGGCAATCGCTGGAAACCCCGCCGGGCCACCTCAAGCCAGGGTGCGGCTGGATGCCCAGCGACTGGCTGTATCACGATGGCGTGCGCCGCGGCCTGCGCCGGTTGGCGCGTGCCGATGCCATGCATCTGGCCGACTACGCCGGCCCGCTCGGGCTGCCCGCGTTGCGCCAGCTGCTGCAACGGCGAAGCGCCACGCTCGGCATCGATGCACCGATGGAGCAGATCCTGCTGACCGAATCCGGGACGCACGCGGTCGACCTCATCTGCCGCTTCCTGCTCAAGCCCGGTGACTGCGTGCTGGTCGATGACCCCAGCTACTTCAATTACCACGCGCTGCTGAAGGCGCACCAGGTGCAGGCAGTGGGTGTGCCGTACACGCCCACCGGCCCGGACCTGGAAGCGTTCGAACGCGCATTGCAGGAGCATTCGCCGCGGCTGTACATCACCAACTCCGGCCTGCACAACCCGACCGGCGCGGTGCTTTCTGCCAGCACCGCGCACCGCCTGCTGGGCCTGGCCGAACGCAGCGAGGTGATCATCGTCGAGGACGACATCTTCGCCGACTTCGAACTGCAGCCTGCACCGCGGCTGGCCGCGCTCGATGGGCTGTCACGGGTGATCCACGTCGGCAGCTTCTCCAAAACACTGTCGGCCGCATCGCGCTGCGGCTACATCGCTGCGCGCCATGACTGGATCGAAGCGTTGACCGACCTGAAGCTGGCGACCAGCTTCGGCGGTGGCCACCTGGCCGCGCAGCTGATGCACATCGCGCTGACCGACAGCGGCTACCGCCGCCACATGCAGTCAATACGTTCGCGCCTGGCCGATGTGCGCCGGCACACGCTGCGCAAGCTGCACACGCTTGGCATCACGCCGTGGCTGCAGCCGGAAGCCGGACTGTTCCTGTGGTGCCAACTGCCGGATGGCCGCGATGCCGCCGCACTGGCGCGGCAGTGCCTGCGCGAAGGCATCGTGCTGGCGCCTGGCAACGCGTTCAGCCAGTCGCAGCGCGCGGCCGACTATCTGCGCTTCAACGTTTCGCAGTGCCAGGACGCGAGGATCTGGCAGGTGCTGGCGCGGGAGTTGCGCTGAGCGGGATGCAAGCCGGTCAGCGCAGGCGGGAGTGTCCCGCGGCAAAGGCACTTGCATGCCACGGTACAGTGGTATGTCCCTGTTGCAGGAATGCACGCATGTCTTCGTTTTCCGATCCGCAGGCCGTTGCCCGCTATGCCGAGGGCCCGCTGCGCCAGGTGCCGGGTTTCCTCGCCCTGCAGCAGATGACTCACCTGCTGCTGGCCGAACGTGTCCACGTGCAGGGGCGCGTGCTGGTGCTGGGCGCCGGTGGTGGCCTGGAGCTGAAGGCCTTTGCCGAGGCGCAACCGGGCTGGCAGCTGCTGGGCGTGGACCCGGCCGCGCCGATGCTGGCCCTGGCCGAGCAGACACTGGGCCCGTTGAACGCACGCGTTGAGCTGCTGGAAGGCTACATCGACGATGCCCCGGACGTGCGCTTCGATGGTGCCAGCTGCCTGCTGACCCTGCACTTCCTCGACGCTACGCAACGCCTGCATACGCTGCGCGAACTGCACAAGCGACTGCGCCAGGGCGCCCCTCTGATCGTCGCCCACCACAGCGTGCCGCAGGATCCGGCCGGCAAGCTGCGCTGGTTGCAGCGCTACGCAGCGTTCGCCGAAACCTCGGGCGTTGCCCACGCCGATGCACAGCGCGCAATCGACGCCATTGCCGAGCGGCTGCCGTTGCTGTCGCCCGAACAGGAGGTCGCGCTGCTGCAGGAGGCCGACTTCGACGGCGTGGAGCTGTTCTACGCAGGCTTCAGCTTCAAGGGTTGGGTGGCGTACGCCGGGTGATGCCTACGGAACCACGGTGATGCCGATGCGCTGCATCAGCAGTGCCACCTGCTGCACATCCAGCGTGGCACCGCGCAGGTTGGTGCTGCGCAGGTCCAGCTCACCCAGCTCTGAGTGGGTCAGGTCGCAGTCGGTGAAGTTGGCGCTGTTCCAGTCGATGCCCTCGAACTGGCCACCGGACAGATCCGAGCCTGCGAAGCTGGCGCCGCTCACATTCGCGCCATCCCAGCGGTTTTCCCACAGTTCGCATTTCTCCAGCGTCACCCGCGAGAAATTGGCATAGCGCAGGTTCGACTTCTTGATGAAGGCGCTGCAGAACCAGCTGCGCGTGGTGATCTGGTTCATGAAGCTGGCGTTGCTGAAATCCGCGCCCTGCGCGCGGCACTCGCTGATCTCCAGGCCCAGCGCCTTGATGAAATTGAAGTGGCACATGCTGATGTCGCAGCTGCGGAAGCTGGCTTCCTTCAATGTGGCGCCGTTGAAGCGGCAGCCGGCGCGACTGTCGGCATCGTAGAAGCTGCAGTTGATGAACTCGGTGCCGGTCAGGTCCGCGCCGGAGAAATCGCACTCGTGGAACTGCTGGTCGACCACCTTCTGGCCGATGTACTGGTCCGCGCCGATGCGCAGCTTGCGGTGAACGATGGGGGACATCAGGAATTCCATGCCAAGTGCCCTGCCATGATGCCGGGCCGCGAGGGCGATCCATAGACGCTGGCGCGGTCGGGTTCACCGGCAGTCCAGCCGGTCTGTGGCCACTCGCCCGGATCGCACGTTGTTGCACGTTAATGCACGAACATGCACACTCCTGGCATGAGCACCGATCTCAGCCCCCTCCCCGCCCAGCGCACCCAGCAGATCCTCGACGAACTGCGCCAGCAGGGCCGCGTGGTCGCCGCCGAGCTGGCGCGCCGCTATGCCGTCTCCGAAGATTCGATCCGCCGCGACCTGCGCGAGCTGGCTGCGCAGGGCCTGTGCCAGCGCGTCTACGGCGGCGCCGTGCTGCCGCCGCCCAAGGAACGCCCACTACGCGAACGACTGACCCGCGATCGCGGCGACAAGGCCGAACTGGCCGCCCGCGTCTGCGCGCTGCTGCAACCCGGCCAGGTCGTGCTGCTCGATGCCGGTTCAACCAACCTGGCGATCGCCCAGCAGCTGCCGGCCGCCCTCGGCCTGACGGTGATCACCAACGCGCCACAGATCGCCACGGCCGCCAGCCTGCTTGAAGGCACCTCAGTGCAGTTGATCGGCGGGCGCCTGGCCCGTGGCGGTGGTGCGGTCGGCGCAGAAGCACTGGCCCAGGTGCAGCGCCTGCGTGCCGACGTGTACCTGCCCGGCCCCTGCGCGGTGGACGGCGACACCGGCGTGTGGGCAATGGATGCGGAAGAAGCCACGCTGAAACGCGCGATGGTGGCCTGCAGCAGCCGTGTCATCGTCGCCGCCACTACTGAAAAGCTGGGTGCCCGCGGCAACTGGCAGATCGCCAGCCTGGACGAGATCGACGACCTGGTGCTGACCACCACCGCCCCCCCCGCATTGGCGGCACGCTTCCGCGCCGCAGGCATCGCGGTACACCCCACTCCCCCCTGACCGTACCGCTCATGTCCCTTGCCAACCGCGCGCGTGCCGAACAGCACGCGACCCGCGCTGCGTTCTTCATTCCCGGCTTCGCCACCGCGCTGTGGGCCACCCTGGTGCCGTTCGCAAAGGCACGCACCGAGATCAACGACGCCACGCTGGGGCTGGTGCTGCTCTGCCTCGGTGCCGGTTCGCTGCTGGCAATGCCGTTGTCCGGCGTGCTGGCCGCGCGCCTCGGTTGCCGGCGGGTGATGGTGGCCAGCAGCCTGCTGATCTGCCTGACCGTGCCCGGCCTGGCCCTAGCTGGTTCGGCCCGGATTCTAGGGCTGGTCCTGTTCGTGTTCGGCGCCGCCGTAGGCGCGATGGACTGCACGATGAACGTGCAGGCCGTCATCGTCGAGCGCGAAGCACGGCGCGTGATGATGTCCGGCTTCCACGCCTTCTTCAGCATCGGTGGTTTCCTCGGCGCGGCCACCATGACCGTGCTGCTGTCCGCACAGCTGCCTCCCTTGGCATCCGTGCTGATCGGCGTCGGCGCCATGCTGCTGGTGATGCTGTTGTCGGCATCGCACTGGCACAGCGAACGCATGCCACACGACACACCGATGCTGGCCCTGCCGCATGGCATCGTGCTGTTCATCGGCGTGCTGGCGTTCGTCGCCTTCCTCGGCGAAGGCGCGATGCTGGATTGGAGCGCGGTCTTCCTCAGCGATGTACGTCGCGTCGATGCCAGCCTCGCCGGTATCGGCTATGTAGTCTTCACCCTGACCATGACCGTCGCGCGCCTGTTCGGTGACGCACTGGTGGCACGCGTAGGCCGTGAGCGCGCGATCGTGTTCGGCGCGCTGCTCGCCGCCGCGGGCGTACTGGTACTGACCCTGGTCACGCCGTGGCCGGCGTCACTGCTCGGCTATGTGCTGGTTGGCCTCGGCTGCGCCAACATCGCACCGGCGCTGTTCTCGCTGGCCGGCCACCAGACGCGCATGCCGGGTGCGCTGGCAATCACCGCCGTTTCCACGCTGGGCTTTGCGGGCATCCTTGCCGGACCGGCGCTGATCGGTTTCGCTGCCAACCACTTCGGCCTGATCGCCGCCTTCATCGGCGTGGCCACGGCCTTGTTGCTGGTGGCAATGTCCACGCGTTGGCTGCGGGTGTAGCCCGCGGCATCAGCGCCGCCTGCGCCGCAGCTTCATCCGCAATCGCCGATAGCCGATCACCGTCGCCGTGGCACACAACGCGGTGCCGGCAGCGCTCAGCAGCAGCAACACCGCCAGCCGGGCACCTTCCTGGCGCAGCATCGCCGGAAGATCCCAGCTGTGCAGGAAGTAGAACAGCCAGCGCCCCACCCTCTCGCGATGCCCCATCGTCAGCAACGGATCGCCAGTAGCCAGATCGATATAGACGCGCGTCGCCTCGGCATCGCCGAAGTCCACCACCGCCACCGGAAAGCGGCGTACCGCCGCACCATTCATGGCCTCGGGCGCACGCGGATAGAAGTAGGCGTCTGCTGCACGCTGCACCACGAAACCCTGCATCGGCGCATCGGACAGTGCACGCACCTTCTGCTGCAGCCACGTCGCCGGCAGCAGGCGCGCCACCTGCAGATGCCCATCGCTGCCAGACACGATGCGGGTATCGCCTTTCCCATCCAGCAGCACCGCGAACAGCTCACCACCGATCCGTCGCCACTGGATCTCCACCGGCAGAAAGTGCTCGGCATCGGCTACCGTCAGAAGTGTCGCCGGCTCGTCAAGCGCGCCATCCACCGCCACCGCGTCACCGCGATAGCGCCCGCTGTCGATCGCCTCGCGCGTGCTGCTGAAGACGCCCAATGGATTCATCGACATCAGCCCACTGAAGATCCAGGTGAACACGAAGGCCGCAGCCACCAGCCCGATCAGATGGTGCCAGCGCATCCATGGTTCGACATAGGGCGTCTTCGCGCCGGAGCGGTAGCGCCCGCGGAAGCGCCAGCGCCACACCCCCACCACGATGCCGCTGACCGCCGCCAACGTGCACAGTGCGGACAGCACGATCACCACCCACGCCCACACCGGATCCACCGACTGCATGCGCAGGAAGTACAGCCAGTGCAGCCAGGCGCCCACATAGTTCCAGCGCTGCTGCACATGCGGTGCGTCCAGCACCACTTCACCGGTACGCGAGGACACATACAGGTCGCCGGGCTGCGCGCCCCCCACTTCGACGCGATACAGTGGCCGGTGCGCGTCCAGTGCACGCGAATGCGTCCAGCGGTCCTCGTCCACGCGCGTCGCACCCACGAAGGCCTGGCCGCCGGCGAACTGTGCAGCGGATGCTTCGGCACGCTGTGCCGATACGGGCAGCAGGGCCTGGCCGGTGTACGCCGACCAGGTGCCCACGTTGCTGCCATTGCGCACCACATACGCAGGCTCGCCACGCAGCGTGGTCAGCGCCACGCTTTCCGGCTCGGCCTGCACGGCGGCAGGCAGTACCGACAGCCCCCGCAGATCGCGGGCCTCAGCCAGCACCGGCAATGCCGCCAGCCGCTCGCCCGGCGTCAGCTTCGGGTAGCCGATGAACAGCATCACCATGCCGCTGACGAACCACAGCAGCATCAGCAGGCATCCGCCGATGCCGAGCCAGCGGTGCACCAGGTAGGTCCAACGCTTGGCGGTGGATCGCAGCGACATGGTGCGCGTCCTCAGAAGCGATGGTCGACGGTGAACTCAACGCGACGGTCCGCACCCAGCAGCCACTGCGTGCTGGTGTAGTACGCGGTGGCGTAGTACGCCTTGTCGAACACGTTGAACAGGCGCGCGGACAATCGCGTGCGCGGTGCTGCCTGCCACGTCAGCGCCAGGTCGGTGGTGCTGTAGCCGGGCAACTCCAGCGTGTTGGCATTGTCGGCGTAGCGCTTGCCGACATAGCGAACGCCACCCGCCGCACTCCAATCCGTCGCGAACTGCCAGCTCAACCACACACTGGCCAGGCGCTCGGCCACGTTCGGCGGCACGTTGCCATCGCGCGACACCAGCATCGGCGGCGAACCCGTGGTTTCCAGGAAGTCCTCGAACTCGGCCTTCAGCACCGTCGCGTTGGCATCCAACGACCAGTGCGGCGCGAAGTTCCAATTCAAGGACGCTTCAATACCACGCGAGGTCTGCGCACCCACCTGCACACGGCGGTCCGGCACCAGCGGATCGCGGCTGAGCAGCCCGGTCTTGCGGATGCGATACGCCGCCAGCGTCCACTCGCCGCCATCGAAGACCTGCTTCAGGCCCACCTCGATCTGCCGCCCCTTGGTCAGGTCGAATGCCCCGTTGGCCGGGCTGATCATCAACAGGCCACTGACCGGGTCTGCCGCCTGCGAATACTGCGTATAGAGGCTCAACGTCGGCTGCAGCGCGAATACCGTGCCTGCACGCCAGCCGATGCTGCTGTAGGTCTTCGAGAACGCGTTCTGGCCGCTGATCAGATCGGTACGGTCGATGCGCGCACGATCGTGGCGCAGCCCACCCAGCACCGACCAGCGCTCGCTCAGCGCCAACCGGTCTTCCACGAACAGCGCGTACTGCTCGGCACGGTTGCGGTAGCGCGGCAGGTTCGGTGCGTCGCTGGCGAACTGCCCCGGCACCGGATCGAACGGATCAACCGGGCCCGAGCTGCCGGCATAGGTGTTGTTGGTGTGCTTGAAGTGCGCGCGGTTGGCGTCCAGGCCCACCGCGAAGCTGTTCTGCAGGCCACCTGCGGTTCCCTGCACGCGCAGCGTCGAGGTCAGTCCGGTCTGGTCCTGGTTGTGGGTGATCTCGGTATTGCCAGATCGATCGATCAAGCCGGTAGCGCGGTTGTAGACATAGGCCTCGGCATTGCGCCAATCGCGCTGGCTGCCGATCTGGTAGAGGCGCGTGCGCCATTCCACGTTCGCGTTCGGTGTCCACAGCGCATCGAGCTGGGTCCAGCGGTCGCGATAGCGGATCTGGCTGTCGTCCACGTTGTAGTTGCGGTGGCGCAGCGCCTCCAGCTGGCGGCCCTCGACCAGCGGCGTGCCGAAGTAACGCATCGGTTGCTGGTAGCCCTGCGCATGGGTGAGGGTCAGCTGCAGGTCCGCGCGCGGCTGCCACAGCAACGCACCGGAGAATGTCGCGTCACTGTTGCGCCCACGATCGACCCAACCACCGCTGTAGTTGCCACTCACGTCCAGCCGGTAGGCCAGCTCGGGCGTCAGCGCGCCACCGCTGCCGAAGCCCAGGCGCGCGGTGTCCTCGCTGCCCACGGTTACGCTGATCTCGTTCTCGATCGCACCACGCGTGGGCTTCTTCGGCACGATGTTGATCACGCCGCCGATCGCACCGTCGCCATGGATGACCGACGCCGGCCCGCGCAGCACTTCGACGCGCTCGATCGACCAGGTATCGAACGGGAACGTGATGCCCACGCCACCGTACTGTCGCAGCCCGTCGTACAGCCGCATCACCGAAGCGCCATCGGTGAAGCCGCGGCTGGACAGCGCACTCAGGCCATTGCCCGGGTGCGGCATCGCACTGATCGCACCCGCCCGGCTGATGGCATCGTTGAGGTTGCTGTCGCCGCGCTGCTCCAGTTGTTCGCGCGAAATCACCGTCAGGCTGGCCGGTGTCTGCAGCACGCTCAGGCCCAGCGCGGAACCGGCGTTGGCGGAGGACGACAGTTCACCGCTGCGGGTATCGACCACCCGCACGGTATCCAGCGTGGTCGGGGGTGCCGCATCGGCGGCAAGTACGGGGGCGGTGTGCAGGAGCAACGCGCACAGGACAGGCAGCGTCGCCCGGCGCAGGCGCGCGGAGTTGGGGTTCGTTTTCATTTTTCACGGCATGCAAGGCCACCCCGCAATGGCAGGGCAGCAATCAGAAAGGGACAAACACGCGCGTGCGGGCACCGGCCGTGGCCGGCAACCTCATGGAAAAATGTTCAATGCAACGCGCGTGCGGCTCAGGCGGCCATGAAAGCCGGCGGCCCACGCGCTCCCAACGTGCCGCTGATCCGTTGCGGCAACGCCCGCACCGCACCGCGCAGCGCGCGGCACACCGGTGCCATCGGCGCCAACAGCAGCACTGCCGCCACCAGCAGGGTGATCAACCGCGCTGCGATCAGGCAGTAGTCGCAGTCCACGCCCATCTCATGCTCGGCATGTGGATCGGCGGCCGGCTTCTTTGCGGCCTCGCCGTGCGGCATCGCCATCGCGTGATGGTCGTGGTGCCCTTCCATCGCGTGCTGCGCATGCTCTGCATGCATTGCGTGGTCCAGGGCTGCCACCGGTACAGCTGCAGCCACGTGACCGTGCGCCAGCCAGCGGCTCACCAGCGGGGCGAGCAGCACCAGCAGCATGGCAAGCCATGCCAGGGCCTGGAACCGGCGGTGGAGAGCAGAACGGCGCACGCCGCCATTCTACGGGGCCATGGCCAACCTTGGACCCCGTTCAGGGTTTACCCCCTGCGACACGGTGACGCAGGGGCTCGCCTCCGGCGGCGACATGTGAATGCACCGCACCGCGGTCCCGGCGCTTGCAGGCTCCGCCTCGCCAACGTTAGGGTTCAGATGGCCACGGCAAGGAGCCAGAGGGATCCGCATGACCACCCGCATCACACACCGGCTGCGCATCAGCCTCCTCGGCCTGACCGCGCTGCTTGCCGCCTGCGCCGACAAGGGGCCGCCCCCACCGCCAGAGCCGCTGGAACTCTCACAGCCCATCGCCGTGGACGCGCCCGGCCAGCAGGTGCAGTTCGAGTTCGAAACCACGGCGCGCAATTTTGCCAGCTACCACACATATGCGGTGGAGCTGGATCTGCAGCACGTTTCCTCATCGCCAGATGCTGCTTCTCCGCGCGACCTGCACATTCCTTTACGCGTAGGACTTCAGCAATGGTCCGGCGGCACTTGGCAGCCGCTGGCAAGCCCCGACGCCTACCAGATCGCACAGTCGCAATCTGGCCAGCCTCTGCCAGACTGGCACCGCGGTAAGGGTCTGAACTACGCCCAGACCCAGCGAGGCAGCGATGGGGCCTATCGACTCCATGTCGCGCTGCTGCCGTTGCAGGCGCAAAGTCGCTACCGCGTACAGATCAGCACGGTTGAAGACATCGCACCACTTCGTGGCGCAAGCGCCAGGATACTGATTCACGAATCGCGTCCGCTCACCAAGTAGCGCAGCGCCTTCGTACACCTTCCAGGAGGATCACCACGCACATGGACAAGCCACGCTACATCGTCGATATCGTCATTGCGGCACCGGGAACACCGCTTCTCCACCCCGTTACGCAGCAACCGCTGCGCAATCCTGATGGCTCGGCGCAGACGTCCGGGCCGGGACACATGTTCTACGTCCTTCGAGCACCGGGAAAGGATCCGGCAAGCTACGGCTTTGCACCGATCGAGCACGGCAGCATGAACGGCCCAGGTGACATCGTGGACAACGATGCAAAGACCTACAAGAACCCGCATTACACGCGCTCTCTGGAAATCACCGAAGCCCAGTACAACAAGCTCAAAGCGTTCGGCGAAGATCCAGTAGCGCACGGCTTCAGCAAGCACTATGCCGACGTGCGTCACAACTGCGTGGACTTCACCTGGGGCGCATTGAATCATGCTGGTATCCAGCGCAAGCACAGCCTGGACGTGAACAGCATCGGCGGCCCTGTTGGCCAATTGCTGCCAGACGTCCGCATTCCGCTGGGCGTCCAGTCACAGGGCAAGGACGGCTATCGTCCGCTGCGCAACATCCATGGCGTGGACAGCATTGAGCCCCCTTTCCCCAACAGCGAACTCAACCGCACCACCACTCATCCCCTGCCCGAGCGCAGCTTGAAGCAGCGTCTGCTCAGCGAAACCGATGGCATTGATGGCTCCTTGGGCGAGCGTCTGGCTGCGGATGCGCGCACGCCGGGGCATAGCCTTTACGCCTTGGACCAGAAGGTGCGTGCTGCGCTCGCCCAGACCGGCGAACAGCGCGGACTGCCTGCCGGGCAGGAGCACGAACGACTGGCCGGCCATCTAACCCACGCGGCGGTGCAGGCCGGCTTCAGCGAAAAGGACACGCTGCACGTGGCATTCAGTTCAAACAGCACCGCCGAGGTACCCGGCTACGTATTCCTGCATCGCAGCGGCGACACCGCCTCGCCGGACCCTGCCGCCAATCGCCAGCGCCTGTCCCTGCTCGATACGCAGCAGGGCGACGCGGATACGCTGTATCAGCAGGCCAACGTGCAGCAGCAATCCCGCGACGCAAGCCGACCGACGCAGGACGAACAACAGGCACAACAGCAGGCATCGCCGCGCATGGCCTGAGCAAACCGCGTCAGGCGCAGACGCCGTTCCCGCATCAACTCACGTACTGCGCCTGCCCGTTCCCGAACGACCAGTTCTCCTTCTTCACTTCCACCAGATTGATGAACACATCCTCGCGGCGGATACCCACCGCCGCGTGCAGTCCATCGGCGATGCCGGCGTACAGCGCCTTCTTCTGCTCCAACGTGCGCCCCTCGTTCCAGGTGATCTGGATACAGATGAAATCGTCGGTGCGGTCCACGCCCAGATAGCCGGGGTCGTAGATCAACGTACCTGGCTCGTGTTGCTGGAAGATCTGGAAGCGATCATTTTCCGGCACCCCCACCGCGCGCATGGCCTGGTAGATGGTTTCGCCGACGCGTTGCAGGTAGTCGACGGATTTACCTTTGCGAAGATCGATACGGGCGAGCGGCATGGTGGCACTCCAGAGTGGATGGGCACGGCAACGGGCTGAGACTACGCCTGCCTGGGGCGGCGGGACAGCGCAGGAATGGAACCCTCTGCGTCGACCCGTGGCACGGTTCCGCCTCCGCCGCGCGGGGTGACGCGATTGCCGTGGCGGCGCCGCTCTGGAGTCGTCTTGTGCACGGTCGGTAGGGGCGGCGATGTGCGCCATCAGTGATGGGCCGCACTACTCGCAGGTGTCGGACGGCACACATCGGGAAATGTCTGGCCTGCCTAGGGACAGTTGAGAATTTTCCTTACAGACCGATGTGATTGCCCGGCCTGAAGATCGCCGCGCCGAGGCAAGAAGCCTTGGCCGGGATTGGCGTCTCGAATAAACGAACAGGCTTCAAGGACTGCGAGAGAAATCGCAGTTGAGAGAATGCATCGACTGCCCTCAATGGCGGGCGGTGCGTGGGGATCGCAAGATCCGCCAGGCGTTCTTCTCCCTTGAAGCTTGTTTGCCTTGGCACGCCAACCCGCACCGTCCGCCACCTTCACTTTGGAAGGTGGCCCTACGCCAGTGAGGGTTTCGCCATGACCAACCAAACCGCCATCCATCCCCGCCTGCACGCGCTTATCGGCGACGTCGCCGCCGACGTGCCCGAGGACCTTGCGCGTGAGATCGAATGCGCACTGGCGGAGCGACTGCTGCCACCTTCGCGCCCAACGTTCCTTTCATGCCTCGATGCCATCCGCGCCGGTGATGACCAGGCCGGGCGCGCGTGTACCCCGCAGACACTCAGCGCCACAGGCTTCGACTCGCTCGACCGCTCGCTGGTCGCATTGAATGCCGTACTGGATCTACTGCATGCTGCCGAACGCGCGCGCCTGGCTGGCGATCCACAGGATCAACTCGGTGACTTCCATCGGGACGGCTTGATCGTTGCCGCACGCCAGATCGCGCGCGCTGCACAGGATGGACTGGGTGATGCCCTGGCGCCGGTTGGCGCAAGGCCTCGCTGATTATGCGAGGCAACAAAAAAGCCCCCATTGCTGGAGGCTTCTTTCGTTCTGCAACATGGTGGGCGGTACAGGGATCGAACCTGTGACCCTTGCCGTGTGAAGGCAATGCTCTACCGCTGAGCTAACCGCCCGGTGTGTTGCTGAGCCGCTCATTATAGGGGCTTTTCAGAGGCCGTCAACAGTTTTTCACATTCGTGTTCACGGGTGTTTCGGCGATCGCCGCCGGGCATGGCCCGGCGCTACCAGTGGCGGTGATCCGCGCCCAGTTACATCGTATGGGTCGGCTTGTCCGAGCCGGTCAGGCCGGCCAGCAGGGTCTCGATCTTGTGACGCACGCCCTCGCCTTCGGCACCGTCGGCCAGCTGCACGCCGATGCCGGCGGTGCGGTTGCCCTGTGCGCCGGCCGGGGTCACCCAGATCACCTTGCCGGCCACCGGCAGGCGCTCGCTGGAATCGGGCAGGGTCAGCAGCAGGAACACCTCGTCGCCCAGGAAGTAGCGCTTGGGCGTGGGCACGAAGATGCCGCCATTCTTCACGAACGGCATGTACGCGCTGTACAGCGCGGCTTTGTCCTTCACAGCCAGGGACAGGATGCCCTGGCGGGCGTTGCTGGCACTCATCGATTTCCCCTTGCGGCAGGCCGCTCGTTCACCTTGTTCCAGGCCAGCAGCAACTCGACCACCGCAAGGTCTGCACGCACCGTGGTGCGCAGCAGGTCGCGGGTGCGGTTGGCCGCATCGAACCAGGCTGCAAGCTTGTGCAATCGCTCCGGCGTGGTCAAGGCATCGGTGCTGGCCTGGGCCAGCGCCAGGTCGGCGGCAAAGCGCAGGCGCAGCGCCGCGTTGTCATCGGCGCACCACTTCTGCGCCAGCTCCACCGCGCCGGTCTTGCCGGCAGCCAGCTGTTCCAGCTCGCGGCCCACGTCGCGGCGCAGGCTCAGGCCATCTTCGCGCAGCCAGTTGTCGGCCTGGCCGGGGTGGCCGCGCGCGGCGTCCAGCGCTTCGCGCGCCGATGCTTCGCTGTGGCCCTGCTGCTGCAGCCAGGCCAGCGCTTCGTGCTGCGGTGGCAGCTTGAACTCCAGGCGCTGGCAGCGGCTGCGGATGGTCTGCGGCAGGCGCGCCGGGTCGCTGCTGATCAGCCACAGGTAACGGCCGGGCTGCGGCTCTTCCAAGGTCTTCAGCAGCGCATTGGCGGCCGAGCGGTTGATCGCATCGGCCGGATCGACGATCACCACCTGCGCCACGCCGTATTGCGGGGTCAGCGCCAGTTTGTTGGTGATCTCGCGCACCTGCTCGATGACGATCTCGGTGCGCAGCTTGTCGCCACTCTTGTTCGGAATGAAGCTGACCAGCTGCAGGTCCGGATGGGTACCGGCGGCGATCAGCTGGCGCGTGCGCGTGGCATGCGCGGCATCGCCGCGCGCCAGCACGTGGTCGGCCAGGGCCAGCGCCACCTCATGCTTGCCCAGCCCGGCCGGGCCGCAGATCAGCAGGCCATGGCCGAGCCGGTCGGCATCGAGCGCGGCGACGGTCTGGTCGAACGCGCGCTGCTGCCAGGGCGAGAACGTGCTCATGCGGCCTCCCCGTCCTGCAGCCAGCGCTCGACGCACGCGACCACATCGGCCGCCACGCGTTCCTGTACCTGGCCGGCGTCGATCAGCGCAAAGCGCTGCGGGTCCTGCTGCGCGCGGCTGCGGAACACTTCGCGCACGCGCTGGAAGAAATCGTCCTGTTCGCTTTCGATGCGGTCCGGCCACAGGTCGCGGCCATTGGCGCGTGCGCGGCCGACGGCCACGTCCACGTCCAGCAGCAGGGTCAGGCCCGGCAGCAGGCCGACGGCGCGGCGCTCCAGGTCGGCAATCCACTGCGGATCAAGGCCGCGGCCACCGCCCTGGTAGGCGTAGCTGGAATCGGTGAAGCGATCGCTCAGCACATAGGCACCGCGCTGCAGCGCCGGCTGGATCACCTGGCGCACATGCTGCGCGCGTGCGGCGAACACCAGCAGCAGTTCGGCTTCGGCGCTGAGCGGTTCGGCGGCGATCTCGGCATCGGGCTTCAGCACCAGGCCGCGGATGCGCTCGGCCAGCGGCGTACCGCCCGGCTCGCGGGTCAGCACCACCTCATGGCCATGGCTGCGCAGGCAGTCACGGATGGCATTGATGGCGGTGGTCTTGCCTGCGCCCTCGCCGCCTTCCAGGCTGACGAAACGCGGGTGGCGAAGCAGCGCGGGACTCATTGCGCCGGGGTCTCCTTGGTACGTTGCTGGCGCAGCTGCTGCAGGTAGCGGGCCACTGCGGCGTTGTGCTGATCCAGGCTGGGCGAGAACACGTGCGCGCCGCTGCCATCGCCCACGGCGACGAAGTACAGCGCGTCGCCCGGTGCCGGCTGTGCGGCCGCCATCAGCGCATCGCGGCTGGGCATGGCGATCGGGGTCGGGGTCAGGCCGGCACGGGTATAGGTGTTGTAGGGCGTATCGGTGGTCAGGTCGCGGCGGCGGATGTTGCCGTCATACGCAGCACCGATGCCGTAGATCACGGTCGGGTCGGTCTGCAGGCGCATGCCGATCTTCAGGCGGCGCATGAACACGCCGGCAATCTGCGGGCGCTCGCTGGCCAGCGCGGTTTCCTTCTCGATGATCGACGCCATCGTCAGCAGTTCGTAGGGCGTGTTGATCGGCAGGTCCGGCGCGCGGCTTTCCCAGGCCTCGTCCAGTGCCTTTTCCATCGCGGCGTGGGCGCGCTTGAGCACATCGAGGTCGCTGTCGCCGCGCTGGTAGACGTAGGTCTCCGGCAGGAAGCGGCCTTCCGGATGCTGGCCACCGAAACCGAGGCGTTGCATCAGCGCCGCGTCATCAAGATTATCGGTGGTGTGCAGCAGCGGCTCGGCGCGCTTGAGCGCGGCACGCAGCTGGCGGATGTTCCAGCCCTCGATGATCGTGACGCGGTGCTGCAGCACCTTGCCGGCGCGCATGCGCAGCAGCAGCTCGCGCGGGGTCAGGTCAGCGCTGAGCGCGTACTCGCCCACCTTCAGTTTGCCGGCAGCATCGAGCTGGCGCGCCAGCAGCTGCCACTGCGCGTCCTGGCCTTCATCCACACCGGCATCGCGCAGCTTGCGCAGCACGCTGTTCATGCCATCGCCACTGGCGATGACCATGCTCTCGGCGGACGGGGTGATGGGGGCGTCGGCGAACCGGGTCTGCTGGTAGAAGAACCACGCGCCCGCGCCGGCCACGACGGCGGCCAGCACCACCACCAGCGTTACCACGAACAGACACCCGCGCTTGGCTCCCGCCATGGACTACCTCTGAACTCGATTCCGTCGTGCAGGATACCGTGCCGGTGGATTGGGGTCATGACCGGGGTGGCGCCTGCGTGCCGACCAACGGTCGGCACCCACCACAATCCATGCCTGGCGCGGCGATCAGTAGATCCACGCCATGCGTGGATGAACGGCCATGGAGGCCTCGGTGCCGACCAACGGTCGGCACCCACCAACATTCCTGCCCGGCCGGTCGATCACCCCTGCTGGCCCAGCGCGCGCAGCAGGCCGCGGGCCTTGGCGCGGGTCTCGTCCAGTTCCTTGTCCGGGTCCGAATCAACCACGATGCCGGCGCCGGTGCGGAAGCTCACCTCGTAGCCATCCACTTCGGCGGTACGGATCAGGATGTTCAGGTCCAGGTCGCCATCGCGGTTCAGCCAACCGAAGGCGCCGGTATAGGCACCGCGCGGCACCTGCTCCAGCTCCCTGATGATCTGCATGCAGCGCACCTTGGGGCAGCCGGTGATGGTGCCCCCCGGGAACGTGGCGGCGATCACCTCGCCGGGGGTGATTTCCGGGCGCAGGTGGCCGCTGACATTGCTGACGATGTGGTGCACATGGGCGTAGCTCTCCACCGTCATCAGCTCATCGACCACCACGGTGCCGGGCTGGCAGATGCGGCCCAGGTCGTTGCGTTCCAGGTCGATCAGCATCACGTGCTCGGCACGCTCCTTCGGGTGGCCGACCAGCTCCTGGATGCGCGCGGCATCATCGTCCCCCTCGAAGCGCGGTCGCGTGCCGGCAATCGGGCGGGTCTGCGCATGGCCGGCATGCACCGACACCAGCCGCTCCGGCGAGGAACTGACCACATGGCGGCCGTGTGCGCTGAACAGGCCAGCGAACGGCGCCGGGTTGGCACGGCGCAGCTGCGCGTACAGCGCCTGCGGACTGACCGGCGCGGCGAACCGCGCGCTCCAGCGCCGCGACAGGTTCACCTGGAACACATCGCCGGCACGCAGGTACTCGATCACCCGGCGTACGCCGTCGGTGAAGCGCTGCGGCGCATCCTCGCCCACCGACTGCGGCGGCTGCCAGCCCTGCCCGGCTTCGGGCAGCGCGGCCGAGGCCAGTGCCACCAGCGCATCCAGCAACGCCTGCTCGCCGGCTTCAGCGATGACGAAGCTGGCATCGTTGTGGTGGTCGTGCAGCACCGCGGCCGGGCAGCGCAGTGCCAGCGCGGTCGGGCGGCCGTCCTCGCGCGCGCGCGCCGGCAGCACCGGCTCGATCTGGCTGGCCACTTCGTAATCCAGCATCAACGCCCAGCCGCCGCGGAACGGCAGGCTGTGGCTGCCGTCGTGCGGCAGGCGTTCGCGCTGCCAGGCGCGATCCAGCACCTGCAGGAAGCTGCCGGCGTGTACCGCGTCGTGCTGGTCGCGCACCTGGCCATCGGCATCCAGCCGCAGGCTATCGCCCTGCGCGGCCAGCAGCAGGCTCCAGCGGCCCTGGGCGGTGCCCGAGGCGGTGGATTCCATCAGCAGCGGAAAGCGCGCCGGGTCGTGCTGCTGCAGGGCCAGCAGATCGATCGGGTGCGGCAGCGGGTGGATCAGAGGTGCGTGGGTCATGGCAGCCAGTTCGGGAGTTCAGATGCACGGAAGCCGCCTTGCGGCGGCTCCGTAGAACGCGGAGTCGAGCATGGCCCGACGCTACACCTCGGTCAGACGCGCTTGAAGATCAGCGTGCCGTTGGTGCCACCGAAGCCGAAGCCATTCGACATCACCACGTCGACCTTGGCCTGGCGTGCTTCGTTGGGCACGTAGTCCAGGTCGCAGCCTTCGCCCGGCTGCTGCAGGTTGATGGTCGGCGGAATGACGTTGTCCTGCAGCGCCATCACCGAGAAGATCGCTTCCACGCCGCCGGCAGCGCCCAGCAGGTGGCCGGTCATCGACTTGGTGGAGCTGACCATCATCTTGTAGGCGTGGTCGCCGAAGGCGGTCTTCATCGCCATGGTCTCGCCCAGGTCGCCCAGCGGCGTGGAGGTGCCGTGCGCGTTGAGGTAACCGACCTGTTCCGGGGTCACGCCAGCGTCCTTCATGGCCATGACCATGCAGCGGGCGGCGCCTTCGCCGTTCTCGCTCGGTGCGGTCATGTGGTACGCGTCGGAGCTGGCGCCGAAGCCGGCCAGTTCACAATAGATCTTCGCGCCACGTGCCTTGGCGTGCTCGTACTCTTCCAGGATCAGGATGCCGGCGCCGTCGCCCAGCACGAAGCCGTCGCGGTCCTTGTCCCACGGGCGCGAAGCCTGTTCCGGGGCGTCGTTGCGGGTGCTCATGGCCTTCATCGCGCAGAAGCCGCCCAGTGCGGTCGGCGACGAGCCACGCTCGGCACCACCGACCACCATCACGTCGGCATCGCCGTACTGGATCATGCGCATCGCGGTACCGATCGAATGGTTCGAGGTCGCGCATGCCGACACCGCCGAGAACGACGGGCCCTTCAGGCCGGTGATGATGCTCAGCTGGCCCGGCAGCATGTTGATGATGGTCTTGGGCACGTAGAAGGGCGAGATCTTCTTGCCCTCGTGGAACTCGATGGTCTGCTCTTCGATGCCGAGCAGGCCGCCGATGCCGGCGCCGACGATGGCGCCGATGCGCTCGGCATTGGCGTCGGTGATGTCCAGGCCCGAGTCATGCAGGGCCATGAACGAGGCACCGAGGCCGTAATGGATGAACGGGTCCATCTTCTTGGCATCCTTGCCGCTGACCCGGAATTTGCCGAACAGTTCATTGTCGGCGGTGATGTCGAATCCCTTGACCTCACCTGCAATCTTGGTGGTGAACCGATCCAGGTAGGCATCCGCAACGTTGGTCAGCGGACCGATGCCCGAACGACCCTGGGTGATGCCTTCCCAGCTGCTGGCCAGATCATTGCCCAACGGCGAGACGATACCCAGGCCGGTTACGACGACGCGACGCTTCATTGCTGATTCTCCTGACCCGGCTGATTTCAACGGGCAACTCGGTTTGCTTCGGTGTGATGCTCAAACACACGGGGCCGCAACTGCGGCCCCATGGGGTGCGGTGCGCGGCGAGCATGGGCCCGCGCGCGCACTGCCGTCTGACATCAGGCCTTGACGTGGGCCTTGATGTAGTCGATGGCGGCCTGCACGGTGCTGATCTTCTCGGCTTCTTCGTCCGGGATCTCGCACTCGAATTCTTCTTCCAGGGCCATCACCAGCTCAACGGTGTCCAGCGAGTCAGCGCCCAGGTCATCGACGAACGATGCGCTGTTGGTGACTTCTTCTTCCTTGACGCCAAGCTGTTCGACGACGATTTTCTTGACGCGTTCTTCGATGGTGCTCATGGGATCTCGCTCCAGATGGAGTTGTGGTTCAAAAGTGGTCGCCATCAAAGGCGATGGCCGTGGGATAGTGTAGTGGAAACCGGCGCGGCCTTGCATTGCAGCAAAAACCTTCGCAGATCAACCACTTGCGGCGCAATCCCTGCGCCCCTTGCTTACGGCATGTACATGCCGCCGTTCACATGGAGGGTTTCGCCGGTGATGTAACCGGCAGCCGGGCCGGCCAGGAAGGCCACCGCATGGGCGATGTCTTCCGGCGAACCCAGGCGTTCGAGGGCGATGTCGTTGATCAGCGCGGTACGCGCTTCTTCCGGCAACGCCTTGGTCATGTCGGTGTCGATGAAGCCAGGTGCGACAACATTGACGGTGACACCGCGCGAACCGATTTCCTTGGCCAGCGACTTGCTGAAGCCGATGATGCCGGCCTTGGCCGCGGCGTAGTTGGCCTGGCCGGCATTGCCGGTCACGCCCACCACCGATGCGATGTTGATGATGCGCCCCTTGCGCGCCTTCATCATGCCGCGCATCACCGCCTTGCTGGTGCGGAACACGCTGGTCAGGTTGGTGTCGATGATCGACGCCCAGTCCTCGTCCTTCATGCGCATCAGCAGGTTGTCGCGGGTGATGCCAGCGTTGTTGACCAGGATCGAGATCGGGCCGAATTCCTTGGCGATGTCCGCCAGCACGGCATCCAACGCGGCAGCGTCGGTGACGTTCAGCGCGCGGCCGTGACCGCCGTGGGCGGCCAGGCGCTCACCGATCGCGGCAGCGCCGGATTCAGTGGTGGCGGTGCCGATGACGGTGGCGCCCTGGGCGGCCAGCAGATCGGCGATGGCGGCACCAATGCCACGGCTGGCGCCGGTGACCAGTGCGATTTCACCCTGCAGGGGCTTGCTCATGATGTTTTCCTCAGGCTGGGACGGCCGCCGCACCCGTGCCGCTTGCAGCGGCCACCGGTACAGTCGGCAGGAACAGGGAAATCAGGCCGACCATGCCTCACGGGCGGCTTCGAAGTCGCCCGGCGTGGCCAGCGAACGGCCATCGATGGCCTTGTCGATGCGCTTGACCAGGCCGGTCAGCACCTTGCCCGGGCCGCACTCGGCGATCTGGGTGATGCCACGGGCGGCCAGCGCCTGCACGCACCCGGTCCACTGCACCGGCTGGTACAGCTGCTGGACCAGCGCGGTACGGATCGCGTCAATGCCGTCATGAACCTGGGCGTCGACGTTCTGCACCACCGGCAGCTGCGGCGCCTGCCAGGACAGGCCGGCCATCACTTCGGCCAGGCGGTTGGCGGCTTCGCGCATGAGCGGGGTGTGCGAGGGCACGCTGACGGCCAGCTTCACGGCCTTTCGCACGCCCTTTTCGGCCAGCAGCGCCAGCGCACGGTCAACCGCATCGGCGTCGCCACCGATCACGATCTGGCCCGGCGAATTGAAGTTGGCCGGCACCACCACCTGGCTGCCTGCGGCTTCGGCGCAGACGTCCAGCACCAGCTGGTCTTCGGCGCCGAGCACGGCGGCCATGGCGCCGACACCGGCCGGTGCGGCTTCCTGCATCAGCTGGCCGCGCAGGCGCACCAGGTGCGCACCGTCATGCAGGCTCAGCGCGCCCGCCGCGACCAGGGTGGTGTACTCGCCCAGGCTGTGGCCGGCCAGCACCGACGGGCGCGGACCGCCCACGGCGTTCCAGGCGCGCCACACGCCGATGCTCGCGGCCAGCAGGGCCGGCTGGGTATATTCGGTACGGTTGAGCATTTCCTCCGGGCCGCCCTGGGACAGCGCCCACAGGTCGACGCCGGCACCATCGGATGCCTCGGTGAAGGCTTCACGCACCTGCGGGTGCAGTTCGGCCAGCTCGGCCACCATGCCCACAGACTGCGAGCCCTGGCCGGGGAAGACAAAAGCGAGGGTGGATACGGTCACGCGGTCATCCGCTTGTTGCAATCGAAGCGGGCCATGATAAGGGGGAACATGCCGTGTCGTCTGTACGTGCGCGTATGCACGCGTATGGTGGGCGGCCGGGCAAGCGCAACGGGGTCAGATCCCTTTTCCGCAGGAAAAGGGATCTGACCCCTATCAGCCATCAGCAGAACAGCTGCAGGACGTCCAGATCGCCGTCGGCGAGGAAATCCACGCACAGGCCCACCAGCATCAGCACGCCGGCAGTGCTGGCGCCGTGGGCAATGAAGATCGAATGGGCCAGCGCGCGCGCCGAGCGACCCAGCTTCATGCAGACCCGGGCCAGGCTGCGCAGGCGGCCACTGACCGCATGCACGTGCTCGCGCACAGGCTCCTGAACGTCGCCCATCGCTTCGGCCATCATCGCCTGCAGGTGCTCGGGGCGGTCGGCGTAGTACTTGGCCACGCCATAGCCGAACATCAGCCAGTCGCGGGCCTGCGCTTCGGACAGGTCCATCACTTCCAGCGGATCTTCCTCGAAGTCGATGAAGCCGACCTTCTCGCCATCCCAGGTGAGGTTGCGCGGCAACGGCTGGCCAAAATAGGCACCACGGGCATGCGCTTCGGCAATGGCCTGCATCGCCGCCATCACCAGCCGATCGCGACCGGTCTCGTCGGCTTCGCGCAGACAGGTATTGAACGAGCTGCCGTTGTCACCGATCACCAGGGCGGCATGGCCGGTGCCCAGGACGTCAGGCACGTTCACACCCTGCGCCTGCAGTTCCGCGAGGCGGCGGGCTTCGGTTTCGCGTGCGGCGTCGCCACCGCGGTGCGGTGGCGGGCGCAGGGCATCGAGATGGAAACGGCGGGCAACAAAATTGAGCAGGCCCAGGGCCATTGCTCGGCTTCCCTTGCCGTACTGCTTCAGCCAGGCACGTTGCCCTTCGATGACGATGGGCTCAACCATGACAGGTCCTCCTTAAACGCGTTACGGCCCCAGAGGGGCCGCAACGACAAAGCTTCACATTGTCGTAACTTGCACTATCAATAGCGCAACAGGGCCGAACCCCAGGTGAAGCCGCCGCCAAAGGCTTCCAGCAGGAGCAGCTGGCCGCGCTCGACCTTGCCCGAACGCACGGCGGCGTCCAGCGCCAGCGGCACCGAGCCGGACGAGGTGTTGCCGTGCTTGTCGACGGTCACCACGACCTGGTCCATCGACATGTCCAGGCGCTTGGCGGTGGCTTCGATGATGCGCAGGTTGGCCTGGTGCGGGATCAGCCAATCCAGGTCGGACTTATCCAGGCCGTTGGCGGCCAGGGTCTCGTCCACGACCGAGTCCAGCGCCTTGACGGCGTACTTGAACACGTCGTTGCCCTTCATGTTGATGGTGCCGCCACCGTTGGCGCCGTCCTTGAAGCCGGTCGAAACGCCAACCGGGTTCCACAGCAGCTCCTTCTTGCTGCCATCGGCATGCAGGTGGGTGCTGAGGATGCCGGTGTCTTCGTCGGCCTTGAGCACGACAGCGCCGGCGCCATCGCCGAACAGAACGCAGGTGGTGCGATCGTTCCAGTCGACCATGCGGGTCAGCGTTTCGGTGCCGATCACCAGCACGTGCTTGCAGTCGCCGGAGCGGATGAACTTGTCGGCCACGCCCAGCGCGAACACGAAGCCCGAACAGGCCGCGTTGACGTCGAAGGCGGGGCACCCGGCCACACCGAGCTTGGCCTGGATCAGGCACGCGGTGGACGGGAAAATGAGATCAGGCGTGGTCGTGCCGACCACGATCATGTCGAGCTGCGAGGCATCGATGCCTGCGGCTTCAAGCGCGCGCAGGGCGGCGTTGTAGCCAAGGTCGCTGGTGGTTTCGCCTTCGGCCGCGATGTGCCGTTCACGAATTCCGGTGCGCGACTGGATCCACTCATCCGAGGTTTCGACCATTTTTTCCAGGTCGGCGTTGGTCAGGACTTTTTCCGGCAAATAGCTACCGGTGCCCGCGATCCTCGAATAGATCCGCTTGCTCATCATGTTTCCTGTTGCGCGGGCCGCCGATCACCGGCACGCCCGGGAAAGAAGGCAAAGGCCGCTGCCCGGAGGCAGCGGCCTTCCCGGCACATCAATCTTCTTCGACGGCCGAGGTCTTGGTCTGGATGACCTTCTTGCCGCGGTAGAAACCGTCGGCAGTGATGTGGTGACGCAGGTGCACTTCGCCGGTGGTCGGGTCGGTCGACAGCTGCTTGGCGCTCAGGGCGTCGTGGGCACGACGCATGCCGCGGCGGGACGGGGTGACACGGGATTTCTGCACAGCCATGGGATTGCTCCAAACTCGGTTCGATTTGCTTCGTCGTATCGTCGCGCAGGACGCCAGCGCCCAGCACACTTTCGCTTTCGCCGCAGCCGCCGACGACAATCCGGCTGCTATTGTTTCTTCAGTGCTGCCAACGCCGCAAACGGATTGGCCTTCTTCGTTTCTTCTTCGCTCGGTGCCCAGTCCTTGTCGACTGCCTCACCGTCGGGCGACAGCGGCACAACCGGCACTGCCAGCACCAACTCGTCCTCGACCAGGTCCAACGGACGCAGCTGGCCGTCTTCCGGCACCAGCAACGCCTCGTATTCCTCCGGCAGGGACGATTCCTCGTCCTCGTCGCGGATCAGGCCAAGCCTCTGGGTCACCTTCACCGGCAACAGGAATCGCTGCATGCTGCGCTGACAGGTCAGCGGCAACGCGGTGTCGATGGTCAGTTCCACATAGGATACCCGCAAGACGTCGTCGCGACCGAATTCAAGCGAGTAGACACACTCGCCGTCGGTATCTGCGACCAACCCCTGCAGGCGGGTCAATTCAGCCAGGGAGACCTGACCGTCGAAGCGCCTTCGCGCTACAACCATCCGCCAGGCATCCAGCGTTTCGGGCACGTTCGCGGACATAAGCCGCTGAATACTAAGGATCGCGCCGCCCGCTGTCAAATGCCCGCCCTACAGGACTTGCCGCTGCCGCCGTGGAGGGGCCAGACTGCCGCGCCCTGCCCCGGTATTGTCACATGTCACTGGTCCTGGCCTCCACCTCCCGCTACCGTCGTGAACTGCTGGAACGGCTGGGCCTGCCCTTCGAATGCGCACGCCCGGACGTGGATGAGACTCCCCTGAATGGGGAAGCTCCGCTGGCCCTGGCCACGCGCCTGGCCGCCGCCAAGTCCGCCGAGGTGGCCGCCCGCTACCCCGGCGCCTGGGTGATCGGCTCGGACCAGGTGGCCGATCTGAACGGCCAGCCGCTGGGCAAGCCGGGCACGTTCGAGGCGGCCTGTGCGCAGCTGGCGGCGATGTCCGGGCAGACGGTGCGCTTTCACACGGCGATCAGTCTCAGGCGGGATGGAGAATCCCTCGCCGCCCTGGACCTGACCGAAGTGCGCTTCCGCGAGCTGGACCCGCAGGAGATCACGCGCTATGTCGCCGCCGAGCAGCCACTGGACTGCGCCGGCAGCTTCAAGTGCGAGGGCCTGGGCATCAGCCTGTTCGAGGCAATCGACAACCGCGACCCGACCGCGCTGGTCGGCCTGCCACTGATCGCGCTGTGCGGCCTGCTGCGCCAGGCGGGGTTCGCAGTGCCCTGAACTGTAGAGCCGAGGCCCATGCTCGGCTGTCCTTTTTGTAGCGTCGAGCCATGCTCGACCGTCTTTGGAGAAGCAGTCGAGCATGGCTCGACGCTACGAAAGCAGAAGCCTCAACGAACCTCGAACGGCTGCTCCTGCCACGCCTCCACACTGCCGTCGCGCCCGTGCAGGCGCAGGCCAAGCCAATGCCGGCCCGGCGCCAGCGTGGTGGTATCCAGCGATGCGTCGAAGCCCACCGCCGGATGCTGCGGATCGGTGCTGTCCGGCCAGGCCTGGCGGATGTCGAACACGCGCCCGTAGCGCGCATCACCGATCGAACGGCCATCGACCAGCACTTCGATGCGCGCCAATCCGACGCCATCCTTGAACGCCCAGCCCTTGATGGCGAGCGTTCCGGAGACCTTCTCACCGTTGGACGGCGCATCCAGCCAGGCCATTGCCGGCGTCACGCAGGGCCCCTGCGCGCGCTGCACCGGCAGCCGGAACAGCAGGAAGCGCTGGAAACCATGATCGCTGTTGACCACGCGTGGCGCCGGCAGCGGCCCCACCTGCTCGCAGATGGCGTGATAGCGCGCCAGCAGATCGCGGTAGCGCTGGTCGCTGGGTGACAGCACCAGCAGCATCGGCGCACTGCGCGGGCCTTCGTGCAGCAGGTCCCACTGCGCCAGCTGTGCGGTCCGCCCATGCTTGTCGTTGAGCGGATGTGGCAATACCTCGATATCACCGTTGCCCAGCTGGAAGCCCAGTTCGGCACCGACCTTGAAGTTGCCGGCCAGCACACGCGTGCCCGGCAGCATCTGCCGCAGTTCGTCACGCACCGCCACGGCCAGCGGCTGCCAGCCGGCAAAGTTGCGCGGGTAGTACTTGCTGCCGGCCATCTGCTCGCGCAGCGCCGGCGTGGACGCCATCAGGTAGTAGCCGAAGGCCAGCACGGTGCCTGCAGCCGCCAGCCACCAGCCGGTACGGCGCAGCCAGCGCGGCCAGCCATTGAGGACCACCGGCACGGCCACCAGCAGCGCCAGGTAGCCCGGCAATGGCCAGTGGAAACTGATCCGCTCGACATCGGTGAAGAAGCCCAGCAGGAAGATGCCCAGCGTCGACACGCCGCCCACCAGGCCGAAATAGCGCCACTGCACCCGCGCACCACCACCGCTGCGGGTACCTGCCAGGGCGACCTTCCACATCGCGATGCACAGGATCGGCGTCACCAGCATCGGCTGGATCACCAGGAACCACAGTCCGTCCCATTCGAACGTCCACGGGTGGCGCTCGACCACCTGGAACTTCAGGCCGGCATCATGGTTGTCCGCATTCCAGGCCAGCAACGGCAGCCAGGCCAGTACACCCACCGCCAGCGCCACCCACACGCGCGGGTCGGCCAGCATGCGGCGGCCCTGCGGCAGCGCCAGCAGCGCAATGAAGCCGACACCGATGACGCCAATGAAACGGTAGTGGCTGAGCGCACCGATCAGCAGGCCCAGCGCCAGCTTCATCGCCGACGACGCATCCACGTTGTGCAGCAGGCGCGCACCTGCATGCAGGCAGATCACTGCGGCCAGTGCCATCGGCACATCCGGCACGGCCAGCAGGCCCAGCGTGGCCGACAGCGGCATCAGCAGGGTCAGGCTGCCCGCCTGCCACCCTGCGACGTTGCCAAACCAGCGTGTGGCGATGCGCACCACCAGCAACGGCAGCAGCGCACCGATGGCCAGGAACGGCAGGCGCAATGCCAGCACATGATGGCCACCGATCTCCACGCCCAGGCGTGCGAGCCACGCCGTCAGCCCCGGCAGGTCGGAATAGGCAGCGGCCAGGTGCTGGCCTTCCTGCCAATAGAACGCCTCATCGACGAACAGCGGCAGGCGCGCAGCCACCACCAGCTTGGCCGCTGTGATCAGCGTCCATAACCAGAGAAATATTGTCCGCGCGCGCTGTTCGCCTTGCATTGCTCTATGGATAATCGAATGGATTCCAGACCTGAGACGATCATGCCAGCCTCGTCCCCCAATCCCAGCATGCTAACCGATCAACTGCGCCAGGCCCTGCGGGAGGCACAGGATCAGGTGAACGCACTGGTGCTGGGCAAGGTGCCGGAAGTCAGGCTGGCCTTTGTCGCCCTGCTTTCCGGCGGCCACCTGCTCATCGAGGATCTGCCCGGCCTGGGCAAGACCACGCTGGCGCATGCACTGGCCAGCAGCCTCGGCCTCAGCTTCCAGCGCGTGCAGTTCACCTCCGACCTGTTGCCGGCCGATGTGCTCGGCGTGTCGGTGTACGAGGCCGGCAGCCGCCAGTTCCAGTTCCACCCCGGCCCGGTGTTCACCCATGTGCTGCTGGCCGATGAGATCAACCGCGCGCCACCGCGCACGCAGAGCGCGTTGCTGGAAGCGATGGCCGAGCAGCAGGTCACCCTGGATGGACAGACGCATCCGCTGCCCGACCCGTTCTTCGTGATCGCCACGCAGAACCCGGTCGATCTGTCCGGCACCTTCCCGTTGCCGGATTCTCAGCTGGATCGTTTCCTGCTGCGGCTGGCGATGGGCTACCCGAGCGCGCAGGCCGAGCGCGAGCTGCTGCGTGGCAGTGATCGCCGCGACCTGATCGCGCGCGCGGTGCCGAAGCTGGACGACACCCAGGTGCGTACGCTGCGTGAAGCAGTTGGCCAGGTGCATGCCAGCGACGCGCTGATCGACTACGTGCAGGCACTGTTGACCCGCAGCCGCCAGCATGCCGGCGTACGCGTGGGCCTGTCGCCGCGTGCCGGGCTGGCCCTGCTGCGCGCGGCCAAGGCGCATGCGCTGCTGCTCGGCCGCGGGCATGTGGTGCCCGAAGACGTGCAGACCCTGTTCGTGGCGGTGGCCGGTCATCGCCTGGTGGCGGAGGCCGAATCCAGCTCCGGGCCTGCACTGGCGCGGGCGATCCTGCAGACCGTCGCGGTGGACTGAAGGTGGCCACACGCTGGGCACGCATGCAGCTGCTGGCACGCCCACGCAGGCCCGAAGCCTTGCCGCAGCGGCTGGACCGCCATCGCATCTATGTACTGCCGACCCGCTTCGGCCTGTTCGTCGCCACGCTGCTGTCGGCGATGCTGCTGGGCGCATTGAACTACAACAACAACCCGGCCCTGCTGCTGGCCCTGTTGCTGGCCGCAGCGGCGATCGCCAGCGCCATCGCTGCGCACCTGCAGCTGTCCGGCATACAGATCGATGCAATCTCCGCCGAACCGGTTCCAGCGGGGCATCCCCTGCGCCTGCGCGTGGACCTGTCGCTGCGCGACCCGCGCGCGCGCCATGGGCTGCACCTGCAGCTGGGCGCAAGCGAGGCCTGGGTCGCACTGCCTGCACACGGCCGCGGCGAAGTGGAGCTGGATGTCCCCAGCGAGCGCCGCGGCTGGCTGGAACTGCCCCGCATCCGCCTGTCGAGCACGCAGCCGCTGGGGCTGGTGCGGGCATGGTCGTGGGTGTGGCCGGAGCAGCCGCTGCTGGTCTATCCACTGGCCGAGGCACTGGCACCTCCGCTTCCGGAAAGTGGCAGCGATCCACTGCACACCCGCGCCCACGCCAGTGGCGAGGAGCTGCACCAGCTGCGCCCCTATCGTGCCGGCGACGCCCCGCGCAGCATTGCCTGGAAACACTCGGCACGCCGCGACAGCCTGCTGGTACGCGAGTACGAAAAACCGATCGGCATCGAAGTGGTGCTGGACTGGCGCGCGCTGGCACCGCTGGGCCATGAAGCGCGCATCGCGCGGCTGGCACGCTGGGTCGACATGGCCGAGCGCGAAGGCCGACGCTACACACTGCAGCTTCCGGCCCATCCACCGTTCGGGCCCGGCCAGGGCGCCAGCCACCACCACCTGTGCCTGCGCGCACTGGCGCTGATGCCCCATGACTGAGCCTGCCGTCCTGCTCGATCGCAACGCACGCAGCTGGACCCTGGCCAGCGCAGCGCTGGCGCTGCTGCCACTCCTGCTGCAGCTGCCGCCGGTGCTGGCCATCGTGATCGCGATCGCCGCCGTGCTGACCGCTGCGCTTTCCCGGCGGCGCGTGCTGCCGATGCCGGTGCGCCTGCTGCTGGTGCTGGCCATGCTCGCCACCATCGTCTGGCAGATGGGCATGGTGCGGCCGGGCCGTGATACCGGTTGTGCGCTGCTGGCGGCGATGCTGGCAATCAAATCCAGCGAACTGCGCAACCTGCGCGACGCGCGCAGCCTGCTGGGATTCGCGCTGTTCTCGCCGTTCGCGGCCTTCCTGCTCGACCAGGGACCACTGACCACCGGACTGGCGGCGCTGGCCGCGGTTGCCGCACTGCTGGCGCTGCAACGCCTGGCCCAGGACGAGGGCCACAGCCCTCGCCTGCCGCTGCGCGGGCAACTGCGTGGTGTCGGCCGACTGCTGGGCATCGGCCTGCCGCTGGCTCTGGCCTGCTTCTGGCTGTTCCCGCGCTTGTCCGCGCCGCTGTGGGGCGTACCCGAACGAGCGGTGGGTACACCCGGCCTGGCTGACAGCATGGCGCCTGACCAATGGCTGGACCTGATGGCCGACGACACCCCGGCGCTGCGCGTGCAGTTCTTCGGCGCGGTGCCCGAGCCCGCACAGCGCTACTGGCGCGGTCCGGTGCTGACGTCCTTCGATGGCCACCGCTGGAGCCGCGATCGCGCGACGGCCCGGCGCCCGGCCCCGGTGGTCGAAGCCGCCGCACAGGGATGGGACTACCAGATCGACTACGAGCCCACCGACCGTCGCCTGCTGGTGGCCCTGGACCTGCCCAGCCGCGCACCGGAGGGCAGCAGCTTCGATGCGGACATGAGCCTGCGCAGCGACCGCACGCTGTCCGCGCTCAGCCGCTGGCGGTTGCATTCGGCACCTCCGCAACGGTTCGACACCGATCTGTCGCCCTACCTGCGCCGCGCCGCGTTGCAGCTTCCGCCCGGCTTCAATCCGCGCACCGCCCAACTGGCACAGCAATGGCGGCAGGAGGCCGGCAATGATGACGAGGCCATCGTCCGCCGTGCGCTGCAATGGATCACCCGCGACTTCTCCTACACGCTGGAAACGCCGGTGGCGGGACGGGATCCGGTCGACGATTTCCTGTTCAACTACAAGGCAGGCTTCTGCCAGCACTTCAGCTCGGCCTTCGTGGTGCTGATGCGCAACGCCGGCATTCCGGCCCGGGTGGTGACCGGCTTCGCGGGCGGCACCCGCAACCGCATCGGCGACTACTGGGTGGTGCGGCGCATGGATGCCCACGCCTGGGCCGAAGTCTGGCTGCCGCAGCGCGGCTGGGTCCGGGTCGACCCGACTGCGGCCGTGGCACCGGAACGCATCCTGGACACGCTGGACGACCGCCTGCAGGCCGGCACGGAGACCCCGCTGCAACAGCGCTGGCTGCAGCTGGGGCAGATGGGTGACTGGCTGCGCCGCGGCTGGAACGACCTGGTGCTGTCCTTCGACGCACGCCGCCAGCAGCAACTGCTCAAGCCGTTCGGGCTGGATGATCTCGGGCCGGCGCAGCTGGTGACCGGCTTCGTGGTCGCGGCGCTGCTGGCACTGGCGTGGATGGCCTGGCTGCTGGCCCGCGGCGAGCGCGAGCGCGACCCGCTGCTGCGCGCCTGGCACCGGCTGGGGCAGCGCTATGCACGCCTTGGCCTGGCCCGCGAACCCAACGAGACAGCATGCGACTGGTCACGGCGGGTACACGCCCAGCGCCCCGACCCCGCCCTGCTGGCACTCAGCCAGCGTTTCGCCGACGCGCGTTACGCTGGAACTTGCACCGACCTCGCTTCATTATTGCGGGACCTGCGCAGGCATCGCCCGACTTCCGGAGCCTCCCCATGAACACCAAGTTCCTCCTCACCGCTGTGGCCACGCTGGCCCTGTCGGCCTGCGCCACGGCCCCCAAGCCGCTGCAGGGACAGTTCAGCCTGGTCTCCCCGCGCGACTCGGTCGCCACCCAGCAGGTCGGCACGCCGGTCCGTTGGGGCGGTCGCATCATCGAAACCAAGCCCGGCCAGGGCGAGACCTGCTTCCAGATGATCTCGCGCCCGCTCAACGCCAGCGGCCGCCCGAACACTACCTCGTCCGACGCCAGCGACGGCCGCTTCATCGCCTGCCGCGCCGGTTTCTACGACCCGGCCGTGTTTGAAGCCGGCCGCGACGTGACCTTCATCGGCAAGATCGACGGCTACCAGAACACCCGCATCGGTGAGTACGACTACCGCCTGCCGAAGCTGTCGGCCGATGTGATCTACCTGTGGCCGGAACAGCGCCAGGTCGATGTGGTGCCCTACCCCTATGGCCCGTGGGGCCCGGGCCCGTATGGCCCGTACTGGGGTGGTTACGGCCGTTGGGGCTGGTGGTGATCGCCATCCGCCATGCGTGATCGAAAAAGGCCGCCTTCGGGCGGCCTTTTTTCATCCACGCATCGCGTGGATCCACTGCGGGCAATGATGGATGCCGGGCGCTCAGCGCCCCGGCGTACCGAAATGCCCCAGCGGCGCACCCGCCAGCAGGTGCATGTGGATGTGGAACACGGTCTGCCCGGCATGCTCGCGGCAGTTCATCACGATGCGGTAGCCATCCTGCGCGAAGCCTTCGCGGCGCGCATACTCGGCGGCGGCCAGGGCCAGCTTGCCGATCAGGTGCGCCTGCGATGGCTGCAGGTCGTCCAGGGTCGGGATGATCTCGTTCTTCGGAATGAACAGTACGTGCACCGGCGCCTGCGGTGCGATGTCCTTGAAGCCCAGCACCTCGTCGTCCTCGTAGACGATGGTGGCCGGGATCTCGCGACGGATGATCTTGCTGAAGAGGGTTTCGTTGCTCATGGTCGGCCTCGGCGGGATGTCTTGCGCATTGTAGGCCGGACACGCCGGGCGCTGCCCGGACAGCGCTCAGTCGCGGAATTCGCTGCGCGTGCCGAACGCGTGTGACAGCGTGCCGCGGTCAACGTATTCGAGTTCGCCACCGAGCGGCAGGCCCTGCGCCAGCCGGCTGGGCTGCACCTTGCGCGCGCGCGCCAGCTGCGCCAGGTAGTGCGCGGTGGCTTCGCCTTCGACGGTGGCACTGGTGGCGATGATCAGCTCCTGCACCTCGCCTTCGGCCAGCCGTTGCTCCAGCTGCTCCAGGCCCAGCTCGCGCGGGCCGATGCCATCGAGCGGCGACAGCCGGCCCTGCAGCACGAAGTAGACACCGCGGAAGCCGGTGGCGTTCTCGATGGCCAGGCGGTCGGCCGGCGATTCGACCACGCACAGCTGGCTGCGCTCGCGGCTGCTGTTGGCACAGGTCGGGCACAGCTCGGTTTCGCTGAAGTCGCGGCATTGCGCACAGTGGCCGATGCGCTCCACCGCCAACGCCAGGGCTTCGGACAGTCGCTGGCCACCTTCGCGCTCGCGCTCGAGCAGGTGGTAGGCCATGCGCTGTGCGGTCTTCTGGCCGACGCCAGGCAGCACCCGCAGTGCGTCGATCAATTGTTCAAGCAGGGGTGCGGACACGGCTTCATGCTTTCATGGCGTCGAGCAGGCTCGACAGCTACGTGTAGAGCCGAGCCATGCTCGACTGAGGGTTGCAGCGGGCACCTGCAGCGACAGGCGCCCCGCCACGAATCAGAACGGCAGTTTCATGCCCGGCGGCAGCTGCATGCCGGCGGTGGCCGAACCCATCTTCGACTTCGACTCGGCATCGATCTTGTTCGAGGCATCGTTGAAGGCGGCCGCGATCAGGTCTTCCAGCATTTCCGGGTCACTGGCCAGCGACGGGTCGATACGCACCTTGCGGCATTCCTTGGCGCCGGTCAGGGTCACGCTGACCATGCCGCCACCGGCACTGCCGGTCACTTCGATCTTGGCGATTTCTTCCTGGGCCTTCTGCAGGTTTTCCTGCATCTTCTGGGCCTGCTGCATCAGTTGGGCGATATTGCCGCGCATAGTGTCTTACTCGTCAAAAGAACGGATGGAATCGGAAACAACCCGTGCGCCGTGCTGTTGGATCAGCACCTGCACTTCCGGGTCGTCCATGAAAACAGCCTCTGCCACCTGCTGCCGCTCGCCACGCTGGCGGTCGGCCCGCTGATGCAGGGTCTCGGCCGGAACGTGCTCGGTTTCCACGGTCTCGACCACGATCTTCGGCGCCTGGCCGAGGGCCTTCTGCAGCATCTCGCCCAGGGCAGCCAGCGCGCGCTCCGAGCGCAGGTATTCAAATCCGGGCGAAAGGCCCAGTTTCAAGGTCCCGTGCTGGCAGCTGATGAACGCGGCATTGGCGGCCAGTTGCCGCGAGGGGCCGCTCAGGCCGCTGTTGGCGACCAGATCCAGCCAGTCTTCGGCAGTGGCCAGCTCGCTGACACCTTCCTGCGGCGCGGCAGCACGCGCCGGGGCCAGTTCAGCATGTTCGGCCGGCGCAATGGCAATGCCTTCGGCGCGGAACGGGCGCTCGGGCGGCGCAGGCTCGCTGGGAGCCGCGACGGGAGCCGGCGGTTCGTGCCAGGGCGCGACCATGGCGGCGTCCGGGCCGGACATCTCGGCCGCCAACGCCTCGTCACGCGCCTCGGCTTCGTCAGTGGCCCACGGCGGCAGGTCGTCGCTTGCCTCTGCAGTGACGGCAGGCGCCGGCGTCTCTGCCGCGGCCTTCACTGGCGGCGGCGACACGGGCTCTTCCACCGGAACCGGCTTGGGCTCAGGCGTCGGATCCGGTTCCGGTTGCGGGGCCGGCTCGGGTTCGGGTTCAGGTTCTCGCGGCGCAGCCTGCACCGGCGCGGCGACCTGCGCCGCCACGGCCGGGCTGGCCGAAGCGGCGGCAGCGGCCGGCGTCGTGTCGTGGCTACCGGTACCGGCGCCACCACCGCCAGCGTTGCCGCCCGGCGCGCCGCCCACCGCACCGTCGACGGCCTTCGGCACCGGCGGTACCGCTGCGGCCGGACGGAACGCCAGCATGCGCAGCACCGCCATTTCAAAGCCGGCGCGCGGGCTCGGTGCCAGCGGCAGGTCGCGGCGGCCATTCAGGGCCATCTGGTACCAGAGCTGCACCACTTCCGGGCGCAGGCGCTCGGCGAATGCCGCGACATCCAGGCCTTCCGCGGCGGCGGCGCCCGGCACCAGTTGCTGCACCTGGATGCGGTGCAGCCCTTCGGCCAGCGCTTCCAGCACACCACTCCAGTCCGGCGAGAACTCAGCCAGCGCGGCCACCACCTGCAGCAGGCGCGGGCCATCGCCCTCGGCCAGCGCATCCAGCATCGCCGCCACCTGGGTGCGGTCCACGGTACCCAGCATGGTGCGCACCACGTCCTCGCGCAGCGCGCCGCCGGCATAGGCGATCGCCTGGTCCAGCAGCGACAGGCCATCGCGCAGGCTGCCATCGGCGGCCTTGGCCAGCTGCACGATGGCGCTGCCGTCGGCCTCGATCTCTTCCGCCGCCAGGATGCGGGTCATCTGGCCCTGGATCTGGTCTTCATCCAGGCGCTTGAGGTTGAACTGCAGGCAGCGGCTGAGCACGGTGACCGGCAGCTTCTGCGGATCGGTGGTGGCCAGCAGGAACTTCACATGTTCCGGCGGTTCTTCCAGCGTCTTCAGCAGCGCGTTGAACGCCGCCTTGGACAGCATGTGCACTTCGTCGATCAGGTAGACCTTGTACTTGCCGCGCGAGGGCATGTACTGCGCGTTCTCGATCACCTCGCGCACGTCATCCACGCCGGTGTTGGACGCGGCGTCGATTTCCAGCAGGTCGATGTAGCGGCCGGCGTCGATGTCCAGGCAGGCCGCGCACTGGCCGCACGGATCGGCGCTGGTGCCCTGCTCGCAGTTCAGCGACTTGGCGAAGATGCGCGCGATGGTGGTCTTGCCCACGCCGCGGGTGCCGGTGAACAGGAACGCGTGGTGGACCCGGCCGCTGTCCAGCGCATTGCTGAGCGCACGGACCACGTGTTCCTGGCCCACCAGCTCGGCGAAACGCTTCGGACGCCACTTGCGGGCAAGGACGAGATAGGACATCAGGCCACCGTTTTCCATCGGATGTTCCATTGTGCCATGCCTGTCCAGCCCCCTCGCCAACAATGCCCCTGGATGCGACCCGGAACTGGGTGCTTGTGTCCGGCCGCGCCGCCCGCTAGAATCTGCGCCCCTGCTGAGGCGTTTGCCGATGGCAGGGATCCGGAGAGGTGTCCGAGTGGTTGAAGGAGCACGCCTGGAAAGTGTGTAAGCGTCTAAACCGCGCTTCGGGGGTTCGAATCCCCCTCTCTCCGCCAGACAAATGAAGAAGCCGCCCTCTGGGCGGCTTTTTTATTTGGCTGGCGGAGAGCATCGGGCGAGAGAAGCCCTGCCGGGGTTCGACGGTTCTGCAGGAGCAGAACCGGACCGCCGAAGGCGGGTCCCGGGGCGCAGCGCGCACCGGGATCGGGTGCATGGATGCACCCGACAATCCCCCTCTCTCCGCCGGATAACTGAAAAAGGCTGCCTTCGGGCAGCCTTTTTCAGTTATCCGGCTGGGGACGCGAAGTGCGCTGCACGCGCTTCGCCCCAAACGTTGCTGCGCAACGTTCGGGCCCCTCCCCTTGCCGGCCTCTCCCCGCCCCTGTCGGGGCAGCCCCTCAACAGAGGGGCTTGTTGCTCCAGATCCATCAGTGGATCTCCGCCATACGGGGATGCCTGATCGGTTGTACCTCGCAGAAGGCGCTGGCTGGGGACGCGAAGTGCGCTGCGCGCGCTTCGCCCCAAACGTTGCTGCGCAACGTTCGGGCCCCTCCCCTTGCCGGCCTCTCCCCGCCCCTGTCGGGGCAGCCCCTCAACAGAGGGGCTTGTTGCTCCAGATCCATCAATGGATCTCCGCCATGCGGGGACATCTGATCGGTTGTACCTCGCAGAAGCCGCTGGCTGGGGACGCGAAGTGCGCTACGCGCGCTTCGCCCCAAACGTTGCTGCGCAACGTTTGGGCCCCTCCCCTTGCCGGCCTCTCCCCGCCCCTGTCGGGGCAGCCCCTCAACAGAGGGGCTTGTTGCTCCAGATCCATCAATGGATCTCCGCCATGCAGGGACGTCAGACCCACCAGTAGATCCACGCCATGCGTGGATGCCGGGCCGGCCACCCCGCTTCCACGTTTGACGGCCGTCCAACACAGGATCTGCCCTACGTCGCGACACCCCGCCCTTCCTGTCCACGCCCTGACCACTGACCGTGCCGTCGCGATGCAACGACACGCTGGCACTCACTGCCTGTTGCTATGCTCGGGCCACAGGGGATTGATGCCCGCCAACGGGCCGGATGAGGAACATCAACATGCGGTATTTCATGACGAAGCTAGTGATCACCTCCGCCTTGCTGATCGGCAGCGGCACCGCAGTCGCACAAGGCGGCGGCGCGGCGCAGTTCGGCGCATTGGGCGGCACGCATGCAGGCAACGCCCTGGCGTGTGGTGCAACCCCGGAACAGGCGGCCAAGCTGCGCGCGAGCCACAAGGCGCAGGCAAAAACCGTATTCGGCTCAGAAGCGGGCTTCGACCAGGCCTATGACGCGGCCGAAGCGCAGACGCAGAAGAAGATCACCGATGCCTGGAAGAAGGGCCAATACAAGCCCACCAACGAAGTCTGCAACGAATTGATGAAGCAGGTGCGTTCATGATGCAGAAGCACGGATCGACGATGTCCGCAGTTCGCGCGAGCCTGTTGGCCGCCAGCCTGGTGCTGGCACTGGGCGCCTGCAAGCGCGCTGGCGAAGCGCCCGCAGAGGGTGGCGCTTCCCCGGCCGCACCTTCCGGCGCCGCAGCCGAACCATCACCGCAGGCTGCCTCGGCCGGGGGTGGAAGCCAGAAGGCCGCAGCCTTCAATGTTGCCGAGCTGCCCGTATCGCAGGCAACGATCGGCAGCTTCCCCTATCTCGGTCTGCCGCAGGGCTACACCAGCCAGGACGTCGTGGACAGCGAATTCGATCGCGTACCGTTCTGGACCGGAGATCGCGTGGAATGGATTGAAGGCAAGGTTCATTCGTCGGTACTGCAGAGCAGCAGCGATCACCCGTATTCGCAGCTGGAACTCAGCCGCAATGTGCAGAGCCTGGTCGAGGCCCTGGGTGGCAAGCGTATTTTCTCCGGCACCATTCCCGCCGATGCATCGCGTGACATCGGCAACAGCAAGGCCGCCACCACCTATGTCGGCGGCATCGGCGACATCTACAACGAACCCGCAGAAACCTATGTCATCCATCGCGAAGATCGCGATATCTGGATTCACCTGGGCTCGGGTGGAAACTCCGGTGGCCTGCTCGTCGCAGAGACAAAGCCGGTGCAGATCACGGCCAAGGTCATTGAAGCGGACACCCTGAAACAGGCACTGGACAGCAGTGGAAAGGTGTCCATCCAGGTGAACTTCGCAACCGACGCCGCCGAGATCCTGCCCGATTCGGAACCACAGATCGCACAGATCACCCAGCTGTTGAAGGCCGCCCCACAGCTTCGTCTTTCTGTGGAAGGGCACACCGACAACAGTGGCAGCCAATCGCACAACCAGACGCTCTCGCAAGCGCGTGCGGAGTCGGTACGCGCGCGTCTTGTCGGCAGCGGAGTCGCCACTGATCGCTTGACGGCCAAAGGCTATGGCCAGAGCCAGCCGGTCGCCGACAATTCAACCGAAGAAGGGCGTCGCGCCAATCGTCGCGTGGAGCTGGTCAAGCGCTGATATCACCACGACGTTACTGCGCTGAAGCACTCCGGAAAAAGCACATGCCCTGCATGTGCTTTTTTCTTTTCCGCGCCGCGCGGCCATTCGTTTCATTGCAGATCCGGCGAAGTAAATACATTCGAATCCATCGTTCGAATTCAATACGAACGAGGCTCTCCACGCGCCACCGGAACGCGCCAGAATTCCGACACGCCCGGCCACCCGCGTGACATAAATGTGTCAGTTGAATGTTAATTTCTTAACCGAAAATGGGTGCATCTAGCTCAAATTTGACGTGATTATGTGCAGGCAATTGTTAATCTGCAATGCGCATCACATTTTCAAATATTTCATTGCATATCGGAAAAACCTGACTTGTATCGTCAATTTTCTGTCGATAGGCTTGGCCCCGTTCTCGAACAAGCGACAAATTTTCGACGAACCAGGGTGTGAGCTTCCTGTCTTTACCTCGCCCTGCCATTAATCAGGATCCCCCAGCGGACACGCCGAATATCCCGCACACCCGGGAGGATTCCTGCCATCAAGGAGGAAATACATGGAACGCAGCCGTCGTCACATCCGTTTTTCCCGTAAGCAGGCCGGTCAGGGCATGACCGAGTACATCATCATCACCGCGCTGATCGCCATTGCCGCGATCGGAGCCGTCACCTTCTTCGGAGGCACGGTTCGCAGCCAGGTGGCAGGCATGTCGAAAGAGCTTTCCGGCCAGAGCGCGACGCAGTCGATCAACCGCGCCAAGAACCAGGCCAACAGCGCCCAGCAGGAAGCTGACAAGACCAAGGGCATGGACGCGTACAAGAACAAGTAATACCCCAGCCCTGGCGGCATGAAGCCGCCAGGGCCCTCCCAGCATAATCTCCCTGCGTGCACCGAACGCGGCGCGCGACGGGCAGCCATGGCCTCCGGCCCAGGAATTCGTTATGCGCAGCGCATTGGCTTTGGCACGAAGCCGTGCGGCCCGGGGCGTTTCCAGCCACCGAACGGTCGCCGGCCAAGCAATGGTTCTCGGGCTGGCACTCATTCTGGTTCTGTGCATCGGGATTGTCCTGCTGTTCAACACGGGGCAGGTGGTGAACAAGAAGGTGGAGCTGGTCAATGCGGCCGACGCCGCCGCCTACAGCGTTGCGATCCAGCAGGCACGTGCACTGAACTACGCGGCCTACATGAACCGTGCCCGCGTTGCCAACGAAGTGGCCGTGGCGCAGACGATCAGCCTCTATTCGTGGCTGAACCAGATGCACACCACGTCGATCGTCATCCGCACCACGCTGGATGTGCTCTCCGCCATTCCCTACATCGGCGTGGTGTTCAAGGCACTGGCAACCGCCTTCAAGGTCGCCGAACGCATCCTCAAGGCCACCCGCCAGGCGTTCCAGCCTGTCGCGCAGGCGGCCATCATCGCCATCGACAAGCTCAACATGATGTTCGCTGCCTCGGTGCAGCTCGTCATCGAAGGCGTATCACGGCTGGACAGCTACACCATCGCCAAGGATGTGCTGCAGCGGAACTCACCGCAGGCACAGCTGGGCACCATTGGAACCGCGGTGCTCGGCACGCAACTGGCCACGGCCGAGAACCGGCTGCTGCAGCGCTACAGCATTCCCCGCACCGCCAACGGTGGCTCGGCCACGCAGCGCCAGGGTGCCGACCGCTTCCGCAATGTGGTGATGCAGTCGCGTGATGGCTTCAGCAAGAGCCGCAGCGATGATTTCCTCGGCTTCCTGGTGCAGTCCGGCGGCACCGACATGGTCGACTACAACCGATGGGCGGCGCTGGACACCATGGCCGTCGAGCTTCCGCTGCCATGGCCGCTTCCCGATATCGACATTCCGGTCGGCTGGGGCGGTGCGCAGGCCGTGGAAAGCTATCGCAACCAGCGCTTCCTCAATGGCTTCGGCAACGGCAACGGCTGGTACTCGGACTGGGACCGCCGCCGCTACCGCCCGTATGGCGAAGCGGTGCGCCGCAATCGTGGCGCGGCGTGGATTGTCGACCGCAGCCAGGATGCCAACGTGCGCTTCGCCAACGGCCAGCATCGCAAGGCCTTCTTCACCGGCTACAACGGCCTGCGCGACTATCACGACGTCAAGGCCGGGCAGGCACTGCAGCCCTACGCCGAGAATGATCGTGACCGCGACAAGGTCGGCCCGGTCTTCACCATCTATGCCGAGACCGCCGGCACCAGCGCGCGCACCACGTCAGGCGCCGGCATCGGCGCCCCGGCCGGCTCGCAGATGGAACTGCCGGACAAGATGGCCAACAACAAGATCGCGGCGCTCTCCTCCGCGCAGGTGTTCTTCGACCGTCCGGTGCAGCTGCGCATGTTCAGCCGCGATGACCGCAAGCGTGAAACCGGAAACCTGTTCAGTCCTTACTGGCAGGCACGACTGGTCAAGACCGATGCCACCACCAAGGCTGCCCTGGCGGCAGCCGGAGCCCTGATGCCATGACGTTTGCTGTATTCAATCGCCTGCACCTGTCGATCGCCACACTGCTGATCAGCGGCTGTGGCAGCGCGGCGGACAACGGCGAGCCGGCCGCTGCCAGGAACATGCCCGGCATCCATCTTGACCAGATCGCCGAGACCCTGGTGGATGGCCGCAATGCGGCACGCACCAGCTACCAGCAGGCACTGAGCGACTGCCAGGCGGCCGGGCTGCCGACCCGCGCACTGGATGACGCCGATGTCGCCCGCCTGGGGACCGTCCGTTACGAAGCCTGGCTTTCCAGCAAAGAAGAAGTGTTCCGTACCCGCGAGTGGCGCCTGCTCAACGATGGCCCGGCGACCAGTTGCCAGTTCCGCCTGGAGACCACCGGCCTGCAGGAGACCCAGAGCGCCTCCGGCGTGGAGCAGGTCGACCTGGCAACCGGAGAGCGCAGCCAGACACCTGCCGACAGCGACGGGCTCACCCGCTTTGCCGCCGAAGCCGACGAAGGCAGCGCCTCGCCGGGCTTCCAGCGCGCGGGCAACCGCAGAGTCGCTGGCCAGCCGTGCAACGCGTGGAAGGACGAGAACGGACGGTTCAGCCAGTGCGTGTGGTCGGCCGGTGCCAGCTGGGGCTTCACTCCCGGTGCGCTGAACGACTACCGGCCAAGCCGCTACGCCATTGTCCTGGAACAGGAACCCCTGGACGGCAATGGCACCCGCCTGACCACGCAGCGCATGACGGTGGGCCAACCCTTTGAACGCGGCGACCTCGAGGTACCGCGCGAACCGTCCTCCCAACGATGACCTGCTGAGGTAGCCATGGACAGGGAACGCCCATTCCGCGGCGCGCGTCGCCAGCGCGGCCAGAGTCTCACCGAAGTCGCCGTGCTCTGCGCCGTGCTGGTGCCGATCTTCCTGCTGATCCCGATCCTCGCCAAGTACATCCACGCCCGCCAGGCCACCCAGCAGGCCGCGCGCGCGATCGCCTGGGAAGCCACCGTATCACCGGACTACAAACTGCCGGCCAGCGGCCGCCAGCGCGATCTCGCCGTCGACCGCTACTTCGGGCGCGCCAACGACCCCATCGTCAGCCAGGCGCAGACCGGCGCACGCGATGCAGCCGTCGGCGATGTTCTGATGAACACCTTCTCCAACCAGCCGCTGGTACGGCGCGGTGACCTCGCCCTGGTCTCCTACACCAGCACGTCGGCAGGCGGCATGATGAAGAAGATCGGTGACGTGACCTCGATGTTCGGTTCGTTCCCGCCCAACCGCAACGGCCTGACCCAGGCCCAGCTGCGGTTGGATGTGCAGGATCTGAAAAGTGCCAATGGCAGTGCTGCGGCCTACCTGGAACCCTTCGATTCGCTGGGCCTGAAGCTGCAGGCCACCCATGTGGTGCTGGCCGACCCCTGGAATGCCGCCGGTTCCGGGCTCAAGGTCAACTCGTCACGCTCGGTGATCGCGCAGGTCAAGCCGTTGGTGCCGTCCCAGCACATGGCGGGCATCGCCAAGGCGTTTGACGGCCTCTCCGGCATCCCGATGATCGGGACGCTGAGCAGGCTTGATCCCGGTTACATCGCACCCGACGTGGTGCCTGTCGACAAGTTGCCTGCCTATGCGCCGTCGCGTTGACCTCCTGGCGGCACTGGCCGCGCTGCTGTTCGCCTGGCCTGCGCTGGCCGCGTCCTGGCCCGACATTCCCGAGCCCGAGGGTGCGCAGAGCGAGTGGGTGGCCAAGGACATGCTCTACAACGGCCTGCCCATGCGCATCTCGCGCTTCACGTCCACATTGCCGGTGTCGTCCATCGTCAGCTACTACAACCGCGAATGGCCTGGGCAGACCGTGATCAACGAGGTCGGCGGCAAGACCGTGATCGGCCATGCACACGGCGAGTACTACGTGACCATCGAGGTATCGGCCAAGGGCAGTGGCAGCCAGTCACAGATCGGCATTACACGCCTGCTCAAGCGCAAGCCCGATGCGGCGGCCGGCGCCGATTTCCCGAAACCGTCCGGCACCCAGGTGATCAATGACATCTCCTACCTGGATACGCCCGGGCGCAGCCTGTCCATGGAAAGCACGCTGTCTCCCTTCCAGACCGATGCCTTCTACGCCAGCCGCCTTCCCGCGGATGGCTGGAGCCGCAGTTCCGGCCCTGCCGGGTGTTCGATGATCGCGCTGCAGTGCGTTGTCCGCTACAGCAAGGGCAACCAGGAAATGACCATGACCTTCAACCGGCACGAGCAGGGAACCTCGATTGTCGTCAACCAGTCGCAGCACTGAGACCACCGCCATGAGAAAACGCATTCCACCGTCCCTACGCCGCCAGCGCGGGGCCGCATTGATCGAGTACGCCGTGGTCGCTTCCGTCGGTGTCCTGGTCCTGGTCGCCGAGCCGAACATCGTGCTCGAGCTGATCGATTCACTGCGCAAGGCGTACCAGGGGTTCACCTACATGCTGTCGATGGGAGTCGTATGAAGGCGCTCCCGCTGAAAGCCAACCGCAACGTCGTCTTCATCATCATCGCCCTCGCCCTTGGCCTGTTCGCGGCCCTGGTCGCCGTGCGCTACGTGCAGAAGGCGGTGAACGAACGTGCCGCACCGCCGGTGGAAATGGTGCCGGTGGCCGTGCCCAAGACCGACATGGAACCGGGCGGCATCGTCACCGTTGCCGACCTTGCAGTGCGCGAAGTCCCCGCCGACCTGCCGCCTGCCGATGCGATCACGCCGGACAATGTGTCCGAGTACAGCGGCCGCATGCTGCGCGCGCCGATCCGCGAAGGTGCACCGCTGGGTGCCAGTGCACTGGTACCGCTGTACGACCAGTTCTCACGCGTGATCGCCAAGGGCAACGTGGGCTATACCCTTCAGGTGGACGAGACGAACTCGATCTCCGGCATGATCGCCCCCGGGGATCACGTCGACATCCTGCTGACCGTCGAGCAGGAACAAACCGGTGCCCGGGTGCTGCCGCTGCTTGAGGACATCAACGTACTGGCAACCGGCAACCGCGTCGGTGAAACGCCGGCCTCGGAAGACCAGCAGGGCTATTCGAACATCACTCTGGAACTGACACCGGCGCAGGCGCAGCGACTCACGGTCGCTGCCAAGGCGGGTTCGATGCGGGTGATGCTTCGCCAGGTGGAGGATCGTGGTGCGTTCGGCCTCAGTGGCATGACGCAGAGGGAACTGCTCGGCAACGGCACGCAGGGTCGTGCTGGCGTGCAATTCATCATTGGGGGCAAAGGGTCGACGAATGCGCAGCAATAATGGAATCCGCAGCCTCATCGCCGCCACCGCGGCCATCGCTGTTGCCACCGCACCACTGCTGGCCGTGGCACAGACCACTGGCACCCAGCTGACCCCGGTGCCGATTACGGTCGCACCGCGCCCCGCCGTCCAGGCACAGCCGCAGGCAAGCACCAACCATGCACCGGTACCGGGCGGGCAGAGCGCCTTCCCGGCGCCGGTTGCCGATCCCGCCTATCGCACCAGCGCATCGGCCATGCCTGCGGTGCCGCTGCCCACCCGCGCCCGGATCTATGCCGGCCAGGCTGCGGTCTACACGCTGCCCAGCGGGCTCAAGCGCGTGGCCGTCGGTAGTGGCGAGATGCTCGAAGTCACCAACGTCGGCCCACGCGACCTGATCATGATGGGCATGAAGGCCGGCTCCACCACGGTTCACCTGTGGCTGCAGAACGGCAAGCAGTTGCAGGTGCAGGTGGACATCTCCGAGAACGATGCGGTCAGCCTGGCCGAAACCATCCGCACCCTGCTGGCCGATGTGGAAAAGATAAACGTGCATGCCGTCGCCGACCGCGTGGTCATCACCGGCCAGGACATCAATCCGGGGATCGGCAGCCGCATCGATGCGATCCAGAAGATCTACCCGACGGTGTTGAACTTCACTACCGCCGACCCGGTGGGCATGCGCCCGATGGTGCAGATGGACGTGAAGATCATGGAGTTCGACACCAATGCGCTGGAAGAACTCGGCATCCAGTGGGACAACGTGATCCGCGGCCCGGTGGCCGGCATCGTCAAGGATTTCACCAACAACAACTACTACCGCATCAACCCCGAACAGAGCCCGGCCAACGGCGTGCTATTGCCGAACAAGCTGCAGGGAACCCAGGCCTTCTTTGGCATCGCCACGCAGATCGGCTCGGCGATCAACCTGATGATGAACAAGGGCAAGGCGTTCCTGCTGGCCTCGCCTCAACTCAGTGCGCGCAGTGGCGGGCAGGCGAAGTTCCTGGCTGGCGGCGAAGTGCCGATCCCGGTTCCGCAGGGCTTTGGCCAGGTCACCGTCGACTACAAGGAATACGGCATCAAGCTCGACATCGAGCCACTGGTCAACTTCAACGAGGACATCTCCACCCGCATCCTGGCCGAGGTCAGCCGTGTCGATCCGACGGTGACCGTGCAGGGCGTTCCGGGCTTCACCACCCGCCGCACCGAGTCGGAAATCAACGTCCACGCCGGGGAAACCATCGTCATTTCCGGACTGATCGACTCCAGCGCGCAGCAGGATGCCAAGCGCCTGCCGCTGCTGGGCGATATCCCGATCCTGGGAAAGCTGTTCCGCTCCGATGGCTTCCGTGGCAACCGTACCGAGCTGGTGATGTTCGTTACTCCGCGCGTGGTGACGCCGGGCTCGCAGGAAAACCTCGATGGCCTGGAGCGTGCGCGACAGATCCAGGAGCGCGGCCAGCAGGCCATGCCTCGCCGGAACAAAGATTTCGTGCAGTAACCGGAGCCGTCGCATGTTCAACATCCTCATCGACACACCCAATCGCGACCAGCGACGTGTCCGCTGCCTGCACCGTGAATGCGGGATCGGCCGTGGCGATGGCAACCTGGTGGTGCTGCAGGGTTGGAGCATCGCCCAACGCCATGCGGCGCTGAAGCGCGAGGACCAGGGCATCTTCATCGAGAGCCTGGGAGGCCGCTCGCCGGTACTGGTGAATGGCGAACAGGTCAAAGGCAGCCGTGGCCCACTCACCAGCCGTGACCGCGTGCAGATCGGCGACTACCTGCTGCAGGTGGTGGACGACGACCCTCCAGCCGAACCCACCGCCGATGCCGGCAGCTTCAATGCGGGCGCGGCCAACGATGCGCCGGTGGACTCCACGCCTGCACCGACGCCCGCGCCGGCGCAGCCATCCAGCGAACGCCAGTTGGCACGACCGGAGCAGCTGCCGCCGGACATGGCCGTCTATCGTGCAAAGCTGCATGCCTCGCTGGTCAAGCAGATGGACCTGCGCCGGCTCGATGTGCGCAGCATGGATGATGAGTCACTGCGCAACGCCACCATCAAGCTGATCGATGAAGTGATGCAACGGGAGTTCTCCGAGCTGCCCAAGACGATCAACCCGCGCAGGCTGGCCAAGGAAGTGCTCGATGAGGCCATCGGCCTGGGCCCGCTGGAAGACCTGATCGACGATGCGACGGTGACGGAAATCATGGTCAACGCGCACGACCAGATCTTCATTGAACGTGCCGGCAGGATCGAGCGGTCCCCCATTGTTTTCACCAGTGACCGCGCGGTGTTGTCGGCCATCGAACGCATCGTGACGCCCCTCGGTCGTCGCATCGACGAAAGCTCGCCGATGGTCGACGCGCGGCTGAAGGATGGCTCCCGCGTCAACGCCATCATTCCGCCGGTGGCGCTGCGCGGCCCGAGCATCAGCATCCGAAAGTTCGCCAAGCGCAAGCTGGAAGGAAAGGACCTGCTCACGTTCGGCTCGCTCAGCCAGCCGATGCTGGAATTCCTGATCGTTGCGGTGCGCGAACGGCGCAACATCGTCGTTACCGGCGGCACCGGCTCCGGCAAGACCACCCTGCTCAACATCCTTTCCAACTTCATTCCCGATACCGATCGCATCGTCACCATCGAGGACGCGGCCGAACTGAAGCTCGTCCAGCCCAACCTGGTCGCCCTGGAAGCGCGTCCTCCCAACATGGAAGGCAAGGGCCACATTTCCATCCGCGACCTGGTGCGCAACGCGCTGCGCATGCGCCCGGACCGCATCGTGGTCGGCGAGTGCCGCGGCGGCGAAGCACTGGACATGCTGCAGGCCATGAACACCGGCCACGAAGGATCGCTGACCACCGCCCATGCCAACAATCCACGCGAGGCGCTGTCGCGCCTGGAAGTGATGGTCATGATGTCCGGCATGGAACTGCCGATGACGGTGGTGCGCGAGCAGATCTCGTCGGCGGTGGACCTGATCGTGCACCAGAAGCGCTTCCCCTGCGGTTCGCGCAAGGTCAGCCACATCACCGAACTGACCGGCATGGAAAGCGGAACCATCCAGCTGCAGGATGTGTTCCTGTTCAAGGCACGTTCCAGTGCTGGACGCGATGGCAAGGTGGTGGGCGAATTCGTCGCGACCGGTGCAGTGCCGGAGTTCTATGAAGAGCTTGCCGAGCGCGGCGTCGCGGTCGACCTGGACATCTTCCGCGCCGGGGGACGGCGGAATGAGTGACATCCTGCTGATCGCCCTGCTGTGTTTTGCCTGCGTGACAGGCTCGGTACTGCTGCTGGCGCGTGCCAGCTCCGGCTTCATGGACCGCTACCGCGCCAACTTCATGGACCAGGCGCGGGTCAATCTGGCCGACATGTTCCTGTTCGTCGACCCGCGCGTGCTGTTCAGGACCAATGTCCTGATGCTGCTGGCGATCCCCGTGCTGCTGTGGATCATCACCGGTGGCAACCTGCTGCTGCCGATCCTGGCCCTGATCCTGCTGGCCGTAGCGCCCCGCAAGATCTACCTGTGGCTGAAGCAGCGCCGCCTCGACCAGATCCAGCAGCAGTTGCCTGATGGCCTGCTGATGCTGGCCGGCAGCCTCAAGGCCGGCGTCGGCTTCAATCCTGCGCTGGAAGCACTGGCCCATGATGGCCTGCCTCCGCTGGCCCAGGAGCTGGCACTGGTGCTGCGCGAGCAGCACATGGGCGTGCGCACGGAGGAGGCGCTGGACAACTTCGCCGCCCGCGTACCCATCGCCGACGTGAAGCTGTTCGTGGCCGCCGTCAGCATTTCGCGCGAGGTCGGTGGCAATCTCGCCGAAAGCCTGTCCACGCTCGCCGAAACGCTGCGGCGCAAGCTCATCATGGAAGGCAAGGTCAAGGCACTCACCGCGCAGGGGCGCCTGCAGGGCATCGTCATGGCAATGCTCCCGGCCGGTCTTGTCGGCTTCCTCGTGCTGTTCTATCCGGAAACGATGAATCCCATGTTCCATACCTTCATCGGCTGGTGCGTCATGGGCCTGATCGGGGTACTGGAATACCTCGGCTACCGCATGTGCCGCAAAATCATGACGATCGATATATGAACGCCCTGCTCATCCTGGTCGCACTGCTTGCCGCTGCCGCTGTTGGGCTGCTTGCATTCGCGCTGCGCGGACTGGTGCAGTCGGTCGAGGTGGACCAGCGCAACTACCAGGATCCGCTGCCACTGCTGCTGCGCATCCTGTGGCCCTTGATCACGGTCGCTACGCGCCTGGCCGGGCCGCGCCTGTCCTCGGCGCAGCTGGAGCGCGCGCACCGCAGCCTGCAGTCGGCCGGCCAGGACTTCGTGCTGTCACCGGAAGAACTGTATGGCGCACGCATCGTTTCCGCCGCCGTGGCCAGTACCTTCCTGCTGCTCACCATCATCCTGCTGGGCCGGTTCGGAGTCGGCTCCGTGCTGATGGCCCTGGCATTCGGCGCACCGTTCGGCTGGATGTATCCCACGCTGTGGCTGGGCGAACGGCGGAAAGCGCGCTCCAAGCACGTGATCCGCGACCTGCCCATCTTCCTCGACTTCATCACCATGGCCGTCGAAGCGGGCCTGAACATCACCGGTGCGATCGAGCAGTCCGTCGACAAGGGGCCGCCCGGACCGCTGTCACAGGAGTTCTCGCGCATGCTGCGTGACCTGCGCGCGGGCCTTCCGCGCGCCGAAGCACTGCGACGCATGTCCGATCGCGCCGACATCTCCCAGTTGACCAGCTTCACCAGCGCCTTGATCCAGGCCGACCGGGTGGGTGCCAGCCTCAGCGACACGCTGCGCTCGCAGGCCATGCAGCGCCGCGAAGAGCGCTTCCTTCGTGCCGAGAAGCTGGCCCTGGAAGCACCGGTGAAGATGATGCTACCGCTGGTGCTGTTCTTCTTCCCCCTGATCTTCGTCGTCCTGGCCTACTTCATCTTCCTGCAGATGAAGCAGCAGGGAATCCTGTGAGGCTCCGTACATGAGAACCGGCGCCCTGATCCGCGACCACCAGCAACTGCTCAGCTGCGTCTGGCACGCCGATCGCTGGCACCAGCGGCTGCGCGGCCTGCTGTTGCGCGCGCCACTCCAGCCCGGGCAGGGCCTGCTGATAACCCCCTGCTCGAGCGTGCACACGCTGGCGATGGGGTATCCGCTCGACCTGTTGTTCCTGGACCGCGATCAGCGCGCTGTTGGCTGGCGCGAGGCCGTGCGCCCCTGGCGCGGCGCCTGGTGTCGCGGCGCCTACTCCACCCTGGAAATGCCGGCGGACAGCCTCAGGCATATCGCTCCAGTGCTGGGCGAAACGTTCCAATGGTGCCCTTCTCCGCCTGCGGCACCGCCATCCACGAGGGCGTTGCAATGAAGCACATCCGCACATCCATCGGCCGTCAGCGTGGCCAGTCGCTGCTTGAATTCTGCATCGTGGTTCCGGCCTTCATCTTCCTCGTCCTGGTCATCTTCCAGTTCGTCCTGATCTATCGCGCAAAGTCGCTGCTGGATTTCGCAACGCTGCAGGCCGCACGTGCCGGCGCGGTCAGTGGCGTCAGTCATTCAGAGATGCGCAGCGCACTGGAAATGGCAATGGCTCCGTTGTACGCAACCTCGCCGGACGCCGCCGGTGCCGTCGCCGCCCGCGCCAAGGTCGCCCTGCTGTGGAAGAACCCGTTGCTGTCGCCGAAGATCGAGGTCATCTCGCCCAGCCGCGCGGCGTACAACGAATTCCGCGAGCGCCAGTTCGATGGGCGCTATGCATTGCCGAACGACAACCTTGCCTTCCGCGATGCGCGCGTCGGCAGCAGCCGTGTCAGCGTGCAGGACGCCAACATCCTCAAGATCAAGGTCACCTATCCGATGCCCCTGATCGTTCCCTTTGCCGACCGGGTGATCGCCGGCCTTTCAGATCTGGTCAGCGAAGGCGACAGTTTCCGCCCGGCCTCGATGCTGATCGAGGACCCGATCACCGGCCATCGCCGCATGCCGATCGAGTCCTATGCGATCGTCCGCATGCAGAGCCCCGTACATGACAGCAACAACCTGGCGCGCTGACATGCGGGTGCTGCTGGCCAGCCTGCTGATGGCAGCAACCTGGGCCGTCGCCGCGCAATCCACGGACGATGCCGAAAGCGAACCTCCACAGGCACGACTGCTCGCGCGCGCCTATGGCCTGGGCCCGCTCGGTCCCAATGCGCCTGGCGGTGAAGTAGAGGTCGAGATCCGCTTGCGCGGGCCGGCCATCCGCATCGACTTCCGCGGCAGCAATGCGCCTGATGCATGGCTGACCACCCAGGGCCAACGCGGCCGGGCATGGTTGGTAAGCGAACGTGGCAACTACACGCTGCCGGTCGCCGACGCCAGTGGTCCCTACTGGTACGATCCCGCCGCACCATGCCAGACGATCGGCGGGCGCTGCTCACCCGCACCCGGCGAGTTCATCCTGGGCCGTCTCGCTGCCGGCTGGCGCTATGACAACGCGCATGGCCCTGATGGCACCACCTCCGGCACATTGTGGATCGATACCCGCACCGGCCTGCTGCTGGGCTACCGCGGACGCACCGGCAACCAGCGTACCGAGCGCGGCCTGCGGGTTACCGAGGTCACTTTCGATGAGGTGCCTTCGAGCCTGTTCGACCCGCCCGCCGGGTTGCGCCGACGCACTCAGGATGCGGCGAACTGAGCGGCCTGCGCGACGCGGCGGCACCGTCGCGCCGCAACAAGTAGATCCACGCAGCGCGTGGATCTACCGTTGGCCCGCTCCCCTTAGAAGCCTACCCGCAGGTTGATCTGCCCACCCACATCGCGACGGCCATCACCATGCTGGCCCTGCACGAACATCGACAGCTGGCTGCTGCGACCCAGGCCGACCGCCACACCCACCTGGCTGACCAGTGCGTTGCGTGCCATCACCGCGCTGTAGACATCGAAGGCATCACCACCGACCGCGAAGCGGTTGCGGCTGGCCACATCGGTGTCACCCGATGCATGCTGCCAGCCCAGGCCGACGGTCAGCTGCGCCGGGAAGCGCTCGCCGCTGCCCACGTCCCAGCGGCCGCGCACGCCCACCGTGCTGACGTTGAGCGTGTCCTTGCCGCCTTCCAGCACCAGTGCGGCACTGCCGCCCTGCTCCACCGCACGATCACTGTCGACCCAGTGCCTGGTGAACTGCACGTACGGCTGCAGCTGGGTCCTGCCGTGGGTCCAGGTCCAGCTGCTCTCCACCTGCGCGATGGTCACGTCCGAATCCTGGCGGCTGTACAAGGTCTGGCTCAGCAGCGGCACCTCACGCGTGGTGCGCGTGCGGTAGTCACCGCGCGACACGCTGCCACCGACCGCGAAGCCGTTGTTCCATTGTCCCTGTGCATACAGGCCGAACGTGTTGCCACGCAGGCGGGCCCGCGAACTGCGATCGTACAGGCGCGTATCCAGCCGTTCGTTGCCGGCCGCTGCACCCAGCACCACGTGTTCACCCAGCTGCCAGTCCACGCCCGCCATTACCGCATTGCGGTTGGAACGGATCTCATCACCGTTGCCATCCCCATCCTGCTTGAACACCTTGCCGCTGCCGGCCAACCAGGCCGAGGCGCGCTCGCCACGCACGGTCGGCAGCTCACTGCCCAGGCGCTGGCGGATGCCCTCTTCCAGGTAGTTGTCGTACAGCAGCACCGCGCGACTGGCCGCGTGCACTTCACCGGAAAGCTGGTCGAATGCGCTGCGCGCAGTGCCGGCGTCATACATCAGCACCGTGTTGTACAGGCCCAGCGCCGCACCACTCTGCGGCAGGCTGTCCAGCGCTGCGGCGGTGTTGTACTGGTTGCGCGTGTTGGCCACGGTGGTGAACGCCGCCGTCTGCGCCACGTCGATCTGCAGGTTGGCCGTGTTGGCGGTGTAGACCGGGGTGATGGTCAGGAAGGCCGACGGCGAGGTCGCCGAGGCGAACTGCCCACTCACGCCACCGCCTGCATTGACCACCGTGTACTGCTGGCCCTGCTGGTAGCTGGTGCTGGGCGAAATGGTATTCACCTGCACCGTGCTGCCTCCCACGTTGGCGCTGCCGCCCACCTGCACCGTGTCGCTGCCGCTGGCGCCCAGATCAATGCCCAGCGTGCTGCCCGGCGACAGGGTCAGGTTGCCACCCACCGTGATCGTGCCGGTGCCATTGCCTGCGCCGCTGCCGTTGCCCGGGCCATTGCCCGGCGACAGCACGCCGCCGCTGGACACCATCACGCCGCCGCCGGTGCCACCAATGGTGCCGGTGCCGGACAGCGTGGTACCGCTGCCGATGGTCCACTGGCCGCCGATGGTGCCGGTGACATTCAGGCCACCACCGGTGACCTGGCCGGTGCCGCTGAAACCACCACTGTTGCCGCCGAGATTCAGGCCACCCGGGCCGGCCTGCACGATGCTGCCGCCGCCGCTGATGCTGCCGCCCAGTGTGGTGGTGCCGCCGGTGTTGATCACCAGGCCACCGTTGTTGGTGATGTTGCCGGTGATCGAGCCGCTGGCCCCGCCGTTTCCGACCTGCACGGTGCCACCGGCATTGATGGTGGTGCCGCCGGTGTAGGTGTTGTTGCCCGTCAGGGTCACGGTGCCGGTGCCGGCCTGGGTCAGGCCGCCGCTGCCGCTGATGGTGCCACCCACCGTGGTGTTGCCACCCACGTTGAACACCAGGCTGCCGTTGTTGCTGACGTTGCCGGTGATCGCACCGCTCGCGCCACCATTGCCGACCTGCAGCGTGCCACCGGCGTTGATGGTGGTACCGCCGGTATAGGTGTTGTTGCCGGTCAGGGTCACGGTACCTGCGCCGGCCTGGGTCAGGCCGCCGCTGCCGCTGATGGCGCCACCGACGGTGGTGTTGCCACCCACGTTGAACACCAGACTGCCGTTGTTGGTCACACTGCCGCCGATCGCACCGCTGGCGCCGCCATTGCCGACCTGCAGGGTGCCACCGGCGTTGATGGTGGTCGGGCCGGTATAGGTGTTGTTGCCGGTCAGGGTCAGCGTGCCGCTGCCAGCCTGGGTCAGGCCGCCACTGCCGCTGATGGTGCCGCCCAGCGTGGTGTTGCCGGCCACGTTGGACAGCAGCGTGCCATTGTTGGTCACATCGCCGACGATCGAGCCCGTCGCACCGCCATTGCCCAGCTGCAGCGTGCCGCCGGCATTGATGGTGGTACCGCCGGTGTAGGTGTTGTTGCCGGTCAGCAGCAGCGTACCGCTGCCGGCCTGGGTCAGGCCGCCACTGCCGCTGATGGTGCCGCCCAGCGCGGTGTTGCCGGCCACGTTGGAAATCAACGCACCATTGTTGGTGATGTCACCGGCAATGGAGCCGGTCGCACCGCCGTTGCCCACCTGCAGCGTGCCGCCGGCATTGATGGTGGTGCCGCCCGTGTAGGTGTTGTTGCCAACCAGGGTCAGCACGCCGCTGCCGGCCTGGGTCAGGCCACCACTGCCACTGATCGCGCCGCCGACGGTGGTGTTGCCCGCGACGTCGAAGACCAGGCTGCCGTTGTTGGCGACATTGCCGGTGATCGCGCCGGTCGCACCGCCATTGCCCACCTGCAGCGTGCCACCGGCATTGATGGTGGTACCACCGGTATAGGTGTTGTTGCCGGTCAGGGTCAGCGTGCCACTGCCGGCCTGGGTCAGGCCACCACCGCCGCTGATGGTGCCGCCCAGCGTGGTGTTGCCGGCCACGTTGGATACCAGCGCGCCGTTGTTGGTGATGTCGCCAACGATCGCACCGGTCGCACCACCGTTGCCCACCTGCAACGTGCCGCCGGCATTGATGGTGGTGCCGCCGGTGTAGGTGTTGTTGCCGGTCAGCACCAGCGTGCCGCTGCCGGCCTGGGTCAGGCCGCCGCTGCCACTGACCACCGCACCCACGGTTGCCGTCGTGCCCAGGTTGTAGACCAGGCTGCCATTGTTGGTGATGTCGCCCAGCACCGAACCGGTGCTGCCGCCGTTGCCGATCTGCAGCGTACTGCCACCATTGATGGTGGTGCCGCCGGTATAGGTGTTGGCGCCGCTCAGGGTCAGCGTGCCGGTACCGCTCTGAACCAGGCCGCCGGTGCCACTGAGCACGCCGCCGAAGACGGTGCTGCCATTGTTGCCGCCGGTGGTCAGGGTTGCACCGCCCAGCACCACGCTGGATCCGGTCACACCCGCCAGGCCGCCGATGCTCTGGCTGCCACCTGCGCTGATATCCAGCGTACCGGCACCGGTCAGGTTGACCGTGCTGGCACCGGACAGGCTGCCACCGGCCGCCACCGCCAATGTGCCGCTGTTGATGGTGGTGGTGCCGGTGTAGGTGCTGGCACCGCCCAGGGTGACCGTTGCCGCGCCATCCTTGAGCAGGCCGCCGGCACCGCTGATTGCACCATTCAACGTCAGCGGATTGCTGCCCGCCAGGGTCAGCGTGCCGCTGCTCAACTGCACGGTGTTGGCCAGCGTCAGCGCGCTGGTGGCGTCCAGGCTGGCGTCGCCGCCCACGGTCAGCGTGCCGGTGCCCAGTGCAGCGTTGTCGCCCAGGGCAAGGCCGCCGGCGTTGAGTGCCACGCCGCCGCTGAACGTATTGCTGCCACTCAGGGTCTGCACACCCGCGCCGTTCTTCACCAGGCCACCCGTGCCACCAATGGTGCCGGCGAACGTCGTATTGCCGACGCCGCCGAGGGTGAGCGTGCTGGTGCCCAGCGCCACGGCCGAGCCAGCCACGCCGGCCAGTGAACCGATCGTCTGCGCGCCGCCCGCGCTGATGTCGAAGGCGGTACCAGCATTGGCCAGGTTCACCGCGCCGGTTGCCGCCAGGCTGCCGCCTGCGCCGATCGCCAGCGTGCCGGCGTTGATGGTGGTACCCCCGGTGAAGGTGTTGGTGCCGGTCAGCGTCTGGGTCCCCGAACCTTCCTTGATCAGGCCGCCGGAGCCGGCCACCGAACCACTGAACGTGCCGTTGGTGGCGTCTCCGATCGTCAGCGTGTTGGCGCCCAGGTTCACCGTACCGTTTCCGATCAGGGTGCCGAACTGCTGCGTGCCGCTGCCCGCCGACAGGTCGAAGGTCGCCCCCGAAGCCAGGTTGACGACGCCGCTGGCGTGCAGGCTCGCGCCCGCGCCCAATGCCAACGTACCGGCGTTGATGTTGGTGCCACCGGTGTAGGTGTTGATGCCGTTCAAGGTCAGCGTTGCGGCACCTTCCTTGGTCAAGCTGCCGGTGCCACTCAGGCTGCCGTTGAGGGTGAGGTTGTTGCTGCCGAGTACAGTCAACCCATTGTTGAGGATGAAGTTGTTGGCGAGCGTCACCGCCGTGTTCGAATCGAGCGTGGCATTGCCCCCCACCGTGACCGCGCCGGTGCCCAGCGCAGCATTGTTGCCGACCACCAGGCCACCGGCATTGAGCGTTACCCCACCACTGAAGGTGCTCGCGCCATTGAGCGTCTGCACGCCGGCGCCGTTCTTGATCAGGCCACCGTTGCCGCTGATCGCGCCGTTGAAGGTGCTGTCCACCGTGCCGCCCAGGCTCAGCGTGCTGCCACCGAGTGCCACCGTGCTGCCGGCCACGCCGGCCAGCGAACCGATGGTCTGGTTGCCCGCAGAGATATCGAGGGTACCGGCACCTGCCAGGTTCACCGCACCGGTCGACGCCAGGCTGCCGCCGGCGCTGATCGCCAGCGTGCCGTTGTTGATGGTGGTACCACCGGTGTAGGTGTTGGCACCGCTCAGCGTGACGGTGGCCGCACCGTCCTTGATCAGGCCGCCGGTACCGGAAATCACACCGCCCAGTGTCAGCGCCTGGCTGCCGAGCAGGTCGAGGTTGGCGCCCGCTGCAAGCCCGATGTTGTTGGCCAGATTGACGCCTGTCGATGCATCCAGCGTCGCGTTGCCGCCCACCGTCAGCGTACCGGTGCCGAGCGCAGCGTTGTTGCCGACCACCAGGCCACCGCCGTTGAGTGCAACGCCACCACTGAACAGATTGGCGCCACCCAGCGTGAGGATGCCGGCGCCATTCTTGACCAGGCCACCGGTGCCGGAAATCGCACCGTCGAACACGCTGTTGGTGATGCCGCCGAGAATCAGCGACTGCGCGCCCAGGCTGACCGTGGAGCCGCTCACGCCGGCCAGCGAACCAATCGTCTGGCTGGCGCCGGACGACGAGATGTCGAAGCCGGTTCCCGCCGCAGTGAGCGTCACCGCCCCGTCCGCAGCCAGGCTGCCACCCGGGCCAATCGCCAGCGTGCCGGCGTTGATGAAGGTGCCGCCGGTATAGGTATTGGTACCGGTCAGCGTTTCGATGCCCGAACCGACCTTGGTCAGGCCACCGGTGCCTGCGATCGAGCCACTGAACGTGCCATTGGTGGCACCGCCGACTTCGATCGAGTTGGCACCGAGGTTCACCGTACCGTTGCCGACCAGGGTGCCGAACACCTGCGTGCCGCTGCCGGCAGACAGATCCAGCGTGGCGCCGGTGGCGAGGTTCACGGTACCGCTTGCCGCCAGGCTCGCACCGGCACCCAGCGCCAGCGTGCCGGCGTTGATGTTGGTGCCACCGGTGTAGGTATTGATCCCGTTCAAGGTCAGCGTCGCGACGCCATTCTTGGTCAGGCTGCCAGCCCCGGAAAGGACGCCGTTGAGTGTCAGCGCATTGCTGCCGAGCACGGTCAGCCCGGCATTGAGGGCGATGTTGTTGGCCAGCGTTGCCTGGCCGGTGGTGTCCAGCGTGGCGGCACCGCCGACGGTCAACGCACCCGTACCCAGCGCCGCGTCATTGCCGAGCACCAGCCCGCCTGCGTTGAGCGTCACGCCGCCGCCAAACGTGTTGGCACCTGACAACGTCTGCACGCCTGCGCCCACTTTCACCAGGCCGCCGCCACCACTGATCACGCCATCGAACGCGGCGTTGCTGGCGGTTCCGAACGTCAATGAATTTCCGCCCAGCGCCAGCGTGCTTCCGCCCACGCCATTGAGTGCACCGATGGTCTGGCTGCCACTGGCACCGGAGATATCGAAGCCAGCGCCTGCGCCCAGCGTGACATCACCCGCCGCGGCCAGGCTGCCGCCCGTGCCCAGCGCCAGCGTGCCGGCATTGATGGTGGTACCGCCGGTGTAGGTGTTGGCACCGGACAACGTCAGCGTGGTAGCGCCGTTCTTGATCAGGCTGCCGTTGCCACCGATCACACCCGACAACGTCAGCGCATTGCTGCCCGGCAATGTCAGTGCGACACCCGAGCCCAACGTGACCGCATTGCCGAGCGTCGCTGCAGCACTCGCGTCCAGCGTGGTGCTGGCCGTCACCGCCAGCGTGCCGGAACCCAGCGCTCCGTCGGCGCCGACCACCAGGCCACCACCGTTCAAGGTCAGGCCGCCACCGAAGGTATTGGTGTTGTTGAGCGTCAGCAGGCCCGTACCGTTCTTGATCAGGCTGCCGCTGCCGGCCACCACGCCTGCAAGGGTGAGATCGTTGCTGCCGCCCAGCGTCAGCTGCGTACCCCCGCCGAAGTTCACGGCGTTGGCCAGAGTCAGTGCCGTCGTTCCGTCCAGGCTGACGTTGCCGCCGATGCCCAGCGTGCCCGTGCCCAGCGCCCCCGAATTCCCGAGGATCAGGCCACCGGCATCAAGCGCGACACCGCCACTGAAGGTATTGGCACCGGACAGCGTCTGCACGCCAGTACCGACCTTGATCAGCCCACCGCTGCCATCGATGACACCGGCAAAGCTGCCATTGCTGGCGCCACCGAAAGTGAGGGTCTGCGTGCCCAGTGCCACATGGCTGCCGGCGATGCCGTTCAACGCGCCGATCGTCTGCCCGGCCCCGGCCGCGGAGATGTCCAGCGTCGCTCCGGCACCGGCGAGGTCCACCGCACCGGTTGCGGCCAGGCTGCCACCGGCGCCAAGCGCGAGCGTGCCGGCATTGACCGTGGCACCGCCCAGGAAGGTATTCGCACCGGACAGCGTCAGCGTCGAGGCGCCGTTCTTGATCAGGCCACCGGCTCCTCCCACCACGCCGGTCAGAGTGAGGTTGTTGCTGCCCGGCAGGGTCAGCGTGTTGGCGCCCAGGTTCACCGCATTGGCCAGCGAAACCGCGGCTCCCGCATCCAGCGAAACATTGCCGCCGATGTTCAGCGCCCCCGTGCCGAGCGCACCGTTGGCGCCGACCGACACGCTGCCCGCGTTCAACGCAAGGCCACCACTGAAGGTATTGCTGTTGTTCAATGACAGAATGCCGCTACCGGTCTTGATCAGGCCACCGGTGCCGGTGACCAGTCCGCCCAGCGCGACGTTCTGGTTGCTCACCAGGCTCAGCTGCGCACCGGTGTCGAGATCGATGGCGTTGCCCAGGTTCAACGCCACCGAACTGTCGAGGGTGGCGTTTGCACCGACTGCAAGCAGTCCGGTTCCCAGCGCGCCGGCATTGCCCAGCGTCAGGCCGCCGCCATTGAGCACCAGGCCGCCGGTGAATGCATTGGCACCGTTGAGCGTGAGCGTGCTGGCACCGTTCTTGACCAGGCCGCCCGCACCGGAAACCACCCCGCCGAGCGTGATCGCCTGCGAACCCGGCAGCGACAACACGGCCCCACTACCCAGGGTCACATTGTTGGCCAGGCTCAGCGCCGCGCTGCCATCAAGCGACGCACTGCCGCTCACGTTCAGGGCACCCGTGCCAAGCGCGCCGCCATTGCCAAGCAGCAACCCGCCCGCGTTGAGATTCACTCCCCCGCTGAAGGTGTTGGTGCCACTCAAGGTCAGCAGCGAGGCACCGTTCTTGGTCAGGCTGCCAGTGCCGGTGATGTTGCCGCCCAAGGTGAGGTTCTGGCTGCCCGGCAAGGTCAACGCCGCGCCCAGATTGATGGCATTGGCCAGGTTCAATGCCGCGCTGCCATCGAGCGAACTGTTGCCGCTGACCGTCAACGCCCCGCTGCCGATCGCACTGTTGTTGCCCAGCAGCAGGCCGCCCGCCGTCAGATTCACGCCCCCACTGAAGGTGTTGGCCCCGCTCAGGGTCTGGATGCCCGTCCCCTGCTTGACCAGGCCGCCGGTACCACCGATCACGCCCGCGAACGTCTGGTTGGTGGCATCACCGAAGGTGAGCGTGCTGCTGCCCAGCGTCACCGTGCTGCCGGCGATACCGGACAGCGCGCCGATGGTCTGGTTGCCGCCGAGCGAGATGTCCAGGTCCGCGCCAACGCCGGCCAGGCTGACCGCACCCCCGGCCGCCAGGCTTCCGCCGCTGCCCACCGCAACCTTGCCGGCATTGATCGCCAGGCCGCCGGTGAAGGTATTCGCCCCCCCCAGCGTCAGCGTGGCGGCACCGTTCTTGACCAGGCTGCCGGTGCCACCGATGGCGCCGCCCAGCGTCAGCGCATTGCTGCCCAGTACATTCAGCAGGCCACCTGCACCGAGGTTGATGCCATTGCCCACGCTCAGCGCCGCGCTGGCATCGAGCGTTGTCGCACCGCCGACATTCAGCGCGCCGGTTCCGAGCGCGCCGGCATTGCCCAGGACCAGGCCACCGGCATTGAGCGCCAGCCCACCACCAAAGGTATTTGCACCGTTGAGTGTCAGCGTGCTCGCCCCACTCTTCACCAGGCTGCCGGTGCCACCGATCACGCCGTTGAACGTCAGCGCCTGGTTACCGAGCAGATTCAGGCTGGCACCCGAACCGAGGTTGACTGCATTGGTCAGCGTCAGCGCCGTAGTGCCGTCGAGTGTAGTGTTGCCGCCAACCGAGAGCGCACCGCTGCCCAGCGCGGCAGCATTGCCCAGCAGCAGGCCACCGGCGTTGAGTGCTACGCCGCCACTGAGGTTGTTCACGCCCGACAAGGTCTGCACGCCGGTGCCCAGCTTGACCAGGCCACCCGTGCCTGCGGCGAACGTGCCGCTGTAGCTGGTATTGCCCAGCCCGGCGAGGGTGAGCGTGTGGCTGCCCAGGTTGACCGAACCGCCGAGGCCCGCCAGCGAACCGATGGTCTGGTTGGCGGCTGCCGACAGGTCCAGGGTGGTGCCGACGCCGACCGTGATCGCACCGGTGGGCGACAGGCTGCCGCCCGCGCCCAGCGCCAACGCGCCCCCGGCCAGGTTGAAGTTGCCGGTCAGCGAATTGGCGCCGTTCAAGGTCAGCGTGCCGGCACCGTTCTTGGTCAGGTTGCCGGCACCGGAGATCGAACCGTTCAATGACAACGCATTGCTGCCCAGCAGGTTCAACGAGCCCCCGCCATTGATCACCAGATTGTTGCCCAGGCTGAAGCCCGCCGTCGTATCCAGCGAAGCGCTGCCACCGACGGTCAGGTTGCCGCTACCCAGTGCACCGGCATTGCCCAGTACCAGCCCGCCGGCATTGAGGTTGACGCCGCCGGAGAACAGGTTTGCGCCGCCGAGAGTAACGATGCCGGTGTTGTTGACCGTCAGCCCGCCAGCGCCTGAAAGCACTCCGCCCAGACCGAATGCATTGGTTCCGGACAGAGACAGATTGCCACCGAGGCTGAAAGCGTTGGCCAGGTTCAGACCGGCCGTGGAAGATGCGATGGCACCGCCGTTGGCGGTGAACAGCCCTGTGCCGAAGGAAGCGGCATTGTTGAAGTTGACCAGGCCATCGTTGAGCGTCGTCGGCCCGGTTCCGCCCCATGCGCCCTGCAGGTTCCACGTGCCGCTGTTGACGGTCAGCCTCTGGAAATTGAGGTACTGGTTCCAGCCCAGCGTGGTCACTGCACCGCCGGTACCGGCCCCCGGACCGCTGACGACGTTCTGCAGCACCAGCGTGTTGCTGGCGGCGCCGGCGCCCACGCCGGCATTGACCGTGCCTGCGGCGGCGAGCGAAACCGAAATACCACCCAGTACATCAATTCCCGCCGAGGCCCCGGCCCCGTTCGCCACACTGGACCCGGACACGGCGGTAAAGGTATTCCCCTGCGCTGAATCACCGAGGTAGACACTGCCGGTGATCGTGCCACTGTTGTTGACCGAGTTGCCCAGCGTCGAGCCGGCCAATCCGACCCGCCCGGTAATCCCGCCGCTGTTGCTCAGGACCGTCTGTGCGCCACCGTAGCTGACGATGGCCGGCGCGTCGGCCGTGCCGAGCCCGCCCAGCAGGAAATTCATGTTGACGGTGCCGGCATTGTTGATCGTGGTGACACCGCCTGCGCCATTCTGCACGGACAGCGCGCGGCCATTCGCGCCCAGCAGGGAGCCAATATCAATGAAGCCCTGAAGCGTGCCGGTCGCGCTGTTGGTAACGCTGATCGCCTGGCCACTGGCATTGCCCAGCACCGCGCCGGAGGCAGCAAAGAGGCCGACATTGGTGCCGATCGTGCCGTTGTTGGTGAGCTGGATGCCATTGCCGCTCAACGTCATCGAATTCCCCAGGCCAGCGGTACTTCCTACGTTCGCGCCAGCTGCCACGGTCACCTGGACACCATTGGTGGCGTCGACGAAATTGTTGGTGGTTCCGGTGCAGGTGATGGTCGGGCCCGGTGTCGTGCACGCCGCGAATGCCGATCCACTGGCCAGCGTGGCCGCCAGTGCCACCGCCAGCTGATGCGCCCGCAGTCGCGGTGGCCGCTTCGCGGTAGCCGCACTTCCGCCAGGATTCTGGGCGACCTCCGAAGCAACCTGCATTACGCCGAGGGCGCGATTGAAAACCAGACGGTAAATGCGGTTCATCGGTAAATCTCCCTGAAAAGACCGGATGGCACTGCGGGCAGTTTTTTTGAAGACGATGCGGCCCATCCCGGCTCCCGACACGGAAACAAGGCCTGGCGGCATTAACTCCTGAAAATCTTCACATCTTCACGCGACGCCCCTTGGAAAGGGCGCGCCGGCGTGTCCGTCAAGGCGAAAACTCCCCGGTTTCGCCTGACGAATGGCGGCACTGTGCGACCGGCGGCGCCAGCGGCATGTGAATCACGCTCGTTATTTTTATGACGTACGTCAAATAAAACCGGCGGACAAAATGGTTTTGCCGAAAATGCATATACCTGCAGCAAGCGGAGATTCCCTTCCCCGCCATAAGTAAATGGATTCAGCTGCTCGAGAGTTTCATCAGCACCAGGCCGGAAACGATCAATACCGCTGCACCGATCCGCATCGGGCTGACCTGCTCGCCGAGAAACACGATGCCAACCACGAACGCCCCGACCGCGCCGATGCCGGTCCAGATCGTATAGGCGGTGCCCAGCGGCAGACTGCGCATGGCCACCGCCAGCAACCAGAAGCTGGCGATCATGCCGATGATGGTGACCACGGTGGGAGTGAGCTTGGTGAAGCCTTCGGACTGCTTCATGGACACGGCCCAGACGATTTCCAGCAGGCCGGCGAACAACAGATAGATCCAGGCCATGACGGCCCTCCTCTTGGTAGGGCCAGGCCGTCCTGGTCTTTGATTCCCGATGTGGGGGAGGTCGTTCCTCCTGGCCGGCATTCTAGCAACGGGGGCAGCCCCCGGCCGCCGCCGCCGGCAACGGGTTACAGCCGATTCAGTGCGCGAAGCTGGCGTCGATGGGCCTGCCTGCGCTAGAATGCGCGTCTGCCATCGGCCAGCCGATGTGCAGTCCGGCTGTGGTCTCCGGCGCGACGCGCGCTGCTTCCCCTGATCCGTGAACTGGCCGCCCAATGGGCGGCCGACGTCTCTATGGTGGCCCCGTCGGCCCCTCGCGACGCTAGGTCGAAAACCCCGCCAGGGCCGGAAGGCAGCAACGGTATCGATCGACGCGGGCGCCGAGGTCAGCCGGCGGGGCCACCGCCTTTTCTGCACTGGGGTCAGATCCCTTTGCCCGGCAAAGGGCTCTGACCCTTAAGCCGTTCGTACCAGGCAACACCCGCCGCTACCCTGCCTCTGGCGTGCCCTGGTGGAACACCATGCGCCATCCCTCCCCGTGCCGGCGCCACAGCGAACTGCGCAGCACCCAGCGTTGCGCCTGGCCATCGAGGTGATAGCGACTGCGATAGCGCACCTGGGCCAGGTCCTGCGACAGCAGCCAGATCGCGTACTGCTCCGATTCGATCTGCACCTGCGCACGCTCCAGCGGAATCTCCTCCAGCGCGGCCGCGCGGTCATAGCACCGGCCGGAGCTGCCGATCTCGCTGAATTCCTCATCCAGCAATGCCGCCAGTTGCTCGCGGCCGGCCCGCACGGTTGGCGCATGCAGTGCACGCTCCAGCGCCTCCAGTTCGGCAGCCAGCGCCGCGTCTGCGGGCTGGCCGGTACCACTCACGGCGGATCCTGGGCCAGCACGTGCGGCGCGGTCGGGCTCGCCAGCGGCACGCACTGCCCCGGCTGCGCCACGCGGTGCCCACGCGCGGCCAATGCCAGGCCATCGGCCGCGCTGGCGTAGTGGTACAGCATCATTCGCGCCTGCAGTTCGGCGCTGTACTCACGCTCCAGGTCGTCCACGCCGGTATGCGACGGATTGCCGTGCAGGCCGCAGTCGTGGGCGATCAGTTCGTTGTCGTTGGCGAAGCGGGCCAGCATCTCCGGAATCGGCCGGGTATCGCCGCTCCAGGTCAACGCGCCCTGCAGGCGCAGGCCATAGGCCGTCTCCGGCCAGTGATGGCGCACCGGAAACACTTCCAGGCGCACGCCCTCGTGCCAGAACGCCTCACCGACCACGATCAACTGGAAGGCATCCCAGAAGTTCGCACCGCCCTCGGCCAGCACGTTCGGGTAATCCCCGATGCGCTTGTGCAGCAGCGGCACCACCGTGGCAGGCACGTACAGGCGCACCTTGCCGCGCCGGTGCGCATTGAAGAAGGTATCCACGAACAGGCGCTCGAAGCCGGCCACGTGGTCCAGGTGCACATGGGTGACGAACAGCGCCTGCGGCATGTGCCCGTAGTGCGCCTTGAACGCGGTCAGGCCTTCACCACCACAATCGATGGTCAGCCACGGGCGCCCCTCCCGCTCGATCACCGACATCGGCGACCCCAGCTCGACCGCCGACGCATTGCCGACGCCGAGGAAACGCAACGACCAGTCCATCAGGTGCCCCGGTTCCAGGCCATGTCATAGGCGCGGCGCAGCCGCGCGTAGTCCTTCTGCACGTCTTCCACGCTGCGCTCGCCGCGCAGCTTGATCAGCGAGCGCAGCAGGCGCTTGAGGTTGCGCTCGCGCCAGGCGGTGGCCGGGATGCGGATCACGCCGCGATCGAAATCGATCAGCCAGCCATGGCCGCTGCCATCGAACAGGATGTTGTGCGCGTTGAGGTCGGCATGGTCCAGCCCGGCACGGTGGAAGCGGGCGATCAGGCGCCCGGTCTCCTCCCAGGGAGCACCCCGGCCGGCCACCAGTGCGCGGTCGGCCAGCGAGCGCACGCCCTCGATCCGCTCCATCAGGATCGCCGCCCGGTAGCGCAGGCCCTCGCGCATGTAGAAGGCCGCCAATGGTCGGGGCACCGGCAGCTTCTTCTCGCGCAGCGCGCGCATCAGCCGGAATTCGGCGAAGCTGCGGGTCCGGTCCGCACCGCGCCAGAGGTACTGGTCATGGCTGATACGGGCCGCCATGCCGCCGCGCAGGTAGTGGCGCAGCACGCTGGCACCGAACGGCGCATCGACGAACCAGGCACTGCCACGGCCGCCCTCGCCCACCGGCCGGGCCCTGCTGCCCCAGTGCTGGGGCGAGAACAGGCCGATCTCGGCTTGCCGCAGCCGCTCGCGGTCGAACAGAATGGCCCCGATGCCGCGACCCTCGCGGCATGGCGTCAGCGCTTCATTGGCGTCGAATGCGACCATTTCATTGAGTCTAACAACACATGGCATCAGCGTCCTCCTCCTTGTGCCTCCTGCGCCTGTCCGCACTTGGCGATGTCACCCACGTGGTGCCCCTGGTGCGTACCCTGCAGGCCGCGCGCCCGGACACGCCGATCCACTGGATCATCGACAAGGTCGGCCACAAGCTGCTCGACGGCCTGCCCGGCGTCACCTTCCATGCCTACGACAAGAAGAGCGGCATGGCCGGGGTCAAGGAACTGCGCAGGCAGCTGCCGCCGGGGCGCTTCGAAGCGCTGCTGCAGATGCAGGTCGCGTTCCGCGCCAACCTGCTGTCGGCCTTCATTCCGGCCGAGCGCCGCATCGGCTACGACCGCAGCCGCTCGAAGGACCTGCATGGGCTTTTCATCAACGAACGCATTCCCGACCGTCCCGGCATCCACGTGCTCGATGCCATCGGCAGCTTCTGCGAACCGCTGGGCCTGCGCCAGGCCGAGGTCAGCTGGGACCTGGCCGTGCCGCAGTCCGCATATGAGTGGGCCGCCGCGCAGTGGCAGGACGATGGTCGCCCGGTGCTGATGATCTCGCCCTGCTCCAGCCACGTGCGCCGTAACTGGTATGCCGACCGCTACGCCGCAGTGGCCAACCACGCGGTCACGCGCGGCTGGCAGGTGGTGCTGTGCGGTGGCCGCAGCGAACTGGAACGCAGCATGGCCGACGCCATCCAGGCACAGCTGCACACACCGGCACTGGACCTGGTCGGCAAGGACACGCTCAAGCAGCTGCCTGCCCTGCTGGCCCGCGCCAACCTGGTGATGACACCGGACTCGGGCCCGATGCACATCGCCAACGCGATGGGCGCCAAGGTGCTGGGCCTGCATGCGGCCAGCAATCCGAACCGCAGCGGTCCCTACTCGGACCGTCGCTACTGCGTGGACCGCTACGACGATGCTGCACGCAAGTACCTCGCCAAGCAGGCCACCGATCTGAAGTGGGGCACCAAGATCGAGTTCGACGATGTGATGGAACTGATCACCGTTGAAGACGGTATCGCTGCCTTCGAACGCTACGTCGCCGACCATCTGGGGTGAGCAGCGGGCTCCATCCACGCATGGCGTGGATCTACTGCATCGGCATCCCCGGGATTACGCGCGCTGCGCGTAATCCTGATACGACTTCTCTTCCACGTACGCCGAACCCAGCGCCAGGTTGATCGCCTTCTTGATGCGCGCGCGTTCGTCATTGCGCAGGTAGACGCTGCGCGCCAGGTCGATGAAGCCCTGGTCGAACGCCTGCGCCTTCTCCTTCAGTCGGATGTCGTCCTCGATATCCCACAGCTGCTCGTTGACCGCCTTCAGCTCGGCACGCAGCTTGGCGATGTCCTTCACCGCCGCCGGGTGCGCCATCCAGGTCTGCTCCAGCGCCGACAGCTCCCTGCGCACGTTGGCCAACTTGCCCTCGTCGCTGATGCGCTCGGACTTGATCTGCAGGATCGAGATCTTGTCCAGCAGCTCGCCGAAAGAAACGGGGACGAGGATTTCAGCGGTCATGGGGAAAGCTCCAGCAGGTGATGCAGGCAGTTTAACCCGCAGCTCGCGATGGAATGGGTAGATCCACGCCATGCGTGGATGGTTCAGCTCGGCAGGAACAGCATCCACGCATGGCGTGGATCTACTGATGCACCTGCCCCGACAGGGGCGGGGAGAGGCCGGCAAAGGGAGGGGCCCACGCGTTGCGCAGCAACGTGTGGGGCGACGCGCAAAGCGCGGCGCGTCCCGCGCCAGATAAAGAAAAAGGGCTGCCTTTCGGCAGCCCTTTTTCTTTATCTGGCGGAGAGGGGGGGATTCGAACCCCCGAGGCGCTATAAACGCCTGCCTGATTTCGAGTCAGGTACATTCAACCACTCTGCCACCTCTCCGGGTGGTCCCCGGCGGACCGGGGACGCGCATCATACGAGGAAGTGAGGCCGACGACAAGTCATTCCGGTCAACGAAGTGAAAATTTCCTGAGTGCATGCCTTGCCGGATGCCTGCAGCCCCCCGATGATGCCTGTCTCCCCAGCAATACCCCGCCCCCGCACACCATGATCGAATTCGGACACCTCACCCACCCCGGCCTGCGCCGCGAGCTCAACGAAGACACCTATTACGGTGACAGCGAGCTGGCCCTGTGGCTGGTGGCCGATGGCATGGGCGGCCACGCCTGCGGCGAGGTGGCCAGCGCGCTGGCCCGCGAAACCATCGTGCGCGAGATCCGCCGTGGCGCGCCGCTGGCCCACGCCATCCGTACCGCCGACGAAGAGATCATCCGCGCCTCGCGGCGGCGCAACGACACCCTGCCGATGGGCACCACCGTGGTCGCCGCACGCGTGCAGGGCAATCGCTATGAAGTGGCATGGGTCGGCGACAGCCGTGCCTATCTGTGGCGTGACGGCCAGCTGGCCCAGCTCAGCCAGGACCACAGCGTGGTGCAGGAGCTGGTCGCGCAGGGCAACCTGACTGCCGAGCAGGCACGCGCGCATCCGCATCGCAACGTGGTCACCCAGGCGCTGGGCGTGACCGATCCGGCACACCTGAACGTGGCCACCACCAGCGGTGAACTGCGCCCCGGCATGCAGCTGCTGCTGTGCAGTGACGGCCTGACCGAGGAAGTGGACGACCGCGGCATCGCCCGCACCCTGGCGTTCGAGGATGCAAGCGCGCAGGAATGCGTGGACACCCTTGTCGCCGCCGCGCTCGACGGCGGTGGCCGCGACAACATCAGCGTGATCCTGGTGCGCTGCCATTAACCCGTAGATCCACGCCATGCGTGGATGCGGCAGTGCCGGCCGCTGGCCGGCTCACCGGGAACCCGCGTATCACGCAGATGCCGGCCAGCGGCCGGCACTACCCCGGTGTATTACGCGCTGGCGGCTTCTTCCGCCTTCGGGCCATCCCACAATGCGTGGCCGGCCTTCTTGCGCAGCCGCTCCAGCCGCGCGGTATGCGCTTCCAGCTCCGACGGCGTCGCCACCACGCGCGGGCGCGGCAGCAGCTTGCTGGTATCGAAGGCCTGCAGCGCCGCACCGGCGCCACCGCCATCGTCATCGCCCAGACCGAAGCCGATTTCCTCCTGGCCCGAGGTCAGCGCGATATAGACGTCGCCCAGGATCTGCGCATCAAGCAGGCCGCCATGCAGTGCACGGTGCGAGTTGTCCACACCCAGCCGCTTGCACAGCGCATCCAGCGAATTGCGCTGGCCCGGGAAGCGCTCGCGCGCCATCACCAGGGTATCGATCACCGTGCAGCGGTCAGTGATCTTCCCGTACTGCGGGCCCAGCAGCGACAGCTCGTTGTCGAGGAAGCCGAGGTCGAATGCCGCGTTGTGGATGATCAGCTCGGCGCCATCGATGAACGCCAGGAACTCATCGGCGATCTGCGCGAAGTCCGGCTTGTCAGCCAGGAACTCCAGGGTCAGGCCGGTGACTTCCTGCGCGCCCTGTTCGAACTCGCAGTCCGGCTTGATGTACTGGTGGTAGTTGTTGCCGGTCGGGCGGCGCTTGAACAGCTCCACGCAGCCGATTTCAACGATGCGGTTGCCCTTCTTCCATTCCAGGCCGGTGGTTTCGGTATCGAGGATGATCTGACGCATGGGCTCAGTTTACCGGGCTCGAGTCGCGGATCTGGATGGCTGCGTTGCGCGCCAGGGTATCCACCCGCTCGTTGTCCGGGTCACCGGAGTGGCCCTTCACCCAGCGCCAGTCGATCTGGTGCCGCAGCGTCGCGGCATGCAGGCGCTCCCACAGTTCGCGGTTCTTCACCGGGTCGCCGCCGGCGGTCTTCCAGTTCTTGCGGATCCAGCCGGGCATCCACTGCGTCAGGCCCTGCCGCACATACTGCGAATCGGTATAGAGCACGATGTTGCACGGCTCGGTGAGCGTCTCCAGCCCGGAAATGGCCGCCATCAGCTCCATCCGGTTGTTGGTGGTGTGCGCTTCGCCGCCGCTCAGTTCACGTTCGTGGCCCTTGTAGCGCAGCAGCGCAGCCCAGCCGCCGGGGCCGGGATTGCCAAGGCAGGAACCGTCGGTGTGGATTTCGATGGTTTTCAATACAACTCCAGATCAGGTAGCAACGGTGCCGTGCCAACGCACCGGCAACGGTTTCGGCCCGGGCAGGGCCAGCGTGCGCTTTTCAGCATGGAACAGGCAGGCCGCACGCAGCGGCGCCCAACCGCCCGGGCGGCGGCTGCCGGCGCCGCGCCAGAGCGGGCCGAGGTAACGCATATCGTCGCACTCCAGCCCGTGGCGGCCGAGCAGCAGGCGGATCCGCTGTGGCGTGCGCACCACCAGTCCGTGCTGGCGCCAGTGCGTGCGGTAAGGGCTGAACGGGTTGAGGCTGCTCAGCCACAGGTGGCCACCCGGCATCAGTACGCGTTCGCACTCGTCCAGCAGCTGGTCGGCATCACCCGTGGTGACATGCTGCAGCACGACCGCGTTGACGCTCTCGTTCGCCAGCGGCAGCGGCAGCGCACAGCGGGTGTCACCGGCATAGCCCTGCCCCTGCCGGAACAGGCGAAGGCCACGCCCGCCCAGCTGCGCATCGTCCAGCCAGGCAGCACTCGGCGCGATCCACAGCCAGGGCTGCGTCGGCAGCACCGACAGCTGCGGCAGCAGCAACTGCCGCTCCAGCACGCGCAAGGACTCCGCCGGTTCACTGTCGAACCACGGGGTCTGGCTCGCTTGACGGGTGCTCTGCAGCGCGGGCATGGTCCAATTCTATGCGACTGACTGCCCTGCCCGCATTTGCGGACAACTACATCTGGACGTTGATCGACGACGCTGGCGCCGCCGTGGTCGTCGATCCCGGCGATGCCGCGCCGGTGCTTGCGCTGGCCGATCAGGGCCTGCGCGTGGACACGATCCTGCTCACCCACCACCACGATGACCACATCGGTGGCGTGCCCGCGCTGCAGGCACGTTTTCCCGGTGTACGGGTCATCGCGCCGGTCGAAGAGCGCATCCCCACGGCAACCGAGCGGGTCGGCGAAGGTGAACGCGTTCAGGCACTGGGCCGGACGTTCCACGTACTATCCGTGCCCGGGCATACCCGCAGCCACATCGCGTTTCACACTGCTGAACATCTTTTCAGCGGAGATTCGTTGTTCAGCCTGGGCTGTGGACGCCTGTTCGAAGGTACGCCGTCCCAGCTTCTGGCATCGATGCGCAAGCTGGGTACCTTGCCCGCGCAACTGCTGCTTTGTTGCGCCCATGAGTACACCGTGTCAAATGCCGTCTTCGCGCGGCATGTCGACCCCGCCAACGCTGCCTTGTGGCAGCGCCAAGAGGAGGCTTTGGCCATGCGCCGCGATGACCGTTCCACCCTGCCGGTAACCCTGGCCAACGAATTCGACTGCAATCCGTTCCTGCGTGTGCACACTGCGCCGATCCGCGCGGCAGTGTCGGCGCACCTGGGCCGCGACGTCGTTGACGACGTCGACGTCATGGCCGGCCTCCGGCACTGGAAAGACGGCTTCCGCGCATGATGCGCCGAAGTCTGCCGCTGGCCCTGGGCCTGGTCCTGGGGCTGGCCGGAACCGCCGGTGCCCAGTCGCTGGGCGCCGGCATCAGCCAGAACCTGACCGCCGCCGCGGCCCTGCCGCTGGATCCGGCCGCGTTGCCGGCCGCGTCGGTCCGCAATGGCCAGGAGATCTTCTCCAGCTTCCGCGACGGCCTGGCCGAGCCTACCTGCAACGCCGACGCCACCAGCCCGCGCTGGCAGAAGCAGTTCGCCCACGCCCCGTCGCGCCTGGCCAACCAGGATGACGATGCGCTGGTGCTGTTCGGCTACGTGGTCGAAGAGCTGCGCAAGGCCAACCTGCCTACCGAATTCGCACTGATTCCGTTCGTGGAAAGCGGCTATCGGCCCAACGCCCGCAACGGCAGCGGCCCGACCGGCCTGTGGCAGTTCATCGCCACCACCGCGCGCAACCACCGCGTGCCCATGGCCAACGGCTACGACGGCCGCCTGTCGGCGGTCGATTCGACCCAGGCTGCAGTGCGCTACCTGAAGACCCTGCACGGGATGTTCGGCGGCGACTGGCGCCTGGCCACCATGGCCTACAACGCTGGTGAGTACCGCGTGCTGCAGTCGCTGCGCAAGGCCGGCATGAATGCGCAGAACGCCAAGCCGTCGGCGCTGCCCGGCCTGTCGCCGGTCACCTACGCCTACGTCGAGAAGCTGCATGCCCTGGCCTGCGTGCTGGAAGACGTGGAAGACCAGCCGGGCGTGATGGCCTCGCTGGACCGCACCGTGCCGGTGCTGAAGGACCACACCCTGCCGGCTGGCACCAGCGTCCAGCAGTGGGCCGCACAGCGCGCCCTGGACCCGGCCAGGATCGCCCGCCTGAACCCTGCCCTGGCTGGGGGGGGTCGCGCCTCGTCGGGCACCACCCGCGTGCTGGCACCGGTCTCGGCCGCCAATGCGACTGTCGCGGAAGCAGCCACTGCGCTGGTCGCCAGCGCCGCACCGGCTGCCGCCGCCACGCCAACGCCGCAGGTCGCCAAGACCGTCGCCGCGATTGCTGATCGTCCGCGCAGCCGCCGCCACACCGTGCGTGATGGCGAGTCGGCCTGGACCATTGCCCGCCGCTACGGCATGCCGGTCAAGGCCCTGCTGTCGCTGAACGGCCTGAGCGGCAGCAGCGTGCTGAAGCCGGGCGCCGTGCTGCGCGTCGAAGACTGAGTCAGGCGCGGCACCACCGCGCCCTGCCCTGTTTCCTGTAGAGCCGAGCCCATGCTCGGCTTTTTCATGCCTGCGCCCAGCAGACGCAGTCGAGCATGGCTCGACGCTACAAAAGGCGGTCGAGCAAGCTCGACCACTACCAAAGCTCAAGCGCGCCACAAGCAAGGCGAAGGCACAAAAAAGGCCCGGCATTGCCGGGCCTTTTCGTACCTGCTGCCGGCGAGGCTTACAGGTTCGCTTCGGTGGTCTGGACCACGAACTTCTTGCGCATCGCCTCGATGTAGGCCTTGGCCGCGGCCATGCCGTCGATCTGGCTCAGCTGTTCCTTCAGCTGCTTCTGCTGCTCTGCAGTCACTTCCTTGATGTCGCCCGGATTGACCTTGTTCACCGCGAACAGCAGCGCGTGGCCATTGACGTCGACCTTGCCATAGCTCGGCTTGCCTTCGGCCGGCACTGGCGCACTGAAGATCGCGCGGTTGATTTCCGGGGTCGGCACCGGCTGGCTGCGCGGCAGGCCCGGCATCGGGCTCAGCTGCAGCTTCTCGCTGGCAGCCAGCGACTGCAGGGTGGCGCCCGCCTTCAGCTTGGCCAGAATGGCATCGGCGGCCTTGTCGCTGGCCTGGCGCTGGCGGTCAGCACGGATCGCGGCGATCACCTGCTCACGGGCCTTGTCCAGCGGCAGCGCCTGTTCCGGAGTGTGCGCAGCCACGCGGATGACCACGCTGTGGTTGGTCGCGCCACCCAGGGCGATCGGGTCGCTGGCGGTACCGTCCTGCACCAGCACGTCGGAGAACGCTGCACGCAGCACCGCCGGGTCAGCGGCAATGCCACTGGCGGTCGCGCGGGTGATCGGGCCCAGCGTCTGCAGCGGCAGGTTCACTTCCTTGGCCGCAGCGGCCAGGTCGCTCGGGCTCTTGTTGATGGCATCGACCAGGTGACCGGCCAGCTCGTTGAAGCCACGCTCACCGTCCGCCTTCAGCTGCTCGGCGGCCAGCGTGTCACGCACTTCCTCGAACGACTTGCCCTGGCCACCGCGCACAGCGGCCACCTTGATGATGTGGTAGCCGAACTCGGTTTTCACCGGGCCGATCACGTCACCGGCCTTGGCCGCAAACAGTGCGTCCTCGAACGGCTTCACCATCGCACCGCGCTCGACCCAGCCCAGGTCACCGCCCTGGTCCTTGGAGCCCGGATCTTCCGAATTGGCCTTGGCCAGCGCTCCGAAATCGGCACCGGCGGCCTTGGCTTCGGCAGCAATCTTGTTCGCCTTGGCTTCGGCGCCATCACCGGTGATCAGGATGTGTGAGGCCTGGCGCTGCTCCGGCGAGGTGAACTTCGCCTTCTCGTCTTCATAGCGCTTGCGCAGGGTCGCTTCATCGGCCGCGGTCGGTGCCGGCAGGTTCGCGCCGTTGATCTCGACGTACTCCAGCGACACGCTCTCGGCCTGGCGGAAATCCTTGCCGTGGCTGTCGTACCACTTCTTGATCTGCTCATCGGTGACCGGCGCGGTATCGGCCGGCACGGGCGGCAACGCGGCCAGCTCGACGTCGCGGGTTTCACCCAGCAGCTTCAACAGGCGCTCGGTCTCGGCCTGGGTGACGAAGCCGGAGCTCTGCAGGCCCGACGGGATCACCGACTGCTGCAGGCTCTCACGCACCAGTTCCTGGAACTGGGTCGGCGTACGCGGCGGGTTGCTGCCGGCCAGCGCCAGGCGATAGTTGTTCTCGTTGAACTTGCCGTTCGAATCGAGGAACGCCGGCATGGTCGCGATGTACTCGCGCACCGCACCGTCGCCGATCACCACGCCGGCCTGCTCACCGACCAGGCGCACGACCTGCTCGTCGATCAGCTGGTCGAGCACGGCCATCTTGTTCTCGGTGCTCTCGAACGCGCGCGGGTCGAAGTTGTCGCCCTGCTGCTGGCGCTCACGCATGCGCTCCTGCTCGAAACGCGTGCGGAAATCCTGCGAGCTGATCTCGTGATGCTGCCACAGCATGCGCACCGGCCACCACGACGGCGCCGAACGCCACCAGGTCGGCGGCGCGGAAACCTTGGCCACGTTCTGTGCGCCAACGCCACCGAGGTAGCTGTTGTCGATCACGAACAGGAACGGAATCATCAGCAGCCCCAGGATCACGGTGACGATCCAGCCTGAGGTCTTGTCGCGGAGTTTCTGCAGCATGGTGAGGAATCACAAGGCCTGATTGGCGAGCCCGGCAGTGTAACCCGCTTCGCCGCAGGGACCAAAAGCAGCACCGGCGTGGCCTGCGCCCATCTCCGCCGGCGATGCGCCACCCGCGGCATCGGCAACGTTCGGCGCGCCACAAAGAAAAAGCCCCCGGCTTGCGCCGAGGGCTTTTGAAGTTGGCGGAGCGGACGGGACTCGAACCCGCGACCTCCGGCGTGACAGGCCAGCATTCTAACCAGCTGAACTACCGCTCCGCGCTTGAACTTTGCAGGTGCCCAGTATATCCGAAGACTCTCTGGAAACCCAGCCCGATGAACACTTTTTTCAAAGTTTTTTCACAGGGACTTAAGAATTCTGCAATGGCGGAGCGGACGGGACTCGAACCCGCGACCTCCGGCGTGACAGGCCAGCATTCTAACCAGCTGAACTACCGCTCCGTTCTTGCAAAAACCTTTTCGTCTTCCTCCCGAACCTGTCGGTGAGAAGACAAGGCCCCCAGCTTTAGGCCGGGGGCCTCGATGTAATGGCGGAGCGGACGGGACTCGAACCCGCGACCTCCGGCGTGACAGGCCAGCATTCTAACCAGCTGAACTACCGCTCCGCGTTGTTGCTTTTTTTGCTTTCAGCCGGCCTGGACCGGGGAGAAAACAAAGCCTCCAGCTTTTGGCCGGAGGCCTCGTTGAATGGCGGAGCGGACGGGACTCGAACCCGCGACCTCCGGCGTGACAGGCCAGCATTCTAACCAGCTGAACTACCGCTCCACACTCAAACTTTTACCGCGGTGCTGTGGTGGGTGCTGAGGGTTTCGAACCCCCGACCCTCTCCGTGTAAAGGAGACGCTCTACCGCTGAGCTAAGCACCCCAGCGAGCCGCTTAGTTTACAGCATCCTTCAGGGCCTTACCAGCCTTGAACGACGGATTCTTCGAAGCAGCGATCTTGATGGTGTCGCCGGTCTTCGGGTTGCGGCCGGTGCGGGCAGCACGGTCGCGGACCTGGAAGGTACCGAAGCCAACCAGGGTGACCGCATCGCCGTCCTTCAGCGCCTTGGTGACGGCAGCAACGACGGCATCGACAGCGCGGCTGGACTCGGCCTTGGTCAGGTCTGCAGCTTCAGCAACGGCATCGATCAATTCGGTCTTGTTCATTCTCTACAACTCCTTTGGCGGTGGGTTCCGCTTATTCGACAGGGAAGCAACCGCACGCGCTCTGCATGCGGCCGCCATGTGGAAACGGTTCGCCGAATTCAGCGATCGCCAGACTGCGATCACTCATTCGCGAGTGCTGCTTTTATACCAGCGGCCCTACCCCCACGCAAGCTGGAAAGCCAGCAACGACGCGGGTTTCGGGCCATTGGACAGCGCGCGTCAATGCTTGACGCGCGCGTTTCCACTCGGTTTGGCCTTGCTGCGCACCGTGACACGTTGCGCACTCTTGCGCGCCTTCTTCGGTGCCAACGGACGCTCCAGCGCCAGGTCCAGGACTTCTTCGATGTACTTCACCGGCACGATCTCCAGATCGCGGGTGACGTTGGCCGGGATGTCGGCCAGGTCCTTGCGGTTCTCTTCCGGGATGATGACCGTGCGGATGCCGCCACGCAGTGCAGCCAGCAGCTTCTCCTTCAGGCCACCGATGGCGGTGACGCGACCACGCAGGGTGATCTCGCCGGTCATCGCCACATCGGCGCGCACCGGCACCTTGGTCAGCATCGACACCAGCGAGGTGACCATCGCCGCACCGGCACTCGGGCCGTCCTTCGGCGTGGCGCCATCGGGCACGTGCAGGTGCACGTCGTGCTTCTGCAGGAAGTCGCTGTCGATGCCGAAGCCGACCGCGCGCGAACGCACCACCGACAGCGCCGCCGACGCCGATTCCTTCATCACGTTGCCGAGCTGGCCGGTCAGGATCAGCTGGCCCTTGCCCGGCACCAGCGTCGATTCGATCTGCAGCAGATCGCCACCGACTTCGGTCCAGGCCAGGCCGGTGACCAGGCCGATCTCGTTCTCTTCCTCGGCACGGCCGAAGTCGAAACGACGCACGCCCAGGTACTTGTCCAGGTTCTTGCTGGACACGCTCACCAGCGCCTTGGACTTCTTCGCGCCCTTCTTCGCCTTCACCGGCTGCGGCCCGGCCAGCGCGATCTCCTTCACCACCTTGCGGCAGATCTTGGCGATCTCGCGTTCCAGGTTGCGCACGCCCGATTCGCGCGTGTAGTAGCGCACGATGTCCTGGATCGCATCACTGCCGATCTCCAGCTCTTCCGGCTGCAGGCCGTTGGCCTTGATCTGCTTCGGCACCAGGTAGCGGGTGGCGATGTTGAGCTTCTCGTCCTCGGTGTAGCCGGGGATGCGGATCACTTCCATGCGGTCCAGCAGCGGGCCCGGAATGTTGAGCGAGTTCGAGGTGGCCACGAACATCACTTCGGACAGGTCCAGGTCCACTTCCAGGTAGTGGTCGTTGAACGCGTTGTTCTGCTCCGGATCGAGCACTTCCAGCAGCGCCGAAGACGGATCGCCACGGAAGTCCATCGACATCTTGTCGATCTCATCGAGCACGAACAGCGGGTTCTTGCTGCCGACCTTGTTGAGGTTCTGCACGATGCGGCCCGGCATCGAACCGACGTAGGTACGACGGTGGCCACGGATCTCGGCCTCGTCGCGTACGCCGCCCAGCGACATGCGCACGAACTTGCGGTTGGTGGCCTTGGCGATGGACTGGCCGAGCGAAGTCTTGCCCACGCCCGGCGGACCGACCAGGCACAGGATCGGACCCTTCATCTGCTTCACGCGCGACTGCACCGCCAGGTATTCAAGGATGCGTTCCTTGACCTTCTCCAGGCCGTAGTGATCGGCATCGAGGGTGTCCTGCGCGGCCTTCAGGTCCTTGCGCACCTTGCTGCGCTTCTTCCACGGCACCCCCAGCAACCACTCCAGGTAGTTGCGCACGACGGCCGCTTCAGCCGACATCGGCGACATCTGCTTGAGCTTGTTCAGTTCGTTGCGCGCCTTGGCTTCAACGGCCTTCGGCATGCCGGCTTCGGCGATCTTGCGGGCCAGTTCTTCCAGTTCACCCGGCGCGTCATCCAGGTCACCCAGTTCCTTCTGGATGGCCTTCATCTGTTCGTTGAGGTAGTACTCGCGCTGGCTCTTCTCCATCTGCGACTTCACGCGGCCGCGGATGCGCTTCTCCATCTGCTGCACGTCGATCTCGCCATCGACCAGGCCGACCAGCATCTCCAGGCGATCGCTCACGGCCAGCGTTTCCAGCAGGCGCTGCTTGTCGGCCAGGCGCACGCTGATGTGCGCGGCGATGGTGTCGGCCAGGCGCGCCGGCTCATCGATGCCCGACAGCGTCTGCAGCAGTTCCGGCGGCAACTTGCGGTTGGTCTTCACGTACTGCTCGAACAGCGACATCAGCGAGCGGGCGATCGCCTCGACCTCGCGCGCTCCGCGCTCATCGCTGGCGTCGATCTCCACGGCCTGGCCGTGCAGCGAGCCGTTGCGCTCGTCGACGTGGGTGACCTGCACGCGCGACAGGCCTTCGACCAGCACCTTGATGGTGCCGTCGGGCAGCTTCAGCAGCTGCAGCACCTGCGCCAGCGTACCGACCTGGTAGAGGTCGGCCGCATGCGGGTCGTCGGTCTCGGCCGACTTCTGCGCCAGCAGCAGGATGCGCTTGTCCGCTTCCATTGCCTGTTCGAGCGCGTGCATGGACTTGTCACGGCCGACGAACAGCGGGATGACCATGTGCGGGAACACCACTACGTCGCGCAGCGGCAGGACCGGCAGGTCGAGGGTTTCACTTGGGGAACGGGCCATGGGGGCTCCAGGGAAGGGGAAAACCGCCTCCGGGAGGGCATCTTCCGGAGACAAAAAAAGCCGATGGCCCCGTTATGGGGCCATCGGCTTTCAGATGCAAGGCATTCCTTGAAAATCCTTTCCAATCAACAACCTGGAAGGATCACTCGGCGCCTGCGGCCTTCTGTTCAGGGGCCGCCGGGGTCTGGTAGATCAGGTACGGCTCGGACTTGTGCTCGATCACCGACTCGTCCACCACCACCTTGCTGACGTTTTCCTGCGACGGCAGGTCGTACATGGTGTCCAGCAGGACCGATTCGACGATGGTGCGCAGGCCACGGGCACCGGTCTTGCGCTTGAGCGCCTTCCTGGCGATGGCCGACAACGCGTCCGGACGGAACTCCAGCTCGACGTTCTCCATCTCGAACAGCTTCTTGAACTGCTTGGTGATGGCGTTCTTCGGCTCGGTCAGGATCTTGATCAGGGCCGGCTCGTCCAGCTCCTCCAGGGTCGCCACCACCGGCAGGCGGCCGACGAACTCGGGAATCAGGCCGAACTTGATCAGGTCTTCCGGCTCGACTTCAGCCAGCACCTTGCCCACTTCCTGCTTGCGCTCGCTGCTCTTCACCTTGGCGCCGAAGCCGATGCTGCCGACGTCGGTGGAACGGGCCTGGATCACCTTGTCCAGCCCGGCGAACGCGCCGCCGCAGATGAACAGGATGTTCTTGGTGTCCACCTGCAGGAATTCCTGCTGCGGGTGCTTGCGGCCGCCCTGCGGCGGAACGCTGGCCACGGTGCCTTCGATCAGCTTCAGCAGGGCCTGCTGCACGCCTTCGCCGGACACATCGCGGGTGATCGACGGGTTCTCGCTCTTGCGCGAGATCTTGTCGATTTCATCGATGTAGACGATGCCCTGCTGCGCCTTCTCGACGTCGTAGTCGCACTTCTGCAGCAGCTTCTGGATGATGTTCTCCACGTCCTCGCCCACGTAACCGGCTTCGGTCAGCGTGGTGGCGTCGGCCATGGTGAACGGCACGTTGAGCAGGCGGGCCAGGGTCTCGGCCAGCAGCGTCTTGCCCGAACCGGTCGGGCCGACCAGCAGGATGTTCGACTTCGCCAGTTCGACGTCGTCGTTCTTCTGCCGGCTCTCGATGCGCTTGTAGTGGTTGTACACGGCCACGGCCAAGGTGCGCTTGGCGCGGTTCTGGCCGATCACGTACTGGTCGAGGACCTCGAGGATCTCGCGCGGCTTGGGCAGCGAACTGCGCGCCGACTGCGCCTTTTCCTCGAGTTCCTCACGGATGATGTCGTTGCACAGCTCCACGCACTCATCGCAGATGAATACGCTCGGACCCGCAATCAGCTTGCGCACTTCATGCTGGCTCTTGCCGCAGAAAGAGCAGTAGAGGATCTTGCCGGTGTCCGTGGAACGACCTTGGCGGTCTTCGCTCATGCTTCGCTTACCCAGTTACCCCACCCGCTGAACGGGGGTTCGATTCGAGAATAGCACAGGGCCGAGGGGACGCCAGTCCCGCCCGACCCTGCAGGAACGGGGCCTCCATGGCCCCGTGAAGGCCGGTCAACCGGCCTGGATCGACTCATCCGGACGACGCTCCAGGACCTGGTCGACCAGACCGTAGGCCTGCGCCTCGAAGGCGCTCTTGAAGTTGTCGCGCTCGGTGTCGCGGGCGATCGTCTCCAGCGACTGGCCGGTGTGCTTGGCCAGCACCTCGTTCAGGCGCGAACGCAGGGTCAGGATCTCGCGCGCGTGGATGTCGATGTCGGTGGCCTGGCCCTGGTAGCCACCCAGCGGCTGATGGATCATCACGCGCGAATTCGGCAGCGCATAGCGCTTGCCGGCTTCGCCCGCGGCCAGCAGCAGGGCGCCCATCGAGGCGGCCTGGCCGATGCAGGTGGTGCTCACATTCGGCTTGATGTACTGCATGGTGTCGTAGATCGCCATGCCGGCGGTGACCACGCCACCCGGCGAGTTGATGTAGATGTTGATGTCCTTTTCCGGGTTTTCCGATTCCAGGAACAGCAACTGCGCCACCACCACATTGGCCATGTGATCGTCGATCGGGCCCACGAGGAAGATCAGGCGCTCCTTCAACAGGCGCGAATAGATGTCGTAGGCACGCTCGCCGCGGCTGGTCTGCTCGACCACCATCGGAACCAGGTTCAGGGCTTTGGTTCGGTTGTCCATTACGTGAGGTACCTATCTTGGGGGGCAACAACCCCGCGCCGGCAAAGGCGCGGGGCATCCGGTGATCCGCCCGGGATTACTGGCGGATCGCGTCCTGGAACGACAGCTTCTCTTCGGTGTGCTGGGCACGCTCGGCGATCCAGTCGATCACCTGCTCTTCCATCACGCGGTTCTGCAGGCCAGACATCAGCTGGGGGTCGTTGCGGTACATCTCAATGACCTGTTCCGGCTCTTCGTAGGTCGAAGCGATCAGACGCATCGTTTCGTTCAGGCGCTTGGCTTCCAGGCGCAGGTCGTTGATGCGGGCCACTTCACCGACCAGCAGGCCGACCAGTACGCGCTTGGCGGCGGCGTCCTTGAAACCTTCATGGGCATCTGCCGGGATTTCGCCGACGTTCTGGCCATTGCGGCGGATCTGCTCGACCTGCTGGGCCAGCATGGCGCGGGCTTCGTTCTCGACCAGGCGCGGCGGCATTTCCACCGAGGCGTAGGCGGCGATCAGCTGCTCGCCCACTTCACGGCGCAGGCGGTTCATCAGCGCGCCCTTCAGCTCGCGCTCCAGGTTGGCGCGGATGTCGCTGCGGAACTGCTCGACGTCGCCGCCCTTCACGCCGAAGCTCTTGATGAAGGCTTCGTCGACCGCCGGCACGACCGGCTCGGACACTTCGGCGACCTTGACGGTGACCTGCACGGTCTTGCCGGCCAGCACCGGCACGCGCCAGTCAGCCGGGAACTCGACGTCCAGGGTCTTTTCTTCGCCCTTGGCCAGGCCGACCAGGCCCTTTTCAATGGTGTCGAACATCATGCCCTGGCCGAGCACGATCGAACCCTTCTCGGTGCCTTCGGCCGGCAGGCGCTCTTCGCCGGCCTGCGACCAGGTTTCCACCGCGACCAGGTCACCGTCCTGCGCGCCACGGCTGACCGGGGCCCAGGTACGACGCTGGTTCTGCAGGTTCTCGATCATCTGGTCGATGTCGGCGTCGGTGATCTCGGCGCTGTGGCGCACGACGGTCAGCTTGCTGACGTCGATGTCGCCGAAGTCCGGCACCACTTCCACGGTGGCCACGAAGGAGAACTCACCCTCGTCGCCCTTGTCGATGCGCGGGCTGCCGACGATGCGCAGGTCGTGCTCGCGCACGGCGGCATCGAAGGTCTCGCGCAGCAGGCCGTCCAGCGCCTCGCCACGGACCTGCGCGCCGAAGCGCTGCTCGATCACCTTGGCCGGCACCTTGCCCGGACGGAAACCCTTGATGCGGGTGGTGCGGGCGATTTCGCCCAGGCGGCCGACGATGTGGCTCTGCAGACGCTCTTCCGGCAGCGAGAAGCTCAGGCGGCGTTCCAGGTTGCCGGTGGATTCGATCGAAGCTTGCATGTTAACTCCTGCCACCGGTGGCCCAGGCCCCCGGCTCGATGATTGGGATGAAACGGTTGTAAGGACACGACGTCTGGGACGCGCCTGCTTGCCGCAGCCCTTTAGTTTCGCCCAATTCGGCCTGCACTGCCAGCGCGTGCCGGTCAAGGGGGCGCCGATGGCCCGATCAGGGCGGGGACAGGCCGGCACTGGTGCGAAAGGGGGGACTCGAACCCCCACGCCTTGCGGCACTGGAACCTAAATCCAGGGCGTCTACCAATTCCGCCACTTTCGCGTGGCCGGCACAGGAGTTCATTGTCGCAGGCGGCGACTGGAATCGGAAGGCCTGCACAAAGCTGAATCCACTGCGCTCCGCGCCATCACTGCGTCGCAGCCACCCCGGCGGGCGCGCGGCCCGCCGGGGCGGTTGCGGCTTACTGCTGCGGGACGGCGCGGGCCGGTGCCACGCCTGCGCCTGAGTCGACGGCCGCATCCACCTTCCGGACCTCCACGCCCCCATCGTCGGTACGACGCAGGGCCACCGACTCCGGCGCAGCCTTGCGCACATCCACCGAACCGTCCGCATTGCGCTGCATGTCCACCGCGTCGGGCAGGACCTCCCCTTCCGCAGGCTGGGCCGGCTGCATCTGCATGGCGTCACCGACCGGGCGCGCCGGAATGCTCTCCGCGCTCGCATCGCGCTCGACGGTCTGCGCGGGATCATTGCCCGGCGTGCAGGCCGCCAGTGCCATCAACGCGAAGGGAACCCACAGCGTGCGGTGCAATCGAGTGATCTCAGCCATCAACATCTTCCTTCGTGCATGCGCCATCGGCGCGGAAGATCCATTGGGTGCGATGCAGGACGCGATGCGGTGAGAAGCAGCGCACAGCATTGAAAACACTGATGACGCGTATGCCCCTGATTTCAGCACCGCTTCAGTAGATCCACGCCATGCGTGGATGACGCTCAACCCGGCGCGCAGACAAGAAAAAAGCCACTTGGCGAACCAAGTGGGAAGCTGCCGCGCATTCGCGCCGCAGCCCCGCGCTTTGCGCGGCAAAGCGCGGGCCCCACTTCATCAGCCCCCACATCCCCTCGGCTTCGCCGCGCCCCCTTGACTCAAGGGGGCTCCACACCAGCCAGCGCACTGACATCCGCACGCTCAACCCGGCGCGCAGACAAGAAAAAAGCCACTTGGCGAACCAAGTGGGAAGCTGCCGCGCATTCGCGCCGCAGCCCCACGCTTTGCGCGGCAAAGCGCGGGCCCCACTTCATCAGCCCCCACATCCCCGCGGCTTCGCCGCGCCCCCTTGACTCAAGGGGGCTCCACACCAGCCAGCGCACTGACATCCGCACGCTCAACCCGGCGCGCAGACAAGAAAAAAGCCACTTGGCGAACCAAGTGGGAAGCTGCCGCGCATTCGCGCCGCAGCCCCACGCTTTGCGCGGCAAAGCGCGGGCCCCACTTCATCAGCCCCCACATCCCCGCGGCTTCGCCGCGCCCCCTTGACTCAAGGGGAC
>NZ_QXDB01000002.1:571056-666056 GCF_003550055.1 Stenotrophomonas sp. AG209
CGCCGCAGCCCCACGCTTTGCGCGGCAAAGCGCGGGCCCCACTTCATCAGCCCCCACATCCCCGCGGCTTCGCCGCGCCCCCTTGACTCAAGGGGACTCCACACCAGCCAGCGCACTGACATCCGCACGCTCAACCCGGCGCGCAGACAAGAAAAAAGCCACTTGGCGAACCAAGTGGCTTTCGTCTGGTGGGCTGTCAAGGATTCGAACCTTGGACCTATTGATTAAGAGTCAACTGCTCTACCAACTGAGCTAACAGCCCGAAATCGGGGCGCGAATTATGACCCGATCCGCTCGGTGGGTGCAAGCACTTTCTTCAACATCGTTGAAACCAGTACTGCGATCCCGCTGCGTTGCAGATCCACGCCAGGCGAGGCCCTGCAACGTGTGACCCATCGAAACGAAAGGGTCACACTTATAAGAAAAAAGCCACCTGGCGTACCAGGTGGCTTCCGTCTTGGTGGGCCGTCAAGGATTCGAACCTTGGACCTATTGATTAAGAGTCAACTGCTCTACCAACTGAGCTAACGGCCCGTGAAACTCAGACGCACATTGTAGCGTGCTTTCTGTTTATTGCAATACCGTTTCGGCTGCGCCGATGCGGTTGAATCAGTGGGGTGGCTGAGGGGATTCGAACCCCCGACCACCGGAATCACAATCCGGTACTCTAACCAACTGAGCTACAGCCACCACTGAAACTTTCGTTCCCCGCCGATGCCGCCGGCGATGGAACCTCAAACCTTTGCCTGGAGACTGTCACCGAAGTTCCGGTCCGCCGAAGCGAGTCCGATATTCTGGTGGAGTCTTTACGCTTTTGCAAGCACTTCTTCACATCCGCCGATGCGACCCCGCTGTCTCGCCGATGGCGCGCCCGACAGGAATCGAACCTGTAACCGCCGGCTTAGAAGGCCGGTGCTCTATCCAGTTGAGCTACGGGCGCCCGAACCGGAACGGTGTCCAATCCGACGTGACGTGGGATTGGTCGGGGTAGAGGGATTCGAACCCCCGACATCCTGCTCCCAAAGCAGGCGCGCTACCAGACTGCGCTATACCCCGGTCCTGCAATCCCCTCGGGCCAGGCCCGGGGAGTCGTTCATTGTCGCCAAGCACATCGCGAACTGTCAACGCGGGCGGCTACAACCTGAAGTCTGCCACAGCGCCGTGCGTGGTCATCCGCTATGCTCGCGGTCATCGGCCGGATGGCCGTCCCGACCCTCATTCGCACGGAGAACACGCATGCGCAGCGGCAACCCGGCTCTTTCCGAGTCGACCTTCCTCGACCTCGCCAGCGGTTCGGTGGTGACCAGCCCCGACCAGGTGATGACCCTCAACGGCACCGCCAACAAGACCGGCATCCTGCTGCTGTTGACCGTGCTGACCGCGGCATTCGCCTGGAGCCAGTCGGTTGACGAGTACGGCCAGGTTTCCGGCAGCGCGAGCCTGTACGCCATCGGTGGCGCGATCGGCGGTCTGGTGCTGGCGCTGATCACCATCTTCAAGAAGGAATGGTCGCCGGTCACCGCGCCGATGTACGCGCTGGTCGAAGGCCTGTTCCTGGGCGCCGTGTCGGCCCTGTTCAACATGAAGTACCCGGGCATCGTGTTCCAGGCCGTGCTGCTGACCTTCGGCACCCTGGCCGCGCTGCTGTTCGCATACCGCAGCGGCGTGATCAAGGCCACCGAGAACTTCAAGATGGGCGTGGTCGCTGCCACCGGCGGCATTGCCCTGCTCTACCTGGCCTCGTTCGTGCTGGGCTTCTTCAACATCAATGTGCCGGTGATCCATGACTCCAGCTGGCTGGGCATCGCCTTCAGCCTGTTCGTGGTGGTCGTGGCCGCGCTGAACCTGGTGCTGGACTTCGACTTCATTGAAACCGGCGTGGCCCAGCGCGCGCCGAAGTACATGGAGTGGTATGGCGCATTCGGCCTGATGGTGACCCTGGTCTGGCTGTACGTGGAATTCCTGCGCCTGCTGTCGAAGATCCAGCAGCGCTGAGTCCAGCCACGCCGAAAACGACAAGCCGCGATCCGCAAGGGTCGCGGCTTTTTTTGTGGGCCGCGCCTGCTCGACTGTTTCAGGCGGTAGAGTCGAGCACGCTCGACACTACGGAACACGCCCCCATGACCGACACCTTCCACAGCTACCGCCCGGCTGAAGGCCACCGCCTGCCGCATGACCCGTTCAACGCCATCATCGGCCCGCGCCCGATCGGCTGGATTTCCAGCTGCGACGCGCAAGGCATGTTGAACCTGGCGCCCTACAGCTTCTTCAACGCCTTCAACTACACCCCGCCGATCATCGGTTTCTCCAGCCAGGGCCGCAAAGACTCGCTGCGCAACATCGAAGCCACCGGCGAGTTCGTCTGGAACCTGGCCACGTTCGACCTGGCCGTGGCCATGAACGAAAGCTGCCGCGCGGTCGCGCCGGATGTCGACGAGTTCGCCCTCGCCGGCCTGACGCCGCTGGCATCCACGCAGGTCGCACCCCCACGTGTTGCACAGAGCCCGGTGAGCATGGAATGCCGCTGCACCCAGATCGTGCGCCTGCGCGATGCCGCCGGCCAGGACACCAGCGGTTGGCTGGTGCTGGGCGAAGTGGTGGCGGTGCATATCGATGCACGGTTGCTGGTCGATGGCATCTACGACACCGCGGCGGCGGCCCCGATCCTGCGCGGTGGTGGGCCCGCCGACTACTTCCGCATCGGCGCCGAACAGCGCTTCCGCATGTTCCGCCCGGCCTGAAGTTCAACCGGTTACGGTCGCGCGAGCAGCACCGGCAGCGACGACGCCAGCAGTGCGATGCCCGAGGCGGTCAACAAGCTCAGAACGATCTGCCGGAAGCGCGCCTCGCTGATGCCGATGTAGACGCGCGCACCCAACAGGGTCGGCACCAGCATCGCCGGTGCCACGATGGCGAAGTACGGCAGCATCTGCCGGCTCACCAGGCCGCTGCCGACATAGGTGGCCATGGTCACTGCCAGCATCGCCAGATTGAAGTTCTGGATGACCGCGCGCTGCTCGTCCTTGCCGAAGCCACGCAACGTGCTCCACAGCGTCGGCACCGGTCCAGCGAAACCACCGATGCCGCTGAGCACGCCACCTGCCATGCCGGCGATCGCGTCACCGATACGACCGCCCACGCGGATCGGCGGCAATGATCGCGCCATCAGCATCACCGGGCACCACAGCGCAAGGAAGCCGCCCAGCAGCGCCTTGAACCAGTCCATGTCCAGTTGCGGCAACACCATCACGCCCAGCGGGATGCCCGCCAGCCCACCCAGCACGAACGGCAGCAGCAGGCGCAGATTGAACCCGCGGCGCACGGTGAACACTGCCACCAGCTGACCAACCAGCGCGCCGAACACCGACAGCGTAGCGGCCAGGCGCGGCTCCAGCCCCCACGCCCAGAACGACATCGCTACCATCCCGAAGGCGAAACCGGACAGGCCCTGCACGAATCCGGCGACGATCGCGCCGAGCGCGACCAGCAGATACACCGACTCCATCACCACCTCGGTTGCAACCGCGCGACTACCCTGCCGCGCTCACCTGTGCAGCGTAGTGCGCCGCGAGATGCTCGACCAGCGCACGCACCTTGGGCGCCAGCGCACGTGCATGCGGATACAGCGCGAAGTAGCACCGCTGGCCGGCATGCCAGGCCGGCAGTACGCGGATCAAACGACCGGCGCGCAGATCCTCCTGCACGGTCAGCGCGGTGAACAGGCTGATGCCCATGCCGGCCAGCGCGGCGGCGTACAGTGCGGGCGTGGCATCCACGCGCAGGCGCTGCCCGGCTTCGACGCTCGCGGTTGCGCCGCGCGGCCCCTGCAACTGCCAGGGCGGCATTGACGGCGTGGGACTGAAACCCAGCAGCGTGTGCTGTGCCAGGTCCGCTGCCTGCCGCGGCAGGCCGTGGCGCGCCAGGTAGGCCGGTGCGGCGACCAGGATGCGCGGGCAGCTGGCCAGTTCGCGCGCGACCAGCTGGCTGTCCGGCAATGAAGCCGCGATGCGCAGGGCCAGGTCGAAACCACCGCCCACTACATCGACCAGCTGATCATCTGCCGACAGGTCCAGCGTAACCTGCGGATAACGCTGCAGGAACGACGGCAGCCAGTGCGGCAGCTCCTGGCTGGCCACCACCTGCGGCACGCTGATACGTACGCTGCCACTGGGTTGCGCCTGCCCGGCACGGGCACGGTCGTCGGCTTCCTGCAGGCGGTCCAGCAGCGTCGCCGCCTCACGGTAGTAATCGCGCCCGGCCTCGGTCAACGACAGCCGACGGCTGTTGCGATCGAGCAGGCGCACCTGCAGGTGTTCTTCCAACTGCCGCAGTTGCCGCGACATCGCCGAATGGGTGGTCCCCAGGCGTTCGGCGGCCGCAGTAAAGCTGCCGGCGTCGACGATGGCGCGCAGCGCACGCAGGGCGGCGAAGTGATCCATCGGCGGGCAGCTCCAGGTGGCGGGGCCCGCGGCATGCGGGCCCCGCCAGCTTATCAAGCGCCGTCGCCAGCCTTGCGCACCGGCAGTGCCAGGATCGCGTCAGTCGTCATGACATCGCCGAAGGTGTCCTCGATCTGGGCCAGAGAAGCTTCATGCAGCGCGCGATGGCCGATGCGCTGGCCGCCGGCCAGGTCCAGGTCACGGCTGGCGCTGGCATCGGACGAGACGATCACCCGGTAGCCACGTGGCGCGGCCGCCGCATCGCGCGCAGCACCAGCCACGCAGGCATGGGTCTGCAGGCCGGTGACGATCAGGGTGTCGATGCCGGCGCTCTTCAGCACCTGGTCGAGCGCGGCGGCGGACGCGCCGGCGAACACACTGACGTTGTCCTTCTGCACCACGGTCTCGCCCTGGCGCGGCTGCAGGTCGCGATGGAAGGCAGCATTGACGCTGCCCTGCGCGAACAGGGGTGCGCCGGCCGGCAGCACGTGCTGCACATGGATCACGCGGATGCCGTGGGCGTCGGCAAATTCGACCACCCGCTTGGCCTGCCGCAGCGCGGCCACGCCATCGGGAATGACCATGCGGCCACCGGCAAAGCCCGGTGCGGCCTTGGCATCGAAGTACTCATTCTGGAAGTCGATCACCAGTACGGCGGTCTTCGCCGCATCCAGCGAGGTCGCGACCGGCGCGCCGGCCATGTGGCGGATGGTGGGATGGGCCGGCTCGGCAGCGGCAACGGAGGTAGCGGTGGCCATGCCGATCAGGCTGGCCAGACCAAAGGCGGTGAGGTTCATGTTCAAGCTCCTGTGCGGTGGAAAGTGGGCACATGATGCGGAGCGGATGGCGCACGAACCAGCCGCCAAGCCGCACATGATCTGTGCGATATGCGCACAGACAACCCCCTGTAGAGCCAGCCCATGGGTGACTGCGTACCAACGCCGGCCATCCACGCATGGCGTGGATCCAACGAGCCAGTCCACAACGCAACGGGGCGCCCGAAGGCGCCCCGCTGTGGATCCAACCGAGGTCGGCCGGCCGCTTACAGGCGGCTGGCGATGGCCTGGGCAAAGCTCATGGTGGTGCCGGTGCCGCCCAGGTCGCCGGTCAGCGAGTCCTTGGCTTCCATGGTCGCCACGATGGCCTTGCGCAGGCGCTCGGCGTTTTCCGGCTGGCCGACATGGTCCAGCATCTGCGCGGCTGCCAGCAGCAGCGCGCACGGATTGGCCTTGCCCTGGCCGGCGATGTCCGGCGCGGTGCCGTGCACGGCTTCGAAGATCGCCGCGTCCTTGCCGATGTTGGCACCCGGGGCCAGGCCCAGGCCGCCGACCAGACCCGCGCACAGGTCGGAGATGATGTCACCGAACAGGTTGGTGGTGACGATCACATCGAACTGCTCCGGACGCATCACCAGCTGCATGCAGCAGTTGTCGACGATCATTTCCTGGAACTCGATCTCCGGGTACTGTGCGGCGACTTCACGGGCGACGTTCAGGAACAGGCCCGAGGTCGACTTGATGATGTTGGCCTTGTGCACGGCGGTGACCTTCTTGCGGCCGGTGCTCTTGGCCAGCTCGAAGGCGTAGCGCACGATGCGCTCGGAGCCCTTGCGGGTGATGCGGGTGCCGGAGAAGGCGGTCTCGCCGTCGGCCGACACTTCCTGGCCTTCGGCCAGGTAGGCACCTTCGGTGTTCTCACGAACGGTGATCAGGTCGACGTTGTCGAAACGCGACTTGGTGTTCGGGAAGGTGTGGGCCGGACGCACGTTGGCGTACAGGTCGAAGTGGCGGCGCAGGCTGACGTTGATCGAGGTGAAGCCACCACCGACCGGGGTGGTCAGCGGGCTCTTCAGCGCGACCTTGTTGCGCGCGATCGATTCCAGGGTCACCGCCGGCATCAGGTCGCCGTGCTTTTCCAGGGCCACCAGGCCGGCGTCGGCGTCTTCGTACTCCAGGCCAGTCTTGAGCTGGTCGAGCACGAACAGGGTGGCGTCCATGATTTCCGGGCCAATGCCGTCGCCGCGGATGACCGTAATTTTCTGCGTCATTGATCGATGTTCCGAACAGGGGGAAAAACGCCGTCCGGACGTGCCCGGAAACGCCGGCGCAAAGGAAGTTTCACCGGCAATTATGCCTGAGCCGGGGCCGAGGTCCCAAATAGACCATGGTCCCAGTACCCGGCCCAGGCAGAATTGCCCGCGCATCCCACCTTATCCCCGCGCCTGTCGGCGCGCCCCCTTGAACAACAAGGGGGCTCCTGGGTTGATGGATGGATCCCGGGGAAAGCCACGGCACTACCCGAAGGGCCGCGCGGGCCCGCTTCCCGGCCCCGGCAGACAACAAGGGGGCTCCTGGGCTGTTGGATTGCGGGGAAAGCCCCTCGCGGGCGCGGTAGTGCCGGCCGCTGGCCGGCAACCTCGGCCATGTCGGGTTCAGGGGATGCCGGCCAGCGGCCGGCACTACCCTCAATGCGCGTGCGCTTCCGGGGCGGCGGCGCCGCCTTCAAGCTGGTCGAGGAAGTCGACCGCGCGGCGCAGGTGCGGGATCACGATGGAACCGCCCACCACCAGGCCAACCGAGAAGGTCTCGAAGAACTCCTCGCGGGTCACGCCGGCGTCCTTGCACTGGGCCACGTGGTAGCTGATGCAGTCATCGCAGCGCAGCACCATCGAGGCCACCAGGCCCAGCAGTTCCTTGGTCTTCACGTCGAGCGCGCCGGCCTGGTAGGTCTGCGTGTCCAGCGCGAAGAAGCGGCGCACCACCTGGTTCGGTTCACCCAGGATCCGCTCGTTCATGCGCTTGCGGAACTCGGTGAACTCGGCGATGCGGTCCTTGCTGCCGTCGTCGGCCGCGCTCATGCCTGGCCCTGCCCGGCCAGCAGCGGCTCGAGCTTGCCTTCACGGTGCAGGGCCATCATGTCGTCGTAGCCGCCGACATGGACGTCGCCGACGAAGATCTGCGGCACGCTGGTGCGGCGGGTCAGCGCCATCATCTTCTCGCGCTCGGCCGGGTCCAGGTCGATGCGGACCTCGGTCCACTGCTGGCCCTTGCTCTTCAGGAAGTTCTTGGCGGCCACGCAGTACGGGCAGACGGCGGTGGAATAGATGGTGATGGCGGGGGCACCGCCGGCGGTCTGGGCTGTCACGGGAAACTCCACGATGGATCGACGGTCTACATATGGTACCGGTGCGCTGGAATTTCCACGCCACGGCCGCAACACTGTGGATTAACGAATGGTTGCCCCCTGCCCTGCCACGCTTGGCGCGCCCCGCCCGAGGAACCCCTGCTTGCGAGCCCTGCTGCTGACTACCGCCGTCACCCTGGCCCTGGCCATGCCGCTGGCCCAGGCCCAGGAGAAGCTGCCCGACATCGGCTCCTCGGCCGGCGAGCTGCTGACCCCGGCCCGCCAGGCCGAGTACGGCGCGATGATGCTGCGCGAGCTGCGCAACTACGGCTACCTGCTGGAAGATCCGCTGGTCAACGACTGGCTGCAGACCATGGGCACCCGGCTCGGCTCCAACAGTGACCAGCCGCGGCAGCCATACACCTTCTTCGTGATGAACGACCGCCAGATCAACGCGTTCGCCACGCTGGGCGGCTACATCGGGGTCAACGCCGGACTGGTGCTGACCGCCGAGCGCGAGGACGAGGTCGCGGCGGTGCTGTCGCACGAAATCGCCCACGTCACCCAGCAGCATGTGCTGCGCGGTGTCGAACGCGCCCAGCGCGACCAGATCCCGATCCTGCTGGGCATGCTGGCGGCGGTGGTGGCCGCCCAGGCCAGCAACAGCACGTCGTCCGGCAACGCGACCATGGCCGCGATCAGCTCGGGCATGGGCCTGATGCAGCAACGGCAGATCAACTACACCCGGTCCAACGAGTCCGAGGCCGATCGCCTCGGCATCCGCACCTTGTCGCGCAGCGGCTACGACGTGGATGCCATGGCCGGCTTCTTCGAGCGGATGTCGGCGGCCATGCGTGGCAACGAGGGGGGCTACAGCGTCCCCGAGTTCCTGCGCACCCACCCGGTCAACATCACCCGCATCAGCGAGGCCAAGGCCCGCGCCGAGCAGATGAAGAAGGATACGGTGCTGCTGACCACCAGCACCCCCACCGGCGAGCGCAAGGAGCGGGTGGACCCGGCCGATCCCAGCCTGGGCGAGCCGCTGCTGCGCGGCAACAACCCGCTGCTGCCCAGCAGTGTGCTGCGCCTGCCGATCGGCCAGCTCAACCGTGGCGCCAGCGGCGACTTCGACTGGGCGCGTGAGCGCCTGCGCGTGCTCAGCGCGGATTCCACTCCGGAACTGGAACGCGAGTATGCCGACCTGGCCAAGCGGCAGAAGGACGGTCTCAACGATGCGCAGCGTTATGGCCAGGCGCTGGCCGTCATGCGCGGTGGCCGCGCGGGCGCCGGCCAAGCCCGGCAGACCCTGGCCGGCCTGCTCCAGACCCATCCCGGCAACCTGTGGCTGGCGCTGGGCCTGGGCGAAGCGGAGTCGCGGGCAGGCCAGACCGCCCAGGCCAACAGCCGCTTCGAGCAGCTGCTGCGCGAACACCCCAACAGCCGCCCGGTGGCACTGACCTATGCCGAGATCCTGAACGAACAGGGCAACCGCGAAGCCGGTCAGCGCGCGCAGGCGATGCTGCGCCCCCTGTTGTCGCAAAGCGGTAACGATCCGGTCTTCCAGCAGCGCTTTGCCCGCGCCAGCGAGCTGGCCGGCGACAGCGTGCGTGCCAGCGAGGCCTATGCCGAGGCGGCCTTCCTCAGCGGGCGGCCGGAACAGGCGCTGATGCAGCTGCAGGCGCTCAAGCGCAATCCGGCGCTGGATTACATCGGCCGCGCGCGGGTCGACGCCCGCATCGAATCGATCACCCCGACCGTGCTGGAGCTGCGCCGCCAAGGCGTGCAGGACCCGGACCTGGACCGCCGCTGAGCGCTGCATGACCGGCCGATGGCAATCCAGGCCGGTTCCGGCCGGGTAGTCACAAACATGTCATCAAACCGTAGTCTACTGGCACCACTCCAGTAACCGAGCCCTACGGTGTCCTCGTGCAGAAACGCATCCTGATCGTCGATGACGAGCCCGCGATCCGTGAAATGGTCGCCTTCGCCCTTCGCAAGGGCGATTACGAACCGGTCCACGCCGGCGATGCCCGGGAGGCCCAGACCGCGATCGCCGACCGCGTTCCGGACCTGATCCTGCTGGACTGGATGCTGCCCGGCACCAGTGGCCTGGACCTGGCCCGCCGCTGGCGCAAGGAAACGCTGACCCGCGAAGTGCCGATCATCATGCTGACCGCCCGTGGCGAAGAGAACGACCGCGTCGGTGGCCTTGAAGCCGGCGTCGACGACTACGTGGTCAAGCCATTCTCGGCGCGCGAACTGCTGGCCCGCATCCGTGCGGTCATGCGCCGTGCCCGCGAGGATGACGAGGACGGCAGCGTGGCGGTCGGCCCGATCCGCATCGACGGTGCCGCGCACCGCGTGTTCGCCAACGACCAGCCGGTGCCGATCGGCCCGACCGAATACCGCCTGCTGCACTTCTTCATGACCCACCCGGAGCGCGTCTATGCCCGCGCACAGCTGCTGGACCATGTGTGGGGCGGCAGCGTGTACGTGGAGGAGCGCACCATCGACGTGCACATCCGCCGCCTGCGCAAGACGCTGGAACCGTTCAGCGCCGAGAACATGGTGCAGACCGTGCGCGGCGCCGGCTACCGCTTCTCTACTGCGACCTGAGTCTCGTCGTGCCGGCACCGCGCACCTGCGGGTGCCGGTGCCGGCAACTCTGCTATAACCCTCGGTTCACCCCAGTGAACCGCCGCACCTCAACGACGAGACCGCAATGCCCCGCCACATCCGCTCTGCCTGGTTGAAGACCCTGGCCACCGTTGCCGCGGTACTGCTGTTCGCCGGACTGGTGGGATGGTTCACGGGCCATCTGTGGTTGTGCATCGCGCTGGGCGCGCTGGCCACGCTGGCCTGGCATTACTGGCGCCTGCGCAGCGTGCTGCGCCGCCTGACCGCACGCCAGCGCTGGGACACCGCCGAAGAAGGCACCGGCGTCTGGAACGAACTGGACCGCCTGCTGTACCGCAACCAGGTGGAAATGCGCGTGCGCAAGCGCCGCCTGCTGGACATGCTGCGCAGCTACCGCGCCGCCGCCGCCGCATTGCCCGACGCGGTGGTGGTGCTGGACCGCAACAGCCAGCGCGTGCAGTGGTTCAATGAGGCCGCCACCGCCCTGCTCGGCCTGCATCATCCGGGTGACCTCGGCGAAGCCCTGGTCGAACGCCTGCAGCCGATGCCGTTGGCCCACTGGCTGGCCGGCGGCCGCAATGCCGAACCGATCCTGGACGTGCCCTCGCCGGTCGACCCGGCGATCCGCCTGAACCTGCGCCTGATTCCCTATTCGTCGGATTACTGGCTGCTGATCGCCCGCGACGTCAGCAAACTGCTGCGCCTGGAACAGGTGCGCCGCGACTTCGTCGCCAACGTTTCACACGAACTGCGCACGCCGCTCACCGTGGTGCACGGTTACCTGGACATGATGGACCCGGAGGATTTCCCGGGAACCGGACCGATGCTGGAAGAAATGCGCAAGCAGAGCCAGCGCATGGCCCAGCTGGTGGAAGACCTGCTGACGCTGTCGCGCCTCGAATCGCAGGAACACAGCGAGGAAGAGACCGTGGCCATGCAGCCGATGCTGGCGACGCTGCGCCGCGAGGCCGAGGCGCACAGCCAGGGCCGCCACCAGATCAGCATCGACGACCTCGCCGGTGTCGACCTGCAGGGTTCGACCAAGGAACTGCACAGCGCCTTCTCCAACCTGGTCACCAATGCGGTGCGCTACACCCCGGCCGGCGGCCGCATCGCGGTGGAGTTCCGCCGCGAAGGCGACGGCGCGGTGCTGGCGGTGCGCGATTCCGGCTATGGCATCCCGGCCACCCACCTGCCGCGCCTGACCGAACGTTTCTACCGTGTGTCCAGCAGCCGCTCACGCGAGAGCGGCGGCACCGGGCTGGGCCTGTCCATCGTCAAGCACATCCTCGGCCTGCACCACGCACGGCTGGAGATTGAAAGCGAAGTCGGCAAGGGCTCGGTGTTCTCCTGCCATTTCGATGCCGACCACGTGCGCCCGCGCGAGTCTGCCCCCCTGACCTCCATCGAAGAATGACGCCATGAGCAGCCTCGGATCCCTCCCCCTCCCCGTGAGCCCGGACAACGATCCGTTGCGCGACCCGGCGCTGTACATCAACCGCGAGCTGTCGCAGCTGGATTTCAACTTCCGCGTGCTGGCGCAGGCGATGGACCCGCAGGTGCCGCTGCTGGAACGCCTGCGCTTCATGTGCATCTCCTGCACCAACCTCGACGAGTTCTTCGAGATCCGCGCCGCCGCCGTGCGCCACGCGCAGGAATTCGGCCTGCCGCCGGCCCCGGACGGAATGAGCCCGCAGACCATCCTCAACGCCATCCATGACCGCGCTGCGGAACTGGTGGACCAGCAGTACCGCTGCTGGAACGAGACGCTGCGCCCGGCGCTGATGGACGCCGGCATCGGCGTGCTCGGCCGCCATTCCTGGACCGACCGCCAGAAGCGCTGGCTGCGTGCGTACTTCCGCAACGAGATCATGCCGGTGCTGTCGCCGCTGGGCCTGGACCCGGTGCACCCGTTCCCGAAGATCCTCAACAAGTCGCTGAACATCGTGGTGGTGCTGAAGGGCACCGACGCGTTCGGCCGCGCCGGCCATCTGGCCATCGTGCGTGCACCGCGATCGCTGCCGCGCATCATCCAGCTGCCGGAAAAGCTCGGCGGGCCGCAGAACTTCGTGTTCCTGTCCTCGGTGCTGTCGACCTTCGTCGATGAGCTGTTCCCGGGCATGGAAGTCCAGGGCGCCTACCAGTTCCGCGTCACACGCAACTCCGAACTGGTGGTGGATGAGGAGGAAGTGGAGAACCTGGCGCTGGCACTGCGTGACGAGCTGGTCGATCGCGGCTACCGGCCGGCGGTGCGGCTGGAGATCGCCCACGACATGCCGCGCGAGATCGTGCGCACCCTGCTGCAGAATTTCGGCCTGACCGAGAACGCGGTGTACCGCATCGATGGCCCGGTCAACCTCAACCGCATCATCCAGCTGTACGACCTGATCGCGCAGCCGGACCTGAAGTACCCGCCGATGACCCCGCGCACGCTGCGCGACAGTGACGGCATCTTCGAGACCACGGCGCGCCAGGACCTGCTGCTGCACCACCCGTTCGATGCCTTCACCGCGGTGCTGGACCTGATCCGGCAGGCGGCGATCGACCCCAACGTATTGGCGATCAAGCAGACCCTGTACCGCACCGGCAAGGATTCGCTGATCGTCGACGCACTGATCCAGGCCGCGCGCAACGGCAAGGACGTGACCGTGGTGGTCGAACTGCGCGCGCGCTTCGACGAAGAAGCCAACCTCGGCCTGGCCGATCGCCTGCAGGAGGCCGGCGTGCAGGTGGTGTACGGCGTGGTCGGCTACAAGACCCACGCCAAGATGCTGCTGATCGTGCGCCGCGAGGGCCGCAAGCTGCGCCGCTACGTGCACCTGGGCACCGGCAACTACCACAGCGGCACCGCCCGTGCGTACACCGACATCAGCCTGATCACCGCCGATGCTGACATCGGCAACGACGTGCACCTGCTGTTCCAGCAGCTGTCCGGGCTGGCCTCGAAGATGAAGCTCAAGCGCCTGCTGCAGTCGCCCTTCACCCTGCACACCGGCATCCTCGGCCGCATCGAGCGCGAGACGCGCATCGCCGCCGCCGGCCGACCGGCGCGGATCATCGCCAAGATGAACGCGTTGAACGAACCGCAGGTGGTGCGCGCGCTGTACGCCGCCTCGCAGGCCGGCGTGCAGATCGACCTGATCATCCGTGGCGCCTGCACCCTGCGCCCGGGCGTGCCGGGCGTGTCGGACAACATCCGCGTGCGCTCGATCGTCGGCCGCTTCCTGGAACACAGCCGCGTCTACTGGTTCGGCAACGACGGCGCACCGGAAATGTACTGCGCCAGTGCAGACTGGCTGGAACGCAACCTGCTGCGCCGGGTCGAGACCTGCTTCCCGATCCTCGACCCGGAACTGGCCAAGCGTGTGTACCGCGAGGTCCTGCAGAACTACCTGGACGACAACCTCAACGCCTGGGAACTGGACGCCGACGGCGTCTACCACAAGCGTGCGCCGGCGCACGACGAGGCACCGCATTCGGCACAGATGGCGTTGATGCAGGGTCTGTAACCCGGTGTGTCGACCAAGGTCGACACCTACCAGGAGCGGTAGGCACCCACCATCAGATCGCAAAGAACTGTCGAAGGCGGGGCGGGTCCGGTTGCGGGGGCGTGAGCGCCATGGATGGCGCGACCGAGGCTACATGGACGTACTTGCGCCGTCCCCCGCAACCGGACCCACCCCGCCATCCCACGGATAGCCCGCTGTTGCTGTTGCCGTTGCGTTGCCGTTGCCGTTGCTCTGGCCTCTGCGGGTGCAGGGCGCAGCCCTGCCGCACTCCCTCCTACAAAATGTGAAGGCCGCGCGGTGACGAGCACACCGCCCCTTCGGCTAACATTCGTCCATGCCGCATACCACCACGACTCCGCCCGCATTGCAGGATGGCGACCTGCTGGCCGCCATTGACCTTGGCTCCAACAGTTTCCACATGGTCATCGCGCGCTACACGCTAGGCCAGCTGCGGGTGATCGACCGCCTGCGCGAGACCGTGCGCATGGCCGATGGGCTGGATGGCAAGGGTGGACTCTCCGCCGCAGCCCGCCAGCGCGCACTGGAATGCCTGGCCCGCTTCGGCCAGCGCATCCGCAATGTACCGCCGCACCGGGTGCGCGCCCTGGCCACCAACACCGTGCGCCAGCTGCGCTCGCCGCAGTCGTTCCTGGTCCCGGCCGAAACCGCACTGGGGCATGCCATCGAAGTGGTCAGCGGCCGCGAAGAAGCGCGCCTGATCTACCTGGGCGTGGCCCACGCGCAACCGCCCAAGCCCGGCCAGCGCCGGCTGGTGATCGACATCGGTGGCGGCTCCACTGAATTCATCATCGGCATGGGCATGCAGACCCTGGAGCGCGAAAGCCTGCAGGCCGGTTGCATCGCCAGCACCCGGCGCTTCTTCCCCGGCGGCAAGCTGAGCAAGAAGCGCTGGAAGGACGCGCTGGCCGAGATCGGCCGCGAGTTCCAGCCCTTCGCCAGCAAGTACCGCGCGCTGGGCTGGCAGGAAGCGCTGGGGTCTTCGGGCACGCACAAGGCGATCAGCGAGATCTGCGCGACGATGAAGCTGAGCAAGGGCGCGATCACCGCCGAGGCCCTGCCGCAGCTGCGCGATGAACTGCTGAAGGCCAAGAAGATCGACGACATCCAGTTGCCGGGCCTGTCCAGCGACCGCCGCCCGATCATCGCCGGCGGCATCCTGGTGCTGGAAGCGGCGTTCCAGGCGCTGGGCCTGCAGAAGCTGCTGGTCAGCAAGGCGGCGATGCGCGAAGGCATCCTGTATGACATCGTCGGCCGCGCCGGCGAGAACGACCTGCGTGATGAATCGGTGGCTGCGCTCAGCCAGCGCTATGGCATCGATACGGTGCAGGCCGACCGCGTGCAGGACACCGCCCTGTCACTGCTGGAGCAGGTGCAGGAACGCTGGAGGCTCGATGCCGACGATGCGCGCATGCTCGGCTGGGCCGCGCGCCTGCACGAGCTGGGCCTGATGATCGCGCACAGCGGCTACCACGTGCATGGCAGCTATGTGCTGGAACACTCCGATATCGCCGGCTTCTCGCGCCAGGAGCAGCAGATGCTGGCGGCACTGGTGCGCAGCCACCGCCGCAGCGTGACCAAGACCGCTTTCGACGCCCTGCCCGAACGCCTGCTGCTGACCGCACGCCGGCTGGCGGCCCTGCTGCGCCTGGCGGTGCTGCTCAACCGCGCGCATGAGGACGACCCGCTGCCCGCGCTGGAACTGACCGCCGACGACAACCGGCTGTCGCTGATCGTGCCGCAGGCCTTCATCGATGCCCGTCCGCTGCTGCGCGCCGACCTGATCGGCGAGACCGACGGGATCGCCGGGCTGGGCATCCAGTTCCGACCGTTTGTGGCCTGAATACGCTGTCCCCTGTTGTCCACAGGACAGCAGGGGTGACGCACTTCGCACCCCTGCTTTGCGCAGTCTGGCGGTTTTTTGTGCTGCTTCGCAACACAACGGCGCGGTACGGGGAGTCGCGACCATCACGTAAGCGCCTGCTTTTGTTCACGTTTCGTGAAGGTTCGCGCCGACCCACGACATAAATTGATACGAACCCTTTACAGAGCATTAACTAACGAGACTACTATCGGGTCACCGGCTCGGTCATCGACCCTGCTGGCTCCTTCGACGCCCACTTTGGCGTCCTTTGCACGACCTGAGAGAGAGAGCTCGCCATGACTTCACGCACCACCGCACTGGGGCAGGCCATCCGCTACGCCCTGGCTACCACCGCAGCGCTGGCCGCCCTGCCCGCGTTTGCCCAGGACGGCAGCAGCGCCACTCCCACCAACCTCGATCGCATCGAGATCACCGGCTCGCGCATCCGCCAGGTGGACGTGGAAACCGCCCAGCCGGTGTTCGCGATCACCCGTACGGCCATCGAGCAGCAGGGCTTCAGCTCGGTCGCCGACATCCTGCAGAACGTCACCGCGATGGGCAGCCCGGCGATCAGCCGCGCCAACGCGCTGACCGCCGGTGAGAACGCGGGTGGTTCGTACATCGACATGCGCAACCTGGGCACCCAGCGCACCCTGGTGCTGATCAACGGCAAGCGCCTGGGCATCAGCACCTCCGGTTACCAGGACATCTCCACGATTCCGGTCTCGGCGGTGGAGCGCATCGAAGTGCTGAAGGACGGCGCGTCGGCCATCTACGGTTCCGATGCCATGTCCGGCGTGGTGAACATCATCACCCGTTCGAATGTCACCGGTGTGACCGCCAACGTCTACCACGGCCAGTTCAGCCAGGGCGATGGCGCGCGTGACCGCTTCGACGTGGTGGCGGGCTGGAGCAATGACCGCATCTCGCTGACCGTCGCGGCCGAACATGCCGAAGAAAAGGCGGTGTGGGCCAAGGACCGCGGCTTCAGCGCCTACGGCCTGACCGACCGCCATGCCGATAACCTGACCAACTGGACCACCATCAGCCAGTACGGCCAGTTCACCGGCCTGAAGGGTCGCCCGGGCTGCACCAACGCGAAGGACGGCTGCAACTACTCGCTCAACCGTGGTGCCGACCCGACCAATCCGGCCAACTACCACATCACCGATCCGTCGGCGTTCACTGGCGATGTCAGCAACGCCAACGACCAGATGCACCTGAACTTCCCGCTCAAGCGTGATTCGGTGTACTTCGACGGCCGCTTCAAGATCACCGACAACGTCAACTTCCGCACCGAGCTGGGCTACAACAAGCGCAAGGCCGTGCGCCAGATCGCCGGCTACCCGCTGCAGTCGAGCACCGCGGGCGTGGGTTCGATGTCGATCGACAGCTACTTCAATCCGTTCGGCCGCCAGCACGGCTACGCCACCCCGACCGCCGTGGCCTGGAACCGCCGTACCTGGGAAGTGCCGCGCGTGACCACCAGCGAGCTGAAGACCTACCGCGCGGTGGCTTCGTTCGACGGTTCGTTCGAGATCGGCAGCCGCTTCTTCGACTGGGAAGCGGGCTACCAGTACAACCGCAACGAGCTGGAAACCATCGCCACCGGCAACCTGCACAAGGCGCGCGTCGCTGGCGGCGTCGGCCCGTCGTTCTACAATGCGGCCACCGGCAAGGTCCAGTGCGGCACCGCTGCCGCGCCGATCTCCTATGACGTGTGCAAGCCGTGGAACCCGCTGGTGCCGTACGGCACGATCGATCCGAACGGCATCGATGGCAACGCCGACCTGCAGGCCTGGCTGTTCCCGCCGGAAGTCACCACCGGCAAGACCACCAGCAAGAACTTCTTCGCCAACATCGCCGGTTCCATCGTGACCCTGCCGGCCGGCGACCTGGGCTTCGCGTTCGGTGTGGAAAGCCGCAAGGAAACCGGTGAGTACCGTCCGGATCCGCTGGCGCAGGCCGGCGCCACCACCAACCTAGCCGCAGGCCCGACCGGTGGCGGCTACAAGGTCAACGAGGCGTACCTGGAAATCAACGTGCCGGTGCTGGCGGACCTGCCGGGCGCGAAGGAACTGACCTTCAACGGTGCCACCCGCTTCTCCGACTACGACACCTTCGGCAACACGCTCAACAGCAAGTTCGGCTTCAAGTGGAAGCCGTTCGACCAGCTGCTGGTCCGTGGTACCTGGGCCGAAGGCTTCCGCGCCCCGACCATCAGCGATCTGTACGGTGGTGGCTCGCAGACCTTCGCCCAGTTCAGCGACCCGTGCGATACCGTGTTCGGCTCCTCGCGCACCAGCGCCGAAGTCCGCGCCCGCTGCGCCCGTGACATCGCCAACGCTGCAACCTTCCGCCAGCTGCGCCAGGGCAACCAGCCGGTCGCCACCTCCGTCGATGCGACGCCGGTGCCGTTCGTGTCGGGCTCCAACCCGACCCTGACCCCGGAAACCTCGACCAGCAAGACGCTGGGCCTGGTCTGGAGCCCGAGCTTCATCAAGAACTTCAACGCCTCGCTGGACTGGTGGAAGATCCGCATCGACAACACCATCGTTGCCGACAGCCCGACCCAGATCCTGATCGACTGCTACGAGCAGGGCATCGACGCACGTTGCCAGCGCTTCACCCGTGACAAGTCGACCGGCCCGACCGCCGGCATCGTCGATACCCTGCAGTTCGGCAGCCGCAATGCCGGCTTCATGGAAACCGAGGGCTACGACCTGGACCTGAACTACCGCCTGGACACCAGCGTCGGCAAGTTCAACGCCGGCTGGGCCACCACCTATGTCAGCAAGAGCGAGTTCCGCTCGACCAACGACAGCACGGTGGTGCCGACCGTCTCCAACGGCATCGGCAGCAACTTCCGCGTCCGTTCGAACCTGGTGCTGGGCTGGGACCTGGGCAACTTCGGCGTCAGCTGGACCGCGCGCTACTACTCCGGCGTGAAGGAACAGTGCGTGGACATCCGTGCCTATCCGGACGAGTGCTCCGATCCGGGCGTGTATGCCCCGTGGTACAAGGGCGCACGCAACTACAACGAGCGTGGTTCGGTCACCTTCCACGACGTGCAGTTCCGCTACTCGCTGCCGTGGGATGCCACCGTCTCGGTCGGTGCCAACAACGTGTTCGAGAAGACCGGCCCGATCATGTACACCAAGCCGAACTCGGCTTTCTCGTACTACGGTGGCTACGACATCGGCCGCTTCGTCTACATGAAGTACCAGCAGCGCTTCTGATCCATCGCGCTGTGACGTGAAGCACGATGACCACGGCCCTTCGGGGCCGTGGTTTTTTTTGTGAGCGCCGGCCTCCATACGGTGACTGGCGCCGCCGTCATCTGATGGTCGCAAAGCGGTCATGTCGGCTACATCGCCAGGCCCGAGCATGCCGGAAACCCGGAGGCCCGCCATGCGCTATGCCATCGTCACCGAGACCTATCCGCCGGAAGTGAACGGCGTCGCGCTCACCGTGCAGGGGCTGGAACAAGGTCTGCGCGCAGCCGGGCACGAGATCGACCTGGTCCGCCCCCGCCAGTCCAGCGAAGCGCTGGATTCGGCACCTGGCATCTTGCTGGTTCCCGGCGCTGCCCTGCCCCGCTATCCCGGCCTGCGTTTCGGCCTGCCGGCGCCGATCCGGCTGGGCCGCCACTGGCAGAAGCAGCGCCCGGATGCGGTCTACATCGCCACCGAAGGTCCGCTCGGCTGGTCTGCTCTGCGCACCGCACGCCGCCTCGGCATCCCGGTCGCCAGCGGCTTCCATACCCGTTTCGACGAATACCTGCCCGACTATGGCGTGGCGTGGCTGCAGGCCGCCGCCATGCGCTGGATACGCCGTTTCCACAACCAGGCGGACGCCACCCTGGTGCCGACCCGCGAACTGCAGCAGTTCCTCGGCGAACAGGGCTTCGAGCGCGTGCGCCTGCTGGCCCGCGCCGTGGACAGCCAGCAGTTCGATCCGGGCCGGCGCGATCCTGCGCTGCGCGAGGAATGGGGCGTGGATGGCAATGGCCTGGTGGCGATCTATGTTGGCCGCATTGCCGCTGAAAAGAATCTCGGCCTGGCAGTGAAGGCATTCCGCCGGTTGCAGCAGATCCGGCCCAAGGCGCGCTTCGTGTGGGTGGGTGATGGCCCGGCCCGCGAGAAACTGGCACACGAAAATCCCGACTTCATCTTCTGCGGCATCCAGCGCGGCGATGCGCTGGCCCGGCACTTCGCCAGCGGCGATCTGTTCCTGTTCCCCAGCCGCAGCGAGACCTTCGGCAACGTGACTCTGGAAAGCATGGCCAGCGGTGTAGCCACCGTGGCGTTCGACTATGGTGCTGCACGCGAGTACCTGCGCAATGGCGAGAACGGCGCAGCGGTGGACAGCGACGAGCAGTTCATCGAGGCCGCCGTGCAGCTGGCTGCCGATGACGCGCAACGCCGCGAACTGGGCGGCAACGCTGCGCGCGCGATGAAGCGCCTGCATCCACAACAGGTGGTGGCCGAGTTCGATGCCCTGCTGGCCGAACTGGCGCAGTTGCGGAGGAGCGGCCATGCGCACCACGCGGCTTGAGCTGCTGGCCGATCGCGAAGCACGCCTGTGCCGACGGGCCAACCACTACTGCCGGCGCCGCCGCGTACGCCGCCTGTTCTCGGTCATCAGCCGGCTCGGCGATGGCGTGTTCTGGTATGTACTGATGGGTGCGCTGGTAGTGCTGGACGGCTTCGATGGCCTGCGCGCCTCGGTGCACATGGCCGCCACCGGCCTGGCCGCGCTGCTGCTATACAAGGGCCTCAAGCGCTGGACCCGGCGCCCGCGGCCCTATGCGGCCGACCTGCGCATCCGCGCCTGGGTGGCACCTCTGGACGAATTCAGCTTCCCCTCCGGGCACACCCTGCATGCGGTGTCGTTCACCATCGTCGCACTGGCCTACTACCCTTGGCTGGCGCCGCTGCTGGTGCCGTTCACCGCCGGCGTCGCGCTGTCGCGGGTGGTCCTGGGCCTGCACTACCCCAGCGACGTATTGGCCGCGACGGGCATCGCGGTGCTGCTGGCATCGGCCAGCCTGGCCTGGCTGCCGTTGCCGGTGTAGCCCGGGGTCAGATCCCTTTTCCTTCGGAACAGGGATCTGACCCCGACAATGCCGGCGGCGCTACCGTCATCGTTGATGGCCTAGAATGCGGGCATGACCACGCTGTTCATTTCCGACCTGCACCTGGACCCCAGCCGTCCGGAGATCACCGACCTGTTCCTGCGCTTCCTGCGCGAGCAGGCGCCCGGCGCCGATGCGCTGTACATCCTCGGCGACCTGTTCGAGGCCTGGATCGGCGACGACACGCCCTCGCCCGCCGCCGATGCGGTGGCCGATGCGTTGAAGGTGCTGTCCGACAGCGGTGTGCCGGTGTACTTCATCCGCGGCAACCGCGACTTCCTGCTCGGTGAGGACTACGCGCGCCGTGCCGGCCTGCGCATCCTGCCCGACCCGTGCATGATCGAACTGTACGGCCGCCCGGTGCTGCTGCAGCACGGTGACCTGCTGTGCACCGATGACATTCCCTACCAGCAGTTCCGTGCACAGACGCGCGACCCGGTGTTCCAGGCGCAGTTCCTGTCGCAGCCGCTGGCTGCTCGCATCGCCTTCGCGCAGAAGGCGCGCGAAGCCAGCCAGGCGCGCCAGTCCGAGATGAAGCAGGACGATCGTGCGCAGTTCGAGTCGGTGACCGACGTGGCCCCTGCCGAAGTCGATGCCACCTTCGTGCGCCATGGCGTGGACACCATGATCCATGGCCATACCCATCGGCCGGCCATCCACACGCTGCAGGCCGGTGGACGCGAGCGCACCCGCATCGTGCTCGGCGACTGGTACGAACAGGGTTCGGTGCTGCGCGTGGATGCCAACGGCTGGTCGCTGGATACCCTGGCCCGCGAATAGCGGATCGCAAGGTGCCAACCAAGGTTGGCATCTACCAGAGCAGGTGCATGCGCCCGGGTAGACGCCGACCTTGGTCGGCGCTTGGACTCAGCGGAAGGCCGCGATGGTGGCCTTGGTGTTGACCAGCACGCGCTGGTTGTCGGCGGTGCTGGCATTGCCCATCGGGATGCCGTTGTAGCTGATGTTAGGGTTGGACCAGTAGTTCAGGCGCGGGCAGCTGCGGGTGCAGTTGTAGGCCATGATCGTGCGCCAGCCGGTGCCGGTGGCCGGCTCGTAGCGATAGCCGTGGCCATAGGCATACGGCGAGGTGCTCGAGTCGGTGGCGATGTCATGCCGCGCACTCTGCAGATGGCCGATCTCGTGCGCGAACGAGTAGTAGCCGGTCGCGCAATCCCAGTACACCGCCGCGAACGCGGTCGAGGCCGTCGAGCCGATACCCGATGCCAGGCCGCAATACGCCGTGTTATTGATCAGCAGTACGCCCACGTCGGCCGCGTAGGTGTTCCGGCTGGTGTGGATGCTGTCCATGTAGCCGTCGCTGGTACCACGGAAGCGCGCCAGGTCAGTATCGAAGCTGCCCGATTCGGTGTAGTTGGTGGTCTCGTAGCGGGCCAGTTCCATGGTGATGCCAACGTTGCTGTTGACATAGCCCTGGTTGGACTCGGCCACCGCCAGCTGCACCAGCGACTGCATGTTGCCACCATAGGCGGTGACGGCGGCATTGGTCGCCACCACCAGCACGCGGATGGTGGCCGGCGTGCCGGACGAAGCCTGGGCGATACCGAGGCGATCGTTGTTGCCCATCGGGATCTTCGGCAGCTGATTGTAATCGGCCGGATGGTCGGCCGGCATGCGCGACTCATCCACTTCCACCAGCACGTGGCGGTTGCCCAGCGGGCGCAGGCGGTACAGCTTTCCATCCTTGCGGATCGAGCCGGTGATGGTATCGCCCGAGCGCACCAGGATCAGCGAATTGCCGGGATCGTCCTGGCCGTTGGAGGTGGCCGCGGTCAGCTTGTCCGAGGGCGAACGGAACTGGCCGTACCAGATGCTGCCGCCATCGGGCAGCGCCTGGACCTTGCTGCGCACCGCCTGCACGCGCTGGCCGAGCAGTTCGAATTCCAGCTGCGGCTGTGCAGTGGCGGCTGCATCGACACGCACTTCCTGTACCGTCGCCGTGGACGGGGTGGCCAGCAGCTTGCCGAGTGCGGGCTCACTGCTTGCCGATGCGCGGCTGATGACCGTCACCGGCTCGAACAACGGTGCCGCATGCGCGGCCGCTGCCACCGACAAACCCAACACCAGGCCACCTGCCGCTTTACCAATCGATCTGGACAACATTGCGTCGCTCCTTGAATGATGTGAACAGCGTTGATGCAGCACGACCCGGTTTGCCGGGTTTGGCCATATGGCCTGCGCGGGTCGTGTGAATTCAATAGGCGAGTGGAATGAAAGTCAGGATTTGTGATCGACCGCATCTACGTTCAGTCAGGTCAAAAGCGTCACTACACTTCGCCAATACACCGCTTTCGCGCTACCGTGACGCAGCCACGACGGGGAATGCACATGGCACCATCGCAGGACACGGACGAAGATGTCGGCTTGCTGCGGATCGGCCTGTTCTTCGATGGCACCCGCAACAACGCACACAACCTGGCACGTGGTCGACCACAGCTGCCGCAGCCGCGCCCGGCACAGTTGCGTGCCGATGATGATTCGACCTACCAGAGCCGGCTGACCAGCAGCTACGACAACGGCCTGACCAACATCGCGCGCCTGCAGCAGCTGTACCCGGACAGCCGCCGCGATGCGATGGCCGCGCCTTCGCTGTCGATCTATGTGGAAGGCGTGGGCACCCGCGATGATGCCGATGATGATCTGATCGGCCTGGCCTTCGGCATCGGTGCCAGCGGTATCCGCGCAAAGGTGCAGCGCGCGCTGCAGGTGCTGCTGCCGGCTGCGCTTGCAGAACTGTCCACGCGTTGGCGGCAACCGCTGCGTCGCGTGCAGCTGGATCTGTTCGGGTTTTCGCGAGGCGCTGCCGCGGCACGTGATATCGCCAACCAGCTGCAGGGCTGGGATTCCGTTCGCTGGCGGCAACTGCTGCAGTCGTCCGGTCTGGCCTGTGCGGCGGACTTCGCTCCTGTCCTGCCGGTGCTGCGTTTCATCGGCCTGTTCGATACCGTGGTTGCGGTCAGCGGTGGCCGCGCCGACGAACAACCGCAGCTTGCCCTGCACAAAGGCATCGCTGCACGCGCGGTGCAGCTGACCGCGCGCGACGAACATCGCCAGCACTATCCGCTGACCACGGTGGCACCGCCGTTCACCGAGATCGCACTGCCCGGCGTGCACGCCAATATCGGCGGCGGCTACAACCAGCTGGAGGAAGGCCCCAAGCTGCTCAGCCGCCCACGCCGCCAGCAGCTGCGCCGCCCCCCCGTTGCCGACTACCAGATTCCCTCGCTGGCAATGCTGCAGGCCACCACCGCCTACGCTGAAACGCAGGCCGATGCCGAACGCTGGCGGCAGCAGCTGGGCGTGGACGAAAAGGAAGTCTGGGTGGATGTCTGGCACCAGTGGCAGCAGCAGCGCCGCGCCGGCAGCCGCAGCGTGCTGCTGTCACCTGTGCTGTACGTCACCGCTGCCGTGGTGCTGCGCCGGCGCATCGACTGGCGTTACCAGCTGATCGCGCTGCAGGTGATGCAGCAGCACGCACTCGATGCCGGCGTGCAATGGCGCGGCAACGCCGCCGGGGTTCCCGGCTGGGAGCTGCCCGCCGCCCTGCAGCCGATCGCACGGCGGCTGGTGGCCGGGCAGGCGCTGACCCAGACCCAGGAGGCGTTGTTGCGGCGTCGCTACCTGATGCAGTCGGCGCACTGGAATTTCGATGCACTGGGCGATACCGCACTGACCTACGCCGCCGATGCCGGCGTCAGCGAGCTGCCCTACCGGCCCGGTCCCGGCCTGTTCTACATCAACCGGCCCACCGTGGATGGCAAGCGCGTGGTGTTGCCCAACACATAAAAAAGGGGACGGAGGGGATCAAGTCGTTTATGCATGAACGACTTGATCCCCTCCGTCCCCTTTTTCTGTCAGCCGGCCTGTTCGACCAGGTTGGCGAGCTCGTCGGCATCGAAGCCGGCAAGCAGGCGCGCTTCCATGTTGAACGGCCCATGCAGGTAGCCGCCGGCGTATTCCACCAGCAGTTCCTTGAAGCGCGCACGCGGCTCTACACCGGCGCGATCGCAGTACCAGCGGTACCAGCGCGAACCGGCGGCAACGTGCGCCACTTCCTCGCGCAGGATCACTTCCAGTACGTCGGCGGTTTCGCCATCACCGACATTGCGCAGCTTCTCGATCATGCCCGGGGTGACGTCCAGGCCGCGCGCTTCCAGCACACGCGGTACCAGCGCCATGCGCGCCAAGCCGTCATGCGCGGTCTTTTCGCACATTTCCCACAGGCCGTTGTGCGCGGGGAAATCGGCGTAGTCGTGGCCGTGTGCCTGCAGGCGCTCGCGCAGCAGCATGAAGTGCCGCGATTCGTCGTCGGCACAGCTGACCCAGTCGGCATGGAACGCCGGCGGCAGGCCGCGGAAGCGGTATACCGCATCCCAGGCCAGGTCGATCGCGTTGAGTTCGATGTGGGCGATGGCGTGGATGAAGGCGGCGCGTCCTTCCACGCCGCCCAGGCCGCGCCGCGGCACTTCGCGCGGATGCACCAGCATCAGCCGAGCCGGCCGGCCCGGCATGCGGATCGGTTCCGGTGGCGGCGCATCGGCGGCCACCTTCAGGCGACCGGCACGGAACGCGGCCGCATACGCCTGGGTCAGCGCGACCTTGCGCAGCGGGTCGGCTTCGGCCAGGCACTGCTGCGCTGCGCGCAGCAGGTCACCTCCAACGTCGGGCACCGCAACCACGCCTGGACCTCAGGCGCGGCGCTTGTGCTTGGCGTCGTCCGAACGCAACTGCTGGATGCGCTCGAAGTAGCCAGGCTCGATACCCGTCGGGTAGTGGCCGTTGAAGCAGGACGAATCGAAGTTGCGCAGCGCCGGGTTGCCCTCGCTCACCGCCGCTTCCATGTCTTCCAGATCCTGGTAGATCAGCCAGTCGCAGCCCAGGTGGGCCTCGATCTCTTCCACGGTGCGGTTGTGCGCGACCAGCTCTTCGGCCGCCGGCATGTCGATGCCGTAGATGTTCGGGTAGCGCACCGGCGGTGCCGCGCTGGCCAGGTAGACCTTGCGCGCGCCCGCATCACGGGCCATCTGCACGATCTGCTGGCTGGTGGTGCCACGCACGATCGAGTCGTCCACCAGCAGCACCACGCGGTTGCGGAACTCCAGGTGGATCGGGTTGAGCTTGCGGCGCACCGACTTCACGCGTTCGCCCTGGCCCGGCATGATGAAGGTGCGGCCGATGTAGCGGTTCTTGATGAAGCCTTCGCGGTACTTCACCCCAAGCACGTTGGAGATCTCCAGCGCGGCATCGCGCGAGGTATCCGGGATCGGGATGATGGTGTCGATATCGTGGTCCGGGCGCAGGCGCAGGATCTTCTCGCCCAGCTTGATGCCCATGCGCATGCGCGCCTTGTGCACCGAGACGTTGTCGATCATCGAATCCGGGCGCGCGAAGTACACGTATTCAAAGATGCACGGGGTGTGCTCGGCCGGCTCGGCGCAGATTTCCGAGAACAGCTCGCCGCGCGCGGTGATCACCAGCGCTTCGCCCGGCTGCACGTCGCGTACGCGCTGGAAGCCCAGCACGTCCAGCGCGGCCGACTCGGAGGCCACGATGTACTCGTCGCCCTCGGCATGGCTGCGCTTGCCCAGCACCAGCGGACGGATGCCATGCGGATCGCGGAAGGCGACCAGGCCCAGGCCCAGCACCACGCTGACCACCGCATAGCCGCCCTTGCAGCGGCGGTGCACGCCGGCCACCGCGCGGATCGCGGCTTCCGGGCTGAGCTGGCGCTGCTGTTCCAGCTCATAGGCGAACACATTCAGCAGCACTTCGCTGTCCGAATCAGTGTTGACGTTGCGGCGGTCCTGCTCGAACACCTGCTGGCGCAGTGCCTCGGTGTTGATCAGGTTGCCGTTGTGGGCCAGCGCGATGCCGTACGGCGAGTTGACGTAGAACGGCTGCGCCTCGTCCATGCCTTCCGAGCCGGCGGTCGGGTAGCGCACATGGGCGATGCCGACGCTGCCTTCCAGGGTGGACATGGTGCGTGCATCGAACACATCGCGGACCAGGCCGGTGGCCTTCTGCACCCGCAGGCGGCTGCCATTGGCCGTGGCGATGCCCGCCGCATCCTGGCCGCGATGCTGGAGAACGGTCAAGCCGTCATACAACTGCCCGGCGACGTTCTGGTTGCCGACGATTCCGACGATGCCACACATGGTGCGAGGTCTCCGCTGGGCTGTGCCCAGTTACAAGGAAGGTGGCCGTACCTGGCCGCGGTGGTCGCCGCGCCTGCGGTCGACATTGGCCGGATCGCCCGGCTCGATACTGTCTGGCAGTGCTGGGGCGTCCGGGCGCACTTCGGCCGGATCGTATGCGTCGCCCTGTTCCGCTTTCGCGGGCCGCAGCCATCCGCCGCCCGCCACTACCTGGTTGAGGATGCCATTATCGCCTGCCGCGCCCGGCTTTCCCAAATCGGCGCCGGCGCTCTTTCCCAGCTCCATCAATGCAGATGGGGACAGCATGTCGGTCGGCAAGGTCTTGGGCAGCAGGTCGGCGCCGGGCACCTGCCAGTGCGGCAGCTTCCCGTTCATCCAGGCCACGGCCGGGTTCAGCACCGGGCGGACCGCCGAGCGCTTCCAGGAGGGTTCGGCGGTCAGCGGGGTGAAGCTGGCCAGCAGCACCAGGATCGCCGCGATCAGGCCGCCACGCACGGCTCCCAGCACGCCGCCCAGCAACCGGTCCAGGCTGGTCAGCATGCTGCGGTGGATCATCGCCTTGATGACCATGCCGATCACCGCGACCACGATCATCACGCCAATGCCGACGCCCAGGTAGCCGCCGACGAAGTGCTCGCCGCCGGGCGCGGCCGGGGCCGCCCACCAGCGTGCCGCATCGTTGCCGAAGGCGAAGGCCGCCCACGCGGCCAGCAGCCACGACAGCGTGCCGATGACGATTCCAACAAAGCCACGCAGCATCCCGAGCAGGGTCGAGGCGGCGATCACGATCAGCAGCACCACGTCGATCATGGCGCCCCGCTCCTTCGGCGGCGCTGGCAACGGGCCTGCGCGTGGGTCATGGGTGCGGTCGGACCATGCCGGCCACGCCGACCTTGGCGGCGACCTGCGCCTTCAGCTGCTCGGCGTCAGCGCGGTTGGCCACCGGTCCGACGCGGACGCGATGCAGGGTGCCCTTTTCCGTGCGTACCTGCTCGACGAAAGCACTGAAGCCGGCGGCACGGACCTTGTCGCGCAGCGCATCGGCATCGTTGGCCTGGCCGAACGCGCCCAACTGCACGGCGAAGCCGACGCCACTGGCCGCCGGTGCGGCCGGCGTGGCCGGGGCCGTCGCCGGCTTGCTGGCAGTAGCCTCCGGCTTCGGCTCGGGCTTGGCCTCCGGCTTCGGGGTCTCGGGCTTCGACGCCGGCTTGGGCGGCTCCGGCCGGGTGGTCGCCGTCGGCGTGCTTGGCGGCAGGCTTTCGCTGCGCACCGGGTTGCTGGTGGCCGACGGCGTGGTGGCCGCGGCCGGGGTGCTGGTGGTCGGCGCCGGCGTGGCAGCGACCGCCGCAGTGCTGCCTGCCGCCGCGTCCAGCGTGATGACCTCGGCCTTCACGTCGGAACGGATCTTCACCGCCTGCAGCCGGGCGGCCTCGGCCTGGGCACGGTCGGCATACGGCCCGACGCGCACACGCCACGCCTGGCGCCCGCTGATGGTGGTGGTTTCGGCGAAGCCCGGCATCTGCGAGCGCTTCAGGTAGGCGATCACCGCATCGGCGTCGGCCTTGCTGCCGTAGGCGCCGAACGTGACGGCGTAGTTGCCGGCGGCAACCGCCGGAGACGTGTCCACGGTCGGCGGCGTGGCCGGCGCGGCGGCCTCCTGCAGTGGCTTGGCCTGCCCGGTCTGCAGGCCGGTGGCACCACCGGCCGGAGCAACCAGCGGCAGCTCACGGGTTTCGAACTGGCCATCGGCCGGTGCGTCCGGCGCGGCGATCGGCACCGAGGCCACACCGCTGTCCGGCGCCGGTCCCTTGACCAGCATCGGCAGGAAAATCACGGCCAGCGCCACCAGCACGATGGCACCAATCAGACGCTGTTTCAGAGGCGTATCCACGTGAGGCGGCAACTGTCCGGAGGTTGCGGTCGATTATACGGGTGCCGGACCGGACGGCGTCGGCATTGGCTGAACGCGGATCAGGCGGCGTCCTGCAACCATTGCAGCGCGGCAGCAGCGGTATGGAAGGAGCCGAACACCAGTACGCGGTCACCGCGCCCGGCCTGGGCCAGGACCTGTGCCAGCGCCTGTTCGACGGTATCAGCCCGCTGGGCCTTGGCCGCTGCCGTGCCGGCCAGGCGGGCCTGCAACTGGGCAGCGCTCTGACCGCGCGGGCCGTCCAGGCCAGCCAGGGTCCACTCGCCGACCACGTCCTGCAGTGCCTGCACCACGCCCACCGCGTCCTTGTCCTGTAGCGCGGCGTACACCGCCAGGGTGCGCCCGGCCGACGCTTCGGACTTGAGCGCGCGCGCCAGCTGGCCCGCCGCCTGGGGGTTGTGCCCGACGTCGACGCGGACCTGCACACCGTCACGCTCGAACGCCTGCAGGCGGCCGGAGATGCGCGCCGCCGCGATACCGGCAGCCCACGCCGCACGCGGCACCGGCTTGTCCAGTGCGCGCAGCGCAGCGATGGCGGCACCCGCGTTGGCCAGCTGGATCGGGCCGGCCAGCGCCGGTGTCGGCAGTTCCATGCGCAGGCCGACGTCGCGCCAGCGCCAGCGCTGGGCATCGATCGGCTCGTAGAAATAATCGCTGCCACCCCGGATCGCATTGGCACCGACCAGGTAGGCACGCGCCAGCACGCTGGACGGCGGATCGGTCTCGCCCAGGATCACCGGCTTCCAGCCACGGATGATGCCGGCCTTCTCGGTGCCGATCGCTTCGCGGTCTTCGCCCAGCCATTCGGCATGGTCGATGTCCACGGTGGTGATCACTGCCACATCGGCATCGATGATGTTGACCGCATCCAGTCGACCGCCCAGGCCCACTTCCAGTACCGCCAGGTCCAGCCCGGCGTCGGCGAACAACTGCAGCGCGGCCAGCGTGCCGTACTCGAAATAGGTCAGCGTGATGTCGCCACGCGCGGCTTCGACCGCATTGAACGCAGCGACCAGCGCGGCATCGTCCACGTCCTGGCCGTCGATGCGCACGCGCTCGTTGTAGCGCAGCAGGTGCGGCGAGGTGTAGGCGCCGACCTTCCAGCCCGCCGCGCGTGCAATGGCTTCGATGAAGGCCACGGTGGAGCCCTTGCCGTTGGTGCCACCGACCACGATGGTGCGCTGGGCCGGCGTACCCAGGCCCATCGCTGCAGCCACGGCGCGCACGCGCTCCAGGCCCATGTCGATGGTCGCCGGGTGCTGGCGTTCAATGTAGTCCAGCCAGTCGGCCAGGGTGGTCGGGGTGTTCGTCACGGCAGCAGTTCCAGCAGAAGCAGTTGATGCGAGGGGATGGATCAGAGAGCGCGGTGCTTGGCTTCGCCGAAGAACGGCGTGTGGTGGGCGCAGTCGTTCAGGCGCACCACTTCCAGGCTGTCCAGGTCGGCGCCTTCAAGCAGGTTGAGCGTGGTCGGTGCCTGGCGGAAGGTCCACAGGCGCGAGATCGGCAGGCCCAGCACCTTGCACAGGATCACGCGGTTGACCGCGTCATGGGCGACCACCAGCAGGGTGTCGTGCTCGCCAAGGCCTTCGGTGGCGCGGGCCAGGCCGCGCCAGCTGCGCTCCAGCACCAGGCGCAGCGATTCGCCGCCGGGCATCAGCACGGTATCCGGCTCCTCGCGCCAGGCCTGCAGGCGCGACGGATCCTTTTCATTGATTTCGCTGGCCAGCAGGCCTTCCCACTCACCGTGGGCGATTTCCTGCAGCTCCGGCTCGGTCAGCAGCATGTCGGCACGGGCGGCGCCAAGCGCCAGCTGCGCGGTGCGCTGCGCGCGCGACAGCGGCGAGGCGACGGCACGGGTGATGTCCACCGAGGCCAGGCGGGCACCCAGTGCCTGGGCCTGGGCCTCACCGATCGGCGAAAGCGGAATATCGATCTGGCCCTGGTAGCGGCCTTCGGCGTTCCACGGCGTTTCGCCGTGGCGGGCAAGCAGGATGCGCATGCGTGCAAGGGGTCCTGGGGGGAGGAGGTTTCCGCGTTTCGTTCACATCCTGTGAAGTACGCGGAACAGGGATGATACCTGTTCGGCGCACCGGGCCGGGCCGGGCATGAAAAAACCCCGCGACCTGCGTCGCGGGGTTTAGGAGTTTCCAGCCATCGGGTCGAGGTTGCCGGCCAGCGGCCGGTACTACCGCAACCGAGTTACTTGGCCAGGTTCAGTTCCTTCAACAGCTGCGGCGCCGGCGCCACTTCCTGCATGATCCACTGCATGTAGCGGCTGTCGACGGCGATCATGCGGGTCATCACCGGGTCGAACACCCAGTTGGAGCTGACCGATTCCCAGTTGCCATCGAAGGCCAGGCCGACCAGCTTGCCGTTGGCATCCAGCACCGGCGAACCCGAATTGCCGCCGGTGATGTCCAGGTTGGACAGGAAGTTCACCGGCACCGAGCCAATGCGCTTGTCTTCCAGGCCACCGTAACGCTTGGCCTTGACCGCATCGAGCAGCGCCTTCGGCGAATCGAACGGATCTTCGCCGGTTTCCTTCGCCGCCACGCCTTCCAGGGTGGTGAACGGGGTGTACTTCACGCCGTCCTTGCCATAGCCCATGACGTTGCCGAAGGTGATGCGCAGCGACAGGTTGGCGTCGGGGTAGACGAACTCGCCCTGGCTCTTCTTGTAGTCAGCCACGGCCTGCAGGTACAGCGGACGTGCGGTCAGCGATTCGCCTTCGCGGATCTTCTTCTGCTCTTCCTGCTTCAGCAGTGCCGGCATGACGGCCACGGCGTACTGGATGGCCGGATCGCTGCTGGCTTCGAACGCGGCACGGTCGGCCTTGAACCACTTCAGGCGGGTGTCCAGGCTGCCCAGCTCGGTGCCGCTCAGCTTGTTCACCAGCGACTTGACCGCAGCGGCATCGCTGCCGGCCAGCCACTTGTTCAGCACTTCGTTGTCGCGCTGCGCGGCCGGCAGGGCCACGTACTGGTCCAGCCAGTAGGTCTGCAGCTGCTGGTCCATCTTCGCCACGTAGCGGCGGTCCATCTGCTTCAGGCCACCTTCGATGGTGGTCAGGTCGCGTTCCTGGTAACCGGCTTCGCGTTCGGCATCCGGCTTGCTGCGCTCGATCGACAGGCGGTACAGGGTGATCGCTGCGCCAACGGCCGAGGTGTTGTTGAACTGGCCGACGAACAGGTCGCGTTCGCGGGTCGACTTGCTGGTATCCAGATGCTTGAGCAGCTGCGCGTGTGCAGCCAGGGCCGGCTTGCCGGCAGCGCCCTGCTTCTTCAGCCACGCCAGCACGGCGGCTTCTTCAGCCTGCTTCTGGCCAGCGGCGTCGATGCGCTTGAAGCCTTCCAGCTGGCCCAGGTAGTTCTTGGCCACGTTGTTCATGCTGGCGGCGGTGGCGGCGTACTTCACCTTGACGTCGGCGTCGGCCTTGCCGGCGTCGGCGATCATCTTCAGCACCGCGTTGTAGTGCTTGGCGATGGTCGGGTAGGTGAAGCTGGCGGTTTCGTTGAACTCACCGGCCAGTGCGTAGCGGTTGGTGCGGCCTGGGTAGCCAGCCACCATCACGAAGTCGTCGGCGCCCAGCGGCTGGTCGGCGAACTTCAGGAAGTGCTTGGGCTGGTACGGCACGTTGTCGGCGGCGAAGGCAGCCGGCTTGCCGTCCTTGCCCACATAGGCGCGGTAGAACGAGAAATCGCCGGTGTGGCGCGGCCACATCCAGTTGTCGACGTCACCGCCGAACTTGCCGACGCTGCCCGGGGGTGCGTAGACCAGGCGCACGTCCTTGATTTCCATGTTGCGGAACAGGCGGTAGGTGTTGCCGCCAGAGAAGCTGTACAGGCGGCAGCGGAAGCCGGCGTCGGCTTCACAGGCGGCCACCTGGGCCTTGTCGAAGGCGTCCAGCGCGCGGCTGCGGGCCAGCGGGTCGTTGCCGGCGGCAGCGATGGCGGCCTTGGCCTGGGTGGTGACGTCGGTGATCTGGTCGAGCACGAACACGCGGGCGTTCGGTCCGGCGCTCAGTTCGTCCTTCAGGGTCGGCGCGTTGAAGCCGTCCTTGATCAGGTTCTTCTGCGCGGTCGAATTCAGCTGGATGGCGCCATACGCGCAGTGGTGGTTGGTGACCACCAGGCCCTGCGGCGACACGAAGCTGGCGGTGCAACCGCCGAGGGCGACGACCGCGCCCATCGGGTCGCCGGTGAGGTTGGACAGCTGCTCCGGGGACAGCTTCAGGCCAGCCTTCTGCAGCGGACCGGCGATTTCCGGCAGCTGCTGCGGCACCCACATGCCTTCAGCGGCATGGGCGACCTGGGCCAGCCCGAGGCTGGCGACGATGGAGAATGCAAGCAGGTTCGAGCGCATGGAGCGGCCCCTGGTAGTGGAACCCTCGATTGTAGCCCGCCGCCCTGCCCCGGCCCGAACCCCGGAAGTCATGCAATCAGGTGCTTCCACCGTTCAGCCTCTCCATTGCGATCGGTCAGAGGCGAGAGGCCAGGCCGATGCAGGACACGCCGTAAACCCATCCATGGGGGCTCGGTCGCGCCATCCATGGCGCTCACGGTCCTGCATCGGCCTGGCCTCTCGCCTCCCCACAGTCCCCTGGCCTCGGACGGTAGCGCCGAGCCATGCCCGGCGAGCGAAGCGACGCCGCTGTTCGCAGTACGTTCGAAACGCCCGCCGGCGCACGCCTTTCGTTCCGCCATTGCACCCGCAGCGCAACATGGGAAATCCGCGCGGCACCCTATAATCCGCGCTTTCCCCCTGACGAGTTCCACCCCGATGGCGCAGCAAACGATGAAGGCCCTGGTCAAGCGCGAAGCGGCCAAGGGCATCTGGCTGGAAGAAGTTCCGGTTCCGACCCCGGGCCCGAACGAGGTCCTGATCAAGCTGGAGAAGACCGCGATCTGCGGCACCGACCTGCACATCTACCTGTGGGACGAGTGGAGCCAGCGCACCATCAAGCCGGGCCTGACCATCGGCCATGAGTTCGTCGGCCGCATCGCCGCGCTCGGCTCGGCGGTGACCGGCTATGAGATCGGCCAGCGCGTCTCGGCCGAAGGCCATATCGTCTGCGGCCACTGCCGCAACTGCCGTGGCGGCCGCCCCCACCTGTGCCCGAACACCGTCGGCATCGGCGTCAACGTCAACGGCGCCTTCGCCGAATACATGGTGATGCCGGCCAGCAACCTGTGGCCGATCCCGGACCAGATCCCGTCGGAACTGGCCGCGTTCTTCGACCCGTACGGCAACGCCGCACACTGCGCGCTGGAATTCGACGTGATCGGCGAAGACGTGCTGATCACCGGCGCCGGTCCGATCGGCATCATCGCCGCCGGCATCTGCAAGCACATCGGTGCGCGCAACGTGGTGGTGACCGACGTCAACGACTTCCGCCTGAAGCTGGCCGCCGACATGGGCGCGACGCGCGTGGTCAACGTCGCCAACCAGTCGCTGAAGGACGTGATGAAGGAACTGCACATGGAGGGCTTCGACGTGGGCCTGGAAATGAGCGGCAACCCGCGCGCGTTCAACGACATGCTCGACTGCATGTACCACGGCGGCAAGATCGCCATGCTCGGCATCATGCCCAAGGGCGCCGGCTGCGACTGGGACAAGATCATCTTCAAGGGCCTGACCGTGCAGGGCATCTACGGCCGCAAGATGTACGAGACCTGGTACAAGATGACCCAGCTGGTGCTGTCCGGCTTCCCGCTCGGCAAGGTGATGACCCACCAGCTGCCGATCGACGAGTTCCAGAAGGGCTTCGACCTGATGGAAGAAGGCAAGGCCGGCAAGGTGGTATTGAGCTGGAATTGACCCTTCGCCGAGCGCGATGGGTGGGTGCCGAGCTTGCTCGGCACACCTTGAAACTGAAAAAGGCGCCCGATGGGCGCCTTTTTCTTTGCCATCCCGATGTTGCCGGCCAGCGGCCGGCACTACCGGTAACGCCTGCGGCGTTACTTCCCGATGGCCACGGTCAGCAGCACGCGGCTGTGTGCCAGCTTGCCCGAGTTCTCGCGGCCATTGCCGTCGGTACCGTAGTAACCCAGGCCGACGTTGAACAGGCCGAACTGGCGGCTGACGCCGACGTTCCAGTCGGTGTAGTCCTTGGCCAGGCCCTTCTCGAAGCTGCTGCGGCCGACGTTGGCGTTCAGCGTGAAGTCCTGCGGCAGGCCCCACTGGCCGCCGACGCCGTAGTACCAGCCATCGGTGCCGCTGTTCCACTGGTCGTTGGTGTAGGCCACGGTCAGCTTGTAGGTGTCGTCGAGCGTGGTGGTGGTCACCAGCTCGTTGTAGTTCTGGTGGCTGGCACCGATGTAGGTGTAGCGGTTCAGCAGCACGTCGAAGTTGACGCGCGAAGTGACGTCCACGCCGTAGCCGATCTGGTAGTCGATCTCGGTGTTCGGGTCACCCGGACCGAAGTCCACGCCCGAACCCCACACACCGGCATACAGGCCCACCGGCGAGGTGTAGGTGAAGCCCGCCTGCAGGGTCGGCTTCTCGTCGGTCTGCGACACGCCACGGAACAGGTAGTCGGAAACGGCGGTGACATTCCAGCTGTACGGCGATTCGTTCTCCTGCGCGCTGGCGGCGAACGGGGCGGCCAGGGTCAGGGCAGCGGCAATGGCGAGGCAGGCACGGGCGTGCTTCATGAGCGTCTCCGGTGGGGGCGGTGGCGTGACGTGGAAGGCGGGAGCGGCCGGAGCGCGACAGCTCCGGTTCACGAATTCTTAACCACTTTGCTATTGCGATGCAACATGTGCCGGCCGTGGCGATGCCCCATCCGGCCCGGTTGGTGACCGACGATGCCCGGTAGAATCAGCGGTTTCCCCGTTCAGAGCCGTGCCCACGCCATGACCGACGCCTCCTCCGCCCTGACCCGCCACTACGCCGAGGAACTGGACGCCATCCGCGCCCAGGGCCTGTTCAAGTCCGAGCGGATCATCACCAGCCCGCAGTCGGCCGAGATCACCCTCGACGACGGCCGCAAGGTGCTGAACTTCTGCGCCAACAACTACCTGGGCCTGGCCGACCATCCGGACCTGATCCAGGCCGCCAAGGACGCACTGGATACCCACGGCTTCGGCATGGCCTCGGTGCGCTTCATCTGCGGCACCCAGGACCTGCACAAGCAGCTGGAGAAGCAGATCGCCGATTTCTTCGGCAAGCAGGACACCATCCTGTATGCAGCCTGCTTCGATGCCAACGGTGGCCTGTTCGAGCCGCTGCTCGGCGAGAACGACGCGATCATTTCCGACGCGCTGAACCATGCTTCGATCATCGACGGCGTGCGCCTGTGCAAGGCCAAGCGCTTCCGCTACGCCAACTGCGACATGGCCGATCTGGAAGCCCAGCTGCAGGCCGCCGATGCCGCCGGCTGCAAGACCAAGCTGATCACCACCGACGGCGTGTTCTCGATGGACGGCTTCATCGCGCCGCTGGACGAGATCACCGCGCTGGCGAAGAAGTACAACGCACTGGTGCACATCGACGAATGCCACGCCACCGGCTTCCTTGGCGCCACCGGCCGTGGTTCGGCCGAGGTCAAGGGCGTGCTGGAGAAGATCGACATCATCACCGGCACCCTGGGCAAGGCCATGGGCGGCGCACTGGGCGGCTTCACCTGCGCCAGCGCCGAAGTGATCGAACTGCTGCGCCAGCGCTCGCGCCCGTACCTGTTCTCCAACTCGCTGCCGCCGCATGTGGTGGCCGCCGGCATCAAGGCGTTCGAAATGCTGGCTGCCGCCGACGACCTGCGCAGCACCCTGGCCGAGAACACCGCCTACTTCCGCGAGAAGATGACCGCCGCCGGTTTCGATGTGAAGCCGGGCGTGCATCCGATCAGCCCGGTGATGCTGTATGACGCACCGTTGGCGCAGAAGTTCGCCGAGCGCCTGCTGGAAGAAGGCATCTACGCGATCGGCTTCTTCTTCCCGGTGGTGCCCAAGGGCCAGGCCCGCATCCGTACCCAGATCAGCGCCGCGCACAGCCGCGAGCACCTGGACCGCGCGATCGATGCCTTTACCCGCATCGGTGTCGAGCTGGGCGTGGTCAAGGGCTGAACCCACCGGTCAAAGCGTGCCGACCAAGGTCGGCACCTACCGGGGCTTGAGGGCGTGCCGACCAGGGTCGGCACCCACGGGCATTACTTCTTTTTCTTCTTGCCCTTCGGCTCTTCCTTGCTGGCCACCACCACCGGCTTGGCGGCAGCGTCCTGGCCGTTGCCCTTGGCAACGCGGATGCCGTTTGCCTTCATCCAGGCATCGAACTCATCGGCGGTCATTTTCTTGTCGCCGTCGCTCATCAGGAAGCGGTAGCTGCCGCGACCATCCAGCTCCGGGGTCTTCACTTCCACCACCGGGGTCTCGGCAGGCGTTTCCGCCTTGGCCACCTTCTTGTGGCCGCCACAGGCGGTCAGCAGCACCATCGGCAGCAGCAGGCCTGCACAGCGCAGGGTTTGGTTGAGGGTCGGGTGGTACATGGCAGGCTCCGTTCGGGAAATTCAACAACCAGGCGCCCCCTACGCCTGGAACGGTGGCCGGCAACTGCCGGCCGCGGGCGATGATCAGCCCGGTGCAGCGGCCCCCAGCCGCTGCTGGTCACTGACCTCCAGCACCCGCCATTGCCCCTTGCCGAGATCGCCGAGCAGCAGCCCACCGATCGCGACCCGGACCAGGCGCAGCACCTGCAGGTCGAAGGCCGCCAACAGGCGGCGGATATGACGGTTGCGGCCCTCGTCGAGGACCACCTCCAGCCATGCGGTCTTGTCGCCACTGCGCAGCACGCGCACGGCCTGGGCGACGAGGAACTCGCCCTCGTCCTCGACACCGGCGCGCAGCGCAGCCAGGGTGTCCTCGTCGGGCAGGCGATCCACCTGCACGTGATAGGTCTTCTGCGGGCCGGTCTCTGGATCGGTCAGGCGCGCCGCCCACTGCGGATCATTGCTGAACAACAGCAACCCTTCGCTGGCCTTGTCCAGGCGCCCGACCGGCGCGATCCACGGCAGGCCGGCACCATCAAAGCAGCGATACACGGTGTCTCGGCCACGCTCATCCTGCGCGGTGGTCACCACCCCACGCGGTTTGTTGAGCATCAGGTACAGGCGCTGCGGCGCGCCCATGGGCTGGCCGTCGACCTCGATCGGCGGCGCCGGCTGGCCAATCGGGAATTCGGGATCACGGACGATGCGGCCGGACACGCGCACGCGGCCCTCGGCAATCCAGCGCGCGGCCTCGCTGCGCGAGCACACGCCGGCCTTGGACAGCACGCGCGCCAGGCCATGGCGCACGCCACTGGAGACGTTCGGAACCGCACGCCCACGCGGTGCGTGGGAGCGGGCGGCGGGGGCAGCAGGTGGGCGGCGCGTGCGCAAGCCTCTGCTCCCCGCAGCGCTTACTTCTTGTCGACCGGCTTGGTCTCAGCCGGTGCTTCGGCCGCAGCCGGAGTAGCGGCCGGAGCCGGACGCGCCTTGACCACGCGCACACCGCGCGCCTTCATCCAGGCGTCGAATTCTTCAGCCGTCATGCGCTTGCCGTTCTGGCTCATGTCGAAGCGCCACGGCGTGTTGTCGAACTCGGTCTGCGGCTTGTAGGCCGCCGGATCGTTCGGCTTCACGGCCGGCGCGCTCGGGATGGCCTTGGCGATGTTCTGGCAGCCATCGATGCGCAGGCGCTGCAGCACCTGGTCCAGCGACTGCGACGGATCGTAGTTGCTGCTCAACACGCCAGCCGGCATGCCCAGCTGGTTGCCACGGATGTACAGCTCGTCGGCCACCGGTGCGATGGTCGTGGCGGGCAACGGCAGCGGCGACGCGCTGGTGTTGACCGAGCAATCGACCGCAGCGTGGGCGGCGGGAACCAGGGCCAGCGCCACGAAGGCGGCCGATGCAGAGCGCAGCATGAGGGACATCCACGAAAGGAAGTGACGCGGCGAGTTTAGCAATGCCGCGTCAGCTTTCAAGCGCCACTTTCAATGAATACGGCAACTCATTGGTTTTACGAGTAAAGTTCCGACGAACGGTTGCTCTCGCGCACGAAACGCCGGGTTCCGGGCCGCAGAAACAACAAGACCCGGCCGAAGCCGGGTCCTGCTGTGTCCTACTGGCAGAGCGTCAGAACTTAGTTCTGGACGTTCAGCTCGGTACGACGGTTCTTGGCGCGACCTTCCGGGTTGTCCGAACCATCCGGGTTGGTGTTCGGAGCAATCGGACGGCTCTCGCCGTAGCCGATCGGGCCGACCAGACGACCGGCGTCAACGCCGTTCTTGGTCAGGTAGTTGTACACGGCGGTAGCGCGACGCTCCGACAGCTTCTGGTTGTAAGCGTCGGTACCCTTCGAGTCGGTGTGACCGGCAACTTCAACGCGCAGATCCGGGTAACGCTTCAGGATCTCGGTGGCTTCGCTCAGGATCGCCACGGCGTCCGGACGCAGGTTCGACTTGTCGAAGTCGAAGTTGACGCCCTTCAGGTCGATGGAGACCGGAACCGGGCAGCCGTCCGGACCGATGGTCTGACCCGGCTGCGAGTTCGGGCACTTGTCGTCGCAGTTGTTGACGCCGTCACCGTCGTCGTCCAGGTCGGCGCAGCTCGGGGCAACCGGAGCCGGAGCCGGAGCAGCCGCGACCGGAGCCGGGCCCAGCGGGATCACGACGCCGACCGAAGCCAGCACATCGCCGAACCAGCTTTCGTCCTTGGCGGCGATGCTCTGGTCGTCGAAGTCAGCGCGGTAGGCCACTTCGGCGCGGACAGCAACACGCTTCTCGAAGGTGGTCTGCAGGCCGACGCCCAGCTTGGCGGCAACGTTGCCGTCCTTACGCTTGCGCGGACCGTTGTTGTCCAGGGCAGCGTACTGCTCTTCCGACTTCTGGTAGCCCAGGCCACCGACGATGTACGGGTTCCAGCCGCGGCCTTCCTTGATGAAGTGGCGACGCAGGTCCAGCGAGACGCCGTACTGCGACCAGTTCAGGTCCTGGTTGCTGTCGAAGTTCGGGTTCTGGTAGTTCAGCTCACCGTCCAGCGACCAGTTCGGGCTGATGAACTTACCCAGGCCCAGGGTCACGAACGGAGCGTCATTGGTCAGACGGTCGCTGTCCTGGAAGTTGAAGCCGGCCGAACCGGTCAGGTACCAGCGGTCATCGAACTCCTGCGCCGAAGCTGCCTGGGCAAAAGCCAGGCCGCCCAGCAGCGCGGCAGTAAGGATCTTCTTGTTCATTGAGTACAGCTCCTATTTCGGGGGTATGAAACCGGTAGAGGCATGGGCCAGCACTAGTGCGTCGATGTACGACAGCCGATTCAGCACGCCACCGCCGCGAACATTATGCTCAGGCGGGTGAAGGCCATGTTAACAGTCCCGTAACATGTGAAGTGTTGCGCCCGACCGTCCACCGGTCCGACGTTGAAACCCTATACAGGATGATGAAAATCCGCAAGACCCCCACGCTGCAAGGGTTTGACGGGGTTTAAGCGGCAAAAACGACATATTGCGCAACACACTGCATCACACGGTTCAGCAGGTTTGCGGAAACGTGAGGAACCTTATGATGGGATCACGAACCCAGCCGGAGCCGTGATGAAAGCCGTCGCCCTGAGTCGTGAATACGCACCTTCCCTGCGTGATGTCCTGCTGCCACCGCCGCTGCCGCCACGCGGCCGCGACCTGCTGGTCCGGATCGAAGCGGTATCGGTCAACCCCGTCGACGGCAAGCAACGGGCCGCCACCGATCCGGCCACCCTCGAGGTTCCCCGGGTGCTGGGCTGGGACGCCGCCGGTGTGGTCGAAGCCATCGGTGACGAGGCCAGCCTGTTCGCCTCCGGTGACGAGGTCTACTTCGCCGGCGACGTTACCCGCCCGGGCTGCAACGCCCAGTACCAGTGGGTGGACGAGCGCCTGGTCGCCCGCAAGCCGACCACGCTCGATTTCGCGGAAGCCGCCGCGCTGCCCCTGACCACGCTGACCGCCTGGGAGCTGCTGTTCCAGCGCATGCCGCTGCACCTGGATGATCGCCGCCATGGCGGCCAGCACCTGCTGGTGATCGGCGGCGCGGGCGGCGTGGGCTCGATGGCGATCCAGCTGGCCCGCCATGCCGGCTTCGAGGTGATCGCCACCGCCTCGCGCGAGGCCTCGATCGACTGGTGCCGGCAGATGGGGGCCACGCATGTGATCGACCATCGGCAGCCGCTGCAGCCCCAGTTGCAGGCACTGGGCATCGATGCGGTGCAGGTGGCGCTCAATCTGGCCGACACCGATCACTACTGGGACGAACTGGGCCAGCTGCTGGCACCGCAGGGCCATGTCGGCCTGATCGTGGAGCCGCGTGGCGCACTGCGCATCGGCGATCCGTACAAGGCCAAATGCATCGGCATCCACTGGGAATTCATGTTCGCGCGCTCGCGCTTCGCCACTGCCGACCGCATCGAGCAGCACCGCATCCTCAGCCGCGCCGCCAGCATGATCGATGCCGGCCAGCTGCGTGGCACGCTCAGTGAAACGCTGGGCACGATCAATGCGGCCAACCTGGATATCGCGCATGAACGTCTGGCCAGCGGGCGCACGGTGGGCAAGCTGGCGCTGGTGGGCTGGGACGACTGACGCTTCATGTAGCGCCCCACGTGCAGGATCGGCGCTGCCTGTACCGACGGATTGACCGGCATCTGTATCTATGGATGAAGCGAAAACGGGGATACGGTGGAAACAGATCCCCTCCCCTGTGCCCGCCATGCCTACCGCCCTGCCCCTGCGCCTGCTGCAACTGATCACCGGCCTGTTCCTGTATGGCTTCGGTGCCTCGCTGATGATCCGTGCCGCCATCGGTGTGGCGCCCTGGGACGTGTTGTCACAGGGCATCGCCGCACAGACGCCGCTGTCCTTCGGCCTGGCGACCAATGTCATCGGTGCGCTGGTGCTGTTGCTCTGGTGGCCACTGCGCCAGAAGCCGGGCGTCGGCACCGTGCTCAACGTGATGCTGATCGGTCCCTCCGCACAGTTCGGGCTGTGGCTGCTGCCGCCGGCCCTCGGCGTGGGCTGGCAGCTGGCAATGTTCTGTGCCGGCATGCTGCTGGTCGCGCTGGCCACCGGCCTGTACATCGGCGCCCGCCTCGGCCCGGGACCACGCGATGGCCTGATGACCGGCCTGCATGCCCGCACCGGCTGGCCGATCTGGAAGGTGCGCAGCCTGATCGAAGGCAGCGTATTGCTGCTGGGCTGGTGGCTGGGCGGCAATGTAGGCCTCGGCACCCTCGCCTTCGCCCTGCTGATCGGTCCGCTGTGCGGGATCACGCTGGGCTGGTTCGGCATCGGTCGCACCCCGGTAGTGCCGGCCGCTGGCCGGCAGCCGCAGTCGCCCTGAGCTGACCGGGCTACCGGCCAGCCGCCGACACTGCCCACCAGGCGGCCCTTGCCCCGGCCGCCGTTTCGCGGCACGCTTCGCGCTTCCGTACGCAAGCGTATCGACCATGTCGCCAGCCAACGAAAGCGCCTATCCCCATCTGTTCGCCCCGCTGGACCTGGGCTTCACCCAGCTGCGCAACCGCGTATTGATGGGCTCGATGCACACCGGCCTGGAAGATCGCGCCCGCGATTTCCCACGGCTGGCGGCCTACTTCGCCGAGCGCGCCGAGGGCGGCGTCGGCCTGATCGTCACCGGCGGCTTCGCGCCGAACGTGGTCGGCTGGCTGAAGCCATTCGGCGGCAAGCTGTCCTGGCCCTGGGAAGTGCGGCCGCACCGCCAGCTCACCGCCGCCGCGCACCAGCACGGCGCGAAGATCTGCCTGCAGCTGCTGCACGCCGGCCGTTACGCCTACCATCCGTTGTCGGTGGCACCGTCGAAGCTGAAGGCACCGATCAACCCGTTCACCCCGCGCGCGTTGTCGGCCAGCGGCGTCGAGCGCCATATCGCCGACTACGCGCGCAGCGCGAAGCTGGCCCGAGAGGCCGGCTATGACGGCGTCGAAGTGATGGGCTCGGAGGGCTACCTCATCAACGAGTTCATCGCCCCGCGCACCAACAAGCGCACCGACCGTTGGGGCGGTGACGCCAGCCAGCGCATGCGCTTCGCGGTCGAGATCGTGCGCCGCATCCGCGAGGCCTGCGGCCCGGATTTCATCATCATCTATCGCCTGTCGCTGGTGGATCTGGTCGACGACGGCAGCAACTGGGAAGAGATCGTGCAGCAGGCGCAGGCCATCGAGGCGGCCGGTGCGACGATCATCAATTCCGGTATCGGCTGGCATGAAGCGCGCATCCCGACCATCGCCACCTCGGTGCCGCGTGCTGCATTCGCCGGGGTCACCGCCAAGCTCAAGCCGCATGTGAAGGTGCCGCTGGTGGCGACCAACCGCATCAACATGCCCGACGTCGCCGAGCGCATCCTCGCCGATGGCGGCGCCGACATGGTGTCGCTGGCGCGCCCGCTGCTGGCCGACCCGCAATGGCCGAACAAGGCCCGTGCCGGCCGCGCCGAGGCGATCAACACCTGCATCGCCTGCAACCAGGCCTGCCTGGACCACGTGTTCGAGAACAAGCTGGCCAGCTGCCTGGTCAACCCGCGCGCCGCGCACGAGACCGAGCTGGTCTATCGCCCCACCGCCACGCCGAAGAAGATTGCCGTGGTCGGTGCCGGCCCCGCCGGCCTGGCCTGTGCCACCGTCGCTGCCCAGCGTGGCCACCAGGTCACCCTGTTCGATGCCAACGAGGAGATCGGCGGCCAGTTCAACGTGGCCAAGCGCATCCCGGGCAAGGAAGAGTTCCACGAGACCCTGCGCTACTTCCGCCACACGCTGGCCGAAACCGGCGTGCAGCTGCGCCTCGGCACCCGCGCCGACGCCGCCACCCTGGCCGGCTTCGACGAGGTGGTGCTGGCCACCGGCATCACTCCGCGCAAGGTCGACTTCCCCGGTGCCGACCACGCCAAGGTGGTCAGCTACCTGGACGTGCTGCTGGGCCGGGTCGAAGTGGGTAGCAATGCGGCGATCATCGGCGCCGGTGGCATCGGCTTCGATGTCGGCGAGTTCCTCAGCCACACCGGTGAGTCACCCTCCCTCGACCCGCAGCGCTGGATGGCCGAATGGGGCGTGGACAGCACCTTCGAGGCCCGCGGCTCACTGGCCAGGCCCGAGGTTGAGGCCTCGCCGCGCCGGCTGTGGCTGCTGCAGCGCAGCCCGGGCAAGCCTGGCACGCGCCTGGGCAAGACCACTGGCTGGATCCATCGCGCCACGCTGAAGGCCAAGGGCGTGCGCATGCTCGGCGGCGTCGAGTACCTCGGCGTGGATGACGAAGGCCTGCGCATCCGCGTGGACGGTAGCGAACAGCTGCTGCCGGTCGACCATGTGGTGATCTGCGCCGGGCAGGAACCGAACCGCCTGCTGCAGGCCGAATTGCAGGCGGCCGGCATCAACGCGCAGCTGATCGGCGGTGCCGATGTGGCCGCAGAACTCGATGCAAAACGCGCCATCGACCAGGGCAGCCGGGTCGCTGCCGCGCTCTGATGAGCGCCTGAATGGGGGACGGAATGTGATTTCCGTCACCCCCGTTGAACCTGAATGTCAAGCCGAGCGGTTCACGATGCGTTCGGCTATGCCCCCCTACCTTGCGCCATCTTTCCGCTCACCAGCCAGTTTCCGGTGAGCCGGCGCAGCCCCCACGGTCGGTACTGATCGTTTCTTTTGGGGCTGCCCACGGGGCGGCCCCGATGGCCGCCTCCCCATGACGCCAAGTCGTCCCCCGCCTCCTGTCGCCCCGCGGCCGGAACCGGAGGGTGCGGCCCATACGGAGCAAGGAGTTATATGAAACTGGCCTGGATTCTCTGGCTGTCGCAGTTGTTGCCGCAGCCGGCCGCTGATTCACTGTGTCTGAGCACCACCGTTTACCTGGAAGCCCGCGACCAGACCCTGCGCGGCCAGCAAGCCGTCGCCGAGGTCGCCCTGCGCCGTCTCGACAGTGGCCTGTGGGGCGACTCGATGTGCCAGGTGGTCACCGCACGCAAGCAGTTCGCGCCGACCATCGTCTCCCCCGGCACCCAGCTGGGCAACGACGCCGCCTGGAGCGAAGCGATGAACGTCGCCTTCGACGCCGAGCGCAACTGGGCGCTACCGGCCGGCGAGCGCCGCGAAATCGTGCCCGGTGCCAGCCACTTTGCTGCGCTGTCCATCGCCAGCCCGAACTGGCGCAATGCCTACCAGGTGGCCACCATCGGCGATCACACCTTCTATAAGGTGCAGAACCTCAAGCCGCGGCAGTCGTAACGATCCGTGCTGGCGGCAGCGTTGCCGCCCGCCGCCAGGCTCTGGGATAGTGGGGGCTTCCCGCCCGCATCACCTGGAGTTCCCATGAAGCTGTACAGCAAGCCCGGTGCCTGTTCCACCGCCGACCACATCGCCCTGCAGTGGACCGGCCAGCCGTTCGAGGTTGAACTGCTGAACAAGGACACCCTGAAGGGTCCGGAATTCCTCAAGATCAATCCGGCCGGCGCCGTTCCCGCACTGGTCGACGGCGACTTCGTGCTGCTGCAGAACGCCGCGATCATGGGCTACATCGCCGACAGCTTCCCGCAGGCCGGCCTCGGCGGCGACGGCAGCCCGCGCCAGCGCGCCGAAGCCACCCGCTGGCTGGCCTTCGTCAATTCGGACGTGCATCCGGCCTTCTCGCCGCTGTTCTCGCCAGGCAAGTTCATTGCCGACGAAGGCCAGTACGACGCGATCCGCGCCGCCGCACACAAGCGCCTGCGTGGCCTGTTCGAGACCGCCGACAAGCAGCTGGCCGACAAGCCCTGGCTGGCCGGCTTCCGCAGCTTCGCCGACCCGTACTTCTACATCACCCTGCGCTGGGCCGCCGGCACCAAGGTCGACCTGTCCGGCCTGGACAACCTGGCCGCGTACAAGGCGCGCATGGATGCCGATGCCGGCGTGCAGGCAGCACTGAAGGCTGAAGGCCTGGCCTGACGCCACCGGCTACCAAGCGGGGTCGGATCCGTCTGCGCAGCAGGCGGCTCTGACCCCCTCGGCTCCAACGGGGTGATCAACCGATCTGGCGGATCACTTCACCCTTGGCATCGCGCAGGTAGGTCGGCACCACTTCGATGCGCAGCGCCCCGGCCACCGGATAGATCCCGCGCTCGGCACGCACGCCTGCCAGGGCCTGCAGGCCCATCTCGTCCAATGCCCAGCGCGCGCTGTCGGCCGATACCTCGCCGGTTTCACCGCGCGCGGCCGGAATGAACTCCCACTGCCGCTCGCGGCTGACCAGTTCCAGCGATTTGCCGTGGCGCAGGCGCAGCGGCAACAGTTCGCACACGCTGGCGACCTGGCCGGCGCCGAGCACCAGCGTGGTGACGCCCGCCTCCTGGCGCCAGTCCAGGGTCTCGATGAACAGCATGCCGGTGCTGGAGCCCTCGCGCTCGCTGCCGGCCTGCACCTGTGCGGCCAGTGCCGGATCGTCCAGCAGAGTGCCGCGATGCAGATCGCTGATCCACAGCGCCATCGCCGGCAGCAGCGCCTGCAGCACACCACGCGTCGACCAGCGCTTGACCGCCTCCATCTCCTCATCGGTCAAGCCGACCAGCTGCAGGAACTGCAGATGGCCGTTGGCCGTGTCCCGCGCCGGCAACTGCGGGTCGGCAATGAAGGCCAGATGGCACAGCCGCGTGCCGGTCTCCAGCGCGATCGGGCCGTTGGCGTTGAGGTGGTGGCCATCCTCGAACACATTGCCGCTGCCGAACACATAGCGCGCCAGGTTCTGCAGCAGGTTCATCGGCCACACGGGTGGCGTGCTGCCGGCGTTCTCACCGGCGTCGGCAGCGAGGCGGAAGGTCAGCTCGAAACCATAACCGCTGGCATCCGCATCACGGCTCTCCTTGGCGTACAGCTCGGAGAAGCCGTAGGTGATGTAATGCCAGTGCGGGACCGGCGTATCCGCCCAGTACACGCTGATGCCATCCAGCGGATCCTGGCCCCCAAGCGTATAGGGAAGCGCGGTGCCGAAGTGGCGCGGCTCCTGGCCGGCATACAGCGGCGCCAGCGCCGCATTGATCGCGTCCCAGCCTGGGGTGTCGGTGTCGTCGTGGTGGTCCTGCACGCGGGACTCCTTGTGGGGAAGTGAACCGATCACTTTACGCGGTGGCTCAGGCCTGCACGACCTCACTGCCAGCGTTCACCACGGCCGCCTGGGTTTCCTGCCACCAGCGCTGCGCCAATGCAGGGCTGCGCGCCTTGCCCACCGCCGCCAGCAGTTCCGGGCACAGGCGCTCCAGCGCCAGCGCATCGGTGCAGCGTTCGATCTTCAACTGCATGAAGTAGCCCTTCAGGCCCAGGTGACGGCGCACCGCCTCGCTCATCGCGTCGTACAACTGCTGGTACAGCGCCGGATCCTGTTCGCGGCCGGTGCTGATGCCACGCGCCGGTGCCACCTCTGCGCTTCCGCCGATCACTTCGATCAGGCCCTGTGCTGACAATTGCTCCAGTGCGTCCGGTGGTGCGCGCAGGCCTTCGAACAGGCCGCGCAGTTCGGCGTCGTCGCGATGGCCGTCGACCATCAGCAGGATTGAACGCAGTGCCGCCGGCAGGCGCCGGCTACGGTCTTCGATTTCCTGACGGCCAGCAGCCGTCTTGGCGTGCAGCAATGCCATTGCCTCCCCCTCCCTTGATGCGCAATGCCGGCGCACCCTCGCGGGCACGCCCCCCTGGGTGCCATCCCCGTGCGGCACGCGCGTTCCCCGGCGCGCGCCGCGTGTTGCAGGTCGATGACAGGCCGAGCTTAGCGCAAGTGCGCAGGGGAGTGCCGGCCGCTGGCCGGCAATCTGGGGATTGATGGGGGTGCCGGCCAGCGGCCGGCATTAACGGGTCAGCGGCCCAGCGCCCGGCGGATCTCCTCCAGCGCGCTGGGGTCGTCCAGCGTCGACAGGTCACCCGGGTCGCGCTGCTCCGCCAGCGCCTGCAACGATCGCCGCAGCAGCTTGCCCGAACGGGTCTTGGGCAGTGCATTGACCACGTGCACGTGCGCCGGGCGCGCCACCGCGCCGAGCGAGGTGGTCACCGTGGCCATCATCTCGGCCACCACCGGCGCCGGATCCTCGCCATCCAGACCCTGCTTGAGGGTGACGAACACCAGCGGCACCTGCCCCTTCAGCTCATCCTTGACCCCGATCACGGCGGCCTCGGCCACGCGCGGGTGACTGGAAATGGCCTCCTCGATCTCGCGCGTGCCCAGGCGGTGCCCGGCCACGTTGATCACATCATCGGTGCGGCCGAGGATGAAGGTGTAGCCATCATCATCGCGGATCGCCCAGTCCAGCGAGCTGTACAGCAGTTCCTTGAAGTGGCTGAAGTAACTCTGCAGGAAACGGCTGTCGTCGTTCCACACCGTGCTCATGCAGCCCGGCGGCAACGGCGGCGACACCACCAGCACGCCCTTCTGCCCCGGGGCGACTTCCTCGCCGGTGTTCTCATCGATCACCTTCATCCGGTAGCCGAGGTTGGGGAAGCCCGGCGAACCGAAGCGCACCGGCTTCATCTCCAGGCCCGGCAGCAGGGTCAGTGCCGGCCAACCGGTTTCGGTCTGCCAGTAGTTGTCGATGATCGGCTTGCCGAGCGCTTCGCTGATCCAGTGCGCGGTGGGTTCGTCCAGCGGCTCGCCGGCCAGGAACAGATATTTCAGCGCGCGCAGGTCGTGGCGATGGATGAAATCGGCGTCGTGCTTCTTCAACACGCGGATGGCCGTGGGCGACGAGAACATCGTGCGCACGTTGTACTGCTCGCACAGCGCCCACCAGATGCCCGGGTCCGGGTTGGTCGGCAGCCCCTCGTACAGCAGCGAGGTGCAGCCGCCGATCAGCGGGCCGTACACATTGTAGGAATGGCCTACCGCCCAGCCGACATCGGACGTGGAGAACATCACCTGTCCCGGCCTGCAGTCGAACACGGTCTCCATCGACTGTGCCATCGCCACGGCATAACCACCGACATCGCGCTGCACGCCCTTCGGCTTGCCGGTGGTGCCGGAGGTATACAACAGGTAGCTCGGCTCGCTGGCTTCCAGCCACTGCACCGGCACATCGACTTCACCGATCTGCGCACGCAGCTCGGCGTATTCCACATCGCGGCCCGACACGCGAGGCTCGGCTGCATCCAGTCCGCGCGACACGATCAACACATGCGGTGGTGGCGAAGCCGCTTCGGCGCAGGCCGCGTCGACCATCGGCTTGTACGGAATCAACTTGCCACCGCGCATGCCGGCATCTGCCGCGATCAGCAGCTTGGGCTTGGCGTCGTCGATGCGCAGCGCCAGGTTGTGCGCGGCGAAGCCACCGAACACCACCGAGTGCACCGCACCGATGCGCGCGCAGGCCAGCATCGCGAACACGGCTTCGGCCATGTTCGGCATGTAGATCACCACGCGGTCGCCGTGGCCAACGCCGAGATGCTTGAGCACCGCGGCGAAGTCGTTCACTTCGCGATACAGCTGGCGATAGGTGATCTCGCGGGTGCTGTTGGTCTCGGTGGAAATGGCAACCAGCGCGAGCTGGTCGGCGCGCTCGGCCAGGTGGCGATCGACGGCGTTGTAGCAGAGATTGGTTTCACCACCGACGAACCAGCGCCGGAACGGCGGGTTGCTGTAGTCGAGCACCTGCTGCGGCGGTTTGTGCCAATGGATGCGCTTGGCTTCCTCGCCCCAGAAGGCCTCCGGCTCGTCGATCGAGCGACGGTAGGTTTCCTCGTAGTTCATGACGCAGCCCTCCCAGACAAAGTCATGGGTTCGAGGATAGTCCGGCGCTGCCGCGCGGGCCGTCCTACCTTGGTAGGGGGTGGGGTTTTGTTCTGCAGGGCTTGCAGCCCTGCACCTGCAGAGGCCGAAGCCAAAGCCAAAGCCAAAGCCAAAGCAACAGCAGACTATCCGTGGGAGGGCGGGATGGGCCCGGTTGCGGGAGACGCCGTAAACCCGTCCTTGGGGGCTTGGCCGCGGCATCCATGCCGCGGACACTCCCGCAACCGGACCCACCCCGCCTTCGACAGATTCCGCGATCTGTCGGAACGGCGTATTGCCCTGGTGGGTGTCGACCTTGGTCGACACGGTAGATCCACGCCATGCGTGGATGATTCATTCGATATCTGACAGAAAAATCGTGTCGACCAAGGTCGACACCTACCAACAGCGGCGCAGAACGACGGCCGCAGTTATCAACAGCCGCAGGAACCTGTCGAAGGTGGGGCGGTGTCGGAGTGCGGGGTGTCAGCCGCATGGATGCGGCTGCCAAGCCTACACGGACGTACTTGCGGCGTCCCCGCACTCCGACACCGTCCCGCCAACCCACGGATAGCCCGCTTTTGACGTTGACGTTGATTCTGCGGGTGCAGGGCTGCAAGCCCTGCCGAATCCCTAGAACGGCGTCGCGGACTCGAACGCGAGTGCTTCGCCTGTCACCGGATGGGTGAACCGCAGGCTGCGCGCATGCAGATGCACGCGCGGCGCAGGCGCGGCGTCATACAGCACATCGCCAACGATGGGATGGCCGAGACTGGCCATGTGCAGGCGCAGCTGATGGCTGCGGCCGGTGACCGGCTCCAGCGCCACGCGGGTACGCTGCCCTTCAACATCACGCGCCATTACGCGCCAGCGCGTCAGTGCCGGCTTGCCGCGTTCATGATCGATCATCTGCTTCGGCCGGTTCGGCCAGTCCACGATCAGTGGCAGGTCCACTTCGCCGGCATCGCCTTCAAGCAGCCCCTCCACGATCGCTTCATAACGCTTGCCAACCTGGCGCTGCTCGAACTGCATCGACAGCGCCACCTGCATGTCCTTGCCGCGCGCATGCAGCAGCAGGCCGGAGGTCACCTGGTCCAGGCGATGCACGGTCAGCGCATCCGGGTACAGCGCCTGCAGGCGCGCGACCACGCAGTCCTGGTTCTCGGCGCTGCGGCCAGGCACGGACAGCAGGCCGGCCGGCTTCTCGGCCACCAGCAGCGCGTCGTCGATGTAATGCAGGTGGATCATGCGGCTCCGTATCCGTCCAAACAGAAACGGGGAAGCCGAAGCTTCCCCGTCTTCTGCGTACCGGCTAACGGCCGGTACCTACCTCGATGGAAGACGTACCGGCCAGGGCCGGTACCGCCTGCATCAGCCCAGCAGGTGGGCGACGCCAGCGCGCTCTTCTTCCAGCTCGGCCAGGGTCTTGTCGATGTACTTCTGGCTGAAGTCGTCGATCGGCAGATCCTTGACCAGGGTGTACTTGCCGTTCTCGGTGGTCACCGCGAAACCGAAGATCACGCCTTCCGGAATGCCGTAGGAACCGTCGGACGGCACGCCCATGGTGACCCACTTGCCGTTGCTGCCCAGCACCCAGTCACGCACGTGGTCGATCGCGGCGTTGGCGGCCGAAGCAGCCGAGGACGAGCCGCGGGCTTCGATGATCGCCGCGCCGCGCTTGCCGACGGTCGGGATGAAGGTGTTGGCGTTCCACTCCTGGTCGTTGATCGCATCGGCGATCGACGCACCATCGGCGGTGGCGAAACGGTAGTCCGGGTACATGGTCGGGCTGTGGTTGCCCCACACGACCAGCTTCTCCATGCCACCGACCGGCTTGCCGAGCTTGGTCGACAGCTGGCTCAGCGCGCGGTTGTGGTCCAGGCGCAACATGGCGGTGAAGTTTTCCGGCTTCAGGTCCGGGGCCGACTTCATGGCGATGTAGGCGTTGGTGTTGGCGGGGTTGCCGACCACCAGCACCTTCACGTCACGGCTGGCGACCTTGTTCAGCGCCGCGCCCTGGGCGGTGAAGATCTTGGCGTTTTCCAGCAGCAGGTCCTTGCGCTCCATGCCCGGGCCACGCGGACGTGCGCCAACCAGCAGGGCGATGTCGGCGTCCTTGAACGCGACTTCGGCATCATCGGTGCCGACCATGCCGGCCAGCAGCGGGAAGGCGCAGTCTTCCAGCTCCATCATCACGCCCTTCAGGGCGGCCTGGGCCTTGTCGACCGGCAGTTCCAGCAGCTGCAGGATGACCGGCTGGTCCTTGCCCAGCATTTCGCCGGAGGCGATGCGGAACAGCAGGGCATAACCGATCTGGCCGGCGGCGCCGGTCACGGCAACACGAACGGGTGCTTTCATGGGGGTTTCCTCTTGCTTGCAAGCGTTTGATGGGACGCCGCGGGCATGGCCACGCAGGCCGGGCGGGCGGCGGGGAACAGGGAAACGGCCACCCGTGGGTGGCCGTTTCGAAGGGGGTCAGGCGGCGAGGTGCTTGTTCCACTCCGCGACGCGCTCGGCCTGGGCGGCCAGCACGGCGTCGACGTCGCCTTCCAGGGTGATCGAATGGATCACGTCACCCTGCTTGACCGAATCGACGATGGCCTGGCCTTCCAGGACCTTGCCGAAGACGGTGTGGCGGCCGTCCAGCCAATCGGTCTTGATGTGGGTGATGAAGAACTGGCTGCCGTTGGTGTTCGGGCCGGCGTTGGCCATCGACAGCGAGCCGACCTCGTGCTTCACGCCATTCTTCTCGTCTTCGAACTTGTAGCCCGGGCCGCCGGTGCCACGACCCTGCGGGCAGCCGCCCTGGATCATGAAGTCGGCGATCACGCGGTGGAAGATCAGGCCGTCATAGAAGCCGTGCTTGACCAGGTTCACGAAGTTGGCCACGGTCAGCGGCGCCTTGTCGGCGAACAGCTCGACCTTGATCGGGCCCTGGGTGGTGTCGAAAGTGGCGATGAGGGACATGAAGATCCTTGATGCAAAGGGGAATGCGTCTAGCCACCTAGTTTACACCTGCCTCGTGGCAGCGGCGGCTTCGACCATCGGCGCAGAGCCCGGCTTCAGCCGCCGGAAGGGAGCCCCGCCGACCGGCGCTGGCGACCTCGGCCTGCGCGGCGGACAGCCAGCTGAATGGGCCCCGTGACCGGCGTGAAATCGACCTTTTCGCGAATCGTCAAGTTCGACGTATAATGTTGGACTTCTTTTTCCAAATCCGGCGCCGACTGGCCCCCTTTCGTATGTCCATCGAAAATCTTCGCAACATCGCCATCGTCGCCCACGTCGACCATGGCAAGACCACCCTGGTCGACCAGCTGCTGAAGCAGTCCGGCACCCTGTCCGAGCGCACCGTCCTCGCCGAGCGCGTGATGGACAGCAACGACCAGGAAAAGGAACGCGGCATCACCATCCTGGCCAAGAACACCGCCATCACCTGGGAAGACAAGAAGACCGGTATCAAGAACCGGATCAACATCGTCGACACCCCCGGCCACGCCGACTTCGGCGGTGAGGTCGAGCGCGTGCTGTCGATGGTCGACACCGTGCTGATCCTGGTCGATGCGATGGACGGCCCGATGCCGCAGACCCGCTTCGTGACCCAGAAGGCCTTCGCGATGGGCTTCAAGCCGATCGTCGTGGTCAACAAGGTCGACCGCCCGGGTTCGCGCCCGGAGTGGGTGATCGACCAGGTCTTCGACCTGTTCGACAAGCTCGGCGCCACCAATGAGCAGCTGGACTTCCCGATCGTCTACGCCTCGGCCCTGAACGGCTACGCCGGCCTGGAAGACACCGTGCGCGACGGCGACATGACCCCGCTGTACGAAGCGATCATGCAGCACGCCCCGCGTCCGGAAGTGGACCCGGAAGGCCCGTTCCAGATGCGCATCAGCCAGCTGGACTACAACAACTTCGTGGGCGTGATCGGCATCGGCCGCATCCAGCGCGGCACCCTGAAGAAGAACATGCAGGTCGCCGTCATCGACCGTGAAGGCAAGAAGCGCAACGGCAAGGTCGCCCAGGTGCTGGGCTTCCTGGGCCTGGAGCGCATCGAGCAGGACACGGCCGAGGCCGGTGACATCGTGGCCATCTCCGGCATTCCGGAGCTGACCATCTCCGACACCCTGTGCCACCCGGAAAATCCGGAAGCCCTGCCGGCACTGACCGTCGACGAGCCGACCATCTCGATGACCTTCCAGGTCAACAACTCGCCGTTCGCCGGCAACAAGGACCTGTCCGGTGGCAAGTTCCTGACCAGCCGCCAGATCAAGGACCGCCTGGACCGCGAACAGGTCCACAACGTGGCCCTGAAGGTCGAACAGCTGGAAGACGCCGACAAGTTCCTGGTCTCCGGCCGTGGCGAACTGCACCTGTCGGTGCTGATCGAGAACATGCGTCGCGAGGGCTACGAGCTGGCCGTGTCGCGCCCGGAAGTGATCATCAAGGAAATCGACGGCCAGATGATGGAGCCGATCGAGCAGCTGGTGGTGGACATCGAAGAAGTCCACCAGGGCGGCGTGATGGAAAAGTTGGGCACCCGCAAGGGCCAGCTGAAGAACATGGAACCGGACGGCAAGGGCCGTGTGCGCCTGGAGTACCAGATCCCGGCCCGTGGCCTGATCGGTTTCCAGAACGAGTTCAAGACCCTGACCCAGGGTTCGGGCCTGCTGTTCCACGTGTTCGACCATTACGGCCCGAAGGAACAGGGCGCCATCGCCAAGCGCATCAACGGCGTGATGATCGCGAACGCCCCGGGCACCACCCCGGCTTACTCGCTGGGCCCGCTGCAGGAGCGCGGCAAGCTCTTCGCTGCTGAAGGCGACAACGTGTATGAAGGTCAGCTGGTCGGCATCCACTCCAAGGACAACGACCTGACCGTCAACGCGATCAAGACCAAGCCGCTGACCAACATGCGCGCTTCGGGCAAGGACGATGCGATCCAGCTGACCCCGGCGATCAAGTACTCGCTGGAACAGGCCCTGGACTTCATCGAAGACGACGAGCTGGTCGAGATCACCCCGAAGGAGATCCGTCTGCGCAAGAAGTTCCTGACCGAAAGCGACCGCAAGAAGGCTTCGCGCGGCGGCTGAGCCAGCACCTCGTGAACCAGAGCGGCTACAACCCGGATCCGCACCGGCATCCGGGTCTCCACGTCATCGCCCTGCTCGAAGCGAGCAAGGCGATGCTGGCGCTGTTGGCCGCCACCGGGCTGGAAGTGCTCGGACCGCAGCCGCTGCGGCACGGCATCATGGTCCTGATCCGGCGTTTCAGCCTGGATCCGGACCATGGCACCCTGCCCTCGCTGCTGCACATGATCAGCCCCGACGCGGTGCACCTGGCCGCGGCGGGGATGATCGGCTACGGCCTGCTGCACCTGGTCGAAGCCTGGGGCCTGTGGCGGGCCAAGGCCTGGGCCTCCTGGCTGGGCTGCCTGACTGCCTCGCTGTACCTGCCCTTCGACATCTTCGCGATCATCCGCCACCCCGGCTGGCCGTCGTGGACGATCCTGGCGATCAACCTGATCGTGGTCTACGTCCTCGCCCGCGACCTGCGCAAGCGCCACCGCTGAGCACCGGCTACACTGGGGATTGGAGCCGACCAAGCCGCCCCATGCGCCCGTCCTTGCCGCCTCTGCTGACCTGCCTGCTTGCCGCGCTGCCTGCGCTGCTTTCGGCTGGCTGCAGCCCGGCCACGTCCAGCGCGCATGCGGCCGAACCCGCGAGCCGCAACGTGCCGTTCCCGTACGCCGAAACCGATGTCGCCGACCTGCAGGCGCGGATGACCGCCGGCGAGCTGGACAGCACCACCCTGACCCAGGCCTACCTGCAGCGCATCGCCACCCTGGACCGCACCGGGCCGCGCCTGCGCGCGGTGATCGAGCTCAACCCGGATGCACTGAAGGAAGCCGCTGCGCGCGACCGCGAGCGCCGTGATGGACGCCTGCGCGGCCCGCTGCACGGCATTCCGGTATTGCTGAAGGACAACATCAACGCCGCGCCGATGGCCACCAGCGCCGGCTCGCTGGCCCTGCAGGGGTTCCGCCCGGACGACGCCTACCTGGTGCGCCGGCTGCGCGACGCCGGTGCGGTGGTGCTGGGCAAGACCAATCTCAGCGAGTGGGCCAATTTCCGCGGCAACGATTCGGTGTCCGGCTGGAGCGCGCGCGGTGGCCAGACCCGCAATCCCTATCGCCTCAGCCACTCGCCCTGCGGCTCCAGCAGCGGCAGCGCGGTGGCGGTCGCCGCCAACCTGGCCAGCGTAGCGATCGGCACCGAAACCGACGGCAGCATCGTCTGCCCTGCAGCAATCAATGGCATCGTCGGTCTCAAGCCGACCGTCGGCCTGGTCAGCCGCGAGGGCATCATCCCGATTTCCTTCAGCCAGGACACCGCGGGGCCGATGACACGCAGCGTCGCCGATGCTGCAGCCGTACTGACTGCGATCGCCGGCCGCGACGATGCCGACCCGGCCACGGCCACCATGCCCGGCCGCGCGGTGTACGACTACACCGCGCGCCTGGACCCGCAGGGCCTGCGTGGCAAGCGCATCGGCCTGCTGCAGACACCGCTGCTGAAGTACCGCGGCATGCCGCCGCTGATCGAACAGGCGGCCACTGAGCTGCGTCGGGCCGGTGCCATCGTGGTGCCAGTGGAGCTGCCCAACCAGGGCGCGTGGGCCGAGGCCGAACGCACGGTGCTGCTGTACGAATTCAAGGCCGGGCTGGAGCGTTACTTCAGCACCCATCGCGCGCCACTGCGCAGCCTGGCCGAGCTGATCGCCTTCAACCAGGCGCACAGCAAGCAGGAACTGGGCCTGTTCGGCCAGGAGCTACTGGTGGAGGCCGACGCTACCGCTGGCCTGGCCGACCCCGCCTATATCCGCGCACGCAGCGATGCACGGCGGCTGGCCGGCCCGGAAGGCATCGATGCTGCCCTCGCCGCCCACCAGCTCGATGCCCTGGTGGCGCCGACCACCGGTGTGGCGTGGCCGATCCGCAGCGAAGGCGACGACTTCCCCGGCGAGAGCTACGGCGCCGCCGCCGTGGCCGGCTATCCCAGCCTCAGCGTGCCGATGGGCCAGATCGATGGCCTGCCGGTCGGCCTGCTGTTCATGGGCACCGCGTGGAGCGAACCGAAGCTGATCGAAATGGCCTACGCCTATGAACAGCGCACCCGCGCGCGGCGCCCACCGCACTTCGACACCGACATCCTGATCGACGCGGGCGAGCCGTGAACCGATAGTGCCGGCCGCCGGCCGGCCGATCCGGGGTTCCCGGCCAGCGGCCGGCGCTACCGTTCGGGTTCCGGCTCCACCGGCAGGATTGCCGCCTCACCATCTTCCGCCCCTGGCGAACGCACATCTGCAGTGCGTGCACGTGGACCGCGCGGCATGTCCAGTTCGTCTGCATGCTGCAGCCGCGCACGGACCTGCGGCAGCGACTGCGGATGCTCGCGCGCGAGGAAATCGAGCATGCGTTCGCGCACCAGGCAGCGCAGATCGAAGGCATCGCCAGAGCTGCGCGCACTGACCAGCAGGCGCACCTGGATCGCACGCTCGCTGGTCTCGGTCACCTGGGTCACGCAGACCCGGCCGTCCCACAGCGCTTCGCCACGGCAGATGCGCTCCAGCTCAGCGCGGATCGCCGCGATCGGGGCACGATAGTCCAGCCAAAGAAATGCCGTGCCGAGAAGATCGGCGCTGCGCCGCGTCCAGTTCTGGAACGGGTTTTCGATGAACCAGGTCAGCGGCACCACCATGCGCCGCTCATCCCAGATACGCACCACCACGTAGCTGCTGCCGATCTCCTCGATGCGCCCCCACTCGCCCTCGACGATCACCACGTCATCCAGCCGGATCGGCTGCGTCACCGCGATCTGCAGGCCAGCGATCAGGTTGCCGAACACCGGCTTGGCGGCGATACCCGCCACCAGGCCGATCAGGCCCGCCGAGGCCAGCAGCGCGGTGCCGATCTTCTGCACCATCGGGAACGTCAGCAGTACCAGCGACGCGCCCAGCACGATGATGGCGCCCATCAGAACGCGGCTGAGCACCCGGGTCTGGGTCTGGATGCGGCGTGCCTCCAGATTGTCGGAGACATCGATGGGATGACTGCGCAGGATCGCGCGCTCACCCGCCGCCACCGCGCGCACCAGCAACCAGATGAAGCATGCGGTCAGCGCGATGTGCAGCATGTGCTGCAGATTGCCCAGCAGCGGATCCTGCAGCGGCGTGGCCTGCAATGCGGGGATCAACAGCAGCAGCGGCCATGCGGTCGCCATCGGCAGCCCGAGCACACGGCCGATGCGCGCGCGCCGGCGATCACGCCCTTTCAATCGATGGTAGATCCACAGGATCAGCCACGCGCCGATGCCGCCCACCACTACGGCCAATCCCAACGGCCATGCGTATGCCTGTGCGCTTTGCCAGTGCACCGTTGCCACCTCCACTCGAACAGCCAAGCGGACAGCCTCGCGCATGGCGCATGAGCGTCACGTCAGTCGTTCGTAAGGAGGGTGTTGCTCGGCAGGGCTTGCAGCCCTGCACCTGCTACGAGCTGGAGCAACAGCAACAGCCGAAGCAGAAGCGGGTTTCCTGTGGGATGGCGGGGTGGGTCCGATTGCGGGGGGCGCTGCAAGTCCCCCTCCGGGGCCCGGCCCAGCCGCTGGCGGCTGTGCGTTCGGGCGCTTGCGAAGCAGTGCTTCGCAAGCAAAGCGCCCTCACCCATGTAAGCTCGGTCGCCGCATCCATGCGGCTCACGCCCCCGCAACCGGACCCACCCCGCCTTTGACAGATCTGCGCGATCTGCAGTAGATCCACGCCATGCGTGGATGAATCTCCATCGGAATCGACTATTTCGAATGGGAATCGAAAAGCATCCACGCATGGCGTGGATCTACCGTGTCGACCAAGGTCGACACCTACCAACAGCCGCCGGAATCTGTCAGAGGTGGGGCGGTGTCGGAGTGCGGGGTGTCAGCCGCATGGATGCGGCTGCCAAGCCCCCAGGGACGGGTTCACGGCGTCCCCGCACTCCGACACCGCCCCACCAAACCACGGAATGCCGCTGCAGCTTTTGACGTTGCCGTTGATTGCAGCAGGTGCAGGGCTGCAAGCCCTGCCGAAAACCCCTTACCGCACTTGTTCCTGCTTGCGCACGATCGCCATCGCGATCTCCAGCGACTGCTCGTAGTTCAACCGTGGGTCCACCGTCGAACGATACGCGCGCTCCAGGTCACGCTCGGTCAGTTCGCGCGCACCACCGGTGCATTCGGTGACATCCTCGCCCGTAAGTTCCAGGTGCACACCGCCCAGTCGCGTGCCTGCGGCCGCATGCAGATCGAACGACATCTCCACTTCGCCACGCACGTTGTCGAAGCGGCGCGTCTTGAAGCCATTGGCGGTGCTTTCGGTATTGCCATGCATCGCGTCGCACACCCACAGCACGCGACGGCCATCGCGCTTGACCGCGTCCAGCAGCGGCGGCAGCTTCTCGGCAATCTGCGCTGCACCCATGCGGTGGATGAAGCTCAATCGGCCCGGCTCGTCATGCGGGTTGAGCACATCGATCAGGCGCAGCAGCTGGTCCGGCGTCACCGACGGGCCCACCTTGATCGCAATCGGGTTGCGCACGCCACGCAGGTATTCCACGTGCGCGCCATCGAGCGCAGCCGTGCGCATGCCGATCCACGGGTAGTGCGTGCTCAGGTTCAACCAGCCCTGCTGGCGCGGCACCTGCCGGGTCAGCGCCTGCTCGTAGGGCAGCAGCAGCGCTTCATGCGAGGTGTAGAAGTCGATGCGGTTGAGGTTGTGCACGCGGGCCCCGGCCAGGGTTTCCATGAAGTGCACCGCATCACCGATCGACGCCACCATCTTCTGGTACTCGGCGGCCAGCGGCGAATGCCGCACCCACTCCAGGTTCCAGTACTCCGGATGGTGCAGGTCGGCGAAGCCGCCATCGATCAGCGCACGCACGAAGTTCATGGTCATCGCCGAATGTGCATGCGCCTGCAGCATCCGCTTCGGGTCGGGCAGGCGCGCCGCCTCGGTGAACGCCGGCGCATTGATCACATCGCCGCGGTAGCTGGGCAGGGTCACGCCGTCGCGGGTCTCGGTATCGGCCGAACGCGGCTTGGCGTACTGGCCGGCAAAGCGCCCAACGCGGATCACTGGCTGGCGCAGGCCGTGCACCAGCACCAGGCTCATCTGCAGCAGCACTTTCAACCGGTTGGAAATGGTGCCCGATTCGCAGTCGCTGAAGTTCTCGGCGCAATCGCCGCCCTGCAGCAGGAAGCGCTTGCCTTCCTGGGCCTCGGCCAGCTGCTGCTTCAGCGCCAGGATTTCCCACGACGTGACCAGCGGCGGCAGCCGCTTCAGCTCGTGCAGGGCGGCGTCCAGCGCCACCGGGTCCGGGTAGGTCGGCATCTGCAGCGCGGTCTTGCCACGCCAGCTCTCCGGCGACCAGGCAGCGCCAGCGGCGGTCGCGGCAGGATCGGGGACAGGCGAAACGGCGGACAGGCTCATTGCAGACTTCCGGGGGTGGGGGACGATCATGGTCGCAGAGCCGACCGCTGCCGCAAAGGGCCGGGCGCCGTCTGCACATGACTGAACGCCGGGGAAAGCGCATCGCGATCGGCCACAAACCGCATGGCCACGGCCGCCCGGACAGGCGCATGATGCGCCACGCACTGTTACGAAGTAACACTCCATCCCCACCGGCCCCTTCCACAGCCCATCCGCCATGAAGCCTTCCCTGCTCGCTACCGGCATCACCTTCGCCCTGACCCTTGCCAGCCTGCCCTCCCCCGCCGCGGCTGCCGATGCCGCCCCGGTGAAGGACCTCGACACGGTCACCGTCAGCGCCCAGCTCGACCAGGCCCGCAACGCGCTGTCGCCGGACATCGGCAGCAGCCAGTACCAGATCACCGCCGAGGACATCCAGAAGCAGCCGCTGGGTGCCTCTGCGCCGCTCAGCCAGGTACTGCTGCAGGCACCCGGCGTCGTCCAGGATTCCTATGGCGGCGTGCACGTGCGCGGCGACCACGCCAATCTGCAGTACCGCATCAACGGCGTGTTGCTGCCCGAATCGATCTCCGGCTTCGGCCAGACCCTGGACGCCCGCACCATCAAGAGCATCCGCCTGATGGATGGCGCACTGCCGGCGCAGTTCGGCGAGCGCACCGCGGCGGTGGTCGACATCACCACCCGCAGTGGTGCCGAGCTCGGCAATGGCGGCAGCGCCGGACTGACCGCAGGCTCGTTCGGCAAGATCAATCCGAATGCCTCGTGGTGGGGCAACCAGGGACGCTGGAGCTGGTTCCTGACCGGCAACTACGACCAGAACGAGGTCGGCCTGGAGAATCCGGCCAGTTCGCGCAAGCCGCTGCACGACGACACCCACCAGGGCAAGGCCTTCGCCGACCTGACCTACCTGGTCAACGAGAACACCCGCCTGAGCGTGTTCGCCGGCTTCGCCAACAACCGCTTCCAGATCCCGGTCAACCCCGGGCAGACCCCGCAGTTCGGTTACCTGGACACCACCACCTTCGACTCCAGCCAGCTGGATGAAACCCAGCGCGAAACCACCCGCTTCGGCATGCTGGTGCTGCAGGGCACGCTGGGCAGCACCGCCTACCAGCTGTCCGCCGGGCAGCGCTACAGCGACGTAGCGTTCAACCCGGATGTCATCGGCGATCTGGTGTTCAGTGGCGTCGCCTCGAAGGTCCAGCGCAGCAACCGCGCCAACACCCTGCAGGCCGACTTCTCCACCCCACTGGGCAACGACCACACATTGCGCTACGGCCTGTACGGCAACTACGAGAACGCGCGGGCCAGCAACAGCAGCTGGGTGTTCCCGGTCGATGACGCCGGCCAGCAGTCCAGCACCACGCCGCTGCTGATTCCCGACCGCAGCGCCTTCCATGCCAGCACGCTGGCGTTGTACGTGCAGGATGAATGGAAGATCGGCGACGACTGGACCGTGAACTACGGCCTGCGTGGTGATCGCTACAAGGCCTTCGGCCACACCGAGGGCCAGCTCAGCCCGCGCGTGGGCGTGGTCTGGAATGCGAGCAACAGCACCACCGTGCATGCCGGCTATTCGCGTTACTTCACGCCACCGGCCAGTGAGCTGATCGCCAGCAGCGATATCGCCCTGTATGACGGCACCACCAACCAGCAGCCCAGCGGCGGCAACAACGTACCGCTGGCCGAACGCAGCGACTACTACGACATTGGCGTCTCGCAGCAGCTGGGTGAACACCTGACCCTGGGCCTGGACGCGTACGACCGCCGCGTCGCGCGCCTGCAGGACGAAGGCCAGTTCGGCGCCGCCTACATCTACTCGACGTTCAACTACCGCCGCGGCCATATCCGTGGCCTGGAGTTCAGTGCCGACTACAGCAACGGTCCGTTCAGCGCCTACTTCAACGCGGCGTACAACAAGGCCATCGGCACCCAGGTCATCACCGGCCAGTACAACCTCGATCCGGACGCGCTGGCCTATGTGGCCGACCACTGGATCCACCTGGACCACGACCAGAAGCTGACGTCGTCGGGAGGCTTCAGCTACGCCTTCGCCGGGCACAACCGGATCGGCGCCAACTACGTGTTCGGCAGCGGCCTGCGTTCGGATATCGAGGGCGTGCCCAACGGCGGTGAGCTGCCGTCCTACCTGCAGGTGAACCTCAGCGCCGGGCACGACTTCAACGCCGACAGCGGACATCCGCTGCACGTGCAGCTGGCGGTGATCAACGCGCTGGACCGCAGCTACCAGCTGCGTGACGGTGGCGGTGTTGGCGTGTTCGCGCCGCAGTGGGGGCCGCGCCGTGGCGCCTATCTGAGCCTGCAGCAGGATTTCTGAGGACGGACCGTGGTAGTGCCGGCCGCTGGCCGGCATCTACAGGAACGCTGCCATCGTTCATGGGGTTGCCGGCCAGCGGCCGGCACTACCGCTGCTTCAGCGCTTGACCTTGCGCAGCGACACCACCAGCGCCCACAGCGCAAGCAGCACGAACCACACGCCCGACCACATCGGCATGGTCAGGCCCAGGAACGTCCAATCGATGTTGCCGCAGTTGCCGGTACCGGTCAGCACCGTGCGGAACACTTCCAGTGGCCCCATGGTCTCGCGCAGGAAGCTCAGCGGCGGGCCGCAGGTCGCGCCCATCTCCGGCGGCAGCATCTGCACGTAGACGTGGCGCGCCGCAATGCCAACGCCCACTGCGGCGGCAATGAAGGCCAGCACGCCGTAGGTCGCGCGGCCGGGGCGGTTGGACGGCCCATGCAACGCACCGATCAGGAACAGCAGGCCCAGCGCAGCGAATGCCAGGCGCTGGAAGATGCACAGCGGGCACGGCTCCAGGCCCATCTTCAGCTGCAGAAAGATCGCGTAGCCGAGCAGGCCCGCGCAGATCAGGAAGCCCAGGAAGAACTGGGCGCGGAAGGGCCAGCGCAGTGGATTCATCGTCAACGCTCGAATGGATCAAGGCGCCAAGCGTAACCGAGACTGCGCGCCATTCGAACCGCCACAGGTGACGCCTGTCGGAACGGTGCGGGTCAGAGCCCTGTCCTGCGGAAAGGGATCCGACCCCGAAAACGCAAAAGCCCGGCAGAGGCCGGGCTTTCGCTGTGTCGCGTTGGAGCGGTCCGATTACTCGGCCACTTCCTCGGCCACGACCGGACGGTCAACCAGCTCGACGTAGGCCATCGGCGCGTTGTCGCCGGCGCGGAAGCCGCACTTCAGCAGGCGCAGGTAGCCGCCCGGACGGTTCGCGTAGCGCGGGCCCAGGATGGTGAACAGGTTGCCCACGGCTTCGTTGTCGCGCAGGCGGGCGAAGGCCAGACGGCGGTTGGCGACGGAGTCGACCTTGGCCAGGGTGATCAGCGGCTCGGCAACGCGGCGCAGTTCCTTGGCCTTCGGCAGGGTGGTCTTGATCAGCTCGTGCTTGAACAGCGAGGCGGCCATGTTCTTGAACATCGCTTCGCGGTGGGCGCTGGTACGGCTGAACTTACGGCCAGACTTCTGGTGACGCATGGTGATATTCCTTGGTTAATGATGAGGCTGTGCGGATCGTTGTCGCCATCCTGGCGTTGCTGCGCGGACTGCGGATGGTCCTGGCCGTCCGTCCTGGACGACCTGCCCCGCGAACCTGCGGTTCGTCGTGGCATGGTGTGGTGCGTTGAAGGCCCCACCGCGAACGGTGGAGCCTTCAGGCATTACCGATATCAGCCCAGCATGCCGTGGCTGGCGACGCCGGCCGGCGGCCAGTTCTCCAGCTTCATGCCGAGCGACAGGCCGCGCTGAGCCAGCACTTCCTTGATCTCGGTGAGCGACTTCTTGCCCAGGTTCGGGGTCTTCAGCAGCTCCACTTCGGTCTTCTGGATCAGATCGCCGATGTAGTAGATGCTTTCAGCCTTCAGGCAGTTGGCCGAACGCACGGTCAGCTCCAGATCGTCGATCGGGCGCAGCAGCACCGGATCCACGCCGTTGTTGGCCGGCTTGGCCGCACCGCGGTCACGGTGGGTGAAGTCACCGAACACCGACAGCTGGTCGCTGAGGATGTCGGCGGCGGTGCGCACGGCTTCCTCGGCGTCGATGGTGCCGTTGGTCTCGATATCGATGACCAGCTTGTCCAGGTCGGTACGCTGTTCGACGCGGGCCGCTTCCACGGCATAGGCGACGCGGCGGACCGGCGAGAACGAGGCATCCAGGACCAGGCGGCCGATGGCACGGGTTTCTTCGTCCGGACGACGACGCGCGGCAGCCGGCTGGTAGCCGAAACCACGTTCGATCTTCAGACGCATGTTGATCGCCGTATCCTTGGTCAGGTGGCAGATCACATGGTCGCCGTTCAGGATCTCCACATTGTGGTCGACCTTGATGTCGGCAGCGGTGACAACGCCCGGGCCCTGCTTGGACAGGGACAGGGTGGCGCTGTCGCCGGAGTGCATACGGATTGCCACGTCCTTCAGGTTCAGCAGGACTTCGAGCACGTCCTCCTGCAGACCTTCGACCGTGGTGTACTCATGCAACACGCCGTCGATTTCGACTTCCGTGATGGCGAAGCCCGGGATGGACGACAGCAGCACGCGACGCAGGGCATTACCCAGCGTATGCCCGTAACCCCGCTCCAAAGGTTCGATAACGACCTTTGCACGGGTGTCGGTAAGGCGTTCGATCTGCGGACCGCGAGGACGCAGAACCTGGTTGGCGGTAACCGTCATGTTGCGGGTTCTCCTAGTGAACCCCCGGCCGTCGCCGGGGGCTCTCCAATGATGAATTACTTCGAATACAGCTCGACGATCAGCGCTTCGTTGATGTCCGCAGGCAGATCCGAACGATCCGGAACAGCCTTGAAGATGCCGGTGAACTTGCCGGAATCCACTTCAACCCACGACGGGCTCAGGTCATGCTGGGCGGCGACGGTCAGGGCTTCCTGGACGCGCAGCTGCTTGGCAGCCTTTTCGGACAGGGCGATGGCGTCGCCAGCCTTGACCTGGTACGAAGCCAGGTTGACCGACTTGCCATTCACGGTGACGCCGCGGTGCGACACCAGCTGACGGGCAGCCGGACGGGTCACGGCGAAGCCCATGCGGTAGACGACGTTGTCCAGGCGGGTTTCCAGCAGCTGCAGCAGGTTCTCGCCGGTGTTGCCCTTCTTGGTCGAGGCCTTCTTGTAGTAGTTGCGGAACTGACGCTCCAGCAGGCCGTAGATACGCTTGACCTTCTGCTTTTCACGCAGCTGGGTGGCGTAGTCGGACAGCTTGCCCTTGCGGGCAGTGGCGCCGTGCTGGCCGGGCTTCTGCTCCAGCTTGCACTTCGAGTCCAGCGCACGCGCCGGGCTCTTCAGGGACAGGTCGGCGCCTTCGCGACGGGCGAGCTTACAGGTAGGACCGATATAACGAGCCATTTCTTATCGCTCCCTTTAGACGCGACGCTTCTTCGGCGGACGGCACCCGTTGTGCGGGATAGGCGTCACGTCGATGATGTTGGTGATCTTGTAGCCGACGTTGTTCAACGAACGCACGGCCGACTCACGGCCCGGACCCGGGCCCTTGATGCGGACTTCCAGCGACTTCACGCCGTAGTCCAGCGCAGCACGACCGGCCTTTTCAGCAGCCACCTGGGCAGCGAACGGGGTCGACTTGCGCGAACCGCGGAAGCCAGCGCCACCGGAGGTCGCCCACGACAGAGCGTTGCCCTGGCGGTCGGTGATGGTGACGATGGTGTTGTTGAACGAAGCGTGGACGTGGGCAACGCCGTCGGTGACGACGCGCTTGATCTTCTTCTTGGTCTTAGCAGCGGGCTTAGCCATTTCTCAGTCCCTTACTTCTTGATCGCCTTGCGCGGACCCTTGCGGGTGCGGGCGTTGGTACGGGTGCGCTGGCCACGCAGCGGGAGGCCACGACGGTGACGCAGGCCGCGGTAGCAGCCCAGGTCCATCAGGCGCTTGATCGCGATACCGATTTCACGGCGCAGATCGCCTTCCACGATGTACTTGCCGACTTCGGCGCGCAGGCGCTCGATTTCCGGCTCCGACAGATCGCGGATCTTGGTGGTCGAAGCAACGCCTGCGACTTCGCAGACCTTCTTCGAACGGGTACGGCCGATGCCGTAAATGCTTTGCAACCCGACCCAGACGTGCTTCTGGGCTGGCAGGTTGACGCCTGCAATACGCGCCATGACGCGGTTCTCCAGCTGAGTGATGGCCGACAGCGCGCCTCGGGCACGCCAATCCGGCAGGATGGATCAAAAAAGTGAACTAGCGATACTAACAAGGTTCCGGTTTACATGGAAGCCCGTGAAACCATTGGTTTCATGAACCCGGCCTGGGGAGTGTGCCCAGGCTCCGGCGCCGGATGGGGTTGGACCTGGAGTTTCCCCCGGGGCCGCCCGCGCTACTCCAGCGCGGGACCACCTCATCACACCCCCACCCGGAACCGCTGCGGGGGCCGCCCTTCGTTTGTGTGGCCGGAGTCCGCGAAGCGGAGGGACCATCACGTCAGGAAGACGAAAGTATAACAGGCCTATCAGCCGCGGGCAAAACCGCCGCGGTTGCCACCCTTCAGGTTGGCCTTCTTCAGCAGGCTCTCGTACTGGTGGGACATCAGGTGCGCTTGCACCTGGGCGATGAAGTCCATCACCACCACCACCACGATCAGCAGCGACGTACCACCGAAGTAGAACGAGGCGTTCAGCTGCGTGCGCATCAGTTCCGGCAGCAGGCAGACGATCACCAGGTACGCCGAGCCAGCCGCGGTCAGGCGGGTCAGCACGCCGTCGATGTAGTCGGCGGTGGCCTTGCCCGGACGGATGCCTGGAATCAGCGCGCCGGACTTCTTCAGGTTGTCGGCGGTTTCCTGCGAGTTGAACACCAGCGCGGTATAGAAGAACGCGAAACCGGTGATCAGCGCAGCGAACACGATCATGTGCAGCGGCTCGCCCGGGCCCAGGGCGTTGGCGACCTTCTGCAGGACCTGGCCGAAGCTGCTCTGGTTGGCGGCCTGGCCGGACCACATGGCCAGGGTGGCCGGGAAGGCCAGCAGGCTCGAGGCAAAGATCGCCGGGATGACGCCGGCCATGTTGAGCTTCAGCGGCAGGAACGAGGTCTGGTTCATGTACGCGTTGCGACCGCCCTGGCGGCGCGCGTAATTCACCGTGATCCGGCGCTGGCCACGCTCGACGAACACCACGAAGAAGGTGAAGGCGAGCACGACGATGGCGATCAGCAGCAGCTGGATGAACTGGATGTTGCCGTCGCGGTAGGCGTCGAAGGTGTGGATGACCGCACCCGGCAGGCCCGCAACGATACCGGCGAAGATGATCAGCGACACGCCGTTGCCGATGCCGCGCTCGGTGACCTGCTCACCGACCCACATCAGGAACATGGTGCCGGCGGTCAGTGCGACCACGGCGGTGAGCACGAAGCCCATGCCCGGCGCATACACGACCGGAGCGCCCGACGGCGAGACCTGGCCCTGCAGGGCCAGTGCGATCGAGCCGCCCTGCACCACCGCCAGCAGCACGGCGCCGATGCGCGAATACTGGGTGATCTTGCGGCGACCGGACTCACCTTCCTTCTGCATCGCCTTCAGGGCGGGGAAGATGTGCACGGCCAGCTGCATCACGATCGATGCCGAGATGTACGGCATCACGTTCAGCGCGAAGATGCTGAAACGGTGCAGGGCGCCGCCCGAGAACATGTTGAACATGTCCACGATGCCGCCGCCCTGCGTTTGCATCATGGCAAGCATGGCATCGGGATTGACGCCCGGCACCGGCACGTAGCAGCCGATGCGATAGACGATCAAAGCCCCGACGACGAACAGCAAACGTTGGCGAAGTTCAGTGAACTTGCCCATTCCGCCCGCGAGGTTACCGATGCCAGCTTGCGCCATGATTTTCTTACTCCGTTACGCTGCCGCCGGCAGCTTCGATCGCGGCCTTGGCACCAGCCGTGGCAGCAATACCCTTCAGGGTGAACGCCTTGGTCACTTCGCCCTTGACGACGACCTTGGCCTTCTTTGCGGTGCTCGGGACCAGCTTGGCAGCACGCAGGGCGGCGAAGTCGATCTCACCGGCCGGCAGCTTGTCCAGCGCGTACAGCAGCACTTCAGCGGTATCCTTGGCGATCGGCGAACGGAAGCCGATCTTCGGCAGACGACGCTGCATGGGGGTCTGGCCGCCTTCGAAGCCAGCCTTGATCTTGCCGCCACCCTTACGGGCGAACGAACCCTTGTGGCCGCGGCCGGCAGTCTTGCCCAGGCCCGAGCCGATACCGCGACCGACGCGGGTGCGCTCGGTGCGGGCGCCCGGTGCCGGGCTCAGTTCATTGAGACGCAGAGTCATGGTCGATTACTCCTCAACCTGGACGAGGTACTGAACCTTGTTGATCAGGCCGCGTACCTGCGGGCTGTCCTTCAGTTCACGCACATCGTTGAGCTTGTTCAGGCCCAGGGCACGCACCGACAGGCGGTGACGCGACTGGGTACCACGCAGGCCACGCACCAGGCGGACCTTCACAGTCTTGTTGGACTCATTAGCCATGGTTGAGTTCCTCCACCTTCTTGCCGCGCTTGGCCGCGATGCGAGCCGGCGACTGCGCAGCAGACAGGCCCTTCACGGTGGCACGCACCAGGTTGATCGGGTTGCGCGAACCGGTGGCCTTGGCCAGCACGTTCTTCACGCCAACGGCTTCCAGCACGGCGCGCATGGCACCGCCGGCGATCACGCCGGTACCTTCCGAAGCCGGCTGCATGAACACGCGGGCTGCGCCGTGACCATCCTTGATGGTGTGCCACAGGGTGCCGTTGTTCAGGTCAACGCTGACCAGGTTCTTGCGGGCCTGCTCCATCGACTTCTGGATGGCAACCGGCACTTCGCGGGCCTTGCCATAACCGAAACCGACCTTGCCTTCGCCGTCGCCGACAACGGTCAGGGCGGTGAAGGTGAACTGGCGGCCACCCTTGACGGTCTTGCTGACGCGATTGACCGCGACCAGCTTTTCGATCATGCCGTCGTCGATCTTCTCTTCGCGGTTACGGTCGCGATCGCGACCCCGCTGCTGACGCTCTTCTGCCATGTTGATTCCTTGGTTGTTTGGGTATGTACGGCTCGGGGCCGCTTATGGTTGTGGAGTGACGCGCCGTTCCGGTGGACCGCTGCAGAAGAGCGGCGCCGTCCAGCCTCACTCAGGCTGGCGAGCAGGCGGGCAGGAGGCCATCAGCCCCCTGCCCTTATCCCTTAGAACTGCAGGCCGGCTTCGCGGGCGGCTTCTGCCAGGGCCTTGATGCGGCCGTGGTAGCGGTAACCCGAACGATCGAAGGCAACCTTCTCGACGCCGGCGGCCTTGGCGCGCTCAGCGACGATGCGGCCAACCTTGGCAGCGGCATCGGCGTTCTTGCCGTTCTTCAGGCCTTCCATGACGTCGGTCTGGGTGGTGTTGGCAGCAGCCAGCACCTTGGAACCGTCGGCGGTGAAGACCTGGGCGTACAGGTGCTGGCCGGTGCGCAGCACCGACAGGCGGGCGACACCGAGCTCACGGATGTGGGCGCGGGTCGACTTGGCGCGACGCAGGCGGGCGATGTTCTTGTTCATGATGTTTTTCCCTTGAAAGCGGAAGCGCCTATTAGGCCTTCTTGGCTTCCTTACGGATGATGACTTCGTCGGAGTACTTCACGCCCTTGCCCTTGTACGGCTCCGGCTTGCGGAACGCACGGATCTTGGCGGCGACTTCACCGACGACCTGCTTGTCAGCGCCCTGGACCAGGATCTCGGTCTGGGTCGGGGTGGTGATGGTGATGCCTTCCGGCGCCACGAACACGACCGGGTGCGAGAAACCGAGCGACAGGCTCAGGTCCTTGCCCTGCATGGCAGCACGGTAACCCACGCCGACCAGTTCCAGCTTGCGCTCGAAGCCTTCGGACACGCCCTTGACCATGTTGGCCAGGATCGCACGCACGGTACCGGTCAGCGCGACCAGGTCGGCGCTCTCGGTGCTCAGGGTGGCAACGCCGCTGTCGACGTTGATGGCAATACCGGCCGGCTTGACCAGCGACAGGGTGCCCTTCGGGCCCTTGACGGTGATGCTTTCCGACTGGACGTTCAGTTCGACCTTACCCAGGGTGATGGGCTTCTTGGCTACGCGGGACATAGTTCTACTCCTTTCGCCTTAGGCCACGAAGCACAGGACTTCGCCGCCGACGCCCAGCTGGCGCGCCTGCGCATCAGTCATGATGCCCTTGGAGGTGGAAATGATGGAGATACCCAGGCCATTCATGACCTTCGGCAGCTCGCTCTTGCCGCGGTACTGGCGCAGGCCCGAACGCGAGAAGCGCTTCAGGGTCGCGATGACCGGCTTGCCTTCGAAATACTTCAGCACGATTTCCAGCTCGGACTTGTTGTTTTCCAGCTGGGTCACGCGCAGGTCGGTGATGTAACCCTCGTCCTTCAGGACCTGGGCGATCGCAACCTTGATCTTGGACGACGGGGCTTTCACCGTCTGCTTGCCAACCGCGGCCGCATTCTTGATGCGGACCAGCAGGTCGGCGATGGGATCAGTCATGCTCATATGAGTACCTTTGAGTGCACCGATATCCGCTTTCGCGAAAATCTGTTGTCTCCTGGAAACGGGCCAGGTCCCTTGATGCAGCGGGCCAGAAGCCCACTCCTACAACCCCGTCTGCACAGGGCAAGACGCGGGAGTATACGCCAAAAGAGCCCGACTTGCGTCGGGCTCTTCGGGTTTTTTCACAGAAAGGAAGCTGAACGCCTCCCCTCCCCGGTTCAGCGGCCCCCGCAGGGGCTGCTGATCGCAGGGCCGACTGGGATTACCAGCTGGCCTTGCGCAGACCCGGGACGTCGCCACGCATGGTGGCTTCGCGCAGCTTGTTACGGCCCAGGCCGAACTTGCTGTAGACGCCACGCGGACGACCCGACAGCTCGCAACGGTTGCGCTGGCGGCTCGGCGACGAATCGCGCGGCAGCTTGGCCAGCTTGGTTGCAGCGTCGATCTTCTCTTCGTAGGTCGCATCCACGGAGGACACGATCTTCTTCAGAGCCGCACGCTTCTCAGCGTACTTCTTGGCCAGCTTTTCCCGCTTGATGTCGCGGTTGACCATGGAGGTCTTTGCCATTTCGGTTTCCTCGACAGATCAGTTACGGAACGGGAACTTGAACGCTGCCAGCAGCGCCTTCGCTTCCGCGTCGGTCTTCGCAGTGGTGGTGATGGCGATATCCATACCGCGGATCGCGTCGACGGCGTCGAAGTCGATTTCCGGGAAGATGATCTGTTCCTTCACACCCATGTTGAAGTTGCCGCGGCCGTCGAAGGAACGACCGGAAACACCACGGAAGTCGCGCACGCGCGGCAGCGAGATGTTGATCAGACGATCCAGGAACTCGTACATCTTGTGGCGACGCAGCGTGGTCTTGCAGCCGATCGGCCAACCATCACGGATCTTGAACGACGCAACCGAGATACGCGACTTGGTGACAACCGGCTTCTGGCCGGAAATCTTGGTCATGTCCGCGACGGCGTTTTCCAGGATCTTCTTGTTGGTGGCAGCCTCGCCGACACCCATGTTCAGGGTGACCTTGACGAGCTTCGGTACTTCCATCGGATTGGTGTAGCCGAACTGCTTCATCAGCGCCGGCACCACTTCTTCCTTGTAGATCTTTTCGAGACGGGAAGTCATCTTCACATTCCTCAGGCGTCGAGCGCCTCACCGCTGGAGCGGAACACACGCAGTTTGCGTCCATCCTCCAGCACCTTGAAGCCAACGCGTTCGCCCTTGCCCGAAGCCGGGTTCAGCACGTTCACGTTGGAGATATGGATCGAAGCTTCGCGCTCGACCACGCCGCCGGCAACACCTGCCTGCGGGTTCGGCTTGGTGTGGCGCTTGACGATGTTCACGTTGGCGACGACCACACGGTCGCCGTCGACGCGGACGACTTCGCCCTGCTTGCCCTTGTCCTTGCCAGCGTTGACGACAACCTGGTCGCCCTTCTTGATACGGTTAGCCATGATTATCTCCTGTCGCTCACAGCACTTCGGGAGCGAGCGAGACGATCTTCATGAACTTCTCCGAACGAAGTTCACGGGTCACCGGCCCGAAGATACGGGTACCGATCGGCTCCTGCTTGTTGTTCAGCAGGACGGCAGCGTTGCCGTCGAAGCGGATCAGCGAACCGTCGGCGCGACGCACACCCTTGCGGGTACGCACCACGACGGCGTCATACACTTCACCCTTCTTGACCTTGCCGCGCGGAATCGCATCCTTCACGGTGACCTTGATGATGTCGCCGATGCCGGCGTAACGGCGCTTGGAACCACCCAGCACCTTGAAGCACATCACCTGCTTGGCACCCGAATTGTCCGCGACGTCAAGGTAGCTCTGCATCTGGATCATGATTCAGACTCCTTATTCAGCCGCACGCGTGATGACTTCCACCACGCGCCAGTTCTTGGTCTTGGACATCGGAGCAATCTCGGTCACGCGGACGACATCGCCTTCCTTGCAGGCGTTGTCGGCATCGTGGGCGTGCAGCTTCGTCGAGCGCTTGATGTACTTGCCGTACAGCGCGTGCTTGACCTGACGCTCAACCAGGACGGTAACCGTCTTGTCCATCTTGTTGCTGACGACACGGCCTTCGACCGTGCGCAGCGTCTTCTTTTCAGTATTGTCGCTCATAGCGGCCATCCTTACTTCGTGCTGCCGAGCAGGGTCTTGACGCGAGCAATCTCGCGACGGACCCGGCGAATGTCGTGGGTCTTCGGCAGCTGGCCGGTGACCTGCTGCATACGGACAGAGAACTGTTCCTTACGCAGGTCGATCAGGTGGGCCTTGAGTTCGTCAGCCGACTTTTCACGGAGAGTTTTGATATCCATCAGCGCACCGTACGGGTCACGAAAGTGGTGGTGACCGAGAGCTTGGCGGCGGCCAGGCGGAACGCCTCGCGAGCCACTTCCTCGGAAACACCCTCGATTTCATAGATCATGCGGCCGGGCTGGATCTGGGCCACCCAGTATTCCACGTTACCCTTACCAGAACCCATTCGGACTTCGATGGGCTTCTTGGTGATGGGCTTGTCGGGGAACACGCGGATCCACATCTTGCCGCCGCGCTTGACGTAGCGGCTGATCGAGCGGCGGGCCGCTTCGATCTGACGCGCGGTCAGCTGACCGTGTGCGGTTGCCTTCAGGCCGTATTCGCCGAAGCTGACAGCGTTGGCGCTCCAGCTCAGGCCATCGTTACGGCCCTTGTGTACCTTGCGGTACTTGGTTCGCTTGGGTTGCAACATTGTCGTTACCTCGCTTCACGGGCCGGGCGCTGACGGTCACCACGGTCGCCGCGATCGTGACGATCGTTGCGCGACGGGGTGTCGTCCTGCTTTTCCTGGCCAACCTGGGAGAAATCGAAGACCTCGCCCTTGTAGATCCAGACCTTGATGCCGATGATGCCGTAGGTCGTCTTGGCTTCAGCGAAGCCATAGTCGATGTCGGCACGCAGGGTGTGCAGCGGCACGCGGCCTTCGCGGTACCACTCCGAACGGGCGATTTCTGCACCGTTGAGGCGGCCACCGACGTTGACCTTGATACCCAGGGCACCCAGGCGCATCGCGTTGCCGACCGAGCGCTTCATTGCACGGCGGAACATGATGCGACGCTCCAGCTGCTGGGCGATCGACTCGGCAACGAGCTGCGCGTCCAGTTCCGGCTTGCGCACTTCGGTGACGTTGATGTGCGCCGGGACGCCCATCATCTCGCTCACTTCCTTGCGCAGCTTCTCGATGTCCTCACCGCGCTTGCCGATCACCACGCCCGGACGGGCGGTGTGGATCGTCACGCGAGCGGTCTTGGCCGGACGCTCGATCAGGATCTTGCTGATGCCGGCCTGGGCCAGCTTCTTGCGCAGCATTTCGCGCACTTTCAGGTCGGCTGCCAGGTAACCGGCGAACTCGGCCTTGTTGGCGTACCACTTGGAGTTCCAGTCCTTGGAAATGCCGAGGCGGATACCAATCGGATGAACTTTATGACCCATGGTCTTTTCCTTATCCGCTTACTTGGCGGCGCCCACAACCACAGTGATGTGGCTGGTGCGCTTGAGGATGCGGGTACCGCGGCCTTTCGCCCGCGCCATGAAACGCTTCAGGGTCGGACCTTCATCAACCATGATGGTCTGAACCTTCAGCTCGTCGACGTCGGCGCCCTGGTTGTTCTCGGCGTTGGCAATTGCCGACTCCACCACCTTCTTGATCAGGTGGGCAGCCTTCTTGTCCGAGAACTTCAGCAGGTTGACCGCACGTTCGGCCGGCAGACCGCGCACCTGGTCAGCGACCAGACGAGCCTTCTGCGGGGAGATGCGCGCAGTGCGCAGGATGGCTTTCGCTTCCATTGTCATCTCTCCTTACTTGCCCGACTTCTTGTCACCACCGTGACCCTTGAAGGTCCGGGTGATGGCAAATTCGCCGAGCTTGTGGCCGACCATGTTCTCGTTGACGAGAACCGGGATGTGGTTCTTGCCGTTATGCACGGCAATGGTGATGCCTACCATGTCAGGCAGGATCATCGAACGGCGCGACCAGGTCTTGATCGGCTTCTTGCTGCCCGCAGCGGCCTCCACCTTCTTGACGAGGTGGTGATCGACGAACGGGCCCTTCTTGAGTGAACGTGCCATGGTCGATTAGCCCCTACGATCGCGGACGATGAACTGCTGAGTGCGCTTGTTATGGCGCGTCTTGTAACCCTTGGTCGGAACACCCCACGGGGTGACCGGATGCGGGTTACCCTGGCCGGCCTTGGCCTCACCACCACCGTGCGGGTGGTCAACCGGGTTCATGGCAGCACCACGAACGGTCGGGCGGACGCCGCGCCAACGCTTGGCACCGGCCTTGCCCAGCTTTTCCAGGCTGTGCTCGTCGTTGCCGACTTCGCCGATGGTGGCGCAGCACTCGACCGGAACCTTACGCATTTCACCCGAGCGCAGGCGCAGGGTGGCGTAGATGCCTTCGCGAGCCACCAGCTGCACGGCCGCACCGGCGGCGCGAGCGATCTGAGCGCCCTTGCCCGGCTTCAGTTCGATGCAGTGGATGGTGGTGCCGACCGGGATGTTGCGCAGCGGCAGGGTGTTGCCGGCCTTGATCGGGGCGTCCGAACCAGCGATCACCTGATCACCGGCCTTCAGACCCTTCGGGGCGATGATGTAGCGACGCTCACCGTCGACGTAGCACAGCAGGGCGATGTGGGCGGTGCGGTTCGGATCGTATTCGATGCGTTCCACGCGCGCCGGAATGCCCAGCTTGTTGCGCTTGAAGTCGATGATGCGGTAGTGCTGCTTGGCACCACCACCGACGTGACGCACGGTGATGCGGCCATGGTGGTTACGACCACCCGAGCGGCTCTGCGACTCGACCAGTGCGGCGTGCGGAGCACCCTTGTGCAGGTCGGGGGTGACCACGCGCACGGCCGAACGGCGGCCGGGGGAGGTGGGCTTGAATTTCATCAATGGCATGGGATGTACCTCAGGCCTTGGCCGTTACATCGATCGACTGGCCGTCGGCCAGGCGAACGTACGCCTTGCGCCAATCGCCGCGGCGGCCAGCACGGTTACGGAAGGACTTGTTCTTGCCCTTGACGTTGACCACGTTGACGGCTTCGACCTTGACGTCGAACAGCTGCTCAACCGCGGCCTTTACATCGGCCTTGGTGGCTTCGTTCGAAACTTCGAAGACATACTGATTGGAGAGTTCCTGCAGGCGCGCGGTCTTTTCGGAGACACGCGGGGCACGCAGCACGCTGAAGATTTTTTCGTTGCTGTTCATGCCAGCCACTCCTCGACCTTCTTGACCGCGTCAGCGGTGATGACGACCGTGTCGGCACCAACCAGCGAGACCGGATCCAGACCCTGGACGTCACGCACCTGCACGTACGGCAGATTGCGGGCGGACAGGTACAGGTGCTCGGACGCTTCTTCGGTGACGATCAGCGGGCGCTTGCCCACTTCCAGGCCGGCCAGCTTGGCGATCAGACCCTTCGTGTTGGTCACTTCGACATCGAAGGACTCCACGATGGTCAGACGGCCCTGACGGTTCAGCTCGGACAGGATCGCGCACATGGCGGCACGGTACTGCTTACGATTGACCTTCTGCTCGAAGCTGCGCGGCTTGGCCGCGAAGGTGACACCGCCGCCGACGAAGATCGGAGCCGTCAGTGCGCCATGACGCGCGCCGCCGCCCTTCTGCTTCTTCGACTTCTTGGTGGTACCAGCCACTTCGGAGCGAGTCTTCTGTGCCTTGGTGCCGGCGCGACCGGCGTTGCGGTAGGCAACGACGACCTGGTGGACCAGATCTTCGCTGAAATCGCGACCGAACACGGCGTCGGAGACCGAGACCTTGTTGTTGCTACCCGTGATAACGAGTTCCATCGTCATCTCTCCTTATGCCTTGCTCGCCGGACGGACGATCACGTCGCCACCCGCCGCGCCCGGAACGGCGCCGCGAACGGCGATCAGACCGCGCTCGACGTCGACCTTGACCACTTCCAGGTTCTGGGTGCTCTGCTGCACCGCGCCCATGTGGCCCGACATCTTCTTGCCCGGGAAAACGCGACCCGGGGTCTGGCGCTGACCCAGCGAACCCGGCGCGCGATGCGACAGCGAGTTACCGTGGGTTGCATCGCCCATACGGAAGTTGTGGCGCTTGATGGTGCCCTGGAAGCCCTTACCCTTGGTGACACCCTGGACGTCGACGATCTGGCCGACTTCGAAGATGTCCGCCTTGACTTCGCCGCCAACGGCGAAATCGCCGAGCTGCGCGTCTTCAACGCGGAATTCCCACAGGCCACGACCCGCTTCCACCTTCGCCTTGGCGAAGTGGCCGGCTTCCGGCTTGTTGACCAGGGCAGCGCGACGCGCGCCGACGGTCACCTGCACGGCGCTGTAGCCGTCGGTTTCGACGGTCTTGATCTGCGCGATGCGGTTCGGGGTTGCTTCGATCAGGGTCACCGGGATGGAGCGGCCATCTTCAGTGAACACGCGGCTCATGCCAGCCTTGCGGCCCACGAAGCCCAACGAATACTTCTTCGTCATGGTCGTAGTCCTCAGGTCAGCTTGATCTGAACGTCGACGCCGGCAGCCAGTTCGAGCTTCATCAGCGCGTCCACGGTCTTGTCATTCGGGTCAACGATATCGAGCACGCGCTTGTGCGTGCGGGTCTCGTACTGGTCACGCGCGTCCTTGTCGACGTGCGGGGAGACGAGAACGGTGTAACGCTCGATCTTGGTCGGCAGCGGGATCGGGCCACGCACTTGCGCGCCGGTCCGCTTTGCCGTTTCAACGATCTCGCTGGCCGAACGGTCGATCAGACGATGATCGAACGCTTTCAGCCGGATCCGGATCTTTTGGTCCGCCATGGCGGTAGGTTCCTTCGTTAAAAGAGCGACAGACAAAGCCTCTGGGTTGCTTTGCCCCATGAAATTCCTGAATACGGACGGCCCGCACTCCTGCAGGCCGACAAGGTCACTCCATAGACCTCAAAAACGTAGGCAGACCAGTTTCCCGGCCTGCCCAGACGTAGAAGCATAATGGCACGCAAGGCAGCTGTCAACAGTCGCCTGTTGACGCCGCCTGAATGGCATTGACCCTTCCTGGTCCGGGGAACACAAGGCACGTCCTGTGCCTGCTTTCCCATTTGATACGCCCCGATGCCCTACCCAGGCAACATCGGGGCGCAGATACTACCAGATTACTCGATGATCTTCGAGACCACGCCGGCGCCGACGGTACGGCCGCCTTCGCGGATGGCGAAGCGCAGGCCTTCGTCCATGGCCACCGGGTTGATCAGGGTGACGACCATCTTGACGTTGTCACCCGGCATCACCATTTCGACGCCTTCCGGCAGTGCAGCGGCGCCGGTGATGTCGGTGGTGCGGAAGTAGAACTGCGGACGGTAGCCGTTGAAGAACGGGGTGTGACGGCCGCCCTCGTCCTTCGACAGGACGTAGACTTCGCCTTCGAACTTGGTGTGCGGCTTGATCGTGCCCGGCTTGGCCAGCACCTGGCCACGCTCGACGTCGTCACGCTTGGTGCCGCGCAGCAGCAGGCCAGCGTTGTCGCCTGCCTGACCCTGGTCCAGCAGCTTGCGGAACATTTCAACGCCGGTGACGGTGGTCTTCTGCACCGGACGGATGCCGACGATTTCGATTTCGTCGCCAACCTTGATCACGCCGCGCTCGATACGACCGGTCACCACGGTGCCGCGGCCCGAGATCGAGAACACGTCTTCCACCGGCATCAGGAACGGCTTGTCGATCGCACGCTCCGGCTCCGGAATCCAGCTGTCCAGCGCGTCGACCAGCTTCAGGATGGCCGGCACGCCGATGTCGCTCTGGTCGCCTTCCAGCGCCAGGCGGGCCGAACCGGCGATGATCGGGGTGTCGTCGCCCGGGAACTCGTACTTGCTCAGCAGTTCGCGCACTTCCATATCGACCAGCTCGAGCAGCTCGGCGTCGTCGACCATGTCGGCCTTGTTCAGGAACACGACGATGTACGGCACGCCGACCTGGCGCGACAGCAGGATGTGTTCACGGGTCTGCGGCATCGGGCCGTCAGCGGCCGAGCACACCAGGATCGCGCCGTCCATCTGGGCGGCACCGGTGATCATGTTCTTGACGTAGTCAGCGTGGCCCGGGCAATCGACGTGGGCGTAGTGACGGATCGGGGATTCGTATTCGACGTGCGCGGTCGAGATCGTGATACCACGCGCCTTTTCTTCCGGTGCGGCGTCGATCGAGGAGTAATCCTTGAACTCGCCACCGAAGCGCTCGGCACCGATCTTGGTCAGTGCGGCGGTCAGCGTGGTCTTGCCGTGGTCGACGTGACCGATGGTGCCGACGTTGACGTGCGGCTTGGTGCGCTCGAACTTACCCTTTGCCATTGTTCTATACCTTGATTGTTCGTAAGTGGTTTCAAGAGAGGCTGAGCGAGGCTCAGCCCTTCTTCATGACGGCTTCGGCGATGTTGGTCGGAGCCGGCTCGTAGTGATCGAATTCCATGGTGAAGGTGGCGCGGCCCTGGGTCTGCGAACGCAGCGCAGTGGCGTAGCCGAACATTTCACCCAGCGGGATCATCGCGTTGATGATGCTGGCCGAACCGTCACCGGTGGTGTCGGAACCCTGCAGCACGCCGCGACGACGGCTGACGTCGCCCATCACGTCACCCTGGTAATCCTCCGGGGTCACGATCTCGACCTTCATGATCGGCTCCAGCAGCACCGGCTTGGCCTTGGCGAAGCCCTGCTTGAAGGCCATCGACGAAGCCAGCTTGAACGCCATTTCCGAGGAGTCGACGTCGTGGTACGAACCGAACACCAGCTTCACCTTGACGTCCACGACCGGGAAGCCAGCCAGCGGACCGCTGGTGATGGTTTCGCGCAGGCCCTTTTCAACCGACGGAATGAATTCCTTCGGGATCACGCCGCCGGTGATGTCGTTGATGAACAGGAAGTCGTCCTTGATGGCCGGAGCCAGCTTCGGATCGGCACGGTCGGCAGCGGTGATCGGCGACAGCTCGATCACGACGTGACCGTACTGACCCTTACCACCGGACTGCTTGGCGTGCTTGTAGTCCGACTTGACGTCAGCCAGGGTGATGGTTTCGCGGTAGGCCACCTGCGGCGCGCCGACGTTGGCTTCAACGTTGAACTCGCGCTTCAGGCGGTCGACGATGATGTCCAGGTGCAGCTCGCCCATGCCCGAGATGATGGTCTGGCCGGATTCTTCGTCGGTCTTGACGCGGAACGACGGATCCTCCTGCGCCAGGCGACCCAGGGCCAGACCCATCTTTTCCTGGTCCGACTTGGTCTTCGGCTCGACGGCCATCGAGATCACCGGCTCCGGGAACGTCATGCGCTCCAGGATGATCGGGGCGTCCACGGCGCACAGGGTGTCACCGGTGGTGGTGTCCTTCAGGCCCACCGCCGCGGCGATGTCACCGGCCAGAACTTCCTTGATTTCCTCGCGGTTGTTCGAGTGCATCTGCAGGATGCGGCCGATGCGCTCCTTCTTGCCCTTCACCGAGTTCAGCACGGTGTCGCCACCGTTCAGGGTGCCCGAGTAGACACGGAAGAAGGTCAGCGCGCCGACGAACGGGTCGGTGATGATCTTGAAGGCCAGCGACGAGAACGGAGCCTTGTCGTCCGACTTGCGGGTCATTTCGACGGTGTCGTCGTCAACGTCCACGCCCTTCACGTCCGGCACGTCGACCGGCGACGGCAGCAGCTGGATCACGCCATCCAGCATGGCCTGCACGCCCTTGTTCTTGAAGGCCGAGCCGCAGTACATCGGCACGATCTCGGTGGCCAGGGTGCGGGTACGCAGCGCGCTGATGATTTCGGCCTCGGCCAGCTCTTCGCCGCCCAGGTACTTTTCCATCAGTTCTTCGCTGGCTTCAGCAGCGGTCTCGACCATGAACTGGCGAGCCTCTTCGGCAGCCGCCTGCAGTTCGGCCGGGATGTCGCTGTACTCGAACTTCATGCCCTGCGAAGCCTCATCCCAATGGATGGCCTTCATCTTCAGCAGGTCGACAACGCCCTTGAAGTTGTCTTCAGCGCCGATCGGCAGCTGCATCGGCACGGCAACGGCGCCCAGCTTGGCCTTCAGCTGGCCGACGACCTTCTGGAAGTTGGCACCGGTGCGGTCCATCTTGTTGACGAACGCGATGCGCGGCACGTGGTACTTGTTGGCCTGGCGCCACACGGTTTCCGACTGCGGCTGCACGCCACCGACGGCGCACAGGACGAAGACGGCACCGTCGAGCACGCGCAGCGAGCGCTCCACTTCGATGGTGAAGTCGACGTGCCCGGGGGTGTCGATGATGTTGAAGCGGTGCTCCGGCAGGGACTTGTCCATGCCCTTCCAGAACGCGGTGGTGGCAGCGGACTGGATCGTGATGCCACGCTCCTGCTCCTGCTCCATCCAGTCCATGGTGGCGGCGCCGTCGTGCACTTCACCGATCTTGTGGCTCTTGCCGGTGTAGAACAGGATGCGCTCGGACGTGGTGGTCTTGCCGGCATCGATGTGAGCCATGATGCCGAAGTTGCGGTAACGCTCGATGGGAGTGGAACGGGCCACGGGAGCCTCTCAGATTTCTTGGATTTCGGATGGCCGAACGCCGCCTTTCGGCGGCCTTCGGATTGGCGCAGTCCTTCTGGGACCGCGAGGCAGCACGCACCTAAGTGGAGCTGCCCTGCCTGTTTTACAAGGCCGTCAAACTCACCAGCGGTAGTGGGCGAAGGCCTTGTTGGCTTCGGCCATGCGGTGGGTTTCTTCGCGCTTCTTGATGGCGCCGCCACGGTTTTCCGAGGCGTCGATCAGCTCAGCAGCCAGCTTCTTCGGCATGGTGTTCTCGCCACGCTTGCGCGCGGAGTCGATCAGCCAGCGCATGGCCAGGGCCATCTTGCGCGACGAACGCACTTCGACCGGCACCTGGTAGGTGGCACCACCGACGCGGCGCGACTTGACTTCGACCGCCGGAGCGACGTTGTCCAGAGCCTTCTGCACCAGTTCAATGGCGTTGGCGCTGCTGTTCTTCTCGGTGATCACGTCCATGGCGCCGTACACGATCTTTTCGGCGACGGACTTCTTGCCGCTCTGCATGACCATGTTGATGAAGCGGGCGATGGTTTCGCTTCCGTGCTTCGGATCGGGCAGGACGGAACGCTGCGGAGTATTACCCTTACGCGACATAGTGCTCTCTCCTTATGCCTTCGGACGCTTGGCGCCGTACTTGGAACGGGCCTGGCGACGCTTGGCAACGCCGGCGGCGTCGAGCGAGCCACGAACGGTGTGGTAACGCACACCCGGCAGGTCCTTGACGCGACCGCCGCGGATCAGGACCACGGAGTGCTCCTGCAGGTTGTGGCCTTCACCACCGATGTAGGAAATCACTTCTTCCTGGTTGGTCAGGCGGACCTTGGCAACCTTGCGCAGAGCCGAGTTCGGCTTCTTCGGAGTGGTGGTGTAGACACGGGTGCAGACGCCACGGCGCTGCGGGCACTTGTCGAGCGCCGGCGAGGCACTCTTGTAGGTGGTCGCTTGCCGCGGCTTGCGGACCAGCTGGTTGATCGTCGCCATCAGTAGGTTCTTCTGATTGGTGGCCGGAAAATCCGACCAGAGATGCGGAAATGTTAAAGCAGGCCGAAATTTTGGCCTGCTGAGACAGACGATTGTAGCAACCCGCCAGGAAAGCAGTCAAACGCCTCCTGTCAAGCCCGTCCCTGATCCCGGGACGTTACTGGGGGGCCTCCATGTACCCCGTTCAGGTTGACAGGGTCGATCGCGGACGATCTCCCCTGCCCTTTCCCAATCCCATCAATGGACCGATGGGGTGGTCCGGCCTTGCGGCCGGACCGGATACCTCATTCTTCGCCCGACGCCTGTTCAGCTTCGGCTTCAACCACCGGCGCCTCGACCGCAGCCGGGGTGCCGGCCAGGGTCTGCATTTCCGACTCGGTGAGACCGGAAGCGCCGCGGCGGCGGTTGCTGTGGTACGCCAGGCCGGTACCGGCCGGAATCAGGCGACCCACGATGACGTTTTCCTTCAGGCCACGCAGGTTGTCCGAGGTGCCGCGGACGGCCGCTTCGGTCAGCACGCGGGTGGTTTCCTGGAACGAAGCGGCCGAGATGAACGATTCGGTCGCCAGCGACGCCTTGGTGATACCCAGCAGGACCGGATCGAAGTGCGCCGGCAGCTCGTTGCGGGTCGACAGGCGCGCATTTTCCTCGATAACGCGCTGACGCTCCACCTGTTCGCCGTTCAGGAACTTGCTGCTGCCCTGATCGGTGATCTCGACCTTGCGCAGCATCTGGCGGGTGATCACCTCGATGTGCTTGTCGTTGATCTTCACGCCCTGCAGGCGGTACACGTCCTGGATTTCCTTCACCAGGTAGGCCGCCAGCGGTTCGACACCCAGCAGACGCAGGATGTCCTGCGGGCTCGGCTCGCCGTCCACGATGGTTTCACCCTTGGTGACATGCTCGCCTTCGAACACGATGACCTGGCGGTACTTCGGGATCAGCTCTTCGTGCTCCGAACCATCGGTGTCCTTGATGATCAGGCGCTGCTTGCCCTTGGTGTCCTTGCCGAAGCTGATGATGCCCGAACGCTCGGCCAGCACCGCCGGATCCTTCGGCTTGCGCGCTTCGAACAGATCGGCCACGCGCGGCAGACCACCGGTGATGTCGCGGGTCTTCGACGCTTCCTGCGGGATCTTGGCGACGACGTCGCCCACGCCCACCGGGGCGCCGTCCTGCAGGTTGACGATCGAACGCGGCGGCAGCAGGTACTGCGCCGGCAGGTCGGTACCCGGGATCGACAGGTCGTTGCCCTTGGCGTCGACGATGCGCACGATCGGGCGCAGGTCCTTGGCCTGGGTACCACGACGCTTCGGATCGGTGATTTCGCGCGAAGCGAGGCCGGTCAGCTCGTCGGTCTTCTCGATGACGGTGATGCCGTCGACGAAGTCGATGAAGCGGATGAAGCCGGCCACTTCCGACACGATCGGGTGGTTATGCGGATCCCAGTTGGCCACGGTCTGGCCAGCCTTGATCGCATCACCGTCCTTGGACGTGATGGTCGCACCGTACGGCAGCTTGTAACGCTCACGCTCACGGCCGTGGGCATCGAGCACCGAGATTTCGCCCGAGCGCGACACTGCCACCAGCGAGCCGTTGGCGTGCTCGACCGACTTGAGGTTGCTGAACTTGACCGAGCCGGTGGTCTTGACGGTGATGTTGTCGACCGCAGCAGCTCGCGACGCCGCACCACCGATGTGGAACGTACGCATGGTCAGCTGGGTACCCGGCTCACCGATGGACTGCGCGGCGATGACGCCGACCGCTTCACCGATGTTGACCAGGTGGCCACGGGCCAGATCGCGGCCGTAGCAGCGCGAGCAGACACCGAAGGCCGATTCGCAGGAGATGGTCGAGCGGACCTTGATGGTCTGCACGCCGGCATCTTCCAGCTTGGCGACCCAGGCTTCGTCGAGCAGGGTGTTGCGGGTGACGATCGGATCTTCGTCGTTGCCCGGCAGGAACACGTCCTCGGCAACCACGCGACCCAGCACGCGATCCTTCAGCGGCTCGACCACGTCGCCGCCTTCCACGATCGGGGTCATGATCAGGCCTTCGGTGGTACCGCAATCCACCTCGGTGATCACCACGTCCTGCGCGACGTCGACCAGACGACGGGTCAGGTAACCCGAGTTCGCGGTCTTCAGCGCGGTATCGGCCAGACCCTTACGGGCACCGTGGGTGGAGTTGAAGTACTCCTGCACGTTCAGGCCTTCGCGGAAGTTCGCCTTGATGGGCGTCTCGATGATCGAGCCATCCGGGCGGGCCATCAGGCCGCGCATGCCGGCCAGCTGACGGATCTGCGCCTGCGAACCACGCGCACCGGAGTCGGCCATGATGTACAGCGAGTTCATCGACTTCTGGTCGATGGTCTCACCCTTGGCATTGACCACCTTCTCGGTACCGATGGTGTCCATCATCGCCTTGGCGATGCGCTCGTTGGTGCGCGACCAGATGTCGACCACCTTGTTGTAGCGCTCGCCGGCGGTGACCAGGCCCGACTGGTACTGCTCCTGGATTTCCAGCACTTCGGCTTCGGCCTCGGTGAGGATGCCCTTCTTCTCGTCCGGGATCAGCATGTCATCGATGCCGATCGAAACGCCGGCGCGGGTCGCGTAGGCGAAGCCGGTGTACATCAGCTTGTCGGCGAACACGACCGTGTCCTTCAGGCCCAGCTGGCGGTAGCTGGAGTTGATCAGGCGGCTGATGTTCTTCTTGGTCAGCTCGGTGTTGGCCAGCGCGAACGGCAGGCCTTCCGGCAGGATTTCAGCCAGCAGGGCGCGACCGATCGTGGTGTCCACGATCGAGGTCTTGTTCTGCTTGTTGCCATCTTCGTCGGTCACCACTTCGGTGATGCGGACCTTGACGCGCGCGTGCAGTTCCACCACGCGGTTGTCGTAGGCACGCTTCACTTCGGCGATGTTGGCGAAGGCCATGCCCTCGCCCTTCTTGTTTTCCAGCGAGCGGGTCATGTAGTACAGACCCAGCACGACGTCCTGCGACGGCACGATGATCGGCTCGCCGTTGGCCGGCGACAGGATGTTGTTGGTCGACATCATCAGCGCACGCGCTTCCAGCTGGGCTTCCAGCGAGAGCGGCACGTGGACGGCCATCTGGTCACCGTCGAAGTCGGCGTTGAACGCGGTGCAGACCAGCGGGTGCAGCTGGATGGCCTTGCCTTCGATCAGCACCGGCTCGAACGCCTGGATGCCCAGACGGTGCAGGGTCGGCGCACGGTTCAGCATCACCGGGTGCTCGCGGATGACCTCTTCCAGGATGTCCCAGACTTCGGCTTCTTCGCGCTCGACCAGCTTCTTGGCGGCCTTGATGGTGGTGGCCAGGCCACGACGCTGCAGCTTGGCGAAGACGAACGGCTTGAACAGCTCCAGCGCCATCTTCTTCGGCAGGCCGCACTGGTGCAGACGCAGGTACGGGCCGACCACGATGACCGAACGGCCCGAGTAGTCGACGCGCTTGCCGAGCAGGTTCTGGCGGAAGCGACCCTGCTTGCCCTTGATCATGTCGGCCAGCGACTTCAGCGGGCGCTTGTTGGTGCCGGTGATGGCACGGCCACGACGGCCGTTGTCCAGCAGCGCATCGACCGATTCCTGCAACATGCGCTTTTCATTGCGCACGATGATGTCCGGCGCGCTCAGTTCGAGCAGGCGGCGCAGGCGGTTGTTGCGGTTGATGACGCGGCGGTACAGGTCGTTCAGGTCGGAGGTCGCGAAGCGGCCGCCATCCAGCGGGACCAGCGGGCGCAGGTCCGGCGGCAGCACCGGCAGCACGGTCATGACCATCCATTCCGGACGGTTGCCCGATTCCAGGAAGGCTTCGATCAGCTTGATGCGCTTGGTGAGGCGCTTGAGCTTGGTTTCCGAACCCGTAGCGGCGATTTCCTCGCGCAGGCGGGTCATTTCCGACTGCAGGTCGATCGTGCGCAGCAGTTCGTACACGGCCTCGGCGCCCATGGCGGCGTCGAAGTCGTCACCGTGCTCCTGGCGGGCCTGCAGGTACTGTTCTTCGGTCAGCAGCTGGCGGCGTTCCAGGGCGGTCAGGCCCGGCTCGGTCACCACGTACGCTTCGAAGTACAGCACGCGCTCGATGTCACGCAGGGTCATGTCCAGCATCAGGCCGATGCGCGACGGCAGCGACTTCAGGAACCAGATGTGCGCGACCGGCGACGCCAGGTCGATGTGGCCCATGCGCTCACGACGCACCTTGGCCAGGGTCACTTCGGTGCCGCACTTTTCGCAGACAACGCCGCGGTGCTTCATGCGCTTGTACTTGCCGCACAGGCACTCGTAGTCCTTCACCGGGCCGAAGATGGCGGCGCAGAACAGGCCGTCGCGTTCCGGCTTGAAGGTACGGTAGTTGATGGTTTCCGGCTTCTTCACTTCGCCGAAGGACCACGAACGGATCAGGTCCGGCGAGGCCAGCGCGATCTTGATCGCGTCGAAGTCCAGCGTCTGGCGCTGCTGGTTGAAGAGGTTGAGCAGGTCTTTCATGGTGTTCTCCAGAAGGAGGAATGCTGTGTCGATGGGCTTTCAGTTGACTGCCAGCGGCGCGGCGGCGGAGGCCGCCGCGCCGGCATGGATCAGTTGTCTTCCAGTTCCATGTTGATGGCCAGCGAGCGGATTTCCTTCACGAGCACGTTGAAGGATTCCGGCATGCCCGCGACCATCTCGTGCTCACCGTCGACGATGTTCTTGTACATCTGGTTGCGGCCCTGCACGTCATCGGACTTCACCGTCAGCATTTCCTGCAGGGTGTAGGCCGCGCCGTAGGCTTCCAGCGCCCAGACTTCCATTTCACCGAAGCGCTGGCCGCCGAACTGCGCCTTGCCGCCCAGCGGCTGCTGGGTGACGAGCGAGTACGGGCCGGTCGAACGGGCGTGCATCTTGTCGTCGACCAGGTGGTTCAGCTTCAGGTAGTGCATGTAGCCAACGGTGGTGTGGCGATCGAAGGCTTCACCGGTGCGGCCGTCGTACAGCTGGGTCTGGCCACTGCTCGGCAGGTCGGCCAGTTCCAGCATGCGCTTGATTTCCGCTTCGGTGGCGCCGTCGAAGACCGGGGTGGCCATCGGCACGCCGTCGGTCAGGTTGCGGGCCAGGCGCAGCAGTTCCTCGTCGCTGAACTGCGACAGGTCGACACGGTTGGCCACGTTGGTGTCGTCGTGGTTGTAGATGTCGTCCAGGAACTTGCGCAGGTCGGCAACCGCCGCCTGGGCTTCCATCATCGCCTGGATCTTGCGACCCAGACCCTTGGCGGCCCAGCCCAGGTGCACTTCCAGGATCTGGCCGATGTTCATACGCGACGGCACGCCCAGCGGGTTCAGCACGATGTCCACGGTTTCGCCCGAGGCCATGTACGGCATGTCCTCGACCGGCACCACGTTGGAGACCACACCCTTGTTGCCGTGGCGGCCTGCCATCTTGTCGCCCGGCTGGATGCGGCGCTTCACGGCCAGGAACACCTTGACCATCTTCAGCACGCCCGGGGCGAGGTCGTCGCCGGCGGTGATCTTGCCGCGCTTGTCGGCGAAGCGACGCTCGAATTCCTTCTCGTGCGCCTGGATCTGCTTCTGGGCGCGCTCGATGGCTTCCGAAGCGTCCTCGTCCTTCATGCGCAGGGCGAACCAGTCAGCCTTCTTCAGGCCGTCCAGGAAGGCGTCGGTGATCACGTCACCCTTCTTCAGGCCAGCACCACCGTTGACCACCTTGCCCACGATCTGCGAACGCAGACGCATGTAGATGGCGGCTTCCAGGATGCGGAACTGGTCGTCGAAGTCCTTCTTGACGCGCTTGATTTCAGACTCTTCGATCTGGCGGGCGCGCTTGTCCTTCTCGATGCCGTCGCGGGTGAAGACCTGCACGTCGATGACGGTGCCGTCCATGCCCGGCGGAACGCGCAGCGAGCTGTCCTTAACGTCCGAAGCCTTCTCGCCGAAGATCGCGCGCAGCAGCTTCTCTTCCGGGGTCAGCTGGCTTTCGCCCTTCGGGGTGACCTTGCCGACCATGATGTCGCCGGCGCGGACTTCCGCACCGATGTACACCACGCCGCTCTCGTCCAGGCGGTTCAGCGCCTGCTCGGAGACGTTCGGGATGTCGGCGGAGATTTCCTCCGGCCCCAGCTTGGTGTCACGCGCGACGCAGGTCAGCTCTTCGATGTGGATCGTGGTGTAACGATCCTCTTCCACCACGCGCTCGGAGAGCAGGATGGAGTCTTCGAAGTTGTAGCCGTTCCACGGCATGAACGCGATCAGCATGTTCTGGCCCAGAGCCAGTTCGCCGATGTCGGTGGACGGACCGTCGGCCAGCACGTCGCCGCGGGCGATGACGTCACCCACCTGGACCAGCGGACGCTGGTTGATGCAGGTGTTCTGGTTCGAACGGGTGTACTTGACCAGGTTGTAGATGTCCACGCCTGCGTCGGTGGCGCCAACGATCTCTTCCTCGTTGACCTTGACCACGATGCGGGCCGCGTCGATCTGCACGATCTCGCCACCACGACGGGCGTTCACGGTCACACCGGAGTCACGCGCCACGGCGCGCTCGATGCCGGTACCGACCAGCGGCTTCTGCGCACGCAGGGTCGGCACGGCCTGACGCTGCATGTTGGCGCCCATCAGTGCGCGGTTGGCGTCATCGTGCTCCAGGAACGGAACCAGCGCGGCCGCGATCGACACGGTCTGCATCGGCGAGACGTCCATGAAGTGGACTTCCGCCGGCGGCTTCAGCAGCGATTCGCCCTGGAAGCGGCACGGAACGAACTGCTCGGTCAGCACGCTGTCGGCATTGGTCAGGGCGTTGGCCTGCGCAATGACGTACTCGTTCTCTTCGATCGCCGACAGGAACTCGACTTCGTCATAGACCTTGCCGTCCACGACCTTGCGGTACGGGGTCTCGAGGAAACCGTACTGGTTGGTGCGGGCGTACACGGCCAGCGAGTTGATCAGGCCGATGTTCGGGCCTTCCGGGGTTTCGATGGTGCAGACGCGGCCGTAATGGGTCGGGTGCACGTCGCGCACTTCGAAGCCGGCGCGCTCACGGGTCAGACCGCCCGGGCCCAGGGCCGAGACGCGACGCTTGTGCGTCACTTCCGACAGCGGGTTGTTCTGATCCATGAACTGCGACAGCTGCGAGGAGCCGAAGAACTCCTTGATGGCAGCGGCGACCGGCTTGGCGTTGATCAGCTCCTGCGGGGTCAGGCCTTCCGACTCGGCCATCGACAGGCGCTCCTTGACCGCGCGCTCGACGCGGACCAGGCCGACGCGGAACACGTTCTCGGCCATTTCGCCGACCGAACGCACGCGACGATTGCCCAGGTGATCGATGTCATCGACCACGCCGCGACCGTTGCGGATCTCGGTCAGGACCTTGATCACGTCCAGGATGTCGGAGCTGTCGCCGTGGGCAGCGACCAGGCGCTTGGACTCTTCGTCGTTGCGCTCACCGAAGTACTTGCTGTCGTACAGCACGGCTTCGCCGGTGGTTTCCTTGCGGCCCACGCGACGGTTGAACTTCATGCGGCCGACCGCGGACAGGTCGTAGCGCTCGAAGGTGAAGAACAGGTTGTGGAACAGGTTCTGCGCGGCATCCTTGGTCGGCGGCTCGCCCGGACGCATCATGCGGTAGATCTCGACCAGGGCTTCCAGCTGGGTCTTGGTCGGGTCGATGCGCAGGGTGTTGGACAGGTACGGGCCACGATCCAGATCGTTCACCCACAGGGTGCCCACGGCATCCACACCGGCCTTGCGGAAGGCCTGCAGCTGCTCGTCGGTGATCTCGTCATTGGCCTGCGCCAGCAGTTCGCCGGTCGAGGCGTCGACCACGTCGTGCGACAGGATGCGGCCGACGATGTAGTCGTCCGGCACGGCCAGGGCAGCGATGCCCGAGGCTTCCAGCTGCTTGATGTGGCGCGCGGTGATGCGCTTGCCGGCTTCCACGATGACCTTGTCGCCGTCGGCGAGGTCGAAGCCCAGAGTTTCGCCACGCAGGCGCTCCGGCACCAGCTCCAGCTGGACGCCTTCATCCGGGTTGATGTGGAAGGTGTTGATCTCGAAGAACTCGGCCAGCATCTCTTCGTTGCTGTAGCCAAGCGCGCGCAGCAGGATCGACACCGGCAGCTTGCGGCGACGGTCGATACGGGTGAACAGCGCGTCCTTCGGGTCGAACTCGAAGTCCAGCCAGGAACCGCGGTAAGGAATGATGCGGGCGCTGTACAGCAGCTTGCCCGAGCTGTGGGTCTTGCCGCGGTCGTGGTCGAAGAACACGCCCGGCGAGCGGTGCAGCTGCGAGACGATGACGCGCTCGGTGCCGTTGACGATGAAGGTGCCGTTTTCGGTCATCAGCGGGATTTCGCCCAGATAGACCTCCTGCTCCTTCACGTACTTGATGGCCTTGGTCGACGACTCACGGTCGTAGATCACCAGGCGCACGGTCACGCGCAGCGGGGCGCCGTAGCTCATGCCGCGCTGGCGGCACTCACGCTCGTCGAAGACCGGTTCGCCCAGCTTGTAGCCGACGTATTCCAGGGCGGCATTGCCGCTGTAGCTGGCGATCGGGAAGACCGACTTCAGCGCAGCGTGCAGGCCGTGGTCCGTGCGCTTGGCCGGATCGACGTTTTCCTGCAGGAATTCACGATAGGAATCCACCTGGATGGCGAGCAGGAACGGCACTTCGAGAATCGAGCGCTGCTTGCCGAAATCCTTGCGGATACGCTTTTTTTCGGTGAACGAATAGGACGTCATGAGGTCTTCCACCTTGTTGTGCGGATCGTGCGCCCACGATCCGAAGGGAACTTGAAATTGTCAGTTGGAAGTCGCTGGTATTGCCGGCACCAGCACGCCTTCTCCCGCTACTTCCAACTGCCAACTCGTCTGCTACCACTCCCCCGCTGCCGCGCCGTGCGCTGGCCTGCCGGGGTTTGACTGCAGCCCGTGTTGGGCTTTTTCCTGCTGTTTTTCACACCCACGCAGAGCGTGGATCTACAACACCGCAACAACGACCAAAGGCCGGGGGCTTACGCCCCCAGCCTTGGCTGCATCGCCGTGAATCGGTGACGATGCAAGGTAACTGCTTACTTGACTTCGACAGTCGCGCCAGCAGCTTCCAGGTCCTTCTTCATCTTCTCGGCTTCGTCCTTCGAAGCGTTGTCCTTCAGGACGCCGCCGGCTTCGGCCAGGTCCTTCGCTTCCTTCAGGCCCAGGCCGGTGATGGCGCGGACGGCCTTGATGACTTCGACCTTCTTCTCGCCGGCAGTCTTCAGGGTGACGACGAATTCGGTCTGCTCTTCAACAGCAGCAGCCGGGCCAGCGGCAGCAGCCACGGCGACCGGAGCAGCGGCGGAGACGCCGAACTTCTCTTCGATGGCCTTGACCAGCTCCATCACTTCCATCAGGGACTTCTCGGCGATGGCGTCGACGATCTGTTCGTTGGTAAGGGACATGATTAATACCTTTGGATGATTTTCTGGGTTGAGGTTCCGTCAGGAACCACGGTAAGTCGAAACTCAGGCGGTCTCGGCGGCCGGCTCGGCAGCGTCGGCGGCGACATCGCCACCACCCTGCTTCTCGCCAACGGCCTTGATGGCGCGGGCAAACATCGTGACCGGCTCGGTCAGGACGCGGGCCAGCATGGCCAGGGCCTGGTCGCGGGTCGGCAGCGATGCCAGCACGTCGACGTGGCTCGCCGGGAACACTTCACCACCGATGGCGACGACCTTAGCCTTCAGCTTGTCGTTGCCCTTGGCGGCTTCCTTGATCAGGCGACCGGCAGCGCCGGGCTCCTCGAGCGAGAACGCGTACAGCAGCGGACCAACCATCTGGTCCTGTGCGACTGCGAACTCGGTGCCTTCAACGGCGCGCGAAGCCAGGGTGTTCTTGACAACCTTCAAGAAAACACCGGTTTCACGAGCCTGCTTGCGCATCGCGGTCATCTGGGCGACCGTGGTGCCAGCGTATTCGGCTGCGATCAAGGAGTGGGCCTTGGCGGCGACGTCTGCCAGCTCGGCGACTACTTCTTGCTTCTGGGACAGATTGAGAGCCATTGCACTCCTCCTATTGAACTCCGCTTACGGCTCCTGCCGTGTGCGGTCCTGTGCGGCATCCGTCCTGGACGCCGGGAACATCGGGATGATGTTCCGGGGGTGGGCCGTTCTAGACCTGGAGTGGGCCAACCTGGGAAACCCAGACGTGCGTGAACCAGAAAAACTCCAGAAGGGCACCATCTACGCAGGGTGATTCCGGGGAATCGATTAAGCGCTCATGACTGCTCCGGCGGCGACTCCTTGCCAGATCGAGCTTCCGTGCCCGTCGCCGGTATTGCCACGACCGCGCCTGCGGTCTTTGACGGCTACCGCGGGCGATGCACTGCCAGCGATGCCTTCAAATGTCACGGTCACGGCACCGAAGGTACCGTGACCGCTTGAAACAATTACTTCAGGGTCAGCGACGACTGGTCGACGGTGACGCCCGGGCCCATCGTCGAGCTGACCGAAACCTTCTGCAGGTAGGTGCCCTTCGAGGTGGCCGGCTTGGCCTTGATCAGGTCCAGCAGCAGCGCGGTCAGGTTCGACTTCAGCGCGTCTTCGGCGAAGTCGGCCTTGCCGATGGTGCAGTGGATGATGCCGGCCTTGTCGGTGCGGTAACGGACCTGACCCGACTTGGCGTTCTTCACGGCTTCGCCCGGGTTCGGGGAAACGGTGCCGACCTTCGGGTTCGGCATCAGGCCGCGCGGGCCCAGCACGGTGCCCAGCTTACCGACGACGCGCATGGCGTCCGGGGTCGCGATGACGACGTCGTAGTTCAGATCACCGGCCTGCATCTTCTCGGCCAGGTCATCCATACCGACGGCTTCGGCGCCAGCGGCCAGGGCTTCGTCAGCCTTGGCACCGGCCGGAGCGAACACGGCGACGCGGACCGACTTGCCGGTACCGGCCGGCAGCACGGTGGAGCCACGGACCTGCTGGTCGGACTTCTTCGCATCGACGCCCAGGCGCACGGCAACGTCGATCGACTCGACGAACTTGGCCTTGGTGGCGCTCTTCAGGATGTTGATCGCGTCCTCGAAGGCGTACGCCTTGCCCGGAACGACGGCGGCCTTGATGGCCTTCTCACGCTTGGTCTGTGCCATCTTATTAACCCTCCACCACGAGGCCCATGGAACGGGCAGAGCCAGCGATGGTACGCACGGCGGCGTCCAGGTCGGCGGCAGTCAGATCCGGTTCCTTCGCCTTGGCGATCTCTTCCAGCTGCTTACGGGTGACCTTGCCGACCTTCTCGGTGTTCGGGCGCTTGGAGCCCGACGAGATGCCAGCGGCCTTCTTCAGCAGGGTGGTAGCCGGGGTGCTCTTGGTGATGAAGGTGAACGTACGGTCCGAGTAGGCCGTGATGATCACCGGAACCGGCAGACCCGGCTCGAGCTTCTGCGTGGCAGCGTTGAACGCCTTGCAGAATTCCATGATGTTCAGACCACGCTGACCCAGCGCAGGACCGACCGGCGGCGAGGGGTTGGCCTGACCGGCCTTCACCTGCAGCTTGATGTAACCGACAACTTTCTTTGCCATGTGAGTGCTCTCCGGGTGCTAGCGCCTTTCGACAACAGGCTCCCCATCGGACCGGGAATCACGCGTCCCGGCATCGCGTTTTGAAATCATGCTGAAGGCCACCTTGCGGCGGCCTCGTCCTGCTGGCCTTCCCAGCGGGAAGCCGCGCACTATAACAGGTTTTTTCTTCACATGCCTGAAGCGGCAGGTAAACGAACGAAACCGGGCCAGGCCCGGTTTCTGGTCCGGAGTCGAGCATGGCTCGACTCTACAGACGGGTCAGACGGCCTTTTCGACCTGGCCGAACTCGAGCTCGACCGGGGTGGCACGACCGAAGATCAGCACCGAGACGCGCAGGCGGCTCTTCTCGTAGTTGACTTCTTCGACGACGCCATTGAAATCGTTGAACGGACCGTCGGTGACGCGGACCATCTGGCCCGGCTCGAACAGCACCTTCGGACGCGGCTTCTCGACGCCTTCCTGAACGCGATTCAGGATGGCCTCGGCCTCGGAATCGGCGATCGGCAACGGACGATCGGCAGTGCCGCCGATGAAACCCATCACGCGCGGGGTTTCCTTGACCAGGTGCCAGCTTTCGTTGTCGATGCGCGGGATGCCGGCTTCTTCGTGGGTCTCGATCTGGACCAGCACGTAACCCGGGAAGAACTTGCGCTCGGAGCGGCGCTTCTGGCCAGCGCGCATCTCGACCACTTCTTCGGTCGGGACCAGGACGTCGCCGAAGCGCTCTTCCATGCCGTCACGGACGATGCGATCGCGCAGAGCCTGCGCCACCGACTTCTCGAAGCCCGAATAGGCGTGAACGACGTACCAACGCTTCATGCAATTCTCCTTAGCGGCCCAGGAACCACTGAGTCAGTTTCTGGATCAGGAAGTCGAAGCCACCCAGCAGCAGGCTGAGGATGAGCACCACGACGATCACGACCCACGTCATGCGGATGGCTTCCTGGCGCGTCGGCCAGACCACCTTGCGCAGTTCGAAGCGCGACTCGGAGAGGAATTCGCGGGTGTCGCGCCCCTTGCCGGTCAGCATGAACACGCCGATACCGCCAACCAGACCGACCACGACCGCCAACGCACGCAGCTGACCTGCCCACGCACCCAGCTGGGCGGCGCGACCAGAGTCGGCAGAGAACCAGAACCAGACGAACAGACCGGCCAGCACCAGCAGCGATGCGGCGACATACTTGACGATATCCCCACCGTGGGCGGAGTTGTCCTTGGAGTGTTCGATCTTGCTATTCATCCGGCT
>NZ_QXDB01000002.1:667524-726633 GCF_003550055.1 Stenotrophomonas sp. AG209
AATCCTTGAACTCGCCACCGAAGCGCTCGGCACCGATCTTGGTCAGTGCGGCGGTCAGCGTGGTCTTGCCGTGGTCGACGTGACCGATGGTGCCGACATTGACGTGCGGCTTGGTGCGCTCGAACTTACCCTTGGCCATGGCTGCTTATCTCGAATTCGTCTGAGAGGTGATGCTTAAGATGGTGCTCACGAAAGGAATCGAACCTTCGACCTCTTCCTTACCAAGGAAGTGCTCTACCGACTGAGCTACGTGAGCCGAGTTTTGCATTATGACATGAACTCGATAAGATTCAAAGTTCATTCAATGGAGCGGGAGACGGGAATCGAACCCGCACCATCAGCTTGGAAGGCTGAGGTTCTACCATTGAACTACTCCCGCGCCGGGAATGTCACAACGTGAAACTGGTGGAGGGAGGTGGATTCGAACCACCGAAGGCGTAAGCCAGCAGATTTACAGTCTGCCCCCGTTGGCCGCTTGGGTATCCCTCCTTACCACCCCATTCCGTTGCCGCCGAAGCGTTGCGGTGTGTGGTGGTGAGCCGCTTATTCTGCTGATGGGACGGGGGCCTGTCAACGCTTTTTTCCATCTTTTTCACACGTTGTCGCAAACCCATTGATACGCAAGGTTATTGCCCGGGGAGCGGCAGGGTCTCGCTGGCGAAAATTGCGACATGAGGGACACCGTCGGCGCCGATCCAGCCCCGATACATGCCCTGGGTGTTGAAGGGCGTGGCCATTTTGCCGTCTGCGGCGAGCACGATCGCACCGCCGTCGCCGCCCATCTGCGGAATCGTCTCGTTGATGACGCCCTTGCCGGCCTGCTCCGGGGTCTGCCCCTGGTAGCGCATGCGCGCGCAGATCTCGTGCGCGGCCGCGGTGCGGATGTAGTACTCGCCCCAACCGGTGCCCGATACCGCACAGCGCGCATCGGCCCAGGTGCCGGCGCCGATGATCGGCGAGTCACCCACCCGGCCATAGCGCTTGTTGGTCATGCCGCCCGTGGAAGTACCGGCGGCCAGCTGCCCCTGCGCATCCAGCGCGACGGCACCGACGGTACCGAAGTGCTTTGCGGTCTCCAGGTCTGCATGCGCCTGGCCATTGGCCTCTTCCTTCAACGCACGCTGCAGCTGCTGCCAGCGCTTCTCCGTGCGGAAGTACGACGGATCAACCAGGGTAATGCCCTGCTCCACCGCGAAGGCTTCGGCGCCCTGCCCGACCATCATCACGTGGCTGGACTTCTGCATCACGGTCTGCGCCAGCAGGATCGGGTTGCGCACCCGCTGCACGCCGGCCACCGCACCTGCTGCCTGGGTGGCGCCGTCCATTACTGCGGCGTCCAGCTCGTTGTGGCCGTCATGGGTGAACACCGCGCCCTTGCCGGCGTTGAAGGTCGGATCGTCCTCCAGCACGGTGATCGCCGCAGTGACCGCTGCAAGCGCCGGGCGGCCGGCCGCCAGTTCGGCATGGCCCTTCAGCAGTGCGGCGCGCAACGCTTCGCGCGCGGCCTTTTCTTCTGCCGGCGACAGGTCCTTGCGCTCGACGCCGGCGCCGCCATGGATGACCAGCAGCGGCGACGTCGCCGGTGCGGCCTGGGCTAGCAACGGCAGGGACAGCAGCGCGGAAAGCGCCAAGCGCAGTTTCATCAGGTACGTCTCCAGCAGGACGAGGGAATGGATTGCAGGGTAGTGCCGGCCGCTGGCCGGCAAGGGGCGCATCAGGAAAGGTGAGTTGCCGGCCAGCGGCCGGCACTTTCGGGAAGATCATTGACGGACGACTTCAATCTCGCCGTCACTGACGTCGGCCACGGCCTGGTAGTCGGCCTCGGCCTGGAAGTCATCCAGGCGCATGCGGCTGCCGCTGGCGACCACGGTCACCGGAACAGCATGGAAGCGCAGTGGTTCGCCCTCGACCAGGCGGTCGGCATCGCGACCGGGGCTGACCACCCAGACCTTGCCTTCGCCATCAGCGCTGTAGACCTGGGCCCGGCCATCGGGCTCCACGCACAGGGCGGTGTCCTCATCAACGCCAATGCCGACGATGTCGGGGTCACCGCTGTCCTGCGCGGCGCGTGCCACGAACACGATGAGGCGGCCAAGGCGGTCACGCTTGTCGAAATGGGTGTCGGTGACCACGCGCTGCAGGTAGGGCATCTGCAGGAAGCCACTGTCCATGGTGACTGCGCTGCCCATCGGATCGGCCAGCGCACCGGCCGAGCTGATGCTGCCGCCATCCATGGCGCCATAGGCATAGCCGCCGAGGATGGCCAGGCCGGCGCTGGTACCGGCAATCGGCTTGCCGGCGCGTACATGGGCGTTGAGCGCGCGGTTGAGTGCGGTGCCCTTCCAGAAGCGGATGTAGCGCGACTGGTCGCCGCCGGCAATGAAGATGGCATCGGCCGCAGCGACCACGCGCAGCACGGCTGGATCATCGGCGCCACGGCGGCTGTCGAAGACCAGGGTCTGTACCGCGGTGGTGCCGCCGATCTCGCGGTACAGGCAGTCCTGCAGTTCATCGCCGCCGGAGGCACGCAGGATCAGCACACGGCCATTGCCGGCCTGCTTCAACCACCACTGGAAGGCGTCCGGCACCCACTCGCCACCGCCCATCAGCATCATCGCGGGCGCACGCGGGCCGGGGCGTGGGGCCTCAAGGTCGCCGACCTCGTAATAGGCGAAGCCGGGGCCCTGCAGGTCCTGCGCGGGCGCGGCCAATGGCCAGGCCAGCACCAGCAGCGCCAACCAGGCAACGGGGGTACGCAGGGTCCGGTGAAGGCGTCGCATCTTGATCTCCCTGAACAAAATCGACTTGCAAGCGTTTTCACTCTTTGCCAGATAGGGACCCAGTAGTCAAGGACATAAAAAAGGCGTTAAATGCGCGCGCCCATTCCGGAAATCTGAATGGGGGACAGGGCCCCTCCTCTGCGGGCCAGCTTCATTTCCGAGAATTCCTCATGCGTAGAAAGGCGATGGCGTGGTCGATCCAGCTGGCGTTGATGGGTGTGGCTGCTTCCGCGGCCGCCCAGGCTCCGGCTTCCTCTTCGGTACAACAACTGGACGCGGTGCAGGTCACCGGTTCGCGCATTCCGCGCGCCCAGGTGGAAGGCCCCGCCCCGATCACGGTGATCAACGCCGAACAGATCCGCTCCAGCGGCTTCACCAGCGTGCCGGACGTGCTGCGTGCGATGACCCAGAACGGCGGTGAGACACAGAGCCAGCAGTCTTCCAGCGGCGCCGACTTCTCGCCGGGCGCCCAGCAGGTGGACCTGCGCGGCCTGGGCCCGAACCACACGCTGGTGCTGGTCAATGGCCGCCGTATCGCCGACTTCCCGATGCCGTTCAAGGGCCGCAGCAACTTCACCGATGTCTCCAACATTCCGCTGGGGATGATCGAGCGCATTGAAGTGCTGACCGGCAGCGCCTCGGCCATCTATGGTTCGGACGCGATCGCCGGCGTGGTCAACTTCATCCTGAAGAAGAAGGCCGACGGCACCACCATCGACATGCGCATGGGCACCACCACCGAAGGCGGTGGCGAGTCGTTCGACATGAGCATCGCCAGCGGTTTCAGCCGTGGCAACTTCAACGCGGTGTACAGCGTCGAACTGCAGTCGCAGACCCCGCTGTGGGCCTATGAGCGCGACATCCAGGACTCGACCCAGGACGGCCCCACCGAGGGTTCGCGCATCGCGCGCCGTGCCTACCTGCGCACCGACTACAACGATGACTACCTGGACCCGGGCGCCGCCACCTGCGAAGCGCTGTCCGGGCAGAACCAGGGCAGCACCTACCGCGCCTACCGCCCGAAGTATGGCTACTACTGCGGCAGCGACAGCTCGATCGGCTACGGCACCATCCTCAGCAAGCGCCGCGGTGCCAACGGCTACGCGTCGCTGAGCTACGACTTCGACAATGGCCAGCAGTGGTTCGCCGACGTGCAGCTGGGCTACCACACGATGTCGCTGATGCGCGACGTCACCAAGTGGGGCCGCATGGATGCCAACGGCGATGAGTCGGGCTATTTCAACAACGAAGCCACCGGCGAGATCGAGTTCTGGCAGCGCCAGTTCTCGCCCGAGGAAATGGGTGGCCTGCGCAACGCCATGGTGCGCAGCACGCAGAAGACCTTCAGCGTGACCACCGGCTTCAAGGGCAACCTGACCGGCAACTGGGACTACGAAGCGGCGCTGAGCCATTCGCAGTACCAGTCGCGGATCAGCTGGGCGCAGATCATCGCCGCCAAGGCCAATGACCTGTTCCTCGGCCCGCAGCTGGGCGTGGATGACGACGGTTTCCCGATCTACAACGCCGATCCGTCACGCCTGTACCGGCCGCTGACCCGCGCCGAGTACGATTCGATCGCCGCGCGTACCACCTACACCCCGAAGTCGCGCACGGAGACCGCCGCCTTCACCCTGACCAACTCGGCCCTGTTCGCCCTGCCGGGTGGCGACGCCGGGTTTGCCGCGACCGTGGAAGTGGGCCAGCAGGCCTACTCGCTGAACCCCGATCCGCTGGCGACCGAGTACTACTACTACAGCTGGAAGGATTCGGACGGAAAGGGTTCGCGCAACCGCTGGGCGACCGCTGCGGAGCTGCGCATGCCGCTGCACGAGACGGTCAACCTGAGCGTGGCCGGCCGCTACGACCAGTACCGCTATTCCGGCCACACCATCGGCAAGGCGACCTGGAGCGGTGGCCTGGAATGGCGCCCGATCGACACGCTGCTGGTCCGCGGTTCGTACGGCACCGCGTTCCGTGCGCCGGACCTGCACTACGTGTTCGCCGGCCCGGGCAACGATGAGACCACCGCCGAAGACCTGTACAGCTGCCGCGCGGACGGTGCCACCGACTGCGCCGACTACGAACGCAACCTGATCCGCAGCCGTACCGGCAACCGCCAGCTCGACCCGGAAACCAGCACCTCGTGGAGTGCCGGCTTCGTCTGGTCGCCGGCGATCGGCCTGGATCTGTCGGTGGACTGGTTCGACATCGACATGCGCAACCAGGTGCAGGACATGGACGTGCGCACGATCCTGGCCAACGAAGCGAACTGCCGCCTGGGCAGCGCCGACATCACCTCGCCGACCTGCGTGGATGCGCTCGCCCGCATCACCCGCAGCAACGACGGGCGCCTGTATGGCGTGCGCGTGGAGCCGATCAACGTCGCCCGCGAGTCTACCTCCGGCATCGACGTCGGCCTGCGCTACCGCCTGCAGACGGGCATCGGCGACTTCATCTTCAACGGCACCCACACCTGGGTGAAGAAGCATGATTTCCAGCGCTACCCGGGCGACCGTACCGAAGACCAGTTCGCAGTGAACAGCGGCTTCGACATCCCGCGCACCAAGACCAGCCTGAGCGTGACCTGGGAGAAGGATGCATGGTCGGCAACGGTGTACGGCTCGCGCCTGGGCAAGCTGCCGACCTCGGACAGCTACGACCAGGTGTTCGACTGGGACAGCGGCGACAGCCCGTACGTGAAGGCAACGTATCGCTACAACGCCTCGCTGCAGTACCGCTTCGACGACCACTCGCGCCTGTCGCTGTCGGTGGTCAACGTGTTCAACAAGATGCCGCCGAAGGACCGTACCTACACCGCCTACCCGTACTACGACGTGTCCTGGTTCGACAGCGTCGGCCGCACGATCAACCTGCAGTACACCCACAAGTTCGGTGGTAGCGCGCTGTAAGCGCCGGGCCAGCGCCGATACAGGAGACCCCCGCTTCGGCGGGGGTTCTTTTTTTCCACCGCCTGAACGGTTTCCAGGCAGGAGCTGCCACCTGGCCGGTCCGCGGCGGCTTTTTAGGAAACGGCTGATTCCGCGCCATCCGCGCCGCTCCCTAGCATGTTGCATGTTCCGCTTCCCCCGCCCTTCGCTGCAGCAGGCCGTGCCACCGACCACCGCGTCGGTGCTGCTGCGCTGCCTGACCGTATGCGTCTTCATCTGCCTGGCCGCCGCGGCCGGCTTCTACCTGCTCACGGCATTCACCGAAGACATCTCGACCCATCGCCGCGAAATGAATGCAGCGGCCTACAGGGCACAGATCTATTTCGACCAGCGCGAAGCCCTGCTGCGCTACCTGGGCGATTCGGTCGTGACGGGCAACCCGGATGCACCTGCGACGGACAGCGAAGGCATGCGCCAGGTGCCGCTGGATGGTGCTGGCGGCCAACCGGGCCAGCGGCTGCTGTTGTCAGCGCGCGCCGAGCACACGCTGCAGGCGCTGCAGACGCACCTGCTGCTGGTCGACGCACGGGGCGCGCATTGGCTGGCCGGTGGCGAGGTCGATGTCGACCTGGCGCGCCTGCCATCGCTGCGTGTGCTGCAGGCGCGCAACGGCAGTGTGGAAGGGGCCGACCCGGTGTACTGGCTGCGCCCGGGTGACAGTGGCGTTGCATTGGCCCAGCCGGTACAGGCGGGCCCCCATCCGACGCAGTGGCTGGTGCTGCTGCTCGATGGCGCGGCGGCGGCGGGCATGATCGACGGCCAGGGCATCGGCGGCTATGCGCTGCTCGACCGTGGCGGGCAGCCCGCCTTGTCGAGCCAGGCGCCGCGACTGGATGGTGCGGGCTGGAAGACCCTGCGGGAGCGCCAGGACGACAGCTTCGGCACGTTGTGGAGCGGCGGGCTTCCGCGCGGCGTAGCGCTGGTGAAGGGGGTTGGCAATGATGGCTGGCGGCTGGTCTACCACCTGCCGCCGCAGCTGCTGCTGGGCGACCTGGCGGTGCCCCTGCTGATCTGCGTGCTGTTGCTGCTGCTGGCAGGCCTCGCGCTGCGCCTGCTGCGGCATCGCGTGGACCTCCAGCTGATCCAGCCGGCCCTGCAGCAACACCGCCGGCTGCTGGAGAACCTGGATTTCAGTTCGACGGTGATCGACATGGCGCCGGTCGGCATCTGCGTCCTGCGCCGCAGCGACCGCGCGCTGCTGCTCTCCAACCAGCTGCTGCGCGACTGGCTTGGCGAAGAAGGCGAACACAGCGACTGGCAAGCGCCATGGCGCGGACATGCCGGGGAGCGCGGGCGTGGACTGGAATTCACCACCCGCGATGGTCGTCAGCTGCAGGTGCTGCACGCGGCCTGCCGCTACCAGGGCGACGACGTGCTGCTGTGCGTGTTCCATGACATTTCCCGGCACCGCCAGGCGCAGGCCGCGCTGTCGTCGGCACGCCAGGCCGCGGATGCGGCCAACCAGGCCAAGAGTGCGTTCCTGGCCACCATGAGCCATGAAATCCGGACTCCGCTCTACGGCGTGCTGGGCACGCTGGAGCTGCTCGGGCACACCTCGCTGGACGCCCGGCAGTCGCAGTACCTGCGCACGATTGAGAGTTCCTCGTCGGTCCTGCTGCAGTTGATCAGCGATGTGCTGGATGTTTCCAAGATCGAGTCCGGGCAGCTCAGCCTGGAGCCGGCGGCGTTCTCGCCGCGCGAGCTGACCGAGAGCGTGCTGCGCAGCTTCGCCGCGTCGGCCACCTGCAAGGGCCTGCAGATCCTGGTCTGTACCGATCCGCGCCTGCCGACGCGGGTGCTCGGTGATGCCGACCGCATCCGCCAGGTGCTGGGCAACCTGCTCAGCAACGCGATCAAGTTCACCGAGCATGGCCGGGTGGTACTGCGCGTGCGCCAGGTGCAGCGCGAAGGCGAATCGAGCGTGCTGGCCTGGCAGGTCACCGATACCGGCGTGGGCATCGCTGCGGAGGAACAGGCGCGGTTGTTCGAACCGTTCCGCCAGGTCCGAGGCGCGGCCAGTGCGCAGGGCACCGGGCTGGGCCTGTCCATCAGCGACCGCCTTGTGCGCCTGATGAGCGGTGAGCTGCAGGTGGTGAGCGAACCCGGCCTGGGCAGCAGCTTCAGCGTGCGCCTGCCCTTGCCGGTGCTGGCCGCTGCCGAGGATGGTCCCGCGCTGCTGCCGGAGCCGCCGATCCTGGTCCGCGGCCGTGATCGCGAACTGGTCGACAGTGCCTGCGGCTGGCTGCGTCGGTGGGGCGCCAACGCGCAGCCCCTGCAGGGCGACCCTGCACTGCTGGACCACGACGGCGCGATCCTGATGGACGGCGAGGCCGGGATGCCGTTGGCCTGGGCAGGCCCCCGCGTGGTGGCATCGATCGACGGCGGTGACCAGCCCACCGTTGCCGCCGATGGCAGCCTGGTGGTGACCCTGCACGGGATGACCGCGATCGGCAATGCACTGGCCAACGTGCAGCAGCAACGTGCGGCGCTGCCGGAAACATCGCGCGCGGCAACGCCGATGCCGCTGGGCCTGCACGTGCTGGCCGTCGAAGACAACCCGATCAACCGGGTGATCCTGGCCGAGCAGCTGCGCACCCTCGGCTGCGACGTGGAGCTGGCACAGGACGGTGTGGAAGCCCTGCAGCGATGCCGCGAGCAGTCTTTCGACCTGGTGGTGACCGACATCAACATGCCGCGCATGGACGGCCACGCGCTGGCCCGCCAGCTGCGCGATGACGGCAACCCGGTGCCGGTGATCGGCGCCACCGCCAATGCCACCGCCGAGGAGCGCGAGCGCTGCCTGGCCAGTGGCATGCAGGGCTACCTGAGCAAACCCATCGACATCGCCCGCCTGCGCAAGGCGCTCAACGCCCTGCGCCAAGGAGACCCCGCATGACCCAGCGTATCCTGATCCTGGAAGACCAGCCCTTCCAGCGTGGCTTCCTGGCCAACCTGTTCGGCAGCCGCGCCGGCGTGCAGGTCGATGCCTGCGAGGACGTGGATGCGGCCATCGCGCTGTGTGCGTGCCAGCCCTACGACCTGGTGGTCAGTGACCTGCTGATGCCCGGGCAGGACGGCATCCAGTTCATCCAGGCGCTGGCGGCACAGCCGCGCCCGCCCCGCCTTGCGGTGGTCAGCGCCGCGCCGCGCCGGATGATGACCTCGGCACGGCTGATGGCCGAATCGCTGGGGCTGGATGTGATCGGCCTGCTGCCCAAGCCGGTGGCGGCCGCCGATGTGGACGCCCTGTTCGAGGCCCTGGCGCAGGCCCGTCCGGCCGCCGGCGAGGCCCCCACGCGCGCGGCGGCTGCGCCCGAACCGGATGCATCGCAGCTGCGCCAGGCCATGGCCGATGGCAGCCTGACAGCCTGGTTCCAACCGAAGAAGTCACTGCAGTCAGGACGGGTCGTGGCGGCCGAGGCACTGGTGCGTTGGCGCCACCCGCAGCTGGGCACGCTGGCCGCTGGCAGCTTCCTGCCGGCAATCTGCCGCTATGGGCTGGAGGGCGATCTGCTGCGGATGATGCTCAAGGCCAGCATCAGCGCACAGGCACGCTGGCGCAAACAAGGCTTCCGGGTACCGGTATCGATCAACCTGCCCCCTCACCTGCTGGAGCAGTCGGACCTGCCCGACGAGCTGCTGGCGCTGACCCTGGCCAACGGCGGTACGCCCGGTGAATTGTGCTTCGAACTGATGGAAAACAGCACCACGCGGCACGTCAGCGACTTCTATGCCGGCGCCTGCCGCCTGCGCATGAAGGGCTTCGGCCTGGCCCAGGATGATTTCGGGCAGGGCCTGAGCTCGGTCCACAACCTGGTCAATACCCCCTTTACCGAGGTCAAGATCGACCGCGCCCTGGTCAGCGGATGCGCGCGCGACCCGGCCCTGCACCTGACCCTGTCGACGGTGATCGCGCTGGCCAACCAGCTGGGCCTGACCATCGTGGCAGAGGGCGTGGAAAGCGATGCCGACCTGGCCGCCCTGCGCCAGCTGGGGTGCAGCCAGGTGCAGGGTTTCCTGATCTCGCAGGCGCTGCCGTCGGATGAATTCACCCGCCTGCTGGACGAGGAAGCGCCCCAGGTGGACGAGTCGCCGCGGGCCGCCCTGCGCTGACACGGATTCCACGTCGGCTTCACGAAATCATCAAGTGGCATTGACGATCCTGTCTGTGCAGTGGCGGCGGACTTTGCGCTGCCGCCACCGGTGCCGCTGACCGCCCCCTGCTCCGAGACCTGCCATGCCGGCCGAGGCCGCTCCTGTACGCCGACTCGCTCGCCGCTCGCTGCGCGTCCACGCCCTGCTGATCGGCGTGGTGGTGCTGGCGACCCTGCAGGCCGGACTGCTGCTGTCGGCCGGCTCGCAGCTGGTGAACGAAGAGCGCAGCAAGATCGAATACCACTTCCGCCGCCTGGACGGCACGCTGCGCGAGCAGGAGCGCTTCCTGCGCCAGTGGCGGCTGCATGATGTCGGCACGCGGGGGCAGCCGGTGGCCGATGCCAGCGTGGAGCTGCAGCGCGGGCCGTTGTTCGCCAACTTCGCGGTGATCGGGAGCGACGGGGCCAGCCTTTCGCCACCGACCGAACTGGGCGACCGCTTCCTGCGCTTCTACGGCACGTTCTGGTCGGCCTCGCGCTATCCACCGCCACAATGCCTGCTGGTCGATGGCCAAGGCACGCGCGGGCTGCTGGCACCGGTACAGATCGCCGGTACCGATGCGAGCCAGAACAGCCCGCATCACCTGCGCCCGGCGATCACCGGCATCCATCAGGTCATGGGTACGCGGCCGGCGCTGCAGCGCGGTGGCATCGTCTGGGTGGGCGTGCCATGGCGCGACCGGCAGACCTGGCTGCTGGCCATCGCCCACGCCCCGCAGGATGCGCGCCTGTGGGGTGAGGACGACAAGGATTCGCAGGCGGCGTTGGCCTGCCTGCTCGATCCCGGCCGTGTCGATGACTACCGGCAGGTGCTGGGCGTCCCGGTGTTCCAGCGGCTGTCGCTGTTCGATGCCAATGGCCAGCGCCTGCTGGGCGATGCGGCCGATGCCAGCGACGCCGGCACCTCCTGGCAGGCCGGCCTCGATGGCCTGCAGTTCCGCATGCGCAGCGAACGCGGCTGGCTGGCGGTCTACCACGTCGGCTGGCGGCAGGTGTTCCAGCACCCGCAGGGGCCCTTGCTGGGCGCGACCGTGGTCGCCCTGCTGCTGGCACTGGGTGGCACGCTGGTGCTGCGCGCGTACCGGCGTTCGGTCATCGAGCCGCTGCGCAGCAACCACGCGCGCCTGCTGGAAAGCGAAGCCTTCAGTCGCACGATCCTGGACAACGCGCCGATCGGGCTGTGCCTGCTGCGCCGTACCGATGGCAATGTGCTGCTGGACAACGCCCTCGCCCGTCGCTGGCTGGGCGAGGACTACCATGCCGGTGGCTGGCATGGCCCGTGGCGGCGCAGCGTACTGGCTGCCGGCGGCACCACGCTGGGCGATGGCCTGGCCTACGCCACGCCCGAAGGCCGCCACCTGCTGGTAACCGCGACACCGGCGCGCTATCGCGGCGAGCCGGCGGTGCTGTGCCTGTTCATTGATCTGAGCAGCCAGCATGAAGCCGAGCAGGTGCTGCAGCAGGCGCGCCGCGCCGCCGACCAGGCCAACCGCGCGAAGAGCCAGTTCCTGGCCACCATGAGCCATGAGATCCGCACGCCGCTGTACGGCGTGCTCGGCACGCTTGAACTGCTGGGGCTGACGCCACTGGATGCGCGGCAGCAGGACTACCTTGCAACGATCCAGCGTTCATCCTCGACCCTGATGCAGCTGATCAGCGACATCCTGGATGTCAGCAAGGCCGAGGCCGGGCAACTGAACCTGGAGCCCAGCCCGTTCGATCCGGTGCGGCTGACCGAAGACGCGCTCGACTCGTATGCCGCTGCGGCCGCCAACAAGGGGCTGCAGTTCTACGCCTGCATCGATGCCGACGTGCCACCCATGGTGTGTGGAGATGCCGCACGGATCCGCCAGGTGCTCAACAACCTGATCAGCAATGCGCTGAAGTTCACCGACAGCGGGCGCGTGGTGGTGCGCGTTTCGGCACGCTGGCAGGAGCAACACTGCTGGCTGCAGTGGCAGGTCGCCGATACGGGTATCGGCATTGCCAGCGAACACCAGGCGCACCTGTTCGAGCCGTTCTTCCAGGCCAACCCGGGCACCGATGCGATGCGGGGCACCGGCCTCGGCCTGGCCATCTGCGCGCACCTTGTGGCGTTGATGGAGGGGCAGCTGCGCGTGGTCAGCGAGAGCGGCCTGGGCAGCAGTTTCAGCGTCGAACTGCCGCTGCCATCGGCGCCGGCGGATCCGCAACAATCCCCCCCGCCGCAACTGCCCGCCGGCCTGCAGGTACAGGTGCGGGGCAGCGTGCGCGAACTGGTGCAATCGCTGTGCGAGCGCCTGCAGCAGCGCGGTGCACAGGCCAGCGTGTACCGGGAGGACAGCGCAGCAGGCCTGCCATCGTCCGGCGTGCTGCTCGAGCTGGTCCTGGACGACTCGCTGCCCGCATGGGCGGGTGGACCGCGCGTGGTCGCCTGCCGCGAAGGCGGCGTGCGGCCACGGCAGGTCGATGGCGCCTGGCAGGTTGGCCTGCATCGGTTCGACGCGATCGTGCTCGCCCTGGCCGCGGCCAGCGGCCAACCGCTGGCCGCCAGCGCCGAAGGGCGCTTGCCGGCGACGCGCCATTTCGGCCTGCAGGTGCTGGTCGCCGAGGACAACCCGATCAACCAGGCGATCCTGCGCGACCAGCTGGAACAGCTCGGCTGCCGCGCCGTGGTCGCCAGCGATGGCAATGAAGCGCTGGGCTACTGGCAACAAGGGGCGTTCGCGCTGGTGCTGACCGACCTGAACATGCCCGGGCTGGATGGCTACGGCCTGGCCCGCGCCTTGCGGGCACGTGGTGTCAGCGTGCCGATCCACGGCGCCACCGCCAATGCCGACCCGGCCGAACGCCAACGCTGCCAGGAATCCGGCATGCAGGGCGTGCTGGTCAAGCCAATCACGCTGGAAGCCCTGCAGCGCCTGCTGACCCGGATCACCGACGGCGATGCGCCGGCCCCTGCGATGCAGGAGCACCCTGTGTCCACCTCGTCGCACGACAAGGATCCCCCGCTGCAGGTTCCGGCGAAGATGCAGTCGCTGTTCGTACAGACCATGCAGGCCGACCTGGACAGCCTGCGCCAGGCGATCGCCGCTGCCGATCCCGCCCGCGTGGCGCAGGTTCTGCACCGCATCCGCGGCGCACTGGTGATCGTCGGTGCACCTGCGCTGGTGGACAGTGGCCTGCAGATCGAACAGCGCCTTGCCGGCGGCGATGACCTGGCCACCCAGGCGGCTGCTCTTGCCGGGTTCCAGCAACGCCTCGAACAGCTGCTGCATCCGCTGCTCGACACTGCATCCCCCTCCCTTCCTGACGACCCGACCCTGCCATGACCACACGGATCCTCATCGCCGACGACCACCCGATCGTGCTTGCCGGCATCCGCGACGTACTGGCCGGGGAGCTGGACCTGGACATCGTGGGCGAAGCGGCCGATCCGGCTACGCTGATCGAGCTGATGACCCGGACCCGGCCACAGGCGGTGATCACCGACTACAGCATGCCGGGGGGCGACCGCTTCGGGGACGGCATCAAGCTGATCTCGTTCCTGCGCCGCAGCTTCCCGGAGACGCGCCTGCTGGTGCTGACGATGGTGTCCAATCCGTCGTTGGTTGCGGCGATGTATGCCGCCGGCGCGGGCGGCGTGGTGCTCAAGAGCCATGGATTGGGCAGCCTGGTACAGGCCCTGCGCGTAGTGCTGGCCGACCGCGTCTACCGCCCCCCGGGACTGCTGCCGGTAGCCGCGAGCGAACCTGCCGATGCCGATGCGGTCCGTGCGCGCCTGTCGCCGCGCGAGCTGGAGGTGATCCGCCTGTTCACCAGCGGCATGAGCGTGGGCGACATCGCGCGCCAGCTGCAGCGCAGCGCCAAGACGGTCAGCACGCAGAAGATCAGTGCGATGCGCAAGCTCGGCGTGGACAGCGACCAGGCGCTGATCGAGTACTGCCTGCAGGCCTCGCTGTTCGGCTGAGGCCCACTCCCGGCTGAATCCTGCTGGCCCTGCAACGGGGCCTGCAATGGCTTTAGGAAACGCCTGATTCCATCGGACAAGGACGATTTCTAGGCTGGAGACATCCCGCCAAGGTGCACCTGCCGGCTGTTGCCGCATCGCCATGGGGGACGGAAGTCCGATGGCGCCTGCAGGCGCCGTCGCGTGGGACTTCCGCAGCGACGCGGCCCTGCCGCGTCAGTCCGTGCAGCCTCGCTGCGCCCTGCCACAGGAAGTCCATCAGCATGAACGCCTCCCCCACACGGCACCGCCGTGCGTACGGGCGCGCGCGCGCCACGCGTGTGCCCCTCATTCCCAGCCTGCTGGCCACTGCCCTGTGGGCAGCCCTGCCGGCGCATGCCGCAGACCTCACCGGCCCGCTGCTGGTCAACGACGGTGACAGCCTGCAGCTGGGTGCCGACGATGTCCTCAACCACAGCGCGGGCAGCTTCGCACTTACGGTCACCGGTACCGGCAGCAATGCGCTGATCGACGGCAGCCGCATCCACGTGACCGGCAATGGCAGCGGCGTGTCAGCCGCCAATGGTGGCCAGGTGCAGCTGCGCGGCGCAACGCTGTCGATCGCACCGGCGACCGGCACGGGCTTCTATGCGCTGTATGCCAATGGTGCCGGCAGCGTGATCGACGCACGCGATGTCGACATCGATACCACCCGCAACGGCAGCGGCTATGCCAGCGTGCAGGCATCCAACGGTGGCGTGATCCGCTACACCGGAGGCCGCATTGCGATGACCGGCGGCGTCGGCACCCTGGCCGGCGCCTCCGGCAAGGGCAGTGAGGTGCATCTGGATACCCTGCAGATGAGCGCCGACAGTGGCGCACGCCTGCGCGCCGAAAGCGCCGGCCTGCTGACGATCCGCAACAGCCGGATCACCCTGGCGCCCGGTGGCATCCTCGCCGGCGTCGCCGTCGATGGCGCGGGCAGCCGCGCCGAGTTGTACGACACCTACCTGGACGGCGGCTGGTTCGACATCGGCAGCGGCGGCAGCGTGCTGCTCGAGAACGTGGAAGCGCACTCCGTAGGTGGCAGCATGCGCCTGCTCGGCAGCAGCATCAGCAAGACCTATTCCAGCGCGGTGATCAACGGCGGCAGCTTCTATACCGTTGGCGGCTATGGCGTGAACATCAACAACTGGGGCCAGCTGACCGCCCGCGATGCAGCGTTCGACGTGCGCGACGGCTTTTCCGGATTCTGGCTGGCCAGCGACGAGTCGCGCCTGCAGCTGACCGACAGCACCATTGATACCTGGACGGACACCTACGGCTACGGCGTGGAGATCGCCGGCGGCGTCGCCACCGTGCAGGGTGGCCGGATCACCACACACGGTGATGCGACCTACGGCGTGCGCGTGACCGGCTCCACCGGCAGCACCGCCAGCCGCATCGAAGCCAACGGCAGCGTGATCGACGTACGCGGCAACGGCGGTGGCGGCGTGTTCATCGGCGGCTCCACCGCCACCGCGCTGCTCGACAACGTTGCGATCCGCAGCGACGGCGAGAATGTGTTCGGCATCGTGCACATGAACACCGCGCGGCTGACCCAGGCCGACCGCCTGGACATCCGCATGACCGGCAGCAACAGCGGCGGCTACCGCTCCTACCTGACCGCGTTCGGCCCGTACTGGAACCGTGCCACCCTCAACGACAGCCACATCGAGACCGCCAGTGGCGCCGCGTTCTGGCTGCAGGGCAGCAACCACGCATTGACCGTCAATGGCAGCGACGTGACCGCAGGCGACGGCAGTGGCCGCTTGCTGCGGGTCAGCGACACCGTGTTCACCGACGGCAGCAGCGTGGCGACCAGCCGCATCGACTTCAGTGCCGACGCCAGCACGCTGCGTGGTGACGTAGTGGTCGACAGCGCAACGGCCGACGTGCACATGCTGCTGGGCAACGGCACCACGTTCAGCGGTGCCCTGCGCAACGACTCCGGCTACCAGGTCGCACAGCTGGCGCTGGATGGCAGCAGCCAGTGGAACGTACGCGCCAGTTCCAGCGTCGGTACGCTCGAACACGCCGGCACCATCGCCTTCGATGCGCCGGCGGCGGACGGCTTCAAGACGGTCACTGTCAGCGGCGACTACGTGGGCAATGGTGGCCAGTGGATCTTCAACCGGGCGCTGGGCGACGACACTTCGCTGGGCGACCAGCTGGTGATCAACGGCAACAGCAGCGGCACCGCCAGCGTGAGCGTGCGCAATGCCGGCGGCGCCGGTGCACTGACCCAGGAAGGCATCCGCCTGATCACCGTGGCCGGCCAGTCGGATGCACAGTTCAGCCTGCAGGGCCGCGCGGTCGCCGGGGCCTACGACTACTTCCTGTTCAAGGGCGGTGTGTCGACCCCGGATGATGGCAACTGGTACCTGCGCTCGGAATACGTGCCGCCGGTCGATCCGCCGGAACCGCCGGATCCCCCGATCGACCCGCCGCAGCCGCCGGAACCGCCGGTCGACCCGCCGTCGCCGCCGGGACCGCCGATCGATCCGCCGTTGCCGCCGGAGCCGCCGATCGATCCGCCGCGGCCGCAGGTGGAACGCCCGGAACCAGCGGCCTACCTGGCCAACCGCAGCGCTGCGCTGGGCATGTTCCGGCACAGCCTGCACGACCGCGCCGGTGATCCCGCCGCCCAGGCCGGCACCAGAAGTGACGCCGTGGCCTGGATCCACCTTCGCAGCGCGCAGCCCGACAGCCATGACCGCAACCGCCAGGTGCACGTCGATGGCCAGATCAGCAGCGTACTGGTCGGCGCCGGACGCCGCTTCGAGGTGGGTGGCACGGGTGAACTGCAGGCCGGTGCGATGCTCGGCCATGGCCGCGCGCGCAATGACAGTCGCTCGCAGGTGACCGGCTACACCGCGCGTGGCGTGGTCACCGGCACCAGCGTGGGTGCCTATGCCACCTGGCTGCAGGATGCGCGCATGGAAGGCGGCGCCTATGTGGATGGTTGGCTGCAGTACGGCCGCTTCCGCAACAGCGTGCAGGGCGAAGGCCTGCAGAAGGAGCGCTATGACGCCCGCAACTGGAGTGCGTCGGCCGAGGCCGGCTATGTGCTGCCCCTGCGGCGCACCGCGCAGCGCGGCATCTACCTGGAACCGCAGCTGCAGGTGGTGCACAGCCGTTATGACAGCGACCGCGTGGTCGAGGCCAACGGCACGTTGGTCGAAGACCGCGGTGGCGCCGAGACCAGCACCCGCCTCGGCCTGCGCCTGTACAGCCGTGGATTGAGCGCGGCGCAGGGCCAGGTGCACCCGTACGTGGCGGTGAACTGGTGGTCCGGCGGCAATGGCGCGGGCCTGGCAATGGACGGCGAGCGGCTGCAGCGACAGCTGCCGCGCGACATCTACGAAGCCAAGGCCGGCGTGCAGGTGGATCTGTCCGGCGGCTGGCGCGGCTGGGGTGAACTGAGCCGGCAGAGCGGTGGCATGGGCTTCCGCGACGTCGGCGCCCAGCTGGGCGTGTCGTACAACTGGTGATGCGGGACGTGCCCGGCAAGGGAGTGCCGGGCACTTTTTCCACATGCGGCGTGGAAAGCGATGGGGGTTTGGTGTGGACAAGTGCCTGCGAACCTCACGCAGCAAGCGTTTCAGCACGTGGCTGTTTTTTGTCCACGCCCCTTCGCGGTTTTCCACACCCGTCGTGGAGAGTGGTTGGGATTTGATGTGGACAAGTGGGTGGGAGTGTTGCCGCGCAGGCGTTTCGAAGCGTGGTGAAAATTTGTCCACACTGCACGAGCAAGCCGTGTAAGGCCATGTAAAGCCGAGCATGGGCTCGGCTCTACAGAGGCGAGCGCGGTTTTCCACATCCGCCGTGGAAAGCGATGGGAGTTTGCTGTGGACAAGTGACGGCGAACATCACACCGCAAGCGTTTCGCACTGTGGTGTTTTTTTGTCCATTACCGGAAACGCGAACGCCCCGCACAGGGCGGGGCGTCCGGGGTCGATCCAATGCCGCTGGATCAGACGTTGAAGCGGAAGTGCAGGATGTCGCCTTCCTGCACGCGGTATTCCTTGCCTTCCAGGCGCAGGCGACCGGCTTCCTTGGCACCGGCTTCGCCCTTGTACTTGATGAAGTCGTCATACGCGATGGTTTCAGCGCGGATGAAGCCCTTCTCGAAGTCGGTGTGGATGACCGCGGCAGCCTGCGGGGCGGTGGCGCCCTTGCGCACGGTCCACGCACGGACTTCCTTCACGCCGGCGGTGAAGTAGGTCTGCAGGCCGAGCAGGCTGTAGGCCGCGTTGATCACGCGGTTCAGGCCCGGCTCGCTCAGGCCCAGGTCGGCCAGGAAGGTATCGCGGTCTTCGTCGTCGAGCTGCGACAGCTCTTCTTCGATCGCGGCCGACACCGGCACCACCTGCGCGCCTTCGGCGGCAGCATGCGCGCGCACGGCTTCCAGGTGCGGGTTGTTCTCGAAACCGTCTTCCAGCACGTTGGCGATGTACATCACCGGCTTCAGGGTCAGCAGGAACAGGTCGCGCACCAGCGCCTTCTCTTCCTCATCCAGGCCCACCGAACGGCCGGACTTGCCGTCCGACAGCGCCGCCTGCAGCTTAGCCAGCACCGGCTTGCGCGCCGCGGCGTCCTTGTCACCGCCCTTGGCCGCGCGCTCGGCACGGTTCAGCGCCTTCTCGACGCTGTCCAGGTCGGCCAGCGCCAGCTCGGTATCGATGGTCTCGATGTCCGAGATCGGGTCGACCTTGTTGTTGACGTGGATGACGTCGGCGTTCTCGAAGCAACGCACCACGTGGGTGATCGCATCGACTTCGCGGATGTGCGCCAGGAACTTGTTGCCCAGGCCTTCACCGCTGGCGGCACCGGCGACCAGACCGGCGATGTCGACGAACTCGACCGCGGTCGGGATGACCTTCTGCGGGTTGATGATCGCTGCCAGCTCGTTCAGGCGCGGATCCGGCACCGGCACGATGCCGACGTTCGGCTCGATGGTGCAGAACGGGAAGTTCGCCGCGGCGATACCCGCCTTGGTCAGCGCATTGAACAGGGTCGACTTGCCGACGTTGGGCAGGCCGACGATGCCGCATTTGATACCCATGGGTGACAGCTCTCTGGGGTGAAAGTGATTGGTGAAACAGCGCGCGCGCTGCTTGGCCAATCCATCTCGGTGTCGATCATTGTGTGCCAACCAAGGTTGGCACCTACCCGAAGCGGGTTATTTCGGGGTATGAAGCCGCTTCATCGCTTCGCTGAAATCGCCCTGCACTGCCAGCGGCAGCACGTCGATGGCATCGTCGATGGCGCGCGAAATCAGTACGTCGTCATCCTTGGAAGGGCGTCCCAGAACCCAGCCCACCACGCGGTCCTTGTGGCCGGGATGGCCGATGCCCACGCGCAGGCGATGGAACTTGCCGTGGCCGAGCAACCGGATGGTGTCGCGCAGGCCGTTCTGGCCGCCGTGGCCACCGTCGAACTTAAGCCGCGCCGCACCGGGCGGCAGGTCCAGCTCGTCGTGGGCCAGCAGGGTTTCCTCCGGCTCGATCTTCCAGAACCGCTGCGCGGCGGTGACCGACTTGCCGCTGAGGTTCATGAAGGTGGCGGGCTTGAGCAGCCACACCGTCTGCCCGGCGATCTCGACCTTGGCGGTCTCGCCGAACAGCTTGCTGTCCACATTCCATCGCGCACCGGCTTTTTCCGCCAGGGCCTCAACGAAATGAAACCCGGCATTGTGCCGGGTCCGGGCGTGTTCCGATCCGGGATTGCCCAGACCGACGATCAGTCGCAGTCCTGCCATGGTTCCTTCCAGTACGGTGCCTGCCCGGAGGCAGGCACCGTAACGGTATTACTCGGCGGCAGCCGCTTCTTCGTCAGCCGCGTCGGCCTTGCCGGCCTTGGCGGTGACGATGGCGTCGTCGTGGTCCTTGCCCAGCGCCAGCGCCGGGATTTCCACGCCCTTCGGCAGCTTGATGTTGGACAGGTACACCACGTCACCGGCCTTCAGCTCGCCCAGGTCGACTTCGATCGACTCCGGCAGGTCCTTCGGCAGGCAGGTGATGGTCACTTCCTTCAGTTCGTGGGTGACCACGACGTCGGCAGCCTTGCCGGCCGGCGAGGTGTCTTCGTTGATGAAGTGCAGCGGGACCGAAGCGGTCAGGGCTTCGTTCTCGTTCACGCGCTGGAAGTCCAGGTGCATGATCAGCTGCTTGTACGGGTGGCGCTGCATGTCACGCAGCAGGACCTTCTGCACCTGGCCGTCCAGGTTCAGGTCCAGGATCGAGGCATAGAACCACTCGTTCTGCTGGGCCAGCCAGATTTCGTTGTGGTCCAGGCTGATGGCGACCGGCTCGGCGTTGCCGCCGTACACGATGGCCGGGATCACACCAGCGTGACGCAGGCGGCGGCTCGCACCCTTACGCTGCAGTTCACGCTTGGTGACCTTGATTTCATGGGTCTTCGACATTTTCGACTACTCAGGTTGTTGCCTTGCCTTGCGGCGTGGCGGTTGAAGATGCTTCCGCGACCAGAAGCACCCGGGGTATGTCCCCGCCGTTGCCGGCAGGGACGAAAAACTCAGTCGACGTACAGCGAGCTGACCGACTCGCCGAAGGCGATGCGGCGCATCGTTTCGGCCAGCATTTCCGCCACGCTCAGCTGGCGGATCTTGCTGCACACCCGCGCTGCGTCCTTCAGCGGGATGGTGTCGGTCACCACCAGCTCGTCGAGCTGGGAATTGGTGATGTTGTCCACCGCCGGGCCCGACAGCACCGCGTGGGTGCAGTAGGCGGCGACCTTGAGCGCACCGCGCGCCTTCAGGGCAGCGGCAGCGGCGCACAGGGTGCCGGCGGTATCGACGATGTCATCGACCATCACGCAGGTCTTGCCTTCGACGTCACCGATGATGTTCATCACGGTGGAGACGTTGGCGCGCGGGCGGCGCTTGTCGATGATCGCCAGATCGGCGTCATCCAGGCGCTTGGCCACCGCACGGGCGCGGACCACGCCGCCCACGTCCGGCGACACGACGATCAGGTTCTCGGTGCCGTAGGCGCGCCAGATGTCGGCCAGCAGCAGCGGGGACGCATACACGTTGTCCACCGGAATATCGAAGAAGCCCTGGATCTGGTCGGCGTGCAGGTCGACGGTCAGCACGCGATCAGCGCCAGCGGTGCTGAACATCTTCGCCGCCAGCTTGGCGGTGATCGGCACGCGCGAGGAACGCATGCGGCGGTCCTGGCGCGAGTAGCCGAAGTACGGCACCACGGCGGTCACGCTGGCCACCGATGCGCGCTTGAGCGCGTCGATCAGCACCAGCAGTTCCATCAGGTTTTCCGCGCTCGGCGCGCAGGTCGGCTGGATTACGAACACGTCCTGCTTGCGGACGTTCTCTTCGATTTCCACCTGCACTTCACCATCGGAGAAGTGCGAGACCAGCGCCTTGCCCGGGCGCACCCCCAGTTCCTTGCAGATGTTCTGCGCCAGACGTTTGTTGGCGTTGCCGGAAAAGACCAGCAGGTTCGGGGACTCTTGCATCATGATTGTCTCGGGCGGGGACGAGTGGCGGGGATCCGGGGTCGGCAAGGACCCGATGGACCCTTGCTGCTGACAACACCGCGGTTGTTTCCACGTCCCGCGCAGGTGATGCGCTGGAAGGCGCGGACACAGCCGCTATTGGCAGGGGCGGTAGGATTCGAACCTACGAATGCCAGGATCAAAACCTGGTGCCTTGGGCCTCTTGGCGACGCCCCTGCATTGATAAATCTAGTGTTGCTCGAGTGCATCCAGCAGTGGCGAACGCGCAACGCCCGCTGCCACCCTTGCCCGCAACTCCTTCGGCAATTTCGACCGTCCCTGCTCTGCAGCAGACTGCGACGCGAACTCGACGAAACAACCACTTCCCGAACCGGTCAGCCGCGCCGCGCCGATGTCGCTCAACGCGGCAAGCGCCGCCTCGACGGCAGGCTCACGGCGGCGCAGCACCGGTTCGAACGCGTTCCCGACCAGGGTCCCGGAAGCGAAGTCCTCTATTTTCGCCACTGGGCTGTCGCGCGTCAAATCCGGGTCTGCAAACAGGACCGGCGTAGGAACATGAACGCCCGGTTCAACCACCACATACCAGGCCGGGGCCAGCGTGATCGGCTGCAGGCGCTCGCCCACCCCCTCGGCCCAGGCATTGCGGCCACGCACGAACACCGGCACGTCGGCGCCCAGGCGCAGGCCCAGCGCCGCCAGCGCGTCTTCGTCCAGGCCCGCCTGCCAGAGCCGGTTCAGCACTACCAGCACGGTGGCCGCATCGGACGAACCACCACCGAAGCCACCACCGGCAGATACATGCTTTTCAACGATGATGTCCGCGCCTTGCGCGACATTCGCTACTTCTTTAAGCAGGCGCGCGGCACGCACCGCCAGATCATCGGCCTCGGCCACGCCGGCCAGGCCCTCGCCCTGCCGACGCACCTGGCCGTCTTCACGCAGTCGCAGGCCGATGCGGTCCCCCCAGTCCAGCAGGCGGAACACGGTCTGCAACTCGTGGTAGCCGTCGGCCCGGCGGCCGGTGATGTGCAGGAACAGGTTCAGCTTGGCCGGGGCCGGCCACCAGGACCAGCCCGCGTCGTCGCGCCCGGCACTCATGGCGTGCCCTGCCCCCACTGGTCCACCAGCAGGCGCACCTTGGCGTCGCCATTGCTGGCTTCGATCCGGCGCGGCAACGCCGGGCGCCCGGCCTCGGCGGGATACCAGTCCAGGTACTGCACCTGCCAGCCCATCTGCTGCATGCGACGCGGCCGGCCTTCACCGTCGCGCTCGACCTTCTCCGGACCGGCAGCATCGCCGGCCACCAGGCCACGGATCCACTCCGGCAGCTGGTTGACCGGAATGTCCCAGCCGGTCGCCTCGAGCAGCAGCTGCTGGGCATCCTCACCGTCACGGGTGCCACCGGCCAGCCCTTCCAGGCGACCGGCTTCGGAATGGGTATCGCCAGTCAGCTTCCAGCTCTGCCGGGTCACCGGCGCGCTCAGCTCGACCACATAACGGCGCCCGTCCTGCTTCCAGTCGATGCGACCGCTGCCACCGTCCTTGCCTTTGCTGACCGCGACCCGACCCTGGAAGGCCCAGTCCGGCTGTGCCTGCAGCGCGGCCACGCGCGCTGCCTCGGCCTGCGCCGCTTCAGCCGAAACAATCTCGACCACCGCTGGCGCCGGGGTCTTCTGCGTGCCGACGCTGGTACAGGCGCTCACCGCCAGGGTCGCGGCCGCCAACAGCAGCGGCCGGATCAGGGAACCACTCATGGATTGAATTTCTCGCGGGCGCGCAGCAGCGCGCGGTTTTCAGGGTCGAGCTTGGCCGCTTCGTCGAAGAAGTGGCGGGCCTCATCATGCTTGCCCAGCACCCACAGCACTTCGCCGACGTGGGCGGCGATCTCTGGGTCCTTGGCCAGGGTCCAGGCCCGGCGCAGCTGCACCAGCGCTTCTTCCTTGCGACCCAGGCGATACAGCACCCAGCCATAGCTGTCGACGATGGCGGCGTTGTCCGGCTCGGCCACGCGGGCGCGGTCGATCAGCTCCAGCGCCTCCTGCAGGCGGCCGGTACGGTCAGCCAGGGTGTAGCCCAGCGCGTTCAGTGCCGGCACGTTTTCCGGGTCGGTCACCAGGATCTTGCGCAGGTCGGCCTCGGCGCGCGGGATGTCGTCGCGGCGCTCCCAGGTAAGCGCACGGGCGTACAGCAGGCCGTTGTCGTCCGGGTAGGCGGCCAGGCCGCGGGCCAGCGCATCCAGTTCACCGGCACTGTCGTCACCGCGTTGGCGCAGCTCGGCCTCCAGCAGGTAGGCGTCGCGGCGTACATCGTCATCGACCACCGCATCGGACTGGATCGCGTGCACTTCCTCCAGCGCCAGCGGCAGGCGCCCGGCCAGGGCCTGGGCATTGGCGGCGCGCAGGCGCGCTTCGCTCAGTTCATCGCCACCGGGCACGCTGTGGTACCACTGCACCGCCTCGGGGTAACGCTTCAGGTATTCGGCGATCTTGCCCAGCAACAGGCGCTGCGCCGGATCCGGCTTGGCCGCCTGCCGCGACAGCTCGTTGTAGAGATTGGACAGCGCTGCCTTGTCGCCCTGCTTGGCCAGCAGCGAGGCGCGCATGCCCCAGGTCTGTACGTCCTGCGGGCCGAACGCCAGTACGCGCTCGGCCGCAGCCGGCTGTCCCAGGCTGTCGTAGGCGATGGCCACCGCATTGCGCAGCTCGGGGTCCTGACGGGTCTTCGGCTCGACGTCGTGCAGCAGCGACAATGCCTTGTCGGTCTCGCCCGCCTGTTGCAGCTGGCTGGCACGCAGCAGCGCCACACGCGGCTCTTCCGGGAAGCGCTTGACCACTTCATCGATCATGCGCCGCGCCAGCTCGGGCTTGTCCATGCGCAGGGCCAGGCGACCGAATTCCTGCCAGGCCTCGATCTTGGGTGGAATGGCATTGGCATCGACCAGCTCGCCCAGCACCTGCGCCGGTACCGCCGGGTCGCGGCCACCGCCGATCAGTGCGGCCAGGGCGAACTTCCAGCCACGCTCGTCGGGATCGGCCAGCAGCGCCTGCAGCTCGGTGCGGGCGGCCTTCACATCGCCCTGGCGCATGGCCAGCGCACCGGCGGCGCTGCGCATGGTCAGCGAGCGTGGGGCGCGTTGCTGCCACAGCGCCAGGCCCTTGGCGGCGCTGGCATCATCGTTGGCGAGCATGGAAATGCGGGTCGCGCGCTCGGCCAGGCCGGCGTCGCCGTCGGTCTGCTGGGCCGCCTGCAGGTACCAGCGCGCGGCCTCGGCCAATTTGCCGGCCTGCAGGGCGAACTCACCGGCCATCACCGGTTCCAGCGCCAGTTCCTCAGTGGCCGCGGCCCGCACGGGGGCCTTGGCCGGCACCGCCGCCAGGGCCTGGGCGCAGGCCAGGGACAGCAGCAGAACACTGGGGATGCGAATCAATGCGGGCATCGTCGGCATCGGGGCCTTAAAATGTCGTCCAATGGCCAGCAGCTTATCGCAAGCAACTGAACAATGACCCTGTGGGTGCTCGGACTGAATCACCAGACCGCACCGGTGGAGCTGCGCGAGCGCGCGGCCTTCGCCGGTGAGGCGTTGCCGCGTGCGCTGGGCTCGCTGCGCGATACCCCGCAGATCGCCGAGGCAGTGCTGCTGTCCACCTGCAACCGCACCGAGCTGTACGCCGTGGCCGAGTCGGCACAGGCGCTGGACCAGTGGCTGCACAGCCAGGCCGGCGACCTGCAGGGCTACCTGTACCAGCATGCCGATGCCGAGGCCGTGCGCCACCTGTTCCGGGTCGCCACCGGGCTGGACTCGATGGTGCTGGGCGAACCGCAGATCCTCGGCCAGGTGAAGGATGCCTGGTCGACCGCGCGTGACCATGGCCTGCTCGGCCAGCGCCTGGACCGCTTGTTCCAGCAGACCTTCTCGGTGGCCAAGCGTGCGCGCACCGATACCCAGGTCGGCGCCAACCCGGTGTCGGTGGCCTCGGCGGCGGTGCGCCTGGCGCAGAACGCGTTCGCGCGACTGGACGACTCCACCGTGCTGCTGGTCGGTGCCGGCGAGACCATCGAACTGGCTGCACGTCACCTGAGTGAAGGCAAGGTGCGGCGACTGCTGATCGCCAACCGCACCCTCGCCCACGCGCAGGAGCTGGCCAGCCGTCATGGCGGCGTGGCACTGCCACTGACCGAACTGGACCGCCACCTGGGCGAGGCCGACGTGGTGTTCTCGGCCACCGCTGCGCGCGAGCCAGTGATCCACCGCGAGATGGTGGCCAAGGCCCTGCGTGCGCGCCGGCACAAGCCGATGCTGCTGTTCGACCTGGCCGTGCCGCGCGACATCGAGGCCGAGGTCGGCACGCTCAACGACGCCTTCCTCTACACCGTCGATGACCTGGAACGCGCGGTGGAAGACAACCGCCGTGGCCGCCGCGAGGCCGCCGCCGAGGCCGAGGCGATCATCGACCTGCAGGTGTCGCGCTTCGTCGAGACCCAGCAGGCCAGCGCCCACCAGGCACCGCTGCGGCAGCTGCGTGCGTTCGGCGAAGCCACCCGCGCCGAACTGCTGGAGCGCGCGCGCCAGCAGCTGGCCAACGGCAAGCCGGCCGACGAAGTGCTGGAACTGCTGGCCCATGGCCTGACCAATCGACTGCTGCACCCGCCGACCGCCGCACTGCGCGCCGCCGCGCTGAGTGGCGATGCTGACCTGACCCGCGCCGCCGAGCGCCTGTTCCCGGCCACGCCGGGTTACCGCCACCCACCCGTGAGACCCGATGACGCCGACCCTGCGCCGTAAGCTGGAAGCGCTGGCCGAGCGCCGCGAAGAACTGGAACGCCTGCTCGCCGAACCCGATGTGGTCGCCGACAACACCCGTTTCCGCGACCTTTCGCGCGAATTCGCCCAACTTGAACCGGTCGCCACTGCACTGGCCGATGAAGCCCGTGCCAAGGCCGACCTGGCCGCCGCCGAAGGCATGCGCGCCGACCCCGACCTGCGCGAACTGGCCGACGAGGAAATCGCCGCTGCGCAGGCGCGCCTGCAGGAACTGGAAGAAGAACTGGCCCTGCTGCTGGTACCGCGCGATCCGCGCGACGAAGGCAACCTGTTCCTGGAGGTGCGCGCCGGTACCGGCGGCGACGAAGCCGCGATCTTCGCCGGCGACCTGTTCCGCATGTACGCCCGCTATGCCGAGCGCCAGGGCTGGAAGGTCGAGATCGAATCGGACAATCCCGGCGAGCATGGCGGCTACAAGGAAGTGGTGGCGCGCGTGGTCGGCCGGGGTGCGTTCTCGCGCCTGAAGTTCGAATCGGGCACGCATCGCGTGCAGCGCGTGCCGGCCACCGAGTCGCAGGGCCGCATCCATACCTCGGCGGCCACGGTGGCGATCATTCCCGAGGCCGACGAAGTCGACGACATCGTCATCAACCCGGCCGACCTGAAGGTGGATACGTTCCGCTCGTCCGGTGCCGGTGGCCAGCACGTCAACAAGACCGAGTCGGCGATCCGCATCACCCACGTGCCGACCGGCGTAGTGGTGGAGTGCCAGACCGAGCGCAGCCAGCACGCCAACCGTGACAAGGCGATGAAGCGGCTGAAAGCGCAGCTGCTCGATGCCGAGCGCCAGCGACAGGACGCCGCGCAGGCCGAATCGCGGCGCCTGCAGGTCGGCAGCGGTGACCGTAGCCAGCGCATCCGCACCTACAATTTCCCCCAGGGCCGGATCACCGACCACCGCGTGGAAGGCCTGACCCTGTACGACCTGCCCAACATCCTTGCCGGCGACCTCGACCCACTGCTGCAGCGGCTCAGCCACGAGCACCAGGTCGACGCCCTGGCCCAGCTGTCGGCGGGCTGAGCACGATGTCGGCCTGGCAGCAGCGACAGCACCTGCAGCAGGCGATCGCACGCCAGCCCGGCGATTTCGTCGCCTGGGTGATGCTGGCCGACCTGGAACTGGAAGCCGGCGACATTGCCGCCGGCGAGCAGGCCGCACGACGTGCGCTGCAGCTGCGCCCGAACCACCCCGAAGCACTGGCACGGCTGGGTCGCGTGGCCTGGATGGCCGGCGCGCATGCCGACGCGGCCAGGCTGCTTGGCCAGGCCTCGGCACTGGCCCCGCAGCACCCGGGCATCGCGCTGTGGCTGGGCCATGCACTGGAAGATGCCGACGATGCCGAAGGCGCGGCGGCGGCCTATCGCCGCGCACATACGCTGATGCCGGACGAACCCTACATCGCCGCCCAGCGCCTGGCCTGGCAGCGGCGCCTGTGCGACTGGCAGGACGTGGACGCGCTGGCCACGCAGGTACGTGCCGCGCTCGCTTCCGGTCAGGGCGCGGTGGAGCCGTTCGCCTTCCTCAGCGAAGACGCCAGCGCTGCCGAGCAGCTGGCCTGCGCACGTGCGCGCGCCTCGCTGATCGCCGCCTCGGTTCGGCCCTTGCCGGCGGCAACGGTACGCGCGCGCGGCCCGTTGCGCGTCGGTTTCCTCTCCAATGGCTTCGGCGCCCACCCCACCGGGCTGCTGACCGTGGCCCTGCTCGAACACCTGCGTCATGACCCGGCGCTGCAGCTGCACCTGTTCGCGTTGAACCGCGCCGATGGCAGCCGCATCCGCGATCGCCTGCAGGCCGCGACCCGGCTGCATGAGGTAGCCGCACTACGGCATGCCGACATCGCAGCCCGCGTCCGCGCACAGGGCATCGACCTGCTGTTCGACCTGCGCGGCTGGGGCGGCGGCGGCACGCCCGAGGTGCTGGCAATGCGCCCGGCCCCGCTGCAGCTGAACTGGCTGGCCTACCCCGGCACATCAGGTGCACGCTGGCTGGATGCCGTGGTCGCCGACGAATTCGTGCTGCCCGCATCGCTGGAACCTCACTTCAGCGAACGCGTCCTGCGCCTGCCACGCGCCTTCCAGCCCTCGGACAACACCCGCGTACTGGAACCGGCGCCGTCCCGCGCCGAATGCGGGCTGCCCGAACACGGCGTGGTGTTCTGCTGCTTCAACAACAGCTACAAGCTCAACCCACGCAGCATGGGCCGCGCCTTCGCAGTGCTGCAGGCCGTGCCCGGCAGCGTGCTGTGGTTGCTGTCCGGCCCCGGCCAGGCCGACGCCCGCCTGCGCACCGCCGCGCAGGCGGCCGGCCTGGACCCGGCCCGCCTGGTGTTCATGGCCAAGCTGCCGCATCCACAGTACCTGGCCCGCTATCAGCTGGCCGACCTGTTCCTCGACACCCATCCCTACAATGCGCACACCACCGCCTCCGATGCGCTGTGGGCCGGCTGCCCGATACTGACCTGCCCGGGCGACACCTTCGCCGCGCGCGTGGCCGGCAGCCTCAATCATCATCTGGGGCTGGCCCGGATGACTGTCGCCGACGACGCGGCGTTCATCGCCACCGCCAGCGCGCTGGGCAATGACCCTGCGGCACTAGCCGCGCTGCGTGCCGAGCTGGCGCAGGCGCGCGACCGCAGTGGACTGTTCGACATGGCCGGGTTTGCCCGCGACCTGTCGGCGCTGCTGCAGCAGCTGGCTGGCGAACAGGGCTGGCAGGGTGTCGACAATACCTGAGCGATCCCTGCGTTACGCTCGGGCTTCCTCCACGCCTGGTGTGATGATGGCCAAGCTCAAGCGCAAGGACTACGACGAACTGCTGCTGCCGCTGCAGCTGGAACTGACCGCGATGGCGCGTTGGGTGCAGCACAGCGGGCAACGCCTGCTGGTGCTGTTCGAAGGACGGGATACGGCAGGCAAGGGCGGCGCGATCCAGGCCATCAGCCAGCATCTCAACCCGCGCCAATGCAGGGTGGTGGCACTGCCCAAGCCTACCGACCGCGAAGCCACGCAGTGGTATTTCCAGCGTTACGCCTCGCATCTTCCCGCCGCCGGCGAGATCGTGCTGATGGACCGCAGCTGGTACAACCGCGCCGGCGTCGAGCGGGTGATGGGCTACTGCAGCGAGACCGAGTACCAGCAGTTCCTGCGCCAGGCGCCGGTGTTCGAACAGCTGCTGGTGGATGACGGCATCCTGCTGTTCAAGTACTGGCTGTGCGTGGACCAGGAGCAGCAGGAGAAGCGCTTCGCCGAGCGCCATCTCGATCCGCTGAAGGGCTGGAAGCTGTCCCCGGTCGACCTGAAATCGCGCAGCAAGTACAGCGCCTATACCGAAGCCCGCGAGGCGATGCTGCGCGCGACGCATCGCGAGGCGGCGCCGTGGACGCTGGTGGATTTCAACGACCAGCGGCTGGGCCGACTGACCCTGGTGCGCAACCTGCTGGACCGGTTGCCGGACACGCGGGTCGATGCGCCGTTGCCGGAGCTGCCGAAGCTGAAGGGCAAGCTGCATCGCGAGCACTACGATGTACTGAAGCCGATCGAGGAGTTCCCGGTCGAGGAATAGGGTTGTTCGGCAGGGTCGCACCCTGCACCTGCTCAACGCAACGGCAACGGCAACAGCAACAGCGGGCTATCCGCGGGATGGCGGGGCGGTGTGGGTGGGCAGGACACGCCGTAGACCCGTCCATGGGGGCTCGATGGCGCCATCCATGGCGCCAACGGTCCTGCCCACCCACACCGCCCCACCTCTGACAGATCCCTGCGGCTGTTGGTGGGTGTCGACCTTGGTCGACACATCTGTCAGATATCGAGATTCATTTGGGGTCAGATCCGTTTTCCTTCGGAAAACGGATCTGACCCCATGCCGTCCCGACAGATCGCGGAAATCTGTCGAAGGCGGGGTGGGTCCGGTTGCGGGGGCGTGAGCCGCATGGATGCGGCGACCGAGCTTACATGGACGTACTTGCAGCGGCCCCCGCAACCGGACCCAGCCCGCCATCCCTCAGGAGACCCGCCTTTGCTTCGGCTGTTGCCGTTGCCGTTGCTCTGGCCTCCACGGGTGCAGGGCCGCAGGCCCTGCCGACCAACCCATTACTTGGCAGCCGCGATCTGCTTTTCGATGTCGGCGGCGGTCACCGGGCCAAGGAAGGTGTGCGCCAGCTTGCCCTGCGGATCCAGCAGATGCGTCAACGGCAGGCCTCGCGGCGTGGCGAAGTCCGCCGGCGGATCGAACGGGTCCACGATCACGATCGGATAGGTCACCGGATGCTTGGTCAGGAACGACTGCATTTCCGGCACTTCGATGTCCTCGTAGGCCAGGCCGACCACTTCGATGTTGCTGCGCATCGCATGCAGCGCCGACAGCTCGGGCATTTCCTTGCGGCACGGGGCGCACCAGGTCGCCCAGAAGTTCACCACCACCCACTTGCCGCGATGCGCGGCCAGGTCGTAGTCGCTGCCATCCACCGCCTTCATCTTCAGCGTCGGGAACTCGGCGGTAGTGCGCTCGGCCGGGGTTTCCTCGACCGGCGCCGGAGTGGTCGGCGTCGGCGCCTGTGCCGGCGGCTGGCTGCTCGCCGGGGCTGGCTCCTGGGCCGGCTTGCAGGCCGCCAGGGCCAGCAGCAGGGTCAACGGGAGCAGCAGCGGCAACGGGGTCTTGCGGGTCATGGCATGTCTCCGGAATCGGTGTAGATGTCGCTGACCTTGCGCTTGAGGCGTTCACGCAGGGGCAGTCGCAGATCGTCCAGCGCCGCCAATGCGGCACGGCCCAGGCTGTCGTCGCGGTACGGCAGGTGCTGCTCGGCTACCGGGATGCGCAGCTGGGTGCATTCGTACAGATCGGCCAGGCTGACCTGGTCCAGGTCGCGCGCGAGCAGCCACTCGCCGCGTTCATCGCGGCGCAGCAGGCCGATCGCCTGCAGGTTGCAGGCCAGATCCTGCAGCAGCGAGTCGGTCAGCAGCGGTTCCAGGCGCAGGATTTCATCGTCGGCCAGGCCCTTGCCCTTGGCACGGGCATGGTGGAAACGACCGAGCAGGCGCAGCAGGCCGTAGAACTCGTACCCCGGCGGCAGGCGCAGTTCAACCGGCTGGTAGCGGAAGGCCGCCATCGATGAGGCCAGCGACGCGCCCAGCAGCACCGCCACCCAGCACAGGTAGATCCACAGCAGCAGGATCGGCACGAAGGCCACCGTGCCATACAGCTTCTGGTAAGACTGGAAGCTGCCCAGATAGGCGCCGATGCCCCACTTCACCAGCTCCAGGATGACCGCCGCCAGGATCGCGCCAGGCACGGCGTGCCGCCATTTCACTGTGTGATGCGGCACCACCCGGAACATCAGCGTGATGCAGACGAACTCGATCAGGATCGGCGCAAGGCGCAGCGCCAGCTCGGCCAGCCAACGGCCCTCCTGGGTACCGAACAACGGCATGGCGAACACCCGCGCCGATACCGCAAGCGATGCGGCGGCGAGCATCGCGCCCAGGGTCAATACGGTCCAATAGACCAGGAAACGGGTCAGCTTGGGCCGGGTCGAGCCGACCCGCCAGATCTGGTTGAAGGTCTCTTCCACGCTGTTGAGCGTGATCAGCAGTGAGACCACCAGTGCAATGAAACCGGCCGCCGTCAGCTGGCCGGCACTGGCCGAGAACTGCCGCAGGTAGCCCTCGGCCGCACGCGCCGCGGAGGGCACGAAGTTGGAGAACACGTAGTCGCTGAGCTGATCGCTCCAGCGGTCGAAGACGGGGAAGGCCGACAGCACACCAAATACCACGATCGCCAGCGGCACCAGCGCGAACACCGTGGTGTACGCCAGCGCCGCCGCTGCCTGGAACAGGCGGTCGTCGAGGAAGCGATGCCACAGGAAGCGGCCGAAACTGATGGCCCGTGCGCGATCCCGCGCGCGCTCCATCCACAGGTTGAGCGTATCCAAAGGTTCCATCGGCGAAAGGGTACCCGATGCGGAATGCTCGCAGGATAGCCATACTGGTAGCCACACGACGAGGAGAAGCGGGCACGATGGGCGAGATTCTGGTGCTGTACTACAGCCGGGGCGGTTCGGTGGCACGGCTGGCGCGCCAGATCGCGCGGGGCATCGGCGAAGTGCCGGGCATGACCGCGCGCCTGCGCACGGTACCGCCGGTGGCCGCCGTGACCCAGACCGCACAGCCGCCGGTACCCGACGATGGCGCCCCCTATGTAAGCGTGCAGGACCTGGTCGAATGCCAGGGCCTGCTGCTCGGCAGCCCCACCCGCTTCGGCAACATGGCCGCGCCGGTCAAGCACTTCCTGGACGGGTTGGGCGCCGAATGGGTCAATGGCACCCTGTCCGGCAAGCCGGCCGGCGTGTTCACTTCCACCGCATCCATGCATGGCGGCCAGGAATCGACCCTGCTGTCGATGCAGGTGCCACTGCTGCACCACGGCTGCGTGATCGTCGGCATCCCGTTTACCGAACCGGCGCTGAGCCACACCACCAGTGGCGGCACGCCGTATGGCGCCAGCCACGTGGCCGGCGCCGCCGACGACCCGCAGCCGACCGACGACGAAGCCGTGCTGGCGCGCGCGCTGGGGCGCCGGGTGGCCGACATCGCGCAGCGGTTGGCCCGATGAGCCGCGCGCCGCGCACGGTCCTGCTGCTGGCCCTGATGGGGCTGGCCGCGCTGTTCGCAGGCTGGTTCATCAATGACAAGCACTGGCTGGCGACCCAGCTGGTGTTCACCGCACCACCGCTGGCACTGGCCGTTGCCCTGCGCCTGGGCTGGAGCAAGGCCGGCTTCTGGGCCTCGGTGCTGGCCCTGGGCTGGTTCAGCCACGGCGTGATGAGCGCCTGGAGCCACCCGGAAACGCGCTGGCTGGCGCTGATCGAGATCGCGCTGGCGCTGCTGGTGATCTTCAGCGCCAGCCTGCCCGGCCTGCGCGCCCGCTTCGGCAAGCGACGCTGACGCTGCGGCCGCAGGGCCGTATCATCTGCATTCCTGGCCCCGCGCCGCAGTACCTGTCCTGGTTTCGCGCATGCACATGATGGAAGAGCTCCTGGTCGTCACCACCGGTGGCACGATCGACAAGATCTATTTCGACGACAAGTCGGACTACCAGATCGGCGATCCGCAGATCGGCATGATCCTGCGCGAGCTGGGCGTGACGTTCCGCTTCAACGTGATTCCGATCCTGCGCAAGGATTCGCTGCACATCAACGATGAGGACCGCGAACTGATCCGCGCCACCATTGCCGCGCAGCCGACCCGGCACGTGCTGGTGACCCACGGCACCGATTCGATGGTGCAGACCGGCAAGGTGCTGGCGACGATCCCGGACAAGACCATCGTGATGACCGGTGCGCTGAGCCCGGCACGCTTCCGCGGCTCGGATGCGGAGTTCAACATCGGTTGTGCGATCGGTGCGGTGCAGTCGCTGCCGAGCGGCGTGTACATCGCGATGAACGGGCGGATTTTCGACCCGCAGCACGTGCGCAAGAACGTGGCGGCGAACCGCTTCGAGTCGGTCTGAGGAACAGCGTGCCGACCAAGGTCGGCACCCACCCAGACAAAAACGCCCCGGCCGAAGCCAGGGCGTGCCCTTGGAGAGGGACTTGGGCTCAGTACTGGGCGTTGAGGGTCAGGCCCGAGAAGGTGCTGTACGCCTTCACCCGCACATACCAGGTGCCGGCGGCAGGGCTGTTGATGGTGCAGGTCTCGCTGTTGCCGCTCAGGTACGGACGGCAGGTGTAGGTGGTATCGGTCGGGGCACTGCCCTGGCGCACGTACAGGTCGGCATCACCGCTGCCGCCACTGATCGCCACGCGCAGCTGGGTGCTGCCGGCAGGAACGGCGACGGTATAGTTCAGCTCGGCACCGGTCGCGGCGCCCAGGCCGGTCACCGGCACGTTGTTCTGCAGCACGTTGCCGCCCGGGTTCGGGCCACCGCCATTGATCGCCGCGGCCACGGCTGCGTTGGCGTCGACGATGCCGGCGCCGCAGCCACCCGAGCACGCGCCCGGCAGCGGGCGTGCGGTGCTCTTGATGATGCTTTCGACCTGCGCCGGACTCAGCGGGCTCGGCGCCACCGACTGCATCAGTGCCACCACGCCGGCCACATGCGGCGCCGCCATCGAAGTGCCGTTGTAGGACGCATAGGTGGCGCTGCCCGGCGTGGTGGTGCCGGTGTTGAGGGTGGACAGGATGCTCTGGCCCGGGCCGGAAATGTCGATGCCGGCACCATAGTTGGAGAAGCTGGCACGCGCACCGGCCGAGGTCGTGGCCGCCACCGCGATCACGTTCGCGCAGTTGGCCGGCACCGACGAGGACACGTTGGTGTTGCTGTTGCCGGCGGCGACCACCACGGTGGTGCCGCGGCTGACCGCGCCGTTGATCGCATTCTGGTAGGTGGCCGAGCAGGTGCCGCCACCACCCAGCGACATGTTGATGACTTCGGCCGGGTTGGCATTGGCCGGCACGCCACTGACGGTGCCGCCGGAGGCCCACACGATCGCGTCGGCGATGTCGGAGGTGTAACCGCCGCACTTGCCCAGCACGCGCACCGGGACGACCTTGGCATTGAACGCAGTACCGGCCACGCCGGTGCTGTTGTTGGTCACCGCCGCCACGGTGCCGGCGACGTGGGTGCCGTGCCAGCTGGAGTTGGAGGCCGGGATGCCCGAGCCGCACTCGTTGGCGCCGTACCAGTCGCCTTCGTCGTTCGGGTTGTTGTCGCGGCCACCGCCATCGCGTGCCATCGCGGCGTCGCTGATGAAGTCATAGCCGGGCAGGATGTTGGCGTTGAGATCGGGATGGTTGGTGATGCCGGTATCGATCACGGCCACCACCACGCCGGTGCCGGTGGCCTTGTCCCAGGCCGGCTGCACGTTGATCGACGCGTTGGAGGTACCGAAGCCCCACTGTTCGCTGAAGCGGGTGTCGTTCGGGGTCAGCGTCGCACGCATGATCTGGTCGACTTCGACGTATTCCACGTTCGGGTCGGCGGCGAGCTTGCGCATCAGCAGCTCGGATTCGGCCTGGTCCAGCGGGCGGTCGGTCCTGACCAGGGTCGGGCCGACGGCCAGCTTGCGGACCTCCTGCAGGCCCAGCGCACGGCCCTGGCTGCTGGCCAGGCCGGCGGCGGCACTCTTCAGCGAAGAGGCCAGTGCGGTGGTGTTGGCCACCGGCGCACTACCGTCACGGTACTTCACGATGAAGCGCTGGTGCGTCGGCGCGGACTGCAGGCCGCTGAGCTGGACGTCACCGGCCAGCGCAGGCGTGGCCAGCAGCAGCGATGACAGAACGGACGCACCAAGGACCACCCACACTCGACGCACACGCGGTTGCGTTACCTGGGACATCGTATTTCCCTTTCTAGTGGTGTGAATGCCGGAATCGGCAGAAGCACCGGCCCGAACCATGGGCTGGCTTGCGTTGGCGAGGTTCGAAGTCCGGCGAGTCAGCGGATCCCCCTATCGATCCGCCGTGCAGATGACGCTAATGACCAAAACCGGACACCACAAGATTTTCAGCGTCTTTTCAGCAAGATGAAATGTCTGATCTGAGACTTTTCGGGTCGAGGGTTTGTGAAGGTGAAGGAACTTTCTCGCGGCCTGCACGCACCTGACTGGGTCATCACGTGTCCTGCGATGACTTTGCCGACATCGGCGTCCACTGATTCGGGGTCAGATCCCTTTTCCATGGGAAAGGGATCTGACCCCCAGGCCCATAACGCAGAAAGCCCGTCACGGGGACGGGCTTTCCAGAGGAGCCGCCGGGCATGGCCCGGCGCTACCCGTTCAACGCGGGCGATCAGCCCAGCTTGACCAGCCAGTTGTGGCGGTCCGGCAGGCGGCCGTACTGGATGTCGGTCAGTTCCTTGCGCAGCGACATGGTCACTTCGCCGGCCGGCGCGTTGATGTCGCCCACCGAGAAACCCTCACCCTTCAGCTGGCCGATCGGGGTGACCACCGCGGCAGTGCCACAGGCGAACACTTCGCTGATCGCACCGGAGGCCACGCCGTCCTTCCACTCGTCGATGCTGACCTTGCGCTCTTCGACCTTCATGCCACGGTCGCGGGCCAGCTGCAGGATGCTCTCGCGGGTGATGCCCTCGAGGATGCTGCCGGACAGTTCCGGGGTGACCAGCGTGCCGTCCTTGTAGACCAGGAACACATTCATGCCACCCAGTTCTTCCAGGTACTTGCCCTCGACCGGGTCGAGGAACAGCACCTGCGAGCAGCCCTGTGCCTGTGCCTTCTGCTGCGGCAGCAGCGAAGCGGCGTAGTTGCCACCGCACTTGGCGGCACCGGTGCCGCCCTTGGCCGCACGCGCGTACTCCGTCGACAGCCAGATCGACACCGGAGCGACGCCCTTGGCGAAGTACGGGCCGGCCGGGCTGGCGATGACGTAGTAGCCGGCCTTGTGCGCGCCGCGCACGCCGAGGAAGGCTTCGTCGCCGATCATGAACGGACGGAAGTACAGGCTCGACTCATCGGCCGACGGCACCCAGGCGCTGTCGACGGCAATCAGCTGCTTCAGCGATTCGACGAAGATCTCCACCGGCAGTTCCGGCAGCGCCAGGCGCTGCGCCGAACGCTGCAGGCGACGGCCATTGGCGTCGGGGCGGAAGGTCCAGATCGAACCGTCGGCGTGGCGGTAGGCCTTGATGCCTTCGAAGATTTCCTGGCCGTAGTGCAGGACTGCCGCGGCCGGGTCCAGCTGCAGCGGGCCGTAGGCACGCACGTTGGCGTTGTGCCAGCCGGCATCCTTGTCCCAGCGCACTTCCACCATGTGATCGGTGAAGTGCAGGCCGAAGCCCGGCTTCTCCAGGATCTTGGCGCGCTCTTCAGCGCTGCGCGGGTGGTCCGAACGGGTGACGGCGAAGCTGGGAATGGACTGGGACACCGGAGGATTCCTGTTCTGGTTGCGGGTAGTGCCGAGCCCGCGTCACTGCGGGCCCTGGGTCAAAGCATGCCGGTCTCGAGCCGCGCCGCCTCGGACATCATGTGCTGGTTCCACGGCGGGTCGAACACCAGGTCGACGTCGGCCTCGGCCACCGTCGGGATCATTTCGAGCTTGCTGCGCACGTCGTCGACCAGGATCTCGCCCATGCCGCAGCCCGGTGCGGTCAGGGTCATCTTCACGTCGATCTCGCGCTTGCCTTCGTCCAGGTGCTTGATCTCGACTTCATAGACCAGGCCCAGTTCGACGATGTTGACCGGAATTTCCGGGTCGAAGCAGGTACGCAGCTGCTGCCACACCAGCTGTTCCACCTGCTCATCGGTGGCGTCGGCCGGCAGCTCGAGCGGTGCAGGCGCCTCCTTGCCGATGGCGTCGCCGTCCTTGCCGGCGATGCGGAACAGGTTGCCCTCGACGAACACCGAATAACTGCCGCCCAGCGCCTGGGTGATGTACCCATAGCTGCCGGCAGGCAGGGTCACGGTATCGCCCTGCGGGACCATCACGGCCTCGCAATCGCGTTCGAAGTGGACAGGTTCGCTGCTACGGGAATACATGGGGACCGATATGGGGCCGTGGCCGGGGCCACGCAAGACGGCATTCTAGCCCAGCCGCCCCGGCACCGCCGGTGCACTGCGGCAAACCACAGTATCCTGTGGGTGATCTTCAGGGAGCTTCGATGTCCTCCAATGCCGCGCGTGCCAGGACCGTCACCTGGCTCTGGCCCCTCATGCTGTTGCTGGGTCTGCTTGTTGCTCCCCTCGCCTGGATGGTCCTGGCGCTGATGACCGGCCGACAGGTCGGCTGGATGGCGGTAGTGTCCGCCCTGGAACTGGTGTTCATGCTGCGCCTGGGCACACTGGGCCCGGGCCGGCTGCGCATCGCCCTGGTCGTGCTGGGCACCCTGCTGGTGGCCGCCGTGGCCAACTGGGCCATCGCCAGCGCCTGGATGGGCGGCTCGATCGGCCTGGACCTGTGGGACGCCACCACGCGGATGGGCCCGCACCTGGCCTGGACCCTGGTCACCCTGGCCAACGGCGCGATGGAATGGCTGTGGCTGGCCGTGGCCGTGGTCTTGGGCGCCTGGCTGGCGCGCTGAGCGCACCGGCAGGTAGTGCCGGCCGCTGGCCGGCAAAGGGGTCAGAGCCCATTCCTGCGGAAAGGGATCCGACCCCGGCCCTCAATGCCCGCCGTCGAGCGCCTTCAGCTCGCTCACCAGCGATGCGGCCGCTTCAGCGCCGTCGCCGTACAGCATGCGGGTGTTGTCAGCGTAGAACAGCGCATTCTCGATGCCGGCGAAGCCGGTGCCCTTGCCGCGCTTGATCACCACCACGTTGCGCGCATTGACCACATCCAGCACCGGCATGCCGTAGATCGGGCTGGCCGGATCAGTACGCGCGACCGGATTGACCACGTCGTTGGCACCGATCACCAGCACCACGTCGGTGTTGGCGAACTCCGGGTTGATGTCGTCCATGTCGGCGATCAGGTCGTAGGGCACACCCGCTTCGGCCAGCAGTACGTTCATGTGCCCGGGCATTCGCCCGGCGACCGGGTGGATGGCGAACTTCACCTTCACCCCGCGCTGGCCCAACCGCTGCGCCAGCTCCCAGATCTTGTGCTGCGCCTGTGCCACGGCCATGCCGTAACCCGGCACGATCACCACGCGTTCGGCGTAGGCCATCATCGCCGCGACGTCCGAGGCTTCAATCGGCTTCTGCGCGCCGGTGATCGCCTGCGCTTCGCCACCGGCGCCGCCGCCGAAGTTGGAGAACAGCACGTTGCGGATCGGCCGGTTCATCGCCTTGGCCATCAGCCGGGTCAGCAGGATGCCGGCCGCGCCGACCATCATGCCGGCGATGATCAGCGCCTCGTTGCCCAGCACGTAGCCTTCGAACGACACCGCCAGGCCGGTGAATGCGTTGTACAGCGAGATCACCACCGGCATGTCGGCGCCACCGATCGGCAACGTCATCAGCACGCCCAGTGCCAGTGCCAGCACGAAGAAGGCGACGATCGCCCAGGTGTCGAGCGTGCTGGCCGCGATGATCGCCAGCACCACCACCGCCAGTGCCACCACCAGGTTCATCACCTGCTGGCCGGGCCAGGTCACGCGCTTGTCGAGGCGGCCATCGAGCTTGGCCCAGGCGATCACCGAGCCGGACAGCGACACCGCGCCGATCGCCGCACCAATCACCGCCAGCAGCAGCACCGTGCCCGACGGCTGGCGTGCGGCCAGGTCGGCCAGCGCCTGTGCGCTCCAGTGGCTGGTATCGCGGTTGGCCAGGAAGGCGTAGCGCAGCAGTTCCACCGCGCCGATCGCCGCCGCCGAGCCACCGCCCATGCCGTTGTACAGCGCCACCATCTGCGGCATGTCGGTGATGGCGACCTTGCCGGCCGACCACCAGGCCAGGCCCGCGCCCAGCAGCAATGCCACCAGGATCAGTGGCACGTTGTGCAGTTCGGGCAGGAAGAAGGTCGCCGCGGTGGCCAGCAGCATGCCCAGCCCGGCCCAGCGGATGCCACTGCGCGCGGTCAGTGGCGAGGCCATGCGCTGCAGGCCCAGCAGGAACAGCGTGGCGGCGACGAGGTAGCTGGCCTTGACCAGCCAGTCGAGCAGTTCGACGGTGCTGATGTTCAAGCCTGCGGCTCCTTCGGTTCGTCCTTGCCGCCCTTGGGCGCGCTCGGCTTGAACATTTCCAGCATGCGCGCGGTGACCACGTAGCCACCGGCGGCATTGCCGGCACCGAGCACCACGGCGAGGAAGCCCAGCGCCTTCTCCAGCGGCGTCTGCGCATGCCCCAGCACCACCATCGCGCCGATCAGCACGATGCCGTGGATGAAGTTGGAGCCCGACATCAGCGGGGTGTGCAGGATCACCGGCACCCGCGAAATGATCACGTGGCCGGCGATGGCCGCCAGCATGAAGATGTACAGCGCCACGAACCCGTCACTCACTGGCAACGCTCCCGCTCTGTCTTCGTCGCCCCATCATAACCACGGGCTGAACCCGTGCGCACCCGGCGTCAACCGCGGCGGCGCTCACGCGTTGTAGATGGTGACCCCGAGCGAGGAACCGTACCCTGTGCTGGTGAGCAGCCCCCTCTCCCCGAGCGCCGAGACCGATGCCCTGCCGGCATCGCTGGAAGCGTTCCTGGCCAGCGTCGGCCCGCGAGCGTTCCGCTTCGCCGAGGCCGGCCTGCGCCAGCGCGAAGACGCCATGGACGCGGTGCAGGACGCGCAGCTGCGCATGCTGGATTACGCCGACAAGCCGGCCGCCGAATGGGCGCCGCTGTTCTGGAGCATCCTGCGCCGCCGGGTGATCGACATGCAGCGCCGGCGCCGCTTCCGCCTGCCGTTCTGGCGCGACAACCAGGACGCGGAAGGCAGCGAGATCGACTGGGCCGACCCCGGCCCGGACCCGGCACAGGCGCATGAGCAGCGCCAGCAGTACCAGCAGCTGGTGGACGCGTTGCGCACCCTGCCCGCCCGCCAGCGCGAAGCCTTCACCCTGCGTGTGCTGCAGGACCTGGACGGGGCCACCACTGCCCGCGCCATGGGCTGCAGCGAAGGCGCGGTAAAAACCCATCTGGCACGCGCCCGGCAGGCGCTGCAGGACTATCTGGAGACCCACCCGTGAACCGCTCCCTGCCTTCCGATGACACCCTGCGCAGCCTGCATGCGCAGTCGCTGCAGGCGCTGTCGCCGGCCACGCTGGCACGGCTGCGCCTGGCGCGCCACGGCGCCACGGCCGCCCATCGCGGACGCTGGCGCTGGTGGCTGGCCAGCGCCTGTTCACTGGTCGTGGCACTGGGCATTGGCCTGCAGTTCACCGGCCATGGCACGCTTGCGGGCCCGGCGCCGGCCCCCGTGCTTGCTTCAGTGGAAGACAACGGCGCGCTCTACGACGAGAATCCCGATCTGTACCTGTGGCTGGGCGATACCGACCTGGCGATGGAGTGAATCATGTCCCGACTGCCTACCCTGCCGCTGCTGTTGACCCTTGCGCTGCTGCCGGCCGTTCCGGCACTGGCGCAGAACGCCACGCCCGCCCCTGCCGCACGTCCCGCACCGGCCACACCGTTGCCTGCGTGGGAGCAACTGAGCGAACCCCAGCGCGAATCCCTGCTGGCGCCGCTGCGCGACCGCTGGAACAGCGCCGATGCCGGCCAGCGCCAGCGCATGCTGTCGCACGGCCAGCGCTGGCAATCGATGAGCCCGGAGGAGCGCGACAAGGCCCGCCGTGGCCTGCGCCGCTTCGAGCACATGAGCCCCGAACAGCGCGAGCAGGCAAGGGCCCTGTTCGGGCAGATGCGCAACATGCCGCCGGCACAGCGCGACGCGCTGCGCGAGCGCTGGTCGCAGATGACGCCGGAGCAGCGCAAGGACTGGGTGCGCGACAACCCACCGCCGGCAAAGCCGCGGTAAGCCTTCGGGATACCGGGTCAGATCCCTTTGCCAGAGGCAAAGGGATCTGACCCCATGTCACTCACGCCTGCCAGCGCGTCTTCGCCAGCAGCTCGTCGTCCCAGTCGAAACCGAGCTGCCCCTCGCGCACGAACAGCGCAACGAAGTTGAGCAGGTTGCGCGCATACATCTCACTGGCCTGGGTCGCGCCGCGACTGGCCAGGCCCAGCGGGCCATCGATGGTCACGCCCTGGTGTTCGATGCACTGCCCCGGCTGGGTCAGCGCGCAGTTGCCGCCGCTCTCGGCCGCCAGATCCACGATCACGCTGCCGGTGGCCATGCCCTCCACCATTGCGGCGGTCACGATGGTCGGCGCCGGGCGGCCCGGCACCGCAGCCGTGCAGATCACCACGTCCACGCTGCGCAGGTGGTCGGCCAGCCGACGCTGCTGCTCGGCGCGCTCCTCATCGGTCAGCGCCCGCGCATAGCCGCCCTCGCCCGCCGCGCTCACCCCGAGGTCGAGGAAGCGCGCGCCCAGTGACTGGATCTGCTCGCGGGTTTCCGGGCGCACGTCGAAACCTTCCACCTGTGCACCGAGACGACGTGCGGTGGCGATGGCCTGCAGGCCCGCTACGCCGGCACCGATCACCAGCACCTTGGCCGGCCGCACGGTGCCGGCGGCGGTGGTCAGCATCGGGAAGAAGCGCGGCGCGCGTTCGGCGGCGATCAGCGCGGCCTTGTAGCCGGCCATGCCGGCCTGCGAACTGAGTACATCCATCGCCTGCGCACGGGTGGTGCGCGGCAGCTGCTGCAGCGGGAACAGCTGCAGGCGATCATCGACCGCCAGCGCGGCCAGCGCCGGATCGTTGGCCGGGGCCAGCAGGCCGACCACGCTGGCACCGGGCCTGAGCTGCTCCAGCACCGTCGCAGGAGGTGCCTGCACGCACAGCAGGATATCGATCTCGGCCCAGCGGCCCGCGTCGAAGGCACCTGCGCCGGCATCGTCATAGGCGGCATCGGTGAAGCCGGCGGCCAGCCCGGCGCCGGCCTCGTACCAGACCGTAATGCCGAGGGCACCGAGCTTGCGCGCGGTTTCCGGCGTCAACGCCACGCGCCGTTCACCCGGCGCGGTCTCCTTGATCCCCAGCAACGCCACGGCCATGCAGGTCCCCGCTGATCGGTGAGTTTTCCCGATCCTAGCAGGCAGCCCGCACTCAGTGCAGGGTGGCGCTGCCCGGGTCGAGGCGGTCGATCACGCCCTGCATGGCGCTGTCGAAGGCCCCATCGTCAACGTGGGCACGCAGGCGGCCCAGCCGCACCATCACCGCCAGCTCTTCCGGCGAGGCCACGCAGAAGCGCACGCCGCGACGGTTGACGAACAGCAGGCGCGAGGAAATCGGGCTGACCCAGGACAGCTTGCCCGCCTGGACCTTGCCGTCCTTGTCGACGAAGTCCAACCAGTTGCCGATTTCCATGCGTCGGAAGCGGTCGGCATCGGCGTTGTCGAAATCATCGGCGTCGATCTGCCCGCTGAGCTCCACCGCTGGCGATTCAGCCACCGGCGGTGCCGGCAGTGCGACCTGCGGCAGCTCGGGCAGCGCGCGCTGCAGTTCCGGCCGCGACTCGGCGATGCCCTGCAACGTGTCATGCAGGGCGTCAATCGCCCCGGTAGCCGCATCGCCGTGCACGCCGACGCTGGCAAACACCTTGGCCAGCACCGGCTGCCAGGCCTGCAGCCACGGCTTGCCGACAATCTGCCGGCGGGCCTCGGCCACTTCCTCCAGCAGGCCGTCGCCGAGGCTCAGTGCCTCGGCCACCGACGCTCCTTCTTCGCCCTCGCGCAGCAGCGCCAGGGTCAGGTGGTGCTGCCAGGGCTGGCGCAGGAACTCGGCAATGGCCGGCGGCAGGGTGGCATCACCGATGCGACGATCCAGTTCCGCACTGGCCCGGCTGCGGGCCATTTCCAGCTTTTCCTGCCCGCGCTGCGTTTCCGCGGCACGGCGCTCGGCGATTTCCACGCGGCGGCGATGCTGCACCAGAAACTCGCGGAATTCTTCTTCCAGGGTCAGGAAGATCGCCAGGTTCTCGTTGAACTCGGCCACCAGGCGCTCGATGATCTCCTCGACCTTGGCCATCAGCATGCGCTCGGCCTGGCTCTCGCCGGTGTTGCCCTCGCAGGCCTCGGCCAGCGAGTTGAGCAGCTTGCGCGCCGGATGGGTCTTCTGCACGAACATGCGGCGGTCGAGCATGGCGACCTTGACGAAAGGCACCACCAGGCGCCCGATCAGTTCGCGCGAGCGGCCTTCCAGTTCACGTTCATCCAGCATCACGTCGAACAGCATGCCGACCAGGTCGATCGCATCCTCGTCCTGCGGATCCAGGCGGGTCTGGCCAGGATCCACGCCAAGCTGGGTGGCGCTGGACAGCACTTCGCTCTTCAGCCGTTGCGCCAGCGATTCGCCGTCCTCGCCGATGGCTGCACGCAGCGTCGCACTGGGCGTGGCCTGCAGCAGCGACAGCACCGACATCATTTCGCGCTGGCTGAGCGGACGCTGCTGGCCGATCGCCACCTGTGCGGCCGACGTCGCGTCCTCACGCACATGGCGGGTCTGCTGCAGCAGTTCGTGCAGCGCTTCCAGCAGCATGCCCTGCTGGCCTGCGTAGGCCTCGCCGGCGCCACCTTCCTCGCCCCCCAGGTGCTGCTGCATGTGGCCGCGGCGCTCGGACCAGCGCGCGGCAAAGCGCTGCGCCCAGGCCGGTGCGGCCTGTTCGTCGTCGCTGAGTCCGGGATCGAAGCCTGCAGCCTGTCGCTGTTCGACCAGATCATCCAGCACCCCGGCCATGCGCGGATCCGGCGCGGCCGACAGCGGGCGCTGCGGCGCACCCATCTGCGACATCACCCCGGCCGCGGCCAGCTGCTCGTCCAGCTTCTCGTAGATGCGGCCGACCGGAGCGCGCAGGTCGCGCTCGCACAGCTTGATCAGCACCAGATGTACTTCCGGGGCCAGTTCGCAGCCGGCAAAGGCCTCGTGGATGGCCACGCCCAGATGCTCGGGGCTGATCGGATTGTGGTCGGCGTCCAGTTCCGCGCTGCCGATCAACCGGCCCAGGCGACGGTCCAGCCGCGCCAGCACCGGCTTGAAGTCGCGCAGCAGCACAGTGGCGAAATTGCGCACCGCCAACCGCGATTCCAGTACGTGTTCGGCCAGCAGGCTCAGGCCATCCTCGGCGGGTCCGGACAGGGTCGCCTCGGCCGACAGCGGCTCACCGGCCGCCAAGGCGGTCCAGGCCTGCTGCAGGTGGCCGGCAAAGGCCGCAGCGATGTCCTCACGGCGGCGGCGCAGTTCGCGCATCGCGTCCAGGAACAGCAACTGCGACGAGCCGGCATTGCCGGCACGGTCGAACAGGGCATCGTCGAAACGCGCCAGTGCGGCCCCGAAGGCCTGGCACAGCGCCGGCAGGACCATGTCCCGGGCAAGCTGGAGCTGGGCCGGGTCACGGCCCGGCGATCCCATCGGTGTGGGCACGCTCATCATTCGGGAAGGCTCCCCACCTTCTCTGGTACGACAGACAGCATGGACATCGCGACGACCGGCACACCCCATGTACCGGAACGTCGATGGTAGGCCGGCCAGCCCGTCACGGACAGTGAAACAGTCCTCACTTCAAACCTCATGACCGGCGGCCCGGCAAGACAGATATCGTAAGCCGTGCAAGGCCCACGAGGCGAGGGGAAGCGGCTGTCCGTTTCCCGCCAGTGGCATGATGTTCATCACAGTTTGGTATTCAGGGGCCGGACGCGACACAGACGGCGTCATTGACCACCCCGACTATAATCAAACACCCGTGATGACCGGTTCAGACTCCATGCCCGACCCCGCTGCCCTGCTTGCCCTGGATGCCCGCCGCTCGGTGCCCTCGCGGCAACTGGGCGAGCCCGGACCGGACCCGGCCACCCTGCAGCGGATGCTGGCCTCGGCGGTGCGCGTGCCCGACCACGGCAAGCGCGTGCCGTTCCGCTTCCTGAAAATCGCCGGCGATGCACGTCACACTCTGGGCGACTTCCTGGCCGAACGCAGCCGCCAGCGCGACCCGCATGCCGGCGAGGCCGTGTTCGAGAAGGACCGTCAGCGTTTCAGCCACGCCCCGCTGGTGATCGTGGTGGTCGCCAGCCCGCGCCCGGACCCGAAGGTGCCCGAACAGGAACAGCTGATGACCGCCGGCTGCGTCTGCTTCGCCCTGCTGCAGGCCGCGCAGGCGATGGGCTTCGGCGCACAGTGGCTGACTGCCTGGATGGCCTTCGATCCGGCCGTGCACGCCTATCTGGGGCTGTCCGAGGGCGAAGGCATTGCCGGTTTCATCCATATCGGCACGCCGAAGGCCGCCGTCCCCGAACGCGAGCGCCCCGACCCGGCGGCCCTGCTGCGCGACTGGACGCCGCCGGCATGACCCTGCCGGCTCCGCCGCCGTCGCTGTACCTGGTCGACGCCAGCATCTACGTGTTCCGCGCCTGGCACTCGCTGCCGGACCAGTTCCAGGACGCCCAGGGCTGGCCGACCAATGCAGTGCACGGCTTCGCCCGCTTCCTGCTGGACCTGCTGGAGCGCGAGCGCCCGCGGCACATCGCCATCGCCTTCGACGAAGCGCTCGACAGCGGCTTCCGCCACCGGCTGTATCCGGCCTACAAGGCCAACCGTGATCCGGCACCGGAGGCGCTCAAGCGCCAGTTCGTGCACTGCAAGGCGCTGTGCGCGGCGTTGGGCCTTGCCGTCCTGGCCCACCACGAATACGAGGCCGACGACCTGATCGGCAGCGCCCTGCACGTGCACCGCGGCAGCCATCGCGGGGTGATCATCTCCGCCGACAAGGACCTGTCGCAGCTGCTGCTCGACCACGACGAACAGTGGGACTACGCGCGCAACCAGCGCTGGGACGTGGCCGGCGTGAAGGCGCGACATGGCGTGCACGCACACCAGATCGCCGACTACCTGGCGCTGTGCGGCGATGCGGTGGACAACATTCCCGGTGTCAGTGGTGTCGGCAGCAAGTCCGCCGCCGTGCTGCTGGCCCACTTCGGCAGCATGGATGCGCTGTACGAACGCCTGGACGAAGTGCCGTTCCTGCGCCTGCGCGGTGCCGCGCAGATGGCCGTGCGCCTGCGCGAGCAGCGCGAGCATGCCCTGCTCTGGCGCCAGCTGACCACCATCGCGCTGGACGCGCCGCTGGAAGGCAGCCAACCCGGCCTGCTGCGCCAGACCGCCGATCCCGAGCTGCTCGGTGGCCTGTGCCAGACCCTGCGCTTCGGCCCGATGACCCGCCGCCGGCTGTTCGATGCCGCTGGCGTGGCCGATCCCGTTCCCACTCCATCCTTTTCCAATTCCAGCGAGCCCGCATGAGCCAGCGCAACACCGAAGCCCCGCGCGTCGTCTATGAAGGCAAGTACCAGCGCATGCTGGTGCGCGGCACCTGGGAATACAGCGAACGTACCCATGCCGGTGGCCTGGCCGCGATCATCATCGCCGTCACCCCGGAGGACAAGGTGCTGTTCGTCGAGCAGTTCCGCGTACCGCTGCAGGCCCCCACCATCGAAATGCCGGCCGGCCTGGTCGGCGACATCGATGCGGGCGAATCGATCGAAGTCTCGGCCGTGCGCGAGCTGGAAGAAGAAACCGGCTGGACCGCCGACCACGCCGAAGTGCTGATGATCGGCCCGACGTCTTCCGGCGCCAGCAGCGAGAAGATCGCCTTCGTACGTGCCACCGGCCTGCGCCGGATCGGCGAAGGTGGCGGCGATGACAGCGAAGACATCACCGTGCACGAGATTCCGCGTGCACAGGCGGCGGCGTGGCTGGTGCAGAAGATGGGCGAAGGCTACGAGCTGGATGCCAAGCTGTGGGCCGGCCTGTGGATGATCGAGCACCACCTGGACGGGCGCCCGCGTGGCTGACGCCGACCTGCACGCACTGCCGGCGCTGCTGGACGCCGACGATCCGGCGATCTACAGCCTCCACCGGCCGCAGGGCGCCTCGCCGTACCTGCTGCTGGCTGACCACGCCGGCCAGCAGGTGCCGCGTGCTCTGGGCAGGCTTGGCCTGGCGCAGGCCGAACTTGACCGCCACATCGGCTGGGACATCGGCATTGCTGGCACCACTCGTGCACTGGCCGAACGTCTGGATGCCTGGGCGATCGAACAGACCTATTCGCGGCTACTGATCGACTGCAACCGCCCACTGGCCTCGCCGACGCTTATTCCGGAAGTGAGCGACCACACCGTGGTCCCGGGCAATGCCGGGCTTTCGGCAGCACAGCGGCAACAGCGCATCGATGCGATCCACGCGCCCTACCACGCGCGCATCGACGCGGAACTGGATGCACGCCGCGATGCCGGCCGCCCCACCCTGCTGGTGATGATGCACAGCTTCACCCCGGTGATGAACGGCATGCAGCGGCCGTGGCATGCCGGTGTGCTGTACCACCAGGACACGCGCTTTGCGCATGCGCTGCTGCAGGCACTGCGCGATGAAGGCGACCTGGTGGTGGGTGACAACGAACCGTATTCGGTCAGCAGTACCAGCGACTACGCGGTACCGGTGCATGGCGAAGGGCGCGGCCTGGTGCATGTGGAACTGGAAATCCGCCAGGACCTGATCGCCGATGCCGCCGGGCAGCAGGCATGGGCGGAGCGGCTGGCGCGGATCTTCAGCACGTTGCAGCCGCAGTTGCTGGCCCTGGCGTGATCCCATCCACGCATGGCGTGGATCTACTCGCGATACCCCAGTAGATCCACGCCATGCGTGGATGGTGTTGTTCAACGCAATACGGGAACATCCATCCACGGGAACGGCTTGAAACCGCGCACCTGCAGCGTTGCGCCAATGGCCGCGAAGTCATCCTTGATCTCCTGCGCACGCTTGCGGTCCAGTGCTTCTCCCAGCATCAGCGGCAACCCACGACAGCGCGGCAGCGCGTCGCCCACCGGAATCTCCAGCAGGCGCGCCACGCGCTGGGCCACTGCCTTGACCTGCGCCTCCGGACACGCGACCAGCACCAGATCAAACGACGCGAAGATGCCCGCACCAATGCCGGCCTCGCGTGCCGCCGCCTGTTCCCCAACACCCGCTTCGCCCAGTGCCTCGTCGATACCTTCAACCTGCTGGAAGGCATCGACTCGGCGTAGTACGCCAGCGCCCGTGCATGGTCGGCCAGCGTGGACAGCGGCCGCTGCCGCTTCTGCACGTCGAGCACGTCGGCGAAAGTCGCCGGTTCAAGAAAGGTGGACAGGCCCAGCGCGCGCGCTTCGGCGGGGACATCACCGCCGTCGTCGAACGCCGCGTCTTCATCCGCCGGCAACCAGAAACGCGCCTGCAGCAGATCGCCCCCGGTGGCGTGCACCCAACCGAAGGAGGCGTACACCGCATCGTCATCGTTGCAGGCCGCAAAGGCGCACAGAGTCTGTTGAAGGTCCAGCAGTTCGATCATGCGTCGTTGCCCAGGCAGGCGGTCACTGCCGAGTCTACCGGTGCCGGGCGCAGGCCCAGCGCGATCACCACGCCGAACGCGGCGAACAGCGCGGCGCCGTACTGTGCATTGACCATGCCCTGCAGCGCATCAGGACTGGTTGCCGCCTGCGTGCCGCGCGCGGCGTTGGCCACCATCACCAGTACCGCCAGTCCCAACGCGCCGCCGATCTGCTGTGCGGTGGCGGCCATGCCGGACGCCACTCCCTGCTGCGGCCCCGGCACGCCCTGTCCGGCCACGATCCACATCGCCGTCCAGCTCATGCCCTGGCCCACGCTGAGCACCACGATGCCCGGCAGCAGCGGCCAGTAACCTGCGCCATGCGGCATCGCCAGCGCCACCGCGGTGATGCCGATGGCACCGGCCGCGAAGCCCCAGGCCAGCACCTGCCGTGGCGAACGGCGCCGCAGCATGCGTTCGGCAATGCGGATGCCGAAGGTGCACACCAATGTCGGCAGCAGGAAGGCCAGGCCGGCCTGCAGCGGGCTCCAGCCATAGCCGTCCTGGAAGTAGAGCGCCAGGAAGTAGTACTGGACGCCGTAGCTGCTCATGAAGGCGAAGGTCAGGCCGAGTGCCGCGCGCAGGCCGGGCAGGCGCAGCAGCGCGAACTGCATCAGCGGGTCACGGCTGCGCTTTTCGATCTGTACGAACACCGTCAACAGTACGGCTGAAAGCAGCAGGCAGATGAGCGTAGCTGGCGCCGTCCAGCCCCACTCCGGGCCCTGCACCAGGGTGGTGACCAGCAGGCTGCCGCCGGCGGTGACGGTGAGGCAACCGGCCAGATCGAAGGAACGGCCCTGCACGCGCGGGCCATCGGCCGGCAACCACGCACCGGCAGCGACCGCGCACGCCGTGGCCAACGGCACGATCACCGCCAGCACCGCCGGCCAGCCGAACGCCTGGGTCAGCACACCACCGAGCAGCGTGCCCAGCGCCAGGCCGACCGCGCTGGCCATGCTCCAGATCGCCAGCGCGCGGTTGCGCACCGGGCCTTCGGCATACAGCGTGTTGATCAACGCCAGCGTGGCCGGGAACAGCAGTGCAGCGCCGATGCCCTGCGCCGCGCGCGCGATGATCAGCAGGGTGGCATTCGGCGCCAACGCGCCGAGCAGCGAGGCCAGCGCGAACAGCAGCATGCCCAGCCGGTAGAAGCGGCGACGGCCGATCAGGTCGGCAGCGCGCCCACCCAGCAGCAGGCTGCCGCCGAACGCTACGGTGTAGGCACTGACCACCCATTGCAGCTGCTGCGCGTTGATCTGCAGCGCGCGCCCCATGTCATGCAGGGCAACGAAGATGATGGTGGCATCCAGGGCGATGATCAGCTGTGCGGTGGCCAGCAGGGTCAGCGCCCAGCGCGGGTATTTGAGGGGAGGCATCGGCGGTCTGGCACGGTGGGGGAACGCAGTCTCATTGATGCCGCCCAATCAATAAACCCCTAAGTGACCATATCTGTCATGATTTTCAGCATGAATGCAGCCTCGATGGACCTCAATGCAGTGCGCATGCTGGTGCAGGTGGCCGAAGCCCGCAGCTTCACCGTGGCCGCCGGCCAGCTGGGCCTGAGCCAATCCGGCCTGTCGCGCGCGATCGGTCGGCTGGAGGCCAGCCTGGGAGTGAAGTTGCTGCAGCGGAACACCCGCAACGTGGCACTGACCCCGGACGGCCGCCAGTTCGTCGAACAGGTGTCGCCGCTGCTGGCCGGCCTTGGCGATGCCGAACGGCAGTTGGCCGACCGTCCGTGCACGCCCTCAGGCACGCTGAAGATCAGCGCGCCATCGATGTTCGGGCGCAAGGTGCTGGTACCGCTGCTGGCGCCGTTGCTGCAGCAGCATCCGCAGCTGCAGGTGGAAGCCGTGCTCAGCGATCGCCTGGTCGATCTGGTGGAGGAAGGCTTCGATGCCGCGCTGCGCACCGGCGTCATCGCCGACCAGCGCATCGTCGCGCGCCCCCTGCGGCCGCTGCGCTGGGTGACGGTGGCAAGCCCCGCCTATCTGGCGCGCTGTGGCGCACCGGACGATGTGACCGCATTGCAGGATCACGCGTGCCTCGCGGTGCGCAACCTGCGCAGTGGCCGGCTGGTGGACTGGCAGTTCCTGCAGGACGGACACCTGCGCGAGTTCACCCCACCGACGCGGATGGTGTTCGACAGCGGCGATCCGCTGGTGGAAGCGGCCATCGCCGGCATTGGCATCGTGCAGGTGATGGATTTCGCGGTGGCCGACGCGCTGGCCGATGGCCGCCTGCAGCGCGTGCTGCAGCCATTTGAAGGCCGCAGCCGCGCGCTGTCGTTGATCTACCCGCCGTCGCGCCAGCACTCGCCGAAGCTGCAGGTGCTTGCCGACGCGTTGCTGGCCGGGGAGTGGTAGCGCCGGCCGCTGGCCGGCGCCTACGCCGATCCAATCGTTTCGGGGTTGCCGGCCAGCGGCCGGCACTACCGGGCTGTGGTAGATCCACGCCATGCGTGGATGAGGGCAGGTAGCGCCGGGCATGGCCCGGCGCTACCGATCAGGCGAAGCTATCGGTGGCGCGCACCAGCGCGTCCACGTTTTCGGCTTCGAACGCCGAGTGACCCGAGGCCGGCGTGATCTCCAGCTTCGCCTTCGGCCACACCTTGGTCAGGTCCCAGGCGTTGGCCAGCGGGCAGACCACGTCGTAGCGGCCGTGCACGATCACGCCGGGAATGTTGGCGATGCGGTGGGCGTCGCGCAGCAGCTGGTCTTCCACCTCGAAGAAGCCGCCGTTGACGAAGTAGTGGTTCTCGATGCGGGCAAACGCCAGCGCGAAATGCGGGTCTTCGTGGCTGTTGATGAAGTCGTCATCGACGTGCAGGAAGCTGGTCGCGCCTTCCCACACCGCCCACGCCTTGGCCGCTTCCAGGCGGGTGGTTTCGTCGTCGCTGGTCAGGCGGCGGTGGAAGGCCGAGATCAGGTCATGACGCTCCACCGACGGAATCGGCTTCAGGTAATGCTCCCACGCATCCGGGAACAGGCGGTTGGCGCCTTCCTGGTAGAACCATTCCAGCTCCCAGCGACGCAGCATGAAGATGCCGCGCAGGACCAGTTCGGTCACGCGCTGCGGGTGGGTTTCGGCATAGGCCAGGGCCAGGGTCGAGCCCCAGCTGCCGCCGAACACCTGCCAGCGATCAACCTTGAGGTGCTCACGCAGCTTCTCGATATCGGCGACGAGGTCCCAGGTGGTGTTGTCCACCAAGTCCGCGTGCGGAGTGGAACGGCCGGCACCGCGCTGGTCGAACAGGATGATGCGGTACTTGGACGGGTCGTGGAACTGGCGCATCTTGTCGCTGCAACCACCGCCCGGGCCACCGTGCAGCATCACCACCGGCTTGCCGTCCGGGTTGCCGCACTGTTCGAAGTACAGCGTGTGGCGGTCGTCGACCTTCAGGGTGCCGACGTCGTAGGGGGTGATGGCGGGGTACAGCGTACGCATGCTTGCAGCTCCAGGGTGATGCCCTGCCGGGGCAGGAGAACCTCCATTCTAGGCCGGACGCCGGCCCAGGGTGATCCGGTCGCGCTGCTCCAGGTCCTGCACGGTCTGCACCTCCGCAAAACCCGCGGCGTCGAACAGCGCGCGGATCGCCGCGCCCTGGTCCCAACCGTGCTCGATCAGCAGCCAAGCGCCGGGCAGCAGGTGGGCCTGGCCACCGTCGACGATGCGGCGGATGTCATCCAGCCCGTCCACGCCGGAGGCCAGCGCAGTGGCCGGTTCGAAGCGCAGGTCGCCCTGTGCCAGGTGCGGGTCGTCGCTGGCGATGTACGGCGGGTTGCTGGCGATCAGGTCGAACCGCACGCCCTGCAGCGGCGCATACCAGTCGTGCCCGCCCTCGGCGAAGCGGACGTTGCGCAGTTCATGGCGCTCAGCATTGCGCGCGGCCACGGCCAGCGCGCCCGGGCTGGCATCGGTGGCCAGCACCTGCGCCTGTGGCCGCTCGCTGGCCAGCGCCAGCGCGATGGCGCCGCTGCCGGTGCCCAGGTCGGCCATCCGCAGCGCACGGTCCTGCGGCAGGCGCTCCAGCGCCAGCTCGACCAGCAGTTCGGTTTCCGGACGCGGGATCAGCGTGGCCGGGTCGACCTCCAGGTCCAGCGTCCAGAAACCGCGGCGGCCGGTCAGGTAGGCCACCGGCTCGCCGGCCACGCGGCGGGCCAACAGCGCTTCGAAGGCGGCCTGGTCGGCGGCGGCGAGCGGATCGGTGGCATGCGCGAACAGCCAGCTGCGTGGGCGGTCCAGCACGTGCAGCAGCAGCAGTTCGGCCTCATGGCGGGCCTCGACGCCGCCGAGGCGGGCACTGGCCTCGGCCACGACCTGGCGCAGGGTGGGTTCGGGTTGCAGAGACATTCCGCAATTGTAGAGCCGAGCCCATGCTCGGCTGCTCCACCCGCAGCCGAGCATGGGCTCGGCTCTACAAAAGCTGCAATCCGTTCAGGTTCTGGCGGAGGGAATAAGGAGGGGCTATCGGCCACATTCTGCGCCTCCGGGGGCTTTCCCTTGTCACACAGGCAGTTGCAGGATGAGGGCGGCAAGGTTCAGTGCCGGCTCATGGGCCTTTGATAGACTCCATCTATCAAATAGATGCAATCAATGGATTGTTCTTATCGCGAGCGAATCGGTAACCTAGCTCCTGTCGATTCACCCACTCCCCTTCACCAGAGGAAAAATGATGTCCCTCATCAACACCCAGATCCAGCCGTTCGAAGCCAACGCTTACCACAATGGCGAGTTCATCAAGGTTTCCGACAACAGCCTGAAGGGCCAGTGGTCCGTCCTGATCTTCATGCCGGCCGCCTTCACCTTCAACTGCCCGACCGAGATCGAAGACGCCGCTGACCACTACGCCGAGTTCAAGAAGGCCGGCGCCGAGGTCTACATCGTCACCACCGACACCCACTTCTCGCACAAGGTGTGGCACGAAACCTCGCCGGCCGTCGGCAAGGCCCAGTTCCCGCTGGTCGGCGACCCGACCCACCAGCTGACCCGCGCCTTCGGCGTGCACATTGAAGAAGAGGGCCTGGCCCTGCGCGGCACCTTCATCATCAACCCGGAAGGCGTGATCAAGACCCTGGAGATCCACTCCAACGAGATCGCCCGTGACGTCGCCGAGACCCTGCGCAAGCTGAAGGCTGCCCAGTTCACCGCCGCCAACCCGAACCAGGTCTGCCCGGCCAAGTGGAAGGAAGGCGAGAAGACCCTGACCCCGTCGCTGGACCTGGTCGGCAAGATCTAAAGCAGTACCGGCCTGCCGTGGCCCCACGCCATGGCGCGCCTTTCATCCCCGTGCCGGTCCCCCCGCCGGCGTGGGGGTGAACCCAAGACAGCCAACGCACGCCCGCCTTGGCCAGCCAGCACCTTCCACGGTCGCTGTCTTGGGTTCACCCCTACCCCCTGCTGGTCCGCTACCTTCTACAGCGGTGCCACGCCCCCTGTTTGCCTGAAGCCAGGAGATGACCCGATGTTGGACGCCAACCTGCAGTCGCAGCTGAAGACCTATCTGGAGCGCGTGACCCGCCCGATCCAGATCACCGCGCACGCCGACGACGGCGCCAAGTCGCAGGAAATGCTGGAACTGCTGCAGACCCTGGAAAGCCTGTCGGACAAGATCACGCTGCAGGTCCTGCGCGATGGTCAGGGCCGCGTGCCGTCCTTCGACCTGGGCACCCCGGGCCAGGACATCCACCTGACCTTCGCCGGCCTGCCGATGGGCCACGAGTTCACCTCGCTGGTGCTGGCGCTGCTGCAGGTCGGCGGCCACCCGTCCAAGGCCACCGCCGAGCTGATCGAGCAGGTGCAGAACCTGGAAGGTGAATACAAGTTCGAAACCTACTTCTCGCTGTCCTGCCAGAACTGCCCGGACGTGGTGCAGGCACTGAACCTGGCCGCGGTGCTCAACCCGCGCATCCAGCACGTGGCCATCGACGGCGCCCTGTTCCAGGACGAAGTCGAGCAGCGCGAGATCATGTCGGTGCCGACCGTGTACCTCAACGGTGAAGTGTTCGACCAGGGCCGCATGACCCTGGAGCAGATCGTGGCCAAGCTGGACACCAATGCCAGCAAGCGCGATGCCGAGAAGATCGCCGCCAAGGACGCTTTCGACGTGCTGGTGGTCGGCGGTGGCCCGGCTGGCGCTGCAGCGGCGATCTATGCCGCACGCAAGGGCATCCGCACCGGTATCGCCGCCGAGCGTTTCGGTGGCCAGGTGCTGGACACGATGGCGATCGAGAACTTCATTTCGGTGAAGGAGACCGAAGGCCCGAAGTTGGCCACGGCGCTGGAACAGCACGTGCGCGAGTACGAGGTGGACATCATGAACCTGCAGCGCGCCAGTGCACTGGTGCCGGCCGGTGAAGACGGCCTGGTGCAGGTGCAGCTGGAGAACGGTGCGGTGCTGAAGTCGCGCTCGGTGATCCTGTCCACCGGCGCGCGCTGGCGGCAGATGAACGTGCCGGGCGAAGACCAGTACCGCAACAAGGGCGTGGCCTACTGCCCGCATTGCGATGGTCCGCTCTTCAAGGGCAAGCGCGTGGCGGTGATCGGCGGCGGCAACTCCGGCGTGGAAGCGGCCATCGACCTGGCCGGCATCGTGTCGCATGTAACCCTGCTGGAGTTCGATTCCAGCCTGCGCGCCGATGAAGTGCTGCAGAAGAAGCTGCGCAGCCTGGCCAACGTCACCGTGCTGACCAGTGCGCAGACCACCGAAGTGCTGGGCGACGGCAGCCGCGTCACCGGCCTGGTCTACAAGGACCGCGTCGGCGGCGATGCCCACCGCGTCGAGCTGGAAGGCATCTTCGTGCAGATCGGCCTGCTGCCCAACACCGAGTGGCTGAAGGATGTGGTGGCGCTGTCGCCGCGTGGCGAGGTCGTCATCGACGACCGCGGCCAGACCAACCTGCCGGGCGTGTTCGCTGCTGGCGATTGCACGACGGTGCCCTACAAGCAGATCATCATCGCCATGGGCGCCGGTTCGACCGCCGCACTGAGCGCGTTCGACCACCTGATCCGCTCGTCGGTGAGCAACAGCAGCGGTGCCGTTGCTGAAGCAGCCTGATCCACCGTTCCCAGATCACCGGGAACATTGTCTGCCTGTCGGGTAACCACGCCGTCAGCCGGTCCGTTACCCCTGGGGTGTAAGGATGAACCTACGTGATCTGAAGTACCTGGTAGCCCTGGCCGACCACAAGCATTTCGGCCGGGCTGCCGCCTCCTGCTTCGTCAGCCAGCCCACGCTGTCGACGCAGATCCGCAAGCTGGAAGAAGAGCTGGGCCTGCCGCTGGTGGAACGCGCACCGCGCAAGGTGATGCTGACCCCGGCCGGCCAGGAAGCGGCGGCACGGGCACGGGTGATCGTGTCCGAAGTGGAACAGCTGAAGGAAGCGGCGCGACGCAGCCGCGATCCGGAAGCCGGTACGGTGCGCCTGGGGATCTTCCCGACCCTCGGCCCGTACCTGCTGCCGCATGTGATCCCGCGCATCCGCGAGCGCTTCCCGGAGCTGGAACTGCTGCTGGTCGAGGAAAAGAGCGACGTGCTGCTGGATCGCCTGCGCGAAGGCAAGCTCGACGCCGCGCTGCTGGCCCTGCCGGTGATCGACGACCAGCTGCATGCCGAATTCCTGTTCGAGGAACCGTTCCTGCTGGCCGTGTCCGGGCGCCATCCGCTGGCCCGCCGCGAACACCTGGACGTGCAGGAACTGGCCACGCAGAAGCTGCTGCTGCTGGAAGACGGCCATTGCCTGCGCGACCAGGCGCTGGAAGTCTGCCGCCTGTTCGGCGCCAACGAGAAGTCCGAGTTCCGCGCCACCAGCCTGGAAACGCTGCGGCAGATGGTCGCCGCCGACGTCGGCATCACCCTGCTGCCGAGCCTGTCGGTGCAGCCGCCGGTGCCGCGCTCGAACAACATCCGCCTGCTCGACTTCACCGGCGAAGGCCGTCCCAGCCGCCGCATCGCCATGATCTGGCGCCGCAGCTCGGCCATGAACGACTTCCTGATGGAGCTGGCCGACCAGTTCAAGCGCCTGCCGCAGGCGCTGTTCACGCTGGAGGCGCTCGATGCCGGCAGCGATGCACCGGCCCTGCCCGGCCCCGCGCTGAACGGCTGAGCCCCCGCAGTACCGGCCCGGAATCGGCAGGAGTCGATTCCGGCCGCATTTGTCCCCACAATACAGACAGGCGGCGCCAGCAGGTGCCGCCTTTTGCATGGCTTTCAACCAAGGAGCTTCACCATGAACACCGCCAGCGGCCTGCCGCCGTCGATCACCGTTTCCACCTTCGACATGGACCGCCTGGATGCCATGCTCGAATCCCCTGCGCTGAGCCAGACGCCTGCCGCGCTCGCGCTTGCTGAAGAACTCAACCGGGCCACCGTGCTGGCGCCGGACCAGATTCCCGAAGGCATCGTCATGATGCATTCGCGCGTGGAGTGCGAAGATGAAGTGTCGGGCGAGAAACACGTCCTGACCCTGGTCTTCCCCCGCGAAGCCAACGTCGATGAAGGCAAGGTGTCCGTGCTGGCCCCGGTCGGCAGTGCCCTGCTGGGCCTGGCCATCGGCCAGAGCATCGACTGGAACGCGCCCGGCGGCCGCAAGCTGCGCCTGCGCGTGACCGCGGTCCACAACGACCGCCCCTGATTACCGCTGCGCACCGCGCGCGATTCGATCCCCCTGCACCAGGAGCCGTAATGAGTACCCCGTCCAAACTGTCCCAGCTGCGCGAACTGTCCGTGGTCGTTGCCGATACCGGTGACTACGAGGCGATCAAGCGCCTGCAGCCGGTGGACTGCACCACCAACCCGACCCTGGTGAAGAAGGCGCTGGACCTGCCGGTCTACGCCGAGCTGATCGAACGCGAACTGGCTTGGGGCCGCCAGCAGACGGGCGACCGCGAAGCCGTGGTGCACGCCGTGGCCGACCGCCTGACCATCGGCGTCGGCGCGCTGCTGAGCACGCTGGTGCCGGGCCGCGTGTCCACCGAAGTGGATGCCGACCAGGCCCACGACACCGCCGCCACCGTGGCCAAGGCCCGCCAGTTCATCCAGATGTACGCCGATGCCGGCGTGCCCCGCGAGAAGATCCTGATCAAGATCGCCGCGACCTGGGAAGGCGTGGAAGCGGCGCGCATCCTGCAGGCCGAGGGCATCGACTGCAACCTGACCCTGATCTTCAACCCGACCCAGGCCCTGGCCTGCAGCGAAGCCGGCGCGTTCCTGATCTCGCCGTTCGTCGGCCGCATCCTCGATTGGTACGTGGCCAACGGCCAGACCCCGGCCAGCATCGACGAAGACCCGGGCGTGAAGTTCGTGCGCGGCGTGTACGCCGAATTCAAGCGCCGTGGTTCGCCGACGGTGGTGATGGGCGCCTCGTTCCGTTCGACCGCGCAGATCGAAGCGCTGGCCGGCTGCGACCGCCTGACGATTTCGCCGGACCTGCTGGAGAAGCTGGACGCCGACCACGGCGAGCTGCCGCGCAAGCTGGTGGCCGGTGCGGCGGATGGCGTGGCGGTGACCCCGATCGATGCGGCGAAGTTCGCAGCCGACCTGGCGGCCGATCCGATGGCGACCGAGAAGCTGGCGACCGGTATCGATGCGTTTGCCAAGGATCTGGAAGCACTGCGCGCGCGCATTCGTTCGGAACTGTGAGGATTCCGGCCAACGGCTGAGCCCCTCGTGGCGGGGGCTCAGAGCAAAAGCCGCGCTGGGTCGGGCGGGTTGGGTTCGCGGGAGACGCCGTGAATCCATCCCTGGAGGCTTGGCCGCCGCATCCATGCGGCGGACTGATCTGGCCCCCCCGTCAGCGGACGCCAAGAAGCGATACTTTGATCGCACTTGGAGGTCCCTTATGTCCCGTATCACCCGTCGTAGCTACACCGATGAGTTCAAGCACCAAGCCGTGGAGCTGGCCGAGTCGCTCGGCCCAGCCGCAGCGGCCCGCCAATTGGAAATGTCCGTCAAAACACTGGCAAATTGGCTTGACGCGGTCCGTGCGGGCCGGTCGTTGACCTCTGAGGCCCGCAGGCCGGCCACTGACCTGGAAAGCGAGATCAGCCGCCTTCGGGCCGAGAACGCCAATCTGAAGATGGA
>NZ_QXDB01000003.1:0-110183 GCF_003550055.1 Stenotrophomonas sp. AG209
TAGTTGCTTGATCAAACGTCTGCAAGATGGACAATCATCCTTCCTGCAGGCGCCTTCACAAGATACCTGCGCATACTTTCAAAGATCCGGGGAAGCGGCCTCAGCGCCGTTCCCGTATGCTGCGAAGTTTCCTTCGTAGCGAGCCGCCCATTATGCCAGACTTTTTCAGTCCGTCAACACCTTCGTTCGATCATCTCGTTCGGCGGTGGTGGGCGCCCTGTTGTCGCTGAAGCCCCTTGGTGGCGACCCCTGCGACGGGGGAGGAGAAGTATGTCCCCATTTGCATCATTTGTGAAGGGGGTGTGGCGATTTTTTTCAACGGATGTTGCATCCGTTCATCCATCGCGCTGCGGTAGGAACCCGCGAAGCGCAGCCAAGCGTGGGCTTGGCTCTACAAGAGCATTAAGGAAGGGCCGGCTGCGCCGGCCCTTCCTTTGTCTCAGGCAGCGACCAGGCGCACGCGGGCGAAAGTTCGCTTGCCGACCTGCAGCAGGCCCTCGAAGCCCGGCTGCAGCACCTGTTGGCCATCTTCGACCACTTCACCGTCGACCTTGACCGCGCGCTCCTTGAGCTTGCGGTTGGCTTCGGAATTGCTCGGGGTCAGGCCGGCCGCCGTCAGCAACGCGGCGATACGCAGGCCCTCGGCCGGGATCGCCACGTCCTGCAACGGCAGCTGGGTGATGTCGCCCTGCCCGGTCACCGCCGCTTCCCAGCCGGCAATCGCCTGCTCGGCCGCCGCAGCGTCGTGGAAACGGGTCGCCAGTTCACGCGCCAGGCGCAGCTTGACCACGCGCGGGTTCAGGCCGCCATTGGCCACCTGCTCGCGCAGCTGCATGGCTTCGGCCTGGCTGATGTCGAAGGACAGCAGCTCGATCCAGCGCCACATCAGGGTGTCGTCCACCTTCATTGTCTTGGTGACGATGTCGATGGCCGGCTCGCTGATACCAATGTAGTTGCCCAGCGACTTGGACATCTTGTTGACGCCGTCCAGGCCCTCCAGCAGCGGCATGGTCAGCACCACCTGCGGCTTCTGGCCGTGGTGTTCCTGCAGGCCACGGCCCATCAGCAGGTTGAACTTCTGGTCGGTACCGCCCAGTTCGACGTCGGCCTCCAGGGCCACCGAGTCGTAGCCCTGCACCAGCGGGTACAGGAACTCATGGATGGCGATGGACTGCTGGGCGGCATAGCGCTTGGCGAAGTCGTCGCGCTCGAGCATGCGCGCCACGGTGTGCTGGCCAGCCAGGCGGATCATGTCGGCCGCGCCCATCTTGCCGAACCACTCCGAGTTGAAGCGGACTTCGGTACGGCTGCGGTCCAGCACCTTGAACACCTGTTCCTCATAGGTACGGGCGTTGGCCAGCACGTCGTCGCGGCTGAGTGGCTTGCGGGTCAGGCTCTTGCCGGACGGGTCGCCGATCATGCCGGTGAAGTCGCCGATCAGGAAAATGACCTGGTGGCCGAGGTCCTGGAACTGGCGCATCTTGTTCAGCAGCACCGTATGGCCCAGGTGCAGGTCGGGCGCGGTGGGGTCGAAGCCGGCCTTGATCCGCAACGGGCGGCCTTCCTGCAGGCGCGCACGCAGATCCTCGAGCTTGAGGATCTCGTCGGCACCACGGCCGATCAGGGCAAGGGCTTCTTCAATCGAGGACACGTGACTACTCCCGGCAACGCCGATTCTTGTGTGGGGTGTTAAAGCAAAGTTAACCCGATTGGCTTCACAAAAGCCAATGGGCACAAGGGTTTGACGCGGTTTTCTCAGGTGTCTATGGTAACCGGCGATCAGGCCCGCGCTCCCGGGCCGCCAGGAAAAAACCGCCGATGCACAATTCCGAACAAGGGCGCGCACGCAAGCAGCGCTTCCAGGAACGCCTCCACGTCCTGCACGACAACGCCCTGCATCGGAAGCTCAGGCAACACCTTCCCGCCGCCTTCAATGAGCGCTGGACGCGCCGCCATTGGATGCACGCCAGCCTGTTCGCGACCATCGGCGCCCTGGTGGCGACGATCGTCCCCGGTTTCTCGCACACCATCGATGCGCCTTACGCCGACAGCCACACCAGCCTGGCGCTGCCGTTGCCGCCGCTGACCATGGCCCGCCAGCAGCAGGTGCCTGGCGATAGCTGGCAGGTGCTGCGCGTGCAGCGTGGCCAGACCCTGAGCGACCTGTTCGACAAGGCCGGCATTCCGGCCACCACCCTGCACCGGGTACTGGACCATCCCGGCGCACGCGAGGCGCTGACCAAGCTGCGCCCCGGCGCCGAGATCGCCTTCGACATGCCGCTGTCCGGCGACCTGCGCAGCATCCGCTTCGACCGGGATGCCGACAACCGGGTGGAACTGAGCCTGGCCGGCGACGACATCAAGGAAAAGGTGACCAGGCGCGAGACCTCCACGCGCACCGTGGTCACCAGCGGCGAGATCACCAGTTCGCTGTATGCCGCCGCCCGACGGGCCGGGCTGTCGCCGTCGGCGATCGCGACGATGACCGACGACATCTTCAAGTACGACATCGACTTCTCCAAGGACCTGCAGCCGGGCGACCGCTTCAGCGTGGTGATGGATGAAACCTGGCGCGAAGGCGAGAAGGTGGACACCAGCAAGATCCTGGCGGCGACCTTCACCACCGGCGGCAAGACCTACTCCGGCTTCCGCTTCGATCGCAACGGCAAGTCCGAGTACTACGACATCAACGGCCGCTCGCTGAAGAAGAGCTTCATCCGCATGCCGATCCCGTTCGCGCGGCTGAGCTCGACCTTCGGCGCGCGCAAGCACCCGGTGCTTGGCAAGATGCGCATGCACAAGGGCGTGGACTACGCCGCGCGCACCGGTACCCCGATCATGGCCGCCGGCGACGCCCGCGTGCAGTTCGCCGGCGTGCAGAACGGCTACGGCAATGTGGTGATCCTCGACCATGGCCGCGGCCACACCACCCTGTACGGCCACATGTCGCGCTTTGCGAACATCAGGACCGGCCAGCGCGTGGCCCAGGGCACGGTGATCGGCTATGTCGGCTCGACCGGCCTGGCAACCGGCCCGCACCTGCACTACGAATTCCGCGTCAACGGCGAGCACCGCAACCCGCTGACCGTGACCATGCCGCCGCCGGAACCGCTGAAGGGTGCCGAGCTGGTCGCCTTCCGCGCGCAGACCGCACCGGCCATGGCGCGCATCCAGGGCATGGAGAAGCTGATCTACGCCGATGCCAGCCCGGCACCTACCAGCCGCGACGAGGCCGCCCCCGAAGTGGCCAGCGCCAAGGACAAGCAGGCGACCGGCCGCAAGCGCGGCTGAGCCCCTGCGTTGACGAGGAAGGACGCGGCAGCCCAAGCTTGCCGCGTCCTTTTTTTATGCCTGCCATGAACACGACTGCCGACGCTGACGCCCCCCTGTACCTTGGCCTGATGTCGGGCACCAGCGCCGACGGCATCGACGCCGCGCTGGTGCAGTTCCCCGCCGGCGGTGGCTGCCGCTTCGTGCACGGCCTGACCGCCCGCTGGGAGCCGGTGCTGCGCGCGCGGCTGGTGGCGCTGGGCGAAGGTGGCCCGCTGGATTCGCTGGAGGAGCTGGGCGAGCTGGACGCGCGGATCGCGATCAACTTTGCCGGGGCCGCCAACCAGCTGCTGGCCGAGGCCGGCGTGGATCGCAGCCAGGTGCGCGCGATCGGCTCGCACGGCCAGACCGTGCGCCACCGCCCGCTGGCCAATCCCGCCTTCACCGTGCAGCTGGGCGACGGCAACCGCATCGCCGAACTGACCGGGATCACCACGGTGTCCGACTTCCGCCGCCGCGACGTGGCAGCCGGTGGCCATGGCGCGCCGCTGATGCCAGCCTTCCACCTGGGCATGCTGGGCACCGCCGATGAAGACCGCGCGGTGCTCAATCTGGGCGGCATCGCCAACCTGACCCTGATCCCGCGCGAAGGCGCGGTGCGGGGCTTCGATACCGGCCCGGCCAATGCGCTGATGGATGCCTGGTGCCAGCGCCACACCGGCCGCACCTTCGATGCCGATGGCGCGTATGCCGCCAGTGGTGCGGTGGACGAGGGGCTGTTGGCGGGCTGGCGTTCGGACCCGTGGTTCGCGCTGCCGCCGCCGAAGAGCACCGGGCGCGAGCAGTTCCACCTGGCTTGGGCCGAGGCACACATGGGGGAAGGCGAGTACGCCGCTGCCGATGTGCAGGCCACCCTGCTGGAGCTGACCGTGGCGACCGTGGCCGATGCACTGCTGGCGCAGCAGCCGCAGACCCGGCGCCTGCTGGTCTGTGGCGGCGGGGTGCGCAACCGGCAGCTGATGAAGCGACTGGCGGCGCGGCTGCCGGAGGTGCAGGTGGAGTCCAGCGCGGTGCATGGGCTGGACCCGGAGTACGTGGAGGCGATGGGCTTCGCCTGGCTGGCGCAGCGGACGATGGACGGGCTGGCGGGCAACCTGCCGAGCGTGACCGGGGCGAAGGGGCCGCGGATACTGGGTGCGATCCACCTGGCGTGAGGTGGTCATCCACGCATGGCGTGGATCTACCGGGAACGGCAGTCGAGCATGGCTCGACGCTACAAAGGCGCTAATCGAAGCCCTGCCCTGCGGGCAGGGCCTGCAGGGCGGCGATGGCGTCGGAGAGCGCGTCCACTTCGGGATCACCGAAGCCGGAGCGAACCTCCAGTTCACTGCTGAACAGGCCCTGCTCCAGCAAGGCGGCGCAGGTCTGTTCGTGGGTCCAGCCGCGGGCGACCGCGACTCGTCGGATACGTTCCAGCAGCAGCGGGTCCAGGTCCCGCAGCACAACGTCGGCCATGCTCACTTCCCCGTTCGCAAGGCACCGCCCCCTCGGCGCGTCGGGGGCGATGATCCCGCAGTCCGGGCGGGCAGGCAATCAGGCGACCGGCGGCGGCCCGCGGTCGGCGATCCGCGGCCACAGCCAGGCCAGCAGCAGCAGGGTCGGCACCACGGTGACCGAGCTGAGGATGAAGAACGTGCTGTAGGACGTGGCTTCGACGATGTAGCCGGAGACACCGCCGACGAACTTGCCGGGCAGGTTGGCCAGCGACACCAGCAGCGCGTACTGGGTTGCGGTGAAGTTGCGGTCGGTCAGCGACGACATGAAGGCGACCAGCACGGTGCCCGCAAAACCCTGGAACAGGTTGTCGGCACTGAGTGCGGCATAGAACGCCCACAGCTTGCCCGGGTTGTGCGCCATCAGCAGGAAGGCCAGGTTGGACAGCGCCACGCCCAGTGCGGCCACCAGCAGCATGCGGCGGAAGCCGAATGCGGCCACCGCGATGCCGCCCAGGAACGCACCACCGATCCCCATCCACACGCCGAACAGCTTGGAGACAGTAGCGATGTCGGCCTTGTCGAACCCCGAATCGAGATAGAACGGCCCGGCCATCACACCGATCACCTGATCGGGAAACTTGAACAGGCCGACGAAGGCCAGCAGCACCAGTGCCAGCGCCACGCCATTGCGGCTGAAGAAGCTGGAAATGGGCTGGATGAAGGCTTCGGCGATATCGATGCGGCGCTGCACGGCGGTGGCCGGGCGCTCCGGTTCTGCGCACAGCAGGGTGGTGACGATCGGCAGCAGCATCAGCGCGGCCATCGCCAGGTAGGCGACGATCCAGCCTTCGAACTGGGCCAGGTAGAGCGCGCCTGCACCGGCCAGGATCAGGCCGATCCGGTAGCCCAGCGTATAGGTGGCCGCCAGCGCCGCCTGGGCGGCCTGCGGTGCGATCTCGATGCGATAGGCATCGACGGCGGAGTCCTGGGTGGCGCCGGCGAACGACGCCACCAGCACCCACATCACCAGCGGCCAGACACCCTGTTCGGGCCGCACGAAGGCCAGTGCGACCAGGCCGACCAGTACCAGCGCCTGCGACACCAGCAGCCACGAACGGCGGCGGCCGAGCCCGCCCAGCAGCGGGAAGGCATAGCGGTCCAGCAGCGGCGCCCACAGGAACTTGAGCAGGTAGAAGAAGCTGGCCAGGCTGATCAGACCGATGCTGCCCAGGTCCAGGCCGACGTCGCGCAGGCGCGTGGACAGCGTCTGCGAAGCGATCAGCAGGAACGGCAGGCCACTGCCGAAGCCAAGCATGGCCATGGTCAGCGCCGACGGGGTACCGAAAGCGCGCTTGATTCCGGCCCAGCCCTTGTAGCTGACCGGCGTGGCAGCCTCGGTCACAGGTCGTAGTCCACGATGAACGGGGCGTGGTCGGAGAAGCGCTCGTCGCGGTAGATCGAGCAGCTGCGCAGTCGGTCACGCAGGCCCGGGGTGATGAACTGGTAGTCGATGCGCCAACCGACATTGTTGGCGCGGGCTGCGCCGCGGTTGCTCCACCAGGTGTAGTCCTCGCCGGTGGGGTTGAGCAGGCGGTAGGCATCGGCCCAGCCACGGCCGGCGCCGACATCGGTGGCCTGGCCATGGTCGGCGCACAGGGCGTTGAGCCAGTCGCGCTCTTCCGGCAGGCAGCCGGAGTTCTTCTGGTTGGACTTCCAGTTCTTGATGTCCAGCGCCGAACGCACGATGTTCCAGTCGCCGCACAGTACGTAGTCGCGGCCGCTGCGCGCCCACTCCTCGAGGATCGGCCGCAGCCATTCCATCACTTCGAACTTGAAGCCCTGGCGCAGGTCGCCCGAGCTGCCCGACGGGATATAGAAGGAGACCACGCTGAGGTTGCCGTAGCGCGCCTCGATGTAGCGGCCTTCGTCGTCGAACGGAGCCCAGCCCAGCGAGGTGATGACCTGGTCCGGCTCGCGCTTGCTGTAGATCGCCACGCCGCTGTAGCCCTTCTTGGTGATGGCGTCGCGGTAGAAGCAGTGGTGGCCGTCCGGACGGAACATCGGGTCGGTCAGCTGGTCTTCCTGGGCCTTGGTTTCCTGGATGCACAGGACGTCGGCGTCCTGGGCACGGAACCAGTCGAGGAAGCCCTTGGTCGCGGCGGAACGGATGCCATTGGCGTTGAAACTGATGATGCGCATGCGGGGGACCTGCGGCGGGAAACCGGGCAAGCATACCGGTTGCCCGCAGGGCTGCGCAGTCCGCCGGGCCGGGCCCGGACGCCTTTCACATGGCGCTGGACGAGCGCGAAACGCCCAGCTGGATTAGGATTTGTGCTCCAAATGAAGATGAATCGAGTTTTGATGAGCGACCACCGCCACCGTTTCCTGCAGCTGGCCCTGACCGCCGATGCCCTGCGCTTCGGCCAGTTCACCCTCAAGTCCGGCCGGCTGAGCCCCTATTTCTTCAACGCCGGTCGTTTCGACTCCGGTTCGCTGCTGTCGCAGCTCGGCGCGTGCTACGCCGATGCCATCGATGCCACCGGGATCAAGTACGACGTGGTGTTCGGCCCGGCCTACAAGGGCATTCCGCTGGCGACCGCGATGGCCTGCGAGCTGGCCCAGCGTGGCCGCGACCTGCCGCTGTCGTTCAACCGCAAGGAAGCCAAGGACCATGGCGAGGGCGGCCAGCTGATCGGCGCCGACATGAACAGCAAGCGCGTGCTGATCGTCGATGACGTGATCACTGCCGGTACTGCGATCCGCGAAGCGCTGGGCATCATCCGCGCCGCCGGCGGCACTCCGGCCGGCATCGTGGTGGCCCTGGATCGCCAGGAGATCGCCTCGGAAACCGACCGCCGTTCGGCGGCGCAGTCGGTGGCCGAAGAGGCCGGCATTCCGGTGATCGCCGTGGCATCGCTGGCCGATCTGCTTGATTTCGCCTCCGGCAACCCGGAACTTGTCGGTTACCGGCAGCCGCTGGAAGCCTACCGGGCCCAGTACGGCGTCCGTTCGATCCGCTGACCGACCAGGGGAAAGGTCATGTCCCGAGTTCCTGCTGTTCTCTTTGCCGGCCTGCTGCTGGCCGTGCCGTTCACCGTGCCGGCGCAGTCGCGCGACGGCGGCAAGGTGGAAAAGAAGCTGTACTGCTGGAACGAGGGCAAGGAGCGGATCTGCAGTGATTCGCTGCCGGCCGATGCGGTCAATCATGCCCGCGAGGAATTCAACGCGAAGAGTGGCCTGCGCAATGCGCAGGTCCAGCGCGCGTTGACCGACGAGGAGCGCGCCGCGGCCAGCACCGTGGCGCAGCAGCAGCAGCTGGACCTGATGGCCGAGCAGACCCGCCAGCGTACCGAGCAGGCGATGCTGTCCACCTATGGCAGCGAGGACGACCTGCGCCGGGTGTTCGCCGAACGCCAGGAAGTGCTGGACAACAACCTGAAGACCGCCGAGTACAACGTCACCAGCCTGCGCGAATCGCTGGTGGCGCTGCTGTCGGCGGCCGGTGACCGTGAACTGGCCGGTGGCAAGGTGGCCGACAAGCAGGCCGAGGCGATCCGCCAGCGGCACGTGCAGCTGCAGGCGCAACAGCGACTGCAGGCCGGGTTCCTGCAGCAGCAGCAGGCGCTGAAGGCCGAGATCGACAGCACCCTGCAGCGCTATCGCGAGCTGAAGGGCGTGGCGCAGGCGGCGGTCCCGGCGGGCTGACCCCGCTTCCGTCGCCGGGCATGGCCCGGCGCTACCCGGGGCCTGGTTACGGGTTGGCCCACGGAATTTATGCACTCTTTACGCGTCGGCCCGGTCCGGCGCGTAGTGCGTTTATGGGCGGCAGGACGACGATGACGGCCTGAGGTGGAGGGGTTCCACCAGGACGCTATTGCAATGTCCCCCTGGCTGTCGTTGTTGTGTGGCGTGCTGGTGCTGGTCGCCGCCGCCTATCTTCTTTATGTCGTGCTGCGGCCCGAGTCGTTCTGAGCGGAGCCGGCCATGACTGAGATGCTTGTGATTATTGCCGCCAGCCTCCTGCTGGCGTGGCCGCTGGGCCTGTACCTGGCCCGCGTGATGCGTGGCACGCCGATGAAGGTCGACGTGCTGTTCCACTGGATCGAGAAGCCGCTGTACAGGGTGTTCGGCGTCGATCCGTCGCGCTCGATGTCCTGGCGCGGCTACGTGCTGGCCTTCGTGCTGAGCAACGTGGTGGTCGCTGTGTTGACCCAGGCGGTGTTCATGACCCAGGCCTGGTTGCCGCTGAATCCGGACCAGATCCCGAACATGCGCTGGGACACCGCGCTGCACACGATGATCTCGTTCCTGACCAATACCAACCAGCAGCACTATTCGGGCCAGGCGCAGCTGTCCTACCTCTCGCAGATGACCGGTATCACCGGCCTGCAGGTGGTGACGCCGATGATGGGCCTGGCGCTGGCGGTGGCGACGCTGCGCGCGTTGTTCTCGCGTGCGCCGCAGGCTACGGCGGCCACCGGTACCGGCGATGACCGCCAGGTGGCGGTGGGCAACTACTACGTGGACGTGGTGCGCCTGTGCGTGCGCTTCCTGCTGCCGCTGTGCCTGGTATGGACCCTGTTGCTGACCAGCCAGGGCGTGCCTTCGACGATGGCCGGTGGCCCTCAGGCCACGCCGATCGACGCCAGCGCCGGCATGGCCGAACAGAAGCTGCCGCTGGGCCCGGTGGCGGCGATGGTCGCGGCCAAGCAGCTGGGTGCCAACGGTGGCGGCTGGTACGGCCCGAACAGCAGCTTCCCGCTGGAGAACCCGACCCCGCTGTCGAACGCGCTGGAAATCGTTGGCATCCTGCTGGTGCCGATGGCGGTGATCTTCATGATCGGCGCGTTCACCGGCCGGCGTCGTTTCGGCGCCCTGGTGTTCTGCTGCATGCTGGGCATGTCGCTGCTGTCCACCGGCGCGATGATGTGGAGCGAAGGGCATAGCGCCAGCGCCGCCACCCCGCTGCTGATGGAAGGCAAGGAAGTGCGCTTCGGCGCCGACGGCACGGCGCTGTGGGCGGCGGTGACCACCCAGGTCTCCAACGGCTCGGTCAACGGCATGCATGACTCGCTGGCGCCGCTGAGTGGCGGCATCGCGATGGTCAACATGCTGGTCAGCGCGATCTGGGGCGGCATCGGCTGCGGCCTGCAGCAGTTCATCGTGTACCTGCTGCTGGGCGTGTTCCTGGCCGGGTTGATGACCGGGCGTACGCCGGAACTGTTCGGCCGCAAGCTGGAGACGCCACAGGTGCGCCTGCTGGCCCTGCTGGTGCTGCTGCAGCCGATCACCCTGCTGGTGTTCACTGCGATCACCCTGGCCGTGCCCGGCCTGGCCGGCACCTCCAACCCCGGCTTCCATGGCATCAGCCAGGTGTTCTACGAGTATGTTTCGGCCTACGCCAACAACGGTTCGGGCTTCGAAGGGCTGGGTGACGCCACGCTGTGGTGGAACCTGAGCTGCTCGCTGGTACTGCTGCTGGGCCGTTTCCCGCTGCTGATCATTCCGCTGGTGGTGGCCGCACAGCTGGCTGCCAAGCGCCAGGCCCCGGAGTCTGCCGGCAGCCTGCAGATCGAAACCCCGACCTTCGCCCTGACCCTGGTCTCGGTGATCGTCATCCTGACCGTGCTGCAGTTCATGCCGGCGCTGGTGCTCGGCCCGATCGCCGACCACCTGAGCCTGGGACTGCACTAAGGACACCCTGATGAGTACCCAAGCAAGTTCAACCCGTAGTACCCATGCAGCGCGCCCTGCCCTGCTCGATGGCGCCGGCCTGCGCCGTGCGCTGGTCGAAGCGGTGCGCAAGCTGTCGCCGATGCATCTGGTGCGCAGCCCGGTGATGGCGGTGGTGATGGCCGGCACGATCGTCGCCGCGATCGTCACCCTGACCGGCAATGCGCCGCTGGGCTTCGGCCTGGCAGTGACCGCGATCCTGCTGGTGACCGTGCTGTTCGGCAACTTCGCCGAGGCGGTGGCCGAAGCGCGTGGCCGTGGCCAGGCCGCTTCGCTGCGCCGTGCCCGCCAGGACCTGGTGGCACGCCGGCTGGCGGCGCCGCAGCCAGGCGCGGCAGAAGCCCAGGTGCCGGCCGCCGAGCTGCGCCCGGGCGACCATGTGATCGTCAGTGCCGGTGAGCTGGTGCCGGCCGATGGCGAGATCGTGCAGGGCCTGGCCACCATCAACGAAGCGGCGGTGACCGGCGAATCGGCACCGGTGCTGCGCGAGGCCGGTACCGACCGTTCCGGCGTGATCGGCGGCACCAAGGTGCTGTCCGACCAGATCATCGTGCGGGTGACCGCCGAGCCGGGCCACAGCTTCCTGGACCGGATGATCGCGCTGGTGGAGGGTGCCAACCGCCAGAAGACCCCCAACGAGATCGCGCTGACCCTGCTGCTGGCGGCGATGACGCTGACCTTCCTGGTGGTGGTGGCCACGTTGCCGGCCATTGGTGCCGCGGTCGGCGTCAAGGTCGATCCACTGCTGCTGATCGCGCTGCTGGTGTGCCTGATCCCGACCACCATCGGCGGCCTGCTGCCGGCGATTGGTATTGCCGGCATGAACCGTGCGCTGGCCGCCAACGTGCTGGCCAAGTCGGGCAAGGCGGTGGAAGTGGCCGGCGACGTCGACGTGCTGCTGCTGGACAAGACCGGCACCATCACCTACGGCGACCGCCAGGCCAGCCACTTCCATCCGCTGGCCGGCATCGACGCCAGCCAGCTGCGCGAGGCCGCACTGCTCTCTTCGCTGGCCGACCCGACCCCGGAAGGCAAGTCGATCGTGCGCCTGGCGCGCGAACAGGGCTGCGCCACCGCCGAGCCGGACCATGCCGACTACCTGGCCTTCAGTGCGCAGACCCGCATGTCTGGCGTCGATCTGGAACATGGCCGGCAGATCCGCAAGGGCGCCGCCGATGCGATCCGTGCCCACGTCCAGGCGCTGGGCGGCAACGTGCCGGCGGAACTGGCCGGTCGCGTCGAGCAGGTCGCGCGCAATGGTGCCACCCCGCTGGTGGTGGCCGAGGGCCGCCATGTGCTGGGCGTGATCGAGCTGTCGGACGTGGTCAAGCACGGCATGCGCGAGAAGTTCGCACAGCTGCGGGCGATGGGTATCCGCACGGTGATGATCACCGGCGACAACCCGCTGACCGCCGCCGCCATCGCGGCCGAAGCCGGCGTTGATGACTACATCGCCGAGGCTCGCCCCGAAGACAAGCTGGCACGCATCCGCCAGGAGCAGGCCGGCGGCCGCCTGGTGGCGATGGTCGGCGACGGCACCAACGACGCCCCTGCGCTGGCGCAGGCCGACATCGGCCTGGCGATGAACTCCGGCACGCAGGCGGCGAAGGAGGCCGGCAACATGGTCGACCTCGATTCGGACCCGGCCAAGCTGCTGGCGGTGGTGGAAGTGGGCAAGCAGCAGCTGATCACCCGCGGCGCGCTGACCACCTTCTCGCTGGCCAACGACGTCTCCAAGTACTTCGCGATCCTGCCGGCGCTGTTCGCCGCTGCCGTTCCGACCATGGCCGCACTGAACGTGATGCAGCTGTCGAGCCCGCGCAACGCGGTGCTTGCAGCGCTGATCTTCAACGCCCTGGTGATTCCCGCCCTGATCCCGCTCGCCCTGCGTGGCGTGCGCTTCCGCCCGGCCACCGCCACCGCGCTGCTGCGCCGGAACATGCTGGCGTACGGCCTCGGCGGCGTTCTGCTGCCGTTCGCGGCAATCAAGCTGATCGACCTCCTTCTTGTCCTGGTATTCGGCGCATGAACCGTTCTGTGTCCACCTCATCTTCCCTTCCGCGCGACGCCAAGGCCGAGGCCCGCGTGGCCAGCCTGCAGGATGGCGCCAGCTGGCGCCCGGCGATCGGCCTGGGCCTGGCTACCCTGCTGCTGGCCGGCGCGGTCTACGCCGGCATCGCCACCGGCTTTGCCGGCCTGGCCTACCCGACCCAGGCCGAAGGCAGCCTGCTGCGCGATGACAGTGGCCAGGTGCGCGGCTCGGCATGGCTGTCGCAGCCGTTCACCGGTGACGGCTACTTCCAGGCACGACCGTCGGCCGCCAACTACGACCCGATGGCCGCGGCCGGTTCCAACCTGGCGCGCAGCAACCCGGCGCTGGCCGAACGTGTTGCCGCCAGCACGGCTGCAGTGGCCGCGCGCGAAGGTGTCGCTCCGGCGCAGGTGCCTGCGGACCTGGTCACGCAGTCCGCCGGTGGACTGGATCCGCAGCTGTCGCCGGCGGCGGCGCAGCTGCAGGTGGCACGCGTGGCGCGTGCCCGCGGCCTGCCGGTGGAGCGCGTGCAGGCCTTGGTGCAGGCGAATACCGAAGGGCGCCAATGGGGCCTGTTCGGCCAGCCGCGGGTGAACGTGGTGACGCTGAACTTCGCGCTGGACCATGCGGCCAAGGCGCCGTGATGCCGGCCTGCATCGGCTGCGCGCACAATGGCGGCCATGACAGCGGCCCCCATGACTGATGCACGAACCCGCCAGGCCGACGCCCTGGTCGAAGGCCTGCAACGCGAAGCCGGCGGCAAGCTGACCGTGTTCCTTGGCGCGGCGCCGGGCGTTGGCAAGACCTACACCATGCTGACCCGCGCGCAGGAACAGCTGCGCCGCGGCGTTGACCTGGTGGTCGGGCTGGTGGAAACCCATGGCCGTGCCGATACCCAGGCGCTGCTGGAGGGCCTGCCGCAGCTGTCGTTGAAGGAAGTGGCCTACCACGGCCACACCCTGCAGGAGATGGACCTGGATGCCGTGCTGGCACGGCATCCGGCGCTGGTGCTGGTGGATGAACTGGCCCATCGCAATGCGCCCGGCAGCCGTCATGAGCGGCGCTGGCAGGATGTGATGGAGCTGCTGGACGCCGGCATCGACGTCTGGACCACGGTCAACATCCAGCATCTGGAAAGCCTCAACGACGTGGTGATGCGGATCACCGGCGTGCGCGTCAGCGAGACCGTGCCGGACGGTGTGCTCGACCGCCTGCACGACATCGTGCTGGTCGACCTGCCGCCGCGCGAACTGATCGCGCGCCTGCAGCAGGGCAAGGTCTATGTGCCGGAACAGGCCGCACAGGCCCTGCAGGCGTTCTTCTCGCCGGCCAACCTGACCGCGCTGCGCGAACTGGCGATGCAGGAAGCCGCCGACCGCGTCGACAGCAGCCTGCGCGAGACCCGCGCCGCGCGTGGCGAAGGCAATCTGCCGTTGCGTCGCGGCGTGCTGGTGGCGATCGATGGCGGCGGTCAGAGCGAATACCTGGTGCGCGTGGCGCGTCGCATCGCCGAGCGCCGCGACGCACCGTGGACGGTAGTGACCGTTCAGGGCCGCCGTCAGGATGACGCGACCCGGCGCGAGATCGATGCCGCGTTCGCACTGGCACGGCGGCTGGGCGGCGACGCCGAACTGCTGCACGGATCGAGCATCGCCGATGCTCTGCTCGACCACGCCGCACACAACGGCGTGTCGACCCTGGTACTGGGCCGGACCCGTGAACGGCCGCTGGCGCGGATGTTCAACCGCACCCTGACCCAGCAGCTGATCCAGCGCGGCGCGCATTACGAGATCACCATCATCAGCACGCCGCAGGCACGTGCGCGCTCGCGCCGCGAGGGCCTGCTGCCGCCGGTGCGCGGCATCAGCTACGAACCGGCGCAGGCACTGATCGCTACCGCGCTGGCCTGTGCGGTGGCCTGGCTGGCCGAACGCTGGGTGGGCATGGCCGACCTGTCGATGGTGTTCATCGTCGCGGTGGTGCTGGTGGCTGCGCGCACGCGCGCCAGCGTGGCGGTGATGGCGGCGATCCTGTGTTTCCTCGCCTACAACTTCCTGTTCATCGCACCCCGCTTCACCTTCGCCATCGGTGCACGCCAGGGCGTGATCACCGTGTTCCTGTTCCTGGCCGCTGCACTGGTGGCCGGGCGCCTGGCCTCGCGCCTGCGCATGCAGGTGATTGCGCTGCGTGCGGCCAACCGCCATGCACGTGCGCGCCAGCAGCTGGGCCGTCAGCTGGCCAGTGCCGCTGGCAATGGCGAGGTGGCACAGGCGGGTCGACATGCGCTGGAACAGGCGATGGACGTGCCGGCGTGGCTGCGGATCGGCGCGGATACCGCAACCGGTGGCCGCAGCCAGCCCGGTGACACCGACCTGGCCGCCGCCGATTGGGCGCTGCGCCACGGCCAGCCCAGTGGCCGCTTCACCGACACCCTGGCCGGTGCGCAGTGGTGGTTCCTGCCACTGCTGGATGGCGAAGACCGCGCGATCGGCGTGGCCGGCCTGTACCTGCCCGGCGCACAGGCGCGCCTGCTGCCCGAACAGCGGCAGCTGGCCGAAGCAATGGTCGACGACATCGCCCAGGCCGCGCTGCGCACGCGGCTGGTGGCCGAACTGGAGCAGGCGCACGTCAGCAACGAGACCGAGCGACTGCGCTCGGCGCTGCTCTCCTCGGTGTCGCACGACCTGCGCTCGCCACTGGCGGCGATGATCGGTTCGGCCGACAGCCTGGCCAGCTACGGTGCGGCGATGGACACGGCTGATCGCCGCGCCCTGCTGGACACCATACTGGTCGAGGGCGAACGGCTGGACCGCTACATCCAGAACCTGCTGGACATGACCCGCCTCGGCCATGAAGGGCTGAAGATCAACCGCGACTGGATCGGCGTGGACGAGCTGATCGGCTCGGCCGCGCGGCGTCTGCAGCGCTACCAGCCCAAGGTGCGGCTGGAACTGGACATTCCGTCCACGCTGGCGCCGATCTGGGTACACCCGGCACTGGTCGAACAGGCCGTGTTCAACGTGATGGAGAACGCGGCCAAGTTCTCACCGCCCGACGCCGCCGTGCAGGTACAGGCGCGCGAACTGGACGGCCAGCTGCGCATCGACGTGATCGATGCCGGCCCCGGCATTCCCGACGACGAGCGTGCGCGCATCTTCGACATGTTCTACAGCGTCGAGCGTGGCGACCGCGGCCGCCACGGCACGGGCCTGGGCCTGACCATCTGCCAGGGCATGATCGGCGCGCATGGCGGCAGCGTGCAGGCGCTGCCTGGACGCGACGGTCGCGGTACCCTGATCCGCATCACCCTGCCCCTGCTCAAGCCAGCCTCCCACGATGAGCCCGACCCCGATTGACGCCAGCGTGCCGGCCGCGCGCGTGCTGGTGATCGATGATGAAACCCAGATCCGCCGGTTCCTGGACATCAGCCTGCGCGCGCAGGGCTACCAGGTGCGGCAGGCGGCGACCGGCCAGGAAGGCCTGGAACTGGCCGCCAGCGAAGACATGGACCTGGTGATCCTGGATATCGGCCTGCCGGATATGGAAGGCCACGAGGTGCTGGAACAGCTGCGGCAGTGGAGCCAGGTACCGGTGATCATGCTGACCGTGCGTGCGGGCGAAGCCGAGAAGGTGCGCGCACTGGATACCGGCGCCAACGACTACGTGACCAAGCCGTTCGGCACGCAGGAGCTGATGGCGCGCGTGCGGGCGCTGCTGCGCACGCGCAGCGTGCCGACCGATGGCACACCGCCGGTGTTCGACGATGGCCACCTGCACGTGGACCTGGTGCGTCGCGAAGTCGCCCTCGAGGGTGAACCGGTGGCGTTGACCCGCAAGGAATACGCGTTGCTGTCGCTGCTGCTGCGCAATGCCGGGCGGGTGGTGACCCAGCCGCAGATCCTGCAGGAGATCTGGGGGCCGACCCATCAGCACGACACCCACTACCTGCGCATACTGGTCGGCAAGCTGCGGCACAAGCTGGGTGATTCAGCGCTGGATTCGCGCTACCTGTTCACCGAGCCGGGCGTGGGACTGCGGTTCAAGGGGTGAGGGTGTGCCGACCCACGGTCGGCACCCACCATGCGTGGATGAATATCCATCGAAGAGCATCCACGCATGGCGTGGATCTACTGTGTCGACCAAGGTCGACACCTACCAACAGCACCAGGAAACTGTCAGACGTGGGGCGGTGTCGGAGTGCGGGGTGTCAGCCGCATGGATGCGGCTGCCAAGCCTACAGGGACGTACTTGCGGCGTCCCCGCACTCCGACACCGCCCCACCATCCCGCGGATAGCCCGCTTTTGATGTTGATGTTGCTGTTGCCGTTGCTTCGGCGGGTGCCGGGCGCAGCCCGGCCCCACCTCAGAACCCCAGCGGGGTGTCGCCCAGCACCGGCTGCAGCTGGCTGCGGAACAAGGCCTTGATGCGCTCCAGTGCGGCCTCGTCGTTGCCTTCGAACCGCAGCACCAGCACCGGTGTGGTGTTGGAGGCGCGTACCAGGCCCCAGCCATCGGCGAAGTCCACGCGCAGGCCATCGATGGTCGACAGGCGGCCCCCCACATACGGGTTGTCCGGCGACTGCGCCGCCGCCACCAGCATCGCCACCAGCGCATGCGGCGTCCCGTCGGCCACCGGCACCTTCAGCTCTGGCGTGGCGACCATCTCCGGCAGTTCGCCCAGCACTTCGTCCGGGGTTTCCTCGCGCTGGGCCAGGATCTCCAGCAGGCGCGCAGCGGCGTACAGGCCGTCGTCGAAACCGAACCAGCGTTCCTTGAAGAAGAAGTGGCCGCTCATCTCACCGGCCAGCTCGGCATCGGTCTCGCGCATCTTCGCCTTCATCAGCGAATGCCCGGTCTTCCACATCAGCGGGCTGCCGCCATTGCGCAGCACGTGGTCGGACAGCTTGCCGGTGCACTTCACGTCGTAGATCACCATCGCGCCCGGATTGCGCATCAGCACATCGGCAGCGAACAGCATCAGCAGGCGATCGGCGTAGATGATCTTGCCTTCGCCGGTGACCACGCCCAGCCGGTCGCCGTCGCCATCGAAGGCCACGCCGAGGTCGGCGCCGAAGCGCTTGACCGTCTGCACGAGGTCTTCCAGGTTGGCCGGCTCGCTCGGGTCGGGATGATGATTCGGGAAGGTGCCGTCGACGTCGCAGTACAGCGGGATGACGTCGGCGCCGATCGCTTCCAGCAGCTGCGGTGCCAATGCGCCGGCCACGCCATTGCCGGCATCGGCCACGACCTTCAGCGGACGGTCCAGCTGCACGTCATCGGCGATGCGCTGGATGTAGTCGGCACTGACATCGCGCTGCTGGTAGTCCCCCGGCTCGGCGGCCTGCACCAGGCGCCCTTCGACGATGCGCTGGTAGAGATCGGTGATGGCATCGCCGGACAGCGTTTCGCCGCCGATCACCACCTTGAAGCCGTTGTACTCGGGCGGGTTGTGACTGCCGGTGACCGCCACGCAGGTACCGGTACGCAGGTGGAAGGCGGCGTAGTACACGAGCGGGGTCGGCGCCAGGCCGATGTCGATCACCGCGCAGCCGGCACGGCGCAGGCCCTCGGCCAGTCCGGCCGCCAGCTCGGGTCCGGACAGGCGGCCATCGCGACCAATCACCACCTCGCGCAGGCCCTGCTCCAACGCCACGGTGCCGATGGCCTGGCCGATCAGCGCCGCGGTCTTCGGTGTCAGTTCGCTGCCCACCACGCCGCGGATGTCGTAGGCGCGGAAGATACCGGCAGCCAGTTCTTCGGCCGGCACCGGGGGCGGTGGCGGCGGCGTGGCATCACCACTGCTGGCTACGGCGGCCACCGGTGGCGGCGCCTGCTGCAGGCTCTCGCTCAGGGTCGGGCCATGGTCGGCCTCGGACGCGGCGGCGCGGCGCGGCAACGGCAGCGACTTCGGCAAGCGGCCGCGACCGACCACCAGCAACACGGCAATGAACGCCAGCAGCAACGCCACAATGGCGCTGGCCAGTGCGCCCAGGCCGAGCGGACCGGCTTCGACATTCGGTACCGACGCGACCAGCCGCAGCGGCGTGCCTGCAACCGGGCGCGCCAGGGCTTCCGCACTTTCGGCCAGGCCCGCGTCGCCCTGGGTGACCAGATCGAACCCACCCTGGCGCAGGCCAAGGAAGCCGGCGGACGGCGCGCGCACCTGGTCCAGCGGCGAGGTCAGCCGCAGCAGCGGTTGGCGGACATAGACGACGGCCGGCCCCAGGCTGCCCAGCTGCACCGGCGCGGCCAGGCCCAGGCGGTTGCCGCCGCCGTCGCGGACCACGCGCAGGCTTGGCCGGGCCTCGGCCAGCGCGGCTTCCAGCAGCGCCAGGCGGGAATACCCGAAGGTGGCCGGATCGGCATAGGCGTTGGTCAGATCGGCCGCCAGCACCTCGACCTGCTCGACCCCGGTCCAGCTCTCGCGCACGGCCAGCGCCGCCGCAGCGGCATCGCCGGCCTGCAGCGCCTGCTGCACGCGATCATTCTTCAACTGCTGCTGCAGCTGCTGCAGCTGGCCCGCAGCGGCCTGCTGCAGGCCCTGCACGGCCTGGTCACGCGCCTCTTCCAGCGCCTGCCCGTTGGCCTCCTGCCGCCATTGCTGCACCGCGCTCCATCCGAACCAGCCGGCCAACAGGATCAACAACACCCCCAGTAGAGGTGCACTGCGACCCAACGACCGTCCCCGCTGTCCTTCCCCGATGCCGCTCATCGATGTCCCCTGTCAACGCACCCCGGTATGGCCGAATCCACCCGCGCCCCGCACGCTGTCGGTGAAAGTATCCACCACCTGCAGGCTCACGCGGGCGATCGGAACCACCACCAGCTGCGCGATGCGATCGCCCGGCTCGATGGTGAAGGCTTCGCGGCCACGGTTCCAGACGCTGATCAGCAGCGGCCCCTGGTAGTCGGCATCGATCAGGCCGGTGCCGTTGCCCAGCACGATGCCATGCCGATGGCCCAGCCCGGAGCGCGGCAGGATCACCGCGCACAGGTTCGGGTCGGCAATGTGGATGGCCAGGCCGCTGGGCACCAGCGCGGTGTCGCCCGGCTGCAGGGTCAGCGCGGTATCCAGCGCCGCGCGCAGGTCCATGCCAGCGCTGGCCTCGGTGGCGTACGCCGGCAGCGGCCAGCTGTCGCCGAAGCGCGGATCGAGCAGCTTGACCTGCAGCGGGTGGGAAGTGGATGCCTGGGTCATGCCTGGAGTCTCCGCGCGATCAGCGCCAGCAGTTGTTCGGCCAGCTCGCGCTTGGAGGTGGCCGGGAATACCTGTTCACCGTCCTGCCAGAAGGCAGTGGCGGCATTGTTGTCGCTCTCGAAACCACCGCCACTGATGCCGACCTGGTTGGCGATCACCAGGTCCAGGCGCTTGTCGACCAGCTTGCCGCGTGCGTACTTCTCCACGTCGTGGGTCTCGGCGGCGAAGCCGACCACCAGCTTCAGCGACTGCGTCTGTGCGGCGACTTCGGCAAGGATGTCCGGGGTACGCACCAGCTCGATCACCAGCGACTGGCTGTCGGCGGTCTTCTTCAGCTTCTGCGCGGCGACCTGGCGCGGCGTGTAGTCGGACACCGCTGCGGCACCGATATAGATGTCGGCAGGCAGCGATTTCAGCACGGCATCGCGCATCTGCGCGGCCGAGCGCACGTCGATGCGCTGCACGCCCGGCGGCGTCGGCAGCTGTACCGGGCCGCTGACCAGCACCACCTGCGCCCCCAGCGTGGCGGCGGCAGCGGCCAGGGCGAAGCCCATCTTGCCGCTGCTGCGGTTGCCGACGTAGCGCACCGGATCAATGTCTTCGTAGGTCGGTCCGGCACTGATCAGCAGGCGCAGCCCCTGCAGGGCACGGGTTTCCGGCGCGGCAACCGTCGCAGCGGCGCCGCCATTGGCCACCAGCGCGGCCACGATATCGCCGGGTTCGGCCAGTCGGCCGGGACCGGATTCACCCTCGGCCAGCGGGCCATCGACCGGGCCGATCACCTGCGCGCCACGCTGGCGCAGCAGGGCGATGTTGGCCTGGGTGGCCGGATGCAGCCACATGCGGTGGTTCATCGCCGGGCAGATCGTCAGCGGTGCGGTACTGGCCAGGCACAGCGTGCTGACCAGGTCATCGGCATGGCCCTGGGCCAGCCGGGCCAACAGATCGGCCGTTCCCGGCGCGACCACGATGCGGTCGGCCCAGCGGGCCAGCTCGATGTGGCCCATGGCCTGTTCGGCCGCGCTGTCCCACAGCGTGGTGCGGGTCGGCTGCCCGGACAGGGCCTGGAAGCTGAGGGGGGTGACGAACTGCTGGGCGCCGGCGGTCATCGCCACCTGCACCTGGGCGCCCGCGTCGCGCAGGCGTCGCACCAGTTCCAGGGCCTTGTAGGCCGCGATCCCGCCTCCGACGCACAACAGCAGTTTCTGGCCTTCCAGCGCGCGGCTGGGCGCGGGGGAAGCGTTGGGGGAGTCAGCCACCTGGAATTCCTGTGCAAACGAGGGCATTAGCTTACCCGATGGTCGGTAATGTCCCGGTGCACAACGCACATAGCGGGCGGCTATCAGCAGATGGGACTTGCACCACGGCGCTTCCGGGGTTCAAGTCACTGCGATTCGGAACTTTCCTATACCTGTAGGCCGATCACGTTTGCAGAATCGTCAGTGGCCACCGCAGGTGTGCCGCTTCGCTTTTCGAGGATTCCGCGTGCACCCGCGCATCATCATCGCCGACGACCATCCCGTCGTCCTGCACGGCATCCGCATCGTGCTGCAGACCCACCTGATGGAGGTCGTCGGCAGCGCGCGCGACGGCTCCCAGCTGCTGCAGCTGGTCGAGCACCACGGTTGCGACGCGGTACTGACCGACCTCTCCATGCCGGGCACCGGCCCGGATGGCCCGGAACTGATCGCTGAACTGCGCGCACGCCACCCGGGCATGCCCGTAGTGGTGCTTACCGGCGCCCGCCATCCCGGCCTGCTCGATGGCCTGCTGCGCGAGGGAGTCAGCGGTCTGGTCGACAAGTGCGCCGATTTCGGCGAGCTGCCGCAGGCCTTGAACGCGGCCATGGCCGGGCAGGTGTTCGTCTCGCAGCAGCTGCGCCACCACCTGCAGGCGCGCGACCTGATGTTCGCGCGTGAACCGGCGGCGCTGTCGGCCCGCGAGCAGGAAGTGCTGGACCTGTTGGCCGCCGGGCTGAAGGTGAACGCCATCGCCGTCCACTGCGGCCGCAGCCCGAAGACAATCAGCCGGCAGAAGGCCGAGGCCAAGCGCAAGCTGGGCCTGCAGAACAACCAGGAGCTGTTCGCTTATCTGCAGTCACGGCGCGACTGAGGCAACAGCCTACCCCGCCGCGCGCCCTGCCCTGATGGGACGCACTACCCGCGCTGGCGATGATGCAGGCATGCCCATCCATGACTGGCCCGAACAGGAACGTCCCCGCGAGAAGCTGATCGCACGCGGCCCCGCCACGCTGTCCGACGCAGAGCTGCTGGCGCTGTTCCTCGGCTCGGGTTTCGGTGGACGCGACGCGGTGCAGACCGCGCGCGACCTGCTGCAGGCGCATGGTCCCCTGCGCGTGCTGCTGGACCGCCCGGCCCGCGAGCTGGCCCGGTTGCCGGGGCTGGGCCCGGCGCGAAGCTGTGCACTGGCCGCCGGGCTGGAGCTGGCCCATCGCTACCTGGCCGCCGAACTGCAGCAGGGCGAGGCAGTCGGCAACAACCCGGCCGCGGTCGGCCGCTACCTGCAGCACCGCCTGCGCGGCCAGGCCCGCGAGATCTTCATGGCGCTGTTCCTGGACAACCGCCACCGCCTGATCGCCTGCGAGGAGCTGTTCCAGGGCACCATCAATGCCGCCCCGGTCTATCCCCGCGAGGTGGTGCGGCGGGCCCTGCTGCACAATGCGGCAGCGGTGATCCTCAGCCACAATCACCCTTCCGGCGACCCTGAGCCCTCCGGCGCCGACACCCGCATCACCGATGAACTGCAGCAGGCGCTGGCCCTGGTGGACGTGCGCCTGCTGGACCACTTCGTGGTCGGCGAGGGCCGTCCCGTTTCGTTTGCTGAACGGGGCCTGCTGTCCCCGCCCCAGCCGCGCCTGTTCGGCTGAACAGCCTTGGCCAAGGGCGGGCGGGCGCCCCCGCAGGCATGTTCTGGTCAGCGTGGGCGCGGGTATCTGCGCTAAAATGGGCGATTCCGCCGCTCATTCTCACAGCAGGCCTCGTGAAAAATCTCCTCCGCGCCCTGATCAGCCAAGGCATCGAAGCCTTGCGCGCCAATGGCACCCTGCCCGCCGACTCCCTGCCGCCGGACTTCGTGGTCGAGCGCCCGAAGACCCGTGACCACGGCGACTTCGCCACCAACGCCGCGATGCTGCTGGCCAAGGCCGCGCGCAGCAATCCGCGCGCACTGGCGCAGGCGCTGGTCGAGGCGCTGCCGCGCAGCGAGGACGTCAGCAAGGTCGAGATCGCCGGCCCCGGCTTCATCAACTTCCATCTGGCCCCGGCCGCGTACCAGCGCGAAACCGCCTCGGTCATCAAGGAAGCCCACGACTACGGCCGCAACCTGTCCGGCAATGGCCGCACGGTGGGCGTGGAATACGTGTCGGCCAACCCGACCGGCCCGCTGCATGTCGGCCATGGCCGCGCGGCGGCGATCGGCGACTGCGTGGCCCGCGTGCTCGATGCCAACGGCTGGAACGCCAAGCGCGAGTTCTACTACAACGACGCCGGCGTGCAGATCGAGAACCTGGCGCTGTCCACCCAGGCGCGGATCAAGGGCATCGCACCCGACCAGGACGGCTGGCCGGAAGGCGGCTACCGCGGTGAATACATCGCCGATGTCGCCCGCGCCTACATGGCCGGCGCCAGCGTCGATCTTGAAGGCAGCATCGTGGTCGGCGCCAAGGACCCGGACGACATGCAGGCGATCCGCCGTTTCGCGGTGGCTTACCTGCGCAACGAGCAGAACCTGGACCTGGCTGCGTTCGGTGTCGACTTCGACATCTACTTCCTGGAAAGCTCGCTGTACGCCGACGGCAAGGTCGCCGAAGCGGTGGCCAAGCTGCAGGCGTCCGGCCACACCTATGAGGAAGGCGGCGCGCTGTGGCTGCGCAGCACCGACTTCGGTGACGACAAGGACCGCGTGATGCGCAAGTCCGACGGCACCTTCACCTACTTCGTGCCGGACGTGGCCTACCACCTGTCCAAGTGGCAGCGCGGCTACGAGCGCGCGATCACCGAACTGGGCGCCGACCACCATGGCTCGCTGGCGCGCGTGCGCGCCGGCCTGCAGGCGATGGAAGTGGGCATCCCGCAGGGCTGGCCGGAATACGTGCTGCACCAGATGGTCACGGTCATGCGCGGCGGCGAGGAAGTGAAGCTGTCCAAGCGTGCTGGCAGTTACTTCACCCTGCGCGACCTGATCGAAGAAGCCGGCCGCGATGCGACCCGCTGGTTCCTGATCGCGCGCAAGCCCGATTCGCAGCTGACCTTCGACATCGACCTGGCCCGCCAGCAGAGCAACGACAATCCGGTGTTCTACGTGCAGTACGCGCACGCCCGTGTCTGCAGCCTGCTGCGCCAGGCGCAGGAAAAGGGCCTGTTGTACGAGCAGGGCAATGGCCTGGCCAATCTGGGCCGCCTGGCCGACGATGCCTCGCTGGTGTTGATGAACGAGATCTCGCGGTATCCGGAAGTGGTGGAAGCGGCCGGCGTGGCGCTGGAGCCGCACCTGGTGGCGCAGTACCTGCGTGAATTGGCGCATGCCTTCCACACGTGGTATCACGGGACGCCGGTGCTGGTGGACGACGCTACCGATCGCAACGCCAAGCTGACCCTGGCCTGCGCGGCGCGCCAGGTGCTGGCCAACGGCCTCGAACTCCTGGGCGTGAGCGCCCCGGAAAAAATGTAAGCATCAGGAGACGCAGTACACATGGCAGCACGACGCGGCAAAACCCAGGCACGACGCAACAGCAGCAACCAGGGCACACCCGGATGGGTGTGGCTGGTGGCCGGTGTGGCGATCGCCGCTGTGGTGTTCCTGGCGGCGCCGAACCTGTTCAAGGGCGAAGGCGATGGCTTCCTGCGCGCCGGTCCGCAGCCGAACCCGAACGCGCAGCCGGCCCCGGTCGCTGATGCCGACAGTGATGTCGGCAGCCAGCCGGCCGCGCAGCCGGCCACGCCGAAGCCGGCCGAACCGGAGAAGCCCGCCGCGACGCAGTACGACTTCTACACCCTGCTGCCGGGCAAGGAAGTGGAAATGTCCGACGCCGAACTGGCCGCCAGCGCGCGCGCCGAGGACCAGCGCCGGGCCAAGGCCGAAGCATCGCGCGCGCAGGCCGCGCTGGAGGGCAAGCCGGTACCGCCGGCGAGCACGGCCACGCCGGTACCGACCGCAACGGCCAGCGTTGCCAGCACCGCACCGGTGACCGCAACCAACCGTCCGCTGCCGGCACCGCTGAGCGAACGCCCGGCCACGGCAACCCCGCCGGCCAGCACCGCACCGGCGTCGACCAGCACGGCGGCCGCCACCCCGGCGGCGCGTGCGGAAACCGCGCCCACCGCGCCGGCGACCACGGCCGCACCGGTGGCCGCCGACAACGCGCGTTACATCCTGCAGGCAGGTGCCTTCGGTGCGTCCGGCGATGCCGAAGCCACCAAGGCCAAGCTGGCCATGATGGGCCTGGCGGCACGCGTGGAGTCGGCGCAGATCAACGGCAAGACCGTGTATCGCGTGCGCATGGGGCCGTACGGCAGCGCCGGCGAACTGTCTGAAGCGAAGCAGAAGCTGGATGGTACCGGCCTGCAGGCGATGGCGATCAAGGCGCAGTGAGTCTGTCGATGTGAATGAAAAAGCCGGGCATTGCCCGGCTTTTTTTTGTCTGTGTAGAGCCGAGCCTATGCTCGGCTTCTGTTGAAAGCAGTCGAGCATGGCTCGACGCTACAAACGGCCATCAGCCCTCTCGGGCGACCTGGAATCCGGCGAACGACTGGCTGACCGGCATCAGCTCCAGGCGATTGATGTTCAGGTGCGGCGGCAGCGTGGCCACCCAGAAGATCTGTTCGGCGATGTCTTCGGCGGTCATCGGATTGGCGCCGGTATAGAGCTTGTCCGACGCAGCCTGGTCGCCATGGGTACGCACCACGGTGAACTCGGTCTCGGCCATCCCCGGCTCGATCGTGGTCACGCGCACGCCGGTGCCGTGCAGGTCCGAGCGCAGGCCCAGCGAGAACTGGCTGACGAAGGCCTTGGTGCCACCATATGCGTTGCCGCCCGGGTACGGGTAGACGCCGGCCACCGACGAGACGTTGATGATCGCGCCCTTGCGCTCCACCAGCTGCGGCAGCAGGCGATGGGTCAGGGTCACCAGCGCGGTGATGTTGGTGTTGATCATCGTGGTCCAGTCCGACAGCTTGGCGCTCTGCGCCGGCGCGGTGCCCTGTGCGAGGCCAGCGTTGTTGACCAGCAGATCGATCTCGCCGAAGGCCGGCGGCAGCGCCAGCAGGGCCGCTTCCATCGCGATCGGATCGCGGATGTCGAAGGCGGCCGCATGCACCACGTCCTTGCCGTAGCGCTCGACCAGCGGCTGCAGGCGTTCGCCGCGGCGGCCGGTGGCGATCACCTTCCAGCCGGCCTGGGCGAAGCGGTGAACGGCGGCGGCGCCGAAGCCGGACGTGGCGCCGGTAATCAGGACAGTGCGGGTCATCAGGCAACTCCAGGGGAAAACCAGACCCCCATTCTGGCACCGTCGGTTGGCCTCTGTGTTGCCGGATCGGCCAGATCCGGGGTCAGATCCCCCTGCTCCGCAAAGGGACCTGACCCCAGCTGCGGGGTGACCGGTACAATTGCACCATGATCAACAATGATGTCCTGCGCAGCGTGCGCTACTCCCTGGACCTGGGTGACCAGCACGTGGTGACCCTGTGCCAGATGGCCGACCCGGCCTTCGCCGTGGATGCCGAACAGGTGAAGGCCTGGCTGCGCCGCGAGGACGAAGCCGGTTTCGAGGCGATGAACGACAGCGCGCTGGCCCACTTCCTCGACGGCCTGATCGTGCACCTGCGCGGTCGCGACGAGAGCCAGCCGCAGCGTGCGGTGGAAACCCGCATCGACAACAACCTGGTACTGAAGAAGCTGCGCGTGGCCTTCCAGCTGCGCGACGTGGACCTGATGGAGATCTTCGCCAGCGCCGGCTTCAACGTGTCCAAGTCGGAAGTCGGCGCGCTGTTCCGCCAGCCCGGCCACGCCAACTACCGGCGCTGCCTGGACCAGATGCTGCGCAACTTCCTCAAGGGCCTGAGCCTGCGCCTGCGCGGCTGAGCACGGCCTCGACGAAGGCGCGCGCGGCCGGCGTCGGCAGCCGCTGCCAGACCAGGTGCACGCGCCGGGTCGGGGTCGGCTGCAGTGGAATCTGCACCACGCCCCGGAAGCCTTCGGCGATCAACGCCGGCACGATGCCGACTGCCAGCCCATGGCGGACGAAGCGCTCGACCAGTTCCATCAGGTTGACCTCGAAACGCACCGTGTGCGGCAGCCCCGCGGCGGCGAAGGCATCATCGGTCTGCCGGCGCGCACCGGTGCCGCGCGGGAAGTCGACCAGCGCTTCATCCTGCAGCGCGGTCAAGGGCAACCGTTCGCACCCGGCCAGCGGATGCGATGGCGCCAGCACCGCCACCAGATCCTCCTCCTGCAGCATGCGGTGACAGACACCGTCCAGCGCTGCCGACGGCGCCAGACCGACCAGCGCCACGTCCAGCGCACGTGACTGCACCTGCGCGATCAGATCCTCGCTCTTGTCCACCCGCAACTGGAACTCCACCTGCGGGTGCGCCTGCTGGAAGGCCGCCAGCATCGCCACCACATCAATGTCGGTCAGCGAGGAGATCTGCCCGATCGCCAGCAACCCGCGCACCTCGCCACTGACGGCAGCCACGTCGGCACGCAGATGGCGCAGGCTGGCCAGCACCTGGCGTGCGTGCACCAGCAGCGCCTCGCCGGCGGCGGTGGCCCGCACCTGGCGTGGCAGGCGCTCGAACAGCGTTGTGCCCAGTTCCTGTTCAAGATGGGCGATCTGGTGGCTGAGCGCGGACTGCACCACGTGGCAGCGCTCGGCGGCACGGGTGAAATTGCCCTCTTCGGCCAGCGCCACGGCGAATTCGAGCTGCTTGAGATTCACGCAACCATCTCATTTTCAGATGACAGGGATGATGATGATTCATTTCCATCATGACCGCAGCAGGCGGACACTGTGCACCCCGCTTCCTGGAACACCGCGTGAGCCCGTCCCTCCCCCCTCTGCACCGCTGGCAGGTGCTGCTGATGTCGGTCGCCACCGGCGTGGCCGTGGCCAGCAACTATTATGCGCAACCGCTGCTGCACACCATCGCCGATGCCTTCGGCGTGCCGTTCGGCCAGGTCGGCATGGTGGTCACCGCCGCGCAGCTGAGCTACGCCGCCGGACTGATCCTGCTGGTGCCGCTGGGTGACCTGTTCGAACGCCGCCGCCTGATCGTGGTGATGAGCCTGCTGTCAGCTGGCGGCCTGGTGATCAGCGCCTGCGCACCGTCGCTGGCCTGGTTGCTGGTGGGCACCGCGATCACCGGCCTGTTTTCGGTGGTGGCACAGGTACTGGTGCCATTCGCCGCCACGCTGGCCGCGCCGGAACATCGTGGCCGCGTGGTCGGCACCTTGATGAGTGGCCTGCTGCTGGGCATCCTGCTGGCGCGTACCGTGGCCGGCCTGCTTTCCAGCCTGGGTGACTGGCGCCTGGTGTATGCGATCGCTGCCGGCACCCTGGTGCTGACCGCACTGGCATTGCAGCGCGGCCTGCCGCGATTCCACCACAGTGCCGGCCTCGGCTACTTCGCATTGCTGCGCTCGATCGGCGTGCTGTTCGTGCAGGAGCCGGTGCTGCGCCAGCGCACCCTGCTGGGCGCCTGCAGCTTCGCCATGTTCGCGATCTTCTGGACCCCGCTCGCGTTCCTGCTGGCGCAGCCACCCTACGCCTACAGCGATGCCACCATCGGCCTGTTCGGGCTGGTCGGTGCCGCCGGCACGCTGGCTGCGGGCCTGGCCGGGCGCATGTCCGACCGTGGCCAGACCGGTCGTGCCACCGCCATCGCGCTGGTGCTGTTGCTCCTGTCGTGGCTGCCACTGGGGCTGTCGGCCCACTCGCTGCTGGCGCTGCTGGTTGGCGTGGTGGTGCTGGACCTGGCCGCACAGCTGCTGCACGTCAGCAACCAGAACCTGATCTACGCACTGCAACCGGCGGCACGCAACCGGCTCAATGCCGGCTACATGACCGGCTACTTCATCGGCGGTTCGCTGGGTTCGCTGCTGTCGGCGCAGGTCTACCAGCGCTACGGTTGGACCGGCGTCTGCGTGGCGGGTGCCACAGTGGCCGTGCTGGCCCTGCTGCTGTGGCTGCCTGGCGCGCTGCGTGCGCGCCAGGCGGTGTCGTCGAACTAGAAGCTGCCCTGCAGTGCCAGCTCCCACCGTCCACCGGCATTGCCGGGGAACAGGCGCTTGGCCGCGTTGTCGGTGTCATGCACGGTGGCGCGCAGCTCCCATGCCGGCGCCAGCGTGGCAATGGCACTGAGCTGGCCATGCAGGTAGTCCGGGCCCTGCGCGGTGGCCAGCCAGTACTGGCCCACCGCTGCTTCCAGGCGGACGCGTTCGTGCAGCGGCACACGCACGCCCAGCTGGGCATAGGTTCCGCGATGGCCACCGGCCAGCGCATCGTTGGAATGCGCGACCTGCAGCCAGGCGCGCTGCTTCCAGGTCACGGTGGTGTTGAGTTCGGTCCAGTCCAGCGCACGGCCGGTACCCGGATACATGTAGCGGGTCAGGTTGGCGTCCAGTGTCCAGTCCGGTGCCAGCGCGCCGGACCAGCCCGCCACCAGGTCGAACTCGCTGCGCGCGCCATTGTCCGGTTTGAACGAAACGTTGGAACCCCAGACGCTGGCATACCAGCCCGACGGGATCGAGATCTTCGCGCCGGCCTGCACCGCCGGGTCACCATCGCTCTGCGAGCTGCCGCGCCACACGTAATCGCTGGTCAATGCAGCACTGCCACTGACCTGCACCTGTGCCTGCGCGCTGCCCATGCCAAGCAGCCCTGCCAGGGCGGCCACCACCGCCGCCATCATCCCCTTGCTGTTCACTGCACTGTGTTCCTCGTCGAAGGCGGTCGCACCGCCGGGACGGCAGTGTCCAGTGCGTGGCCGTAACGGATCGAGGGTGCCGCCCGGCCCGCGGCGCAAATTCGGCGTAAATCCCGTGGATCGGGGCCACGCGCCAACGGCGCGGTATCATGGCGCCTTGTTTCCAGGAACCAACCGCGTGGACGCCATCCTGACCCCGGTATCGATCGGCGAGCTGATCGACAAGATCACCATTCTCCAGATCAAGGCCGAGCGCATCGATGATGCCGCCAAGCTGGCCAACGTGCGCACCGAGCTGGACGGCCTGCTGCCCCTGTTGCAGCAGCAGCTGCAGGCACAGCCGGCGCTGGCCGCGCTGCAGCAGCAGCTGAAGGCGATCAACGAGCGCATGTGGGACATCCAGGACCAGCTGCGCGACAAGGAAGCGGCCCAGGTGTTCGACGAGGCGTTCATCCAGCTGGCACGCGGTGTCTATGGCACCAATGGCGAGCGCGTGCAGGTGAAGAACGAGATCAACCGCGTGGCTGGTTCGGCACTGGTGGAAGAGAAGCAGTACCAGGGCGAGTAACGCCGCTCATCCGCATTCCAGCAGGTGGCGGAAGCGGAACAGGTCACCGTCTCCGCGGATGCCAAGCTTGCGGTAGGCCGAGGTTTTCTGCGAGCTGATCGTGCTGGCCGAACGCCCCGATCGCAGGGCCATTTCGCTGGTGCTGACCCCTTTCAGCACCAGCCCGAGCACTTCACGTTCGCGCTGGCTCAACGGCGCCAGTGCCGGGGCCGGCATTCTGCGTGCACGCGTGCGCGGCAGGTTCAGTTCCGCGCGCAGCTCCGGTGGCACGAAGCGCCCTCCCCGGGCGACCACATCAATGGCGCGCAGCAACAGGTCCGGTGGCGTCGACTTGGACAGGAAGCCGCGCGCACCGGCACGCATCGCGGTGGCCACCGTGCTGGCATTGCAGTGCGCCGAGAGCACCAGCACCGGCAGCGCCGGCCAGCGCTGCGACAGCACGCGCAACAGGGCCAATCCATCACCCAGGTCACCCATCGGCAACGCATCGATCAGCAGCAGGTCGACACATGCCGGGCTGCGCGCCAGCAGCTGCAGCAGGTGCGCCTCGCTGGACAGGCTTACCCGCACCTGCACGCCACTGTGCTGGCGCAGCAGCACTTCCACCCCCAACCGCAGCACCGGGTGCGGGTCCAGCAACGCCAGGCGTCGTGGCCGATCAGCCAGCAGGGGCGTGAGGGTCGGTGGCATCGCGGCATGTCCAGGCAACATGGGACATCCACCGTAGGTCGGTGCCCGCAGCGGCGGAATCCAATTCCTTGCAATGCCGGGCCCGCGCAGCCCGCCAGTCAGATGGCATTCCGGTTTGCCACGGCGCAAACGCAACAGGCCCGGCAAATGCCGGGCCTGTTGGAGCGTCTCCAGCGCGGAATCGCGCCGGGGCAGCAGTTACCAGCTGAAGCGCGGGCCGACGGTGTATTCCTTGTCGCCGTGGCGGTTCATCTTCAGCTCGCCGTTCAGGCCCCAGTTCTGGTTCAGCTTGACCTGACCGCCCAGGCGGCCGTACCACTGGCCATCCGGATTGACGCCGTGCTTCTTGGCGTAGTCTTCGTAGCCGACCATGCCGTAGACCTCGGCGTGGGCGCCGAAGGCAGTGCGGATACCGGCTTCAGCGCTGTAGCCGTTGAAGTCCAGACCGTGCTTCGGGTCGAACTTCTGGTAGGCAACGCGGGCAACGAAGTCGGTGCTCGGAGCGATTTCAACGTTGTAGCCGGCACCGATCTTCCACTGGTCAACCTTCAGGTTGGTGTGGTCGATTTCCTGGCGGCTGTATTCGCCGAAGGCGTGGAAGTTCGGCAGGAAGCCGTAGGAACCCTTCACGCCCCAGCCATCCGCCTTGATGCCATCGACGTCGGTCTTGGCGTAGTCGGCTTCGGCGTAGTTGTAGGACAGGTTCTCAGCAGCCGAGGCGGTGAACGGCAGGGCAGCGGCCAGGGCCAGAGCAATCAGCGAATTCTTCATGGGGGTACACCTTTACTTTCTTATGGTGTGCAGCAGCGCCAGGGCGCCATCGCATCGGGAATGTAAATTCTCCGTTATTCGCCACAACGCTCCCTGAAAACAGCAGTCTTCGCATTGCTGAATTTTTTGCCTTGATTCAGGCTGCGTCTGGCATACGCGCGCGGCGCGCGTGCATATGAACCCCGCCGACGATTGCAACAGGAGGTTGCCTTGCACGTGCCTGCCCCGCTGCGGTTCCCGTTCTGCGCCGCCATCCTGGCCTTCACCGGCGTGTTTTCCATCGCATCGGCGCAGCCGCTGCAGCCCGCCGACTACCAGCGCGCCGAACGCGTGCACGACAGCCATCTGCGCGGTGCACTGCGCAATGCCTCGATCGTGCCGAACTGGTTGGCCGATGGCCGCTTCTGGTACGAACGCGAAGATACGCAGGGCCGACGCCAGGCGGTCCTGGTCGATCCAGCACAGGCCACCCGCCAGATCCTGTTCGAGCCGGCCGTACTGGACACTGTGGTTGCGCCCTTCGGAGCCAGCGGGCCACGCCTGCGCCTGGCCAGCGTGCAGGTGATGGGTGATGGCCTGCGCCTGCGTTTCAGCGGTGAGATGCCGATCGACTGCCAATGGCCACGCTGGCACTGCGTGCGGTCGCAGGATGCAATGCCGCCGGCAGATGCACTGCCTTCGCCCGCTGGCGATGCCTGGCTGCAGATGCGCGACCACAATCTGTGGCTGCAGTCGCCCGGAATGGCAGCACGAGGGCTGACCACCGGCGGTGAACCCGGCCATGGTTATGGCGTACTGCCGGACTTCACCCTGCGCGGTATTCCACGCCGCCAGGGCCGGATGCCGGCACGGCCGTTCGCGGTCGGCTGGTCACCGGACGGCCGCTACGTGGCCGGCATCCGCTACGACGAACGTGCACTGCAGTACTACCCCTATCTGGAAAGCACGCCGGCCAACAGCGCGCGCCCACGCGTGCATACGGTGAAGCTGGGGCTGCTGGGCGACGCACAACAGGTACGCGACAGCCTGTATGTGGTCGATACCCGCAGCGGCCGGCAGCACGACATCACGCTGCCCGAAGGCTGGAACATCCTGAGCGAGGCCGGCATCCTGGGCTGGGACGGTGGCCGCCTGTATGCCGTGATCGCGCACTTCGGCGCGCCACGGCGCTTGCGCCTGGTGGAGATCGAGGCCAGCAGCGGTGCACTGCGCACCGTGCTGGAGGAGGCCAGCGATACCCGCCTGCAGCTCAACGTGTATTCGTACAACCGGCCAGCGGTGGCGATCCTGCCCGGGCAGGACACGGCCGTGTGGTTCTCGCAGCGCGATGGCTGGGGCCATCTGTACCGGGTGCGCCTGTCCGACGGCAAGGTGCTGCGCCAGCTCACGCGTGGCCGTTGGGCGGTGCGTGACCTGCTGGGCGTGGACGTTGCACACGGCTGGGCGTATTTCAGCGCCGGCGGTGTCGAGGGCGGCGATCCCTACGTGCGCGGCCTGTACCGGGTTCCGCTGCGCGGCGGACCGGTGCAGCGCCTGGCTGCCGATGGCAGCGACCATCTGGCCGATGCCGGCACCGGTGCGCTGTTCGGGGGACGCGCGCCGCAGGCACTGTCGCCGCATGGGGGCTATCTGGTGGATACCGTCTCCAGCCTCGTGCAGCCGCCGCGCACCGTGCTGCGTGCCAGCGATGATGGCCGCGAAGTGATGGTGGTGGAAGAGGCGGACCACCACGCGGTGATTGCCGCTGGCTGGCGCCCACCGCGGCGCGAACGCCTGTTGGCCGCCGACGGGCACACGCCGATCTTCGCCACCGTCTACCTGCCCCGCGACTATCGCGATGACGGCAGCTTCCCGGTGATCGATGCGATGTACGGCGGTGCCTTCATCAGCAATGCGCCGGTGACCTATGCCGAAGCCGTATCGGCGTTGAATCCCGTCTCGCGCGCCAGCCTGGCCGAACTGGGCTTCGTGGTGGTCAGCATCGATGCGCGCGGCACCGGCGGCCGTGACAAGGCGTTCCATGACAGCAGCTTCCTGCACGCTGCCGATGTGCAGCTGGATGACCACGTGGCTGCACTGCGCCAGCTGGGTGAACGCTACCGGGGCATCGATCTGCAGCGGGTCGGCATCTACGGGCATTCATTCGGCGGCTACAGCGCCGCGCGCGCCCTGCTGCGCTACCCGGCGTTCTACAAGGTGGGCGTGGCTTCTGCCGGCAGCCACAACTTCCAGGGCATGTACGGCGGCGCGCTGCACGGCATGGATCGGCTGTTCGGGGGCGTGCTGCCGGCCACGGCCATGGCCGATGGCGTGCCGGTGCCCTTTGCCGGACTCGACAATGCAGCGCTGGCCGGCAACCTGCGCGGGCATCTGCTGCTGGTCTACGGTGAACTGGACGAGAACGCACCACCGGCATTGACCCTGCAGCTGGCTGCGGCCCTCAACACGGCCCAGCGCCGCTACGACCTGCTGTACCTGGCCCGGCAGGACCACGAGCTGTTCCGCAACGACGCCACCTACACGCACCGCATGTGGGACTACTTCGTGCGTCACCTGGCCGGCCGGGAGCCGCCGGAGACGGTGCTGGCGCCGCTGCCCGGTGGCCCGGGCTGAACAGGCGCGCGCGGGATGTCGATCCCTGACGCGCTGGTTCGTCGTGTACTTGAAGGCCGTGCATGCGGCGCGGTCCATCCGGAGGCAGGCAATGAGCTACATCGATGGTTTCGTCCTGGCGGTACCCACCGCCAACAAGGAGAAGTTCCTCGCCCACGCACGCACTGGGGATCCCGTTTTCATCGAGTACGGCGCGCTGCGCGTGGTCGAGTGCTGGGGCGATGACGTACCGCACGGCAAGACCACCGATTTCTTCGGCGCGGTGAAAGCCACGCCGGATGAGACGGTGGTGTTTTCCTGGATCGAATGGCCGGACAAGCCGACCCGCGACGCCGGCATGCAGAAGATGATGGAGGACCCGCGGTTTGATCCAGCGAAGAATCCGATGCCGTTCGACGGCGCGCGGATGATCTACGGCGGCTTCGTGCCGCTCTACGAGCTGACGCGCTGAACCCGGCGGACGCGCTCAGCGCGCGTCCGTGTCATCGCTGGCAGCGGCATGGCCGGCGCCCAGTGCGGCGCCGGCCCCCAGGCCCATGCCGCCCATGCCGGCCCCCATTCCGCCGCCACCGCCGCCTCCACCCGCACGGCCGCCCTTGGCATCGCCGTCGTTGCGGCCCTTGCCGCCGCCGCTGGCACCGGGCCGGGTCGGCCCCTGCGGAGGAATCTGCAGGTCGGCCGGAATCGGGGCGAGGTCCAGTGCTTCGCGCACGAAATCGCGCAGCGAGACCACCAGGTCATGGGTGTGCACCGGTCGCCCCTGCGCCAGTTCATTGGCCGCGCGCGCGGCCAGCCGTACCTGTTCGTCGGTGCCCAGCAGCAGGATGTCCGACAGCGCGGCCTCGACCGCATCGCGGATGCGCCGCGCACGGTCCGAGCGCGGCTCGGCGATGCCTTCGGCATCTTCGCGCTGGCGCAGGTCACGGCGATGGCTGGGATCCACGCCCAGTTCTCCAGTGAACGAACCGCCCAGCGTCTTGTAGGCGGCCATCAGCGTGCGCAGCCGTTCATTGATCTGCCGGTTCTCGCGCTCGCGGCGCTGCTGCAGGGTCTGCATCACCAGCAGGCGGATGCCCACGCCCAGCAGGGTGATCAGGACCAGGCCGGCCAACGTGGACAGCACGCCCTGCCAGGAACTGAAGTCGATACCACGCATGCCCGGGGCTCCTGCAGGAAGAACCTGCATCTTGCCCCAGAAACGCGAAAGGCCCCACCACCCGGTGGGGTGGCAGGGCCTTCGGTCGCGGCGCGATTACTTGCGCTTGGCGACCTTGCGCACGGCCTTCTTGGCCGGAGCCTTCTTGGCGGCGACCTTCTTCAGCGGCGCAGCCTTCTTGGCGACCGTCTTGCGGGTGGCGGCAACCTTCTTGCCCACCGCCTTCTTAGCGACGGCGGCCTTCTTGCCGACAACCTTCTTGGCAGCGGCGGTCTTCTTGCCGACGGCCTTCTTGGCGACAGCAGCCTTCTTGCCGACCACCTTCTTGGCGGCCGCAGTCTTCTTGGTGGCGACCTTCTTGGTGGCGGCAACCTTCTTGCCGACAACCTTCTTCGCAGCCACGGCCTTCTTGCCAGCGACCTTCTTGGCGGCGACGGTCTTCTTGGCCACGGCCTTCTTGGCGGTAGCGACCTTCTTGCCGACCACCTTCTTGGCGGCCGCGGTCTTCTTGGCAACGGTCTTCTTGGCAACGGTCTTCTTCGCGACGACGGCCTTCTTGGTGGCGGCCTTCTTCACGGTGGCGACCTTCTTGCCGGCAGCCTTGGTGGCGGCCTTGGTGGTCTTCTTGGCGGCAGCGGCCTTCTTGGTCACAGCCTTGCCGGCAGCGGCCTTCTTCTTGGCCACTTCCTTCTTCAGGGCAGCGGCTTCGGCCTTGGCGTTCTTCTTGGCCGCTTCCAGCTTCTTCTTGGCGTTGGCAACGGTCTTGCCGACCGACTTGGCGGCCTTCTCGGCCTTCTTGGCAACGGTCTTCTCGACCTTGGCCACAGCCTTCTTGGCCTTGGCAACGCGGGTACCGGCAGCCTTGGTGGCGCGCTTGACGGTCTTCTTGACCGACTTCACGGCGTCTTCGGCAGCGTGGGCGATGGTCTCGCCAACGTTGGTGGCGGCTTCTTTGACGTTCTCGACGGCGTCGGTCACGACCGACACACCATTACCGTTGCTCATGTTGCCCTCCTGGGGGCCTTAAGTATCAAAACGGGGCGATGCTATACCGACATTGACGATCGTGGAACGGGGCACGCGCCAGCAATCGCATCTGATGCGACGGCCATGGTGTAGCCCACCACTGCCGCAGGAGCGGCGGGTTCACAGGAAACCCCTTTTTTTAAGGACTACGCCACATCCACCGCGTGGTCGAAGATGGCCGTTGCGTGCCGTTGCATGGATGCGGCATCCGATGCGTGTTGTGGCGCATTGCGGCACCCGGTTGCGCGGAACTGCGCAAGTATCGGTCTGTGTCCGCGCGCCCAGCGATCGTCTTCGGTGATGCAGGCGTCGCCTGTGCGGGTGTCGCCACAGCCTTGCTGCCAGCCTCCGCACCCGCCTTCTTCGGCCTGCGGTTTTCATGGCGCATTTATCCAGATCGCGACACACTCATTCAGCTTGTTTTACCGTAGGGCCGAACCGCCCCCACCCACGCCAGCGAACCGACTCCCATGCGACCGCTTCCCACCCTGCTCACGCTCGCAATCGCCGCCGCCTTCGGTGGCTTCGTTGCCACCGGCATCAATGCCCACCTGGACAACCGTGCCGACGCAGCACCGCTGCCAGCGGTGCTGCCGACCACGGCCGCGTTGCCGGCCGCGGTGGCCGGGCAGGCGGTGCCGTCGCTGGCGCCGATGCTGGAAAAGGCGATGCCGGCAGTGGTCAGCGTCAACACCAAGCAGGTGGTGCGCGTACGCAACCCCTTCTTCAACGACCCGTTCTTCCGCCGCCTGTTCCCGGACATTCCGCAGGAACGCATCAACGAATCGCTCGGCTCGGGCGTGATCATCGACGCCAAGGAAGGCCTGGTGCTGACCAACCACCATGTCATCGAGAACGCCGATGACGTGCAGGTGACACTGGCCGATGGGCGCACGGTGAAGGCCGAGTTCCTCGGTTCGGACCGTGATACCGACATCGCGCTGATCCGCATCCCGGCGCAGAACCTGACCGACATCAAGCTCGGCAACAGCGACCAGCTGCGGGTGGGCGACTTCGTGGTGGCCATCGGCAACCCGTTCGGCTTCAGCCAGACGGTCACCTCGGGCATCGTCTCGGCGGTGGGCCGCAGCGGCATCCGTGGCCTGGGCTACCAGAACTTCATCCAGACCGATGCATCGATCAACCCGGGCAACTCCGGTGGTGCGCTGGTCGACCTGCAGGGCCAGCTGGTCGGCATCAATACCGCCAGCTTCAACCCGCAGGGCAGCATGGCCGGCAACATCGGCCTGGGCCTGGCGATTCCGTCCAACCTGGCGCGCAGCGTGGTCGACCAGCTGGTCAAGCACGGCGTGGTGGTGCGCGGCACGCTGGGCGTGGAGAGCCAGAACCTGACCGCGCAGATCGCGCAGGGGCTGGGCCTGGGCGAAACGCGGGGTGCGCTGATCACCCGCGTGCTGGCCGGTTCGGCCGCTGCTGCGGCCGGGCTGAAGCCGGGCGACGTGGTGGTCTCGGCCAACGGCCAGCGCGTGGACAGCGCCGAAGCCCTGCACAACGTGGAAGGCCTGGCCGCGGTCGGCAGCCCGCTGGCGCTGGACGTCCGCCGCGAAGGCAAGCCGCTGCATATCAAGGCCACGCTGAAGGAACAGGCGCGTGCGGTCACCGGCGAGAGCCTGGACCCGCGGCTGACCGGTGCCACCTTCGTCGACCTGCCCGAGTCGCTGCGGCAGTCGGGTGTCGGCGGCGTGCTGGTCAGCGAGGTCAAGCGCGGCAGCCGCGCGGCGACCAACGGCCTGCAGCAGGGCGACATCATCACCGACGCCACCGTGGGTGAATTCGCCGACCTGGCCAGCTGGCGAGCCAATTTCCAGCAACGCCCGCCGACCCTGGTGGTGCGCGTGCTGCGCAACAATGGCCAGCAGCAGGGCCAGCTCGTGATGCGCTGATCGCCCTGCCGTAACACCCCCTATACCCCGGCAATGCTATTGCTGTCAGTCCAGGTCGGCACCGCCGACACCCGTTCCCCCATCGCAACAGGAGTGATTCGATGAGCCCCACCAATACCGAGAACCTGAAGGAACACCTGGGTGAAGCCGGTTCCCACCTGAAGCAGGCCGCCACGGCCGCCGGCGGTGCGATCAAGGGCGCAACCGGTGCCGCGACCGACGAACTGCGCATCGGCAAGGCCAACGTCAAGGCCGAACTGTCCGACAGCGCGCTGTCTGGCCTGGCCGCCGCCGAATTCGGTGGTGCCGCTGCCAAGGAACAGGTCGACGCGTTGATGGACAAGGGCAAGGACCTGATCGACAGCGCTGCCGAGTTGATCCGTGAGCGTCCGCTGGCCTCGTTCGGCGTCGCCTTCGCTGCCGGCTGGATCATTGCCAAGCTGGCCCGCGGCAGCAGCGACAAGTAAGCCGCGGCGTGAGCGAAGACAACGCGCAAGCCCCTGATCCGGCGGCCACCCCGCCGCTGGATGAGAGCATCCGCCAGGTCGGCGCGGCCGGTCGTGCCGCTGCCGATTCGGCCAAGCATTCACTGCGGTCGCTGCGCCGCCTGGCCTCGGCCGACTTCGCGCTGGCACGCAGCGCGTTCGGTCGTGCGCTGGCCTGGGCCGGCGTGGCGATCGTGTTCGGTGCGTCGGCGTGGTTGCTGATGGCCGCCACCCTCATCGCCCTGCTGCAGAGCTGGGGCCTGAGCTGGCTGCAGGCGCTGCTGATCACCTCGTTGCTGAGCCTGGCCGTCACCGGCTATGCGATCTGGCGGGTGTCCTACTTCTTCCACCACACCGGCATGCACGCCACCCGGCGCCAGCTGTCACGCCTGGGCCTGTTCGACGAGCCCAGCGAAGATGACCCCGATGCCGATGTGCAGTTGCCGGAGGGCAAGCCATGAAGTTCGGTGCGCTGCAGCGGCGGGTGAAACGCTGCGAACAGGTGGTGACCGTGCGCCTGGTCGAGACCCAGGACCACTGGTCCACGCTCAGCCAGGTCTGGCGACAGGGCTGGTCGCCGCTGCGCATCGTGGTGGTCGGCCTGGCCGGTGGCTTTATTGCCGGCAAGCTGGAAGTGCCGGGCAAGGTCAACGGTGCCCGCTGGCTGCAGATGGTCGGTTCGGTCTCGAATCTGTTCGCCAGTGCACAGGCGGCGTTCGCCACGGCGATGGCGGCGCAGGCGGCAGCCAGCGCCGACGACGCGGCCGAAGAAGCCGACGATGCCAGCGAACAGGCACAGGCGGCGGCCTCCGCTTCCGACGCACGGCCCACACCGCGACCGGAACCCGAACCGGAACTGCGCGAACCGCGCCCGGCCGAAGCGGCCACCGAGCTGTCCGAACGTTGATCCACGGAATCCGCCGCGCCGATCGCGGCCGGCGGATAATGCGCTCCCCTTCCCGGTTGGTGCGTCGATGAGCGAGTCCCTCCTGTCCCCGTCACCGGCCGATCCGCAGGATGCGGAAGCGCCGCTGCCGCCCCCCTCGCGCCCGCGCGGGCCGATGTCGCTGGTGGTGCTGGCAACCCTGGCGGTGGGCTACACGCTGTGGGCCGCGCAGGACATCATCCTGCCGGTGCTGCTGGCGATGTTCTTCGCACTGGTCGGCAACCCGATCCTGCGCCTGCTGCAGAAGCTGTGGATTCCGCGCGCACTGGGCGCCCTGCTGATCCTCGGTGCGGGCCTGGGCGTGACCGGTTCGCTGGCGGTGCAGTTGATCGGCCCGGCGATGGAATGGGCGCAGGAAGCACCGCAGCAGCTGCGCAAAGTGGCCCGTCAGGTGCAGGACCTGACCAAGCCGGTGCAGCAGGCCAACCAGGCCGCGGAAAACTTCGCCCGCGTGGCCGGCGGTGACAGCAACCACAAGGTGCAGGTGATCCGCACCCAGCTGGACGATCCGTACCGCATGCTGACCCGTGCGCCGCGCCTGGCCGCGTCGGTGCTGGCGGTGGTGCTGCTGACCCTGTTCTTCATGATCTACGGGCAGAGCCTGCAGCGCGCAGCGATCGCGCTGTTCCCGAACCGCCAGCAGCAGCGTTTCACCACCGACATCCTGCGTTCGATCGAGCGGGAGGTCTCGCGCTATGTGCTGACCATCAGCGTCATCAACACCCTGGTCGGGCTGGTGTTCGCCGGCGTGCTGATGCTGTTCGGCATCGGCCTGCAGGAAGCCTTGCTGTGGGGCACCGTGGCTGCACTGCTGAATTTCGCCCCGTACGTGGGCCCACTGATCGGCGTGGCATTGATGCTGTTGATGGGCTTCGTGGAATTCCGCGACCCGCTGCAGGCCCTGCTGCCGGCCGCTGCCTACCTGGCCCTGCACACCCTGGAAGGGCAGATGGTGACCCCGATCGTGCTGGGCCGGCGGATGAAGCTGTCGCCGCTGGTGCTGATCCTGGCGCTGATGGTGTTCGGCTGGGCCTGGGGCATGATCGGCCTGCTGCTGGCGGTGCCGCTGCTGGTCTGCATCAAGCTGGTGCTGGCACGGCTGGACGGCATGCAGGGCTGGGCACGCCTGCTGGAATGAAAGCCCGCGCGGGCAGGCGTAGAATGGCGGGGTGAATTTTCCCGTCCAAGCCATCACTCTCGACCTTGACGACACGCTGTGGCCGTTCGCTCCGATCGGCGCCCGCATCGACCTGGTCCTGCACGCGTGGATGCGTGAACACAGCCCCGCCACCGCCGAGATGTATCCGGTGGCGGCCATGCGCGAACTGCGCGAGCGCCTGTACCACGCCCATCCGCACCTCCACCACGACCTGAGCGCGCTGCGCCGGCTGACCCTGCACGAAGCCCTGCACGGCAGCGGCGCCAGTCTCGATCTGCTGGAACCGGCGTATGAAGTGTTTTACGCCGCACGCAACCAGGTCGAGTGCTACCCCGATGCGATCGATGCGTTGGCGCGGATTGCCGCGCGGGTGCCGGTGGCAGCGCTGAGCAACGGCAATGCCGATCTGGAGCGGATCGGCCTGGCCCATCATTTCGCCTTCCAGCTGGGCGCGCGCGAGCACGGCGCAGCCAAGCCCGAGGCAAGCATCTTCCACGCCGCCTGCACCCGCCTGGGTGTGGCGCCGGCACAGGTACTGCATGTCGGCGACCATGCCGAGATGGACGTGGCCGGGGCGATCGCCGCCGGCCTGCGCGGGTGCTGGATCAACCGCGAAGCAGCCACCTGGACCCATCCGCACCTGCAGCCGGACCTGCAGTTCGACACCCTCATCGGCCTGGCCGACTGGTTGGATGCCAACCTCGACGCCGCCGCACCCCGGAGTACCTGACGCATGAGCGAGATCACTGGCTTCACCACCGACACCGCCGCAGCGCTGCCGCTGTACGTGCTGGACCGCGAGCAGTTCGCGGCCTGGAAGGACGGCCAGCCGGCCGCCACCCAGGCCTGGCTGGCGTCGCAGGGCTTCACCGCCGGCGCGCACAGCGTGGCCCTGCTGCCCGGCAGCGATGGCCTGGCCGGTGCGGTGATGGGTGTGGGTGATCGTGGTGATGCCTACAGCTATGCGCATGCCCCGCACGCCCTGCCGGAAGGCAGCGTGTGGCAGCTGGCCAGCGAACTGCCGGCCGCCGAACTGGCCCTGCTGCAGCTGGGCTGGGGCCTGGGCAGCTACCGCTTCGACCGTTACCGCAAGCGCAACCGTGCACCGGCGCAGCTGGTGGCGGCACCGTCCGGCGAGGTTGCAGACCTGATCGCCGCCAGCCTGCGCGTGCGTGACTGGGTCAACACGCCGACCGAAGACATGGGCCCGCAGCAGCTGGAAGACGCCGCACGCGCCCTGGCCGATGCGCATGGCGCGCAGGTCGAAGCGATCACCGGCGATGAGCTGCTGAAGCAGAACTTCCCGGCCATCCACGCCGTGGGTCGCGCATCGCACCGCGCACCGCGCCTGGTGGTGCTGCGCTGGGGCAAGGACACCGATCCGGCGCTGGTGCTGGTCGGCAAGGGCGTGTGCTTCGATACCGGCGGCCTGGACATCAAGCCCGCCGACGGCATGCGCAACATGAAGAAGGACATGGGCGGCGCCGCGCATGCACTGGCGCTGGCCGGCTTGGTGATGGCACGCGGGCTGCCGGTGCGCCTGACCCTGCTGGTGCCGGCGGTGGAAAACGCGATCGGTCCGGATGCCTTCCGCCCGGGCGAAGTGATCGCCACCCGGAAGGGCCTGAGCGTGGAGATCGACAACACCGATGCCGAAGGCCGCGTGATCCTGTGCGATGCGCTGACCTTCGCCGGTGAGCAGAAGCCGGACCTGGTGCTGGACTTCGCCACCCTCACCGGTGCCGCACGCATCGCACTGGGCCCGGATCTGCCGGCGCTCTTCAGCAATGACGACAGCGTGGCCCAGCAGTGGCTGCAGGCCGGCGACGCGACCCGCGACCCGGTCTGGCGCATGCCACTGTGGCGCCCCTACCTGCGTTACCTCAGCAGCGGCATCGCCGACCTGGCCAACGCCGGTTCGCGCATGGCCGGCTCGGTGACCGCCGCGCTGTACCTGGAGCGTTTCCTGGAAGAAGGCCAGCGCTGGGCGCACCTGGACGTGTACGCCTGGAACGACGGCGAACGCCCGGGCCGTCCGGCCGGTGGCGAAGCGCTGGCGCTGCGTTCGGCATGGGCGATGCTGAAGGCGCGTTACAGCTGATCGGGTGGGTGCCGACCTTGGTCGGCACGCCGTCCCCGGCAAACTTGACGAAAAATTGAATACCGGGCCTGGAAGGGTTCTGCGAGGATGTGTGGGTCGACCACCCACACGCTCCGTGAAGGCAGGACTCCGACCATGTCGCTCTTCCGCTACACCCGTGCCGGCCAGACGGCGGGCGCACCGCGCAGGCATTCGCCGCTGCTCTGGATCGCACTGATCGCGCTTATTCTGGGCGCCGTCGCGCTGGCCTTTGCCTGGCTGGCCGGCTGGATTGGCGACCGCCTCACCGCGCAGCGCTTCACCGACACCATCGAGGCCACCGGCCCGGCCCATCCCGGGTTCCGTCGTGCGCACAGCAAGGGCATCTGCGTAAGCGGTTGGTTCGAACCCAGTGCGCAGGCCCCTACCCTGTCCAGCGCCCGCGTGTTCTCGCAGTCACGCGTACCGGTGATGGGCCGCCTGTCGATCGGCGGCGGTGACCCCTACGGCGCCGACAACACCGCACGCGTGCGCAGCCTCGCGGTGCAGATGGTCAGCGATGACGGCCAGGAATGGCGCATGGCGATGAACAGCTTCCCGTTCTTCGCCGTGCCCAACGCCGAGGCGTTCTACGAGCAGACGCGCGCCTCCATCCCGGACCCGGCCACCGGCAAGCCCGACCCGCAGAAGATGGCCGCGGTGCTGGCCAAGTACCCCAGTGCACAGGCCTTCCAGCAGTGGGCCAAGACCGCGCCGTGGACCAGCAGCTGGGCCGACACCACCTTCAACAGCGTCAACAGCTTCTGGTTCACCAACGCGCAGGGCCAGAAGCGCGCGGTACGCTGGCGCTGGCAACCGCAGGCGCCGGTGGTCGAGATGGATGCGGAAACGCGCAAGCAGGCCAGCATCGATTTCCTCAGCCAGGAACTGCAGCAACGCCTGGCCAGCGGCCCGGTGCGCTGGAACCTGGTCGTGACCACCGCCGAGCCCGGCGATGCCATCGATGATCCGTCGGTACCGTGGCCCGAGTCGCGTGATCAGGTGGTGGCCGGCGTGCTCAGCCTGGACCGCATGCAGTCGCAGGAACAGGGCGCGTGCGGGCAGATCAATTTCGATCCGCTGATCCTGCCCAGTGGCGTGCGTGGCAGTGACGATCCGATCCTGGCGGCCCGCTCCGCCGTGTACTCGCAGTCCTTCAACCGCCGCGAACGTGAGCGCGCCACCGGCAACGTCGAGCAACCGAAGGAGGCCGCACGATGAGCACCGGCAACGGCCACTTCAACCTGCTCGCGCGCGTGCTGCACTGGTCCATGGCGCTGATGATCATCGCCATGCTGTTCATCGGCGTGACCATGGTCGCCTCGCTGCACCTGCGGCCGATGCTGATCGACCTGCACCGCCCATTGGGCATCGCCATCGGCGTACTGGTGCTGTTGCGCCTGTACAACCGGCTGCGCCATCGCCCGCCGCCACTGCCGGCGGATCTTCCGGTGTGGCAGGTGATGGCCGCCAAGGCCTCGCACTGGATGCTGTACGCGCTGATGCTGGCAATGCCGCTGATCGGCTGGGCGATGCTGTCGGCCGGCGGCTATCCGATCGTGCTGTGGGGCGGCCTGCACCTGCCGCCGATCGTGCCGCACACCCCGGCACTGTATGCCGCGTTGCGTAACGCGCACAGCCTGCTGGCCTATGTGTTGTTCGCCACGGTACTGATGCACGTGGGTGCGGCGCTGTTCCACCTGTGGGTGCGGCGTGATGGGGTGTTCCAGGCGATGGCGCGCGGGAAGGATTGAGCGGGTTCCACCTGCGCCCACGCATGGATAGCGCCGGGCCATGCCCGGCGGATCATTTCCGCGCCTGCGGAGAGGTGTCACTTTCTTTGCGCGCAAAGAAAGTAACCAAAGAAACGCTCCGCCGGCCGCGAGCCGGCGCGCTTCGCACGCCGGTGCCCTGCGCTCCTCGGTCCGTCGAGGGACGGTGCGGGAACTCGCTGCGCTCAGACACCCGCACCTCTTCGCCCTCGCCGGACCTGCGGTGCTCGGCTCGCTTGAAGGCGGACTGGAAAATCAAGATCAAGGGCAACAGCAACGGCAACGGCAACGGCAACGGCATCCACGCATGGCGTGGATCTACTGGGTGCAGCTGTGGCATTTGACCTTGGGTCCGCCTTGAGCGAGCCGAGCATCGCAGGGGAATCAGGGGCGAAGAGGCGCCGGTATTTGAGCGCAGCGAGTTCGGCGCCGTCCCCTGATTCACCGAGAAGCACAGGGCACCGGTGCGCAGCACCGGCTCGCGACCTGGCGGCGTGTTTCTTTGGTTACTTTCTTGATGGCGCACATCCATGTGCGCCACCCTACGGGCCGGCTGCGCCGTTCCACGCTGCTCCTGCAGCGCGGTGCACGAGCAAAGAAAGTGACACCTCTCCGCAGGCGCGGAAATGATCCGCTACAACCACCCCTTCTGCCGCGCCAACCGGTACGCCTCGATGCGATTGGCCACGCCCAGCTTGCCGATGCACTCGGACAGGTAATTGCGCACCGTGCCGTGCGACAGCCCCAGCTGCTCCGCGATCTCGCTGGCGGTGCGGCCCTCGCCCGCAAGCCGCAGCACGCGGCGCTCACGGTCGGTCAGCGGGTCGGCCTGCGACCACGCATCCAGTGCCAGTTGCGGGTCGATCGCGCGGATGCCCTGTTTCACCTTGCGCAGGGCGTCGGCCAGGTTCTCGGCCGGTGCATCCTTCAGCAGGTAGCCCAGCACGCCCGCCTCCAGCGCGCGGCGCAGGAAGCCGGCACGGGCGAAGGTGGTCACGATCACCACCTTGATCGGCAGTTCTTGGCGGGCGATGCGCTGCGCCAGTTCCAGACCGGACAAGCCGGGCATCTCGATGTCGGTGACCAGGATGTCCGGTTGCAGCTGCTGCAGCATCCGCCACGCGGTTTCGCCATCAGCGGCGCTGCCCAGCACCTCGATATCCGGCTCCAGGCCCAGCAGCGCCGACAGTGCGCCGCGCACCATGGCCTGGTCTTCGGCCAGCAGGATGCGGATCATGCGGCACCGTCCTGCGCCAACGACGTGGACGACAGCGGCGTGGTCGCGGCCATCAACGGCACGCGCACCGTCAGCACGGTGCCCGCCCCGCGCGGCGACTGCAGCGTCAGCTGGCCACCCAGTGCTGCGGCCCGCTCACGCATGCCGCACAGTCCATTGCCCTCGGCCTGCACGCCGCCACGGCCGTCATCGCGTATCTGCATCGCCAACTGTCGTTCCTCAAGCATGAAATCCACCTGTACCCGGGTCGCCTGCGCATGGCGCACGATGTTGGTTGCCGCCTCACGCAGCACCAGCGCCAGGCCACGTTCCACGTCCACCGGCATGGCAGGTGGCGTCGTGTACTGCAGATGTACCTGCTGGCATTCCAGCAGCAGGCGTGCCGATGCCAGCTCGCCCGCCAGGTCGCTGGCGCGGATGCCGGTCACCGCACTGCGCACCTGTGCCAGCGCTTCGCGGGCGATGTCCTCGGCCTCGCCGATCTCCTGCCGGGCGCGCGCATCACCGCGGTCGTGCAGCTTGCGCGCCAGTTCCAGCTTCAACGTGATCAGCGACAGGGTATGGCCCAGCAGGTCGTGCAGGTCGCGGCCGATACGCTCGCGCTCGGCGGTGGTCGCCAGCCGCCGTACCTCATCCTGGGACAGCTGCAGTGCGACGTCGCGCTGCTGGCTCAGGGCCTCCACGTTCACCACCAGCCCGACGATGAACGAGACCGCCGGCATCCACACCATGGCCTGCCACGGATAACCGAAGTACAGCGCGGTGCCGCAGAACAGAAGGTTCAGCCCGGTGAGCTGCAGCAGGTACTGCCACCAGCCGCCGCGGCTGCTCATGCGGATCATCACGCAGCCGAACACGAAATAGCTCAGTCCCGAGGGATACCACGGCAGCAGTACCAGGGCCATCACGATCATGCCCAGCGCATAGCGCCATGCATGGTGCCGTGGCGCCAGCATCACCTTGGCGTAGAACAGCAGGAACAGCGGATAGCTGACCAGGGTCAGCAACAGCCAGCGCAGGGTGAAGCCGTTCCCCAGCACCGGGGTGAGGAAGATCCATACCGACCACAGCAGGTGGATCGCACTGCTCCAGGGCGATTTGCCACGTCGCAGCAGCTCGGCCACCGCCGAATCCGGCGCGGGGCGCAGCAGGGAGGCAAGCCAGCTCGGCGGCATGGGAGGATCCAGGCGGGGACGATCGCTGCCGATCATGCCAGTTCAGCCGATCCGGCGCAGGCGGCGCCGTGCCAACAGCAGCGCCACCACCGTGACCGCCAGCAGCACCAGCAGGTGGCCGGCGAGACTGCCGATGGATGGCAGCCCGACCACCGGCAACGCCAGCTGTGCCAGATGCCAGGTCGGCCACAGCGGTGCCATCGTCGAGAACACCGTGGGCAACGCCGACAGCGGCAGCCACAGGCCCGACAGCAGGGCCAGCGGCAGGTAGACCAGGTTGACCATCGCTGGCGCCGCACTGGCACTGACATGGCTGCCGATCAGCAGGCCGATCGCCCCCAGCGGCAGCGCCGCCAGTCCGGCCACCGCCAGCAGCTGCAGCACCTGCAGCGCGTGCAGCTGGACGCCACCGAACACGCGCGCCACGCCGATCAACAACGACGCCACCAGTAGCGCGAACATCATCGCCATGGCCAGCCGCGCCAGCAGCGGTGCCGCCGTTGGCATCGGCAGCGCGCGCTTGAGGGTCAGCAGGCCGCCTTCGCGGTCCAGCGCCAGCTGCACGCCGAAGCCGAACAGGGCCGGGGCCATCGCACCGAACACGCAGTAGGTGGCCAGCAGGTACAGCGGTGCGTGACCGCGCCCCAGCAGCACGCCGAACAGCAGGTAGAACAACACCGGAAACAGCAGCGAGGGCACCGCGAACGCTGGCGTGCGCCAGGCGCGGCGCAGTTCGGACACCAGTTCGGCACGGTAGGGGCGCAGTACCTGCCGCCACACAGGCAGCGGTTGCCCGGCGAAGCGGATCAGGGTGTTCATGCGGCCTCCCGGGTCATGTCGAGGAAGGCGTCGGCCAGCGCCGCGCCCTGTACTTCCAGTTCGCGCAGCTGCGCATCGGCGGCCAGCAGGCGGGCCACCACCGGCTCGGCCGGGCTCGCCAGCAGCTGCAGGTGTTCGCCGTCGCGCTGCACCTCCTGCACGCCCGGCCACTGCTGCACGTCCTCAATGGGCAACCCGCTGCGGCAACGAATCCGACGCGGCCGGTCGGCCAGGCGCAGCTCGCTCAGCGGGGCATCGGCCAATACCCGGCCCTGCTCCAGCACCACCACCTGCTGTGCCAGCGCTTCAGCTTCTTCCAGATAGTGGGTGGTCAGCAGCACGCCGCAGCCTTCGGCCACCAGCTGCCGGATCGCCTGCCACATCGCCTGCCGCGCCTGGATGTCCAGGCCGGTGGTGGGCTCGTCCAGGAACAGCACGCGCGGGCGGCCGCACAGCGCGATGGCGAACTGCACCGCGCGCTGCTGCCCCCCGGACAGCTGGCCGTAGCGACGGCGCGCCAGTGCCTGCAGGCCAGCGCGCTGCAGCACCTCCTGCAGCGGCATCGGGTCGGGGTAGCAGGCGCTGGCCTGCGCCACCAGTTCGTCCACCTGCAGCATCGGTGGCAGGCTGGTGCTCTGCAGCATCACGCCCAGGCCGATACGGCTGGCGCGCTGCTGCGGGTCACCGCCGAGCAGCTCGACCTGGCCGGCATCGGCGCGACGCAGGCCCAACAGCACGCTGATCGCGGTACTCTTGCCGGCACCGTTGCGGCCCAGCAATGCCAGCACCTGGCCAGCGCGGACCTGCAGGTCGATGCCCTGCAGGGCGGTATGGTCGCGGTAGCGCACCTGGACCTGCTGCAGGCGGGCCAGCGACGGGGCGATCGGATCCATGGGCGGTACCGGTAGCGGGGACGTTGCCATCCTGTGCCGCCGTGGTCACGTTTCGCAGTTGCCGCCGTCAGTGTCATCGGGTGACAGCTGTCACTGCCGTCATCGCTGTGCCTGCCTTCATGCTGTGCCGCACGCTCCACCGCCGGAACCGCCGCCGTCCGCTCTTCCGGCCACACCCGCCCGAACGCCTGTGATGGAACGAATGAACGCTTCTGCCGAGCTGTTGAAGGAACTCCGTATCGACCGCAAGTCGCCCCCGCCGGCCTCCGGAGGCAATGGTGGTGGCCGCCGCTGGTTGTGGATCGCGATCATCGTGGTCGTGCTGCTGATCGCCGCGGCCGTGGCCTTCCTGTTCGGTCGCGCACCGGCCGTGGAGGTGGAAACCGCCCCCGCCGTGGCCATCCAGCAGGGCAGCGCCAGCAGCTCGGTGCTCGACGCCAGCGGCTATGTGGTGGCCCGTCGCATGGCCACGGTGTCGGCCAAGATCACCGGCAAGGTGCGTGAAGTGATGATCGAGGAAGGCATGCGGGTCGAGGCCGGCCAGGTGATGGCCACGCTGGACCCGATCGATGCGGACGCGCAGCGCAGCCTGTACGCCTCGCAGCTGCAGGCTGCACGCAGCCAGGTCGCCGGGCTGGAGGCCCAGCAGAAGCAGGCCGCCGCCGAAGCCAGCCGCCTGCAGGCGCTGGTCGGCCAGCAGCTGGTGTCGCGCTCGCAGTACGACCAGGCCGTGGCCCAGCGCGACAGCCTCCGTGCGCAGCTGGATACCGCACAGCGCAACGTCAAGGTTGCCCACGACCAGCTGGCCATCGCCGACCTCGGCGTGGACAACAACGTGGTGCGCGCGCCGTTCTCCGGCGTGGTCACCGCCAAGGCCGCGCAACCGGGTGAAATCGTCTCGCCGCTGTCGGCCGGCGGCGGCTTCACCCGTACCGGCATCGGCACCATCGTCGACATGGACTCGCTGGAGATCGAAGTCGAGGTCGGCGAGGCCTTCATCGGCCGCGTGCAGCCGAAGATGCCGGTGGAAGCCACGCTCAACGCCTATCCGGAATGGAAGATTCCCGGCGAGGTGATCGCCATCATCCCCACCGCCGACCGCGGCAAGGCCACGGTGAAGGTGCGCGTGGCGCTGAAGGTGAAAGACCCGCGCATCGTGCCGGAGATGGGCGTGCGGGTCAGCTTCCTGGAACAGGCGCAGCCGCAGGCGGCCGCCAAGCCGCAGGGCGTGCGCGTGCCGGCGGGCGCCGTTGTGCAGCGCGAGGGCGCCTCGGTGGCCTTCGTGCTGGGTGACGAGAGCCGCGTGCAGCAGCGCGCGGTCGAGGCCGGCCAGGCGATGGGCAAGGACCGCCAGATCCTCAAGGGCGTGAGCGCGGGTGAATCGGTGGTGGTGAACCCGCCGGACACGCTGCGTGATGGCACCAAGGTGCAACAGAAACAAGCGCAGTAACGGCCTGGCGCCCACGGGCGCCGCCGGCAGCACCGCTCGACGCACGCCTGCGGCCCCCGCCGTGGCGCTTCCCCGTTTCCCGCCTTCAGTGGAGAACCACCCATGTCGACCCTGGTTTCACTGCGCAACATCACCAAGACCTACCAGCGTGGCCCCGAGAAAGTGCAGGTGCTGCACGGCATCGACCTGGACATCGCCAGCGGCGACTTCGTCGCGCTGATGGGGCCGTCCGGCTCGGGCAAGACCACCCTGCTCAACCTGATCGGTGGCCTGGACAACCCCAGCGGCGGCGAGATCAGCATCGAAGGCGAGCGCATCGACCAGATGAGCGGCGGCCAGCTGTCGACCTGGCGCAGCCACCACGTTGGCTTCGTGTTCCAGTTCTACAACCTGATGCCGATGCTGACCGCACAGAAGAACGTGGAGCTGCCGCTGCTGCTGACCCACCTCAATGCCGCGCAGCGCCGCCGCAACGCGGAGATCGCGCTGACCCTGGTCGGCCTGGCCGACCGCCGCAGCCACCGCCCGAATGAACTGTCCGGCGGCCAGCAGCAGCGCGTGGCGATCGCGCGGGCGATCGTCTCCGACCCGACCTTCCTGATCTGCGACGAACCCACCGGCGACCTCGACCGCCAGTCCGCCGAAGAGATCCTCGGCCTGCTGCAGCAGCTCAACCGCGAGCACGGCAAGACCATCATCATGGTCACCCATGACCCGAAGGCCGCCGAGTACGCCACGCACACGGTGCACCTGGACAAGGGCGAGCTGGCCGACGCGCCGCTGGCCCACTGACGGAGGCCACGGCGATGAAATACTTCTCGTTGGTGTGGGCGCAGCTATTCCGCAGCCGAACCCGCACGTTGTTGACCCTGCTCTCCGTGGTCGCGGCGTTCCTGCTGTTCGGCATGCTCGATTCGGTGCGCGTGGCATTCACCTCCGGCGGCAGCGTGGAAGGTGCCAACCGGCTGGTCGTGGCTTCGCGGCTGTCGATCACCCAGTCGCTGCCGATCCGCCTGGAAGCCCAGGTGCGGCAGGTGGCCGGCGTGCGCGACGTGGCCTATGGCATGTGGTTCGGCGGCATCTACCAGGACCCGAAGAACTTCTTCCCGAACTTCTCGGTGTCACCCAACTACTTCGATGTCTACCGCGAGCTGCAGATCGACCCGGCACAGCTGGAAGACTGGAAGCAGACCCGCACCGGCGCCATCGTCGGCGAAACCCTGGCCAAGCAGTTCGGCTGGAAGATCGGCGACACCATCCCGCTGCAGGCAACGATCTTCCCGCGTGGCGGCAGCAACGACTGGCCGCTGGTGCTCAAGGGCATCTACCGCTCCAAGGACCGTGCATTGGCCGCCAACGAAGAACGCCAATTGATGATGAACTGGAAGTACTTCGATGAATCCAACGACTACATCAAGAACCAGGTGAGCTGGTACACGGTGACGCTGGACAACCCGGACCACTCCTCGCGGGTGGCGCAGGCGATCGACGCGATTTCGGCCAACTCGGACCACGAAACCAAGACCCAGACCGAGTCGGCGTTCCAGCAGGCCTTCGTCAAGCAGTTCGCGGATATCGGCATGATCGTCACCTCGATCATGGGCGCGGTGTTCTTCACCCTGCTGCTGTTGACCGGCAACACCATGGCGCAGGCCGTGCGCGAGCGCGTGCCGGAGCTGGCCACGTTGAAGACGCTGGGCTTCAAGGACAGCACCGTGCTGACCCTGGTGATGGTGGAGTCGGTGCTGCTGATCGGCCTGGGTGGCCTGATCGGCATGGGCCTGGCCGCCCTGATCCTGCCGGCCATCGGCCCGAAGAGCATGGGCATGCTGCCGCCGCACGTGCCGACGCCGACCTGGCTGATGGGGCTGGGCCTGATCGTGGTGATCGGCATCATCGTCGGCCTGTTGCCGGCGCTGCGTGCCAAGCGCCTGAAGATCGTCGACGCACTGGCCGGCCGCTGAGGAGAACACAGACATGTTCAAGAGCAAACTCAAGAAGTGGCTGGGCAACGGCGTGACGGTGCTGCTGCTGGTGATCGGCCTGGTGCTGTGGATCAGCCTGCCGTGGATCGGCGTGCTGGCCGTGGCCGTGCTGGTGGCACTGTGGCTGCTGCTGACCCGCGGTGGGCGACTGGCGCTGGCCGCCACCCGCATCGGCGTGGCCAGCCTCCCGCAGCGCTGGGGCGCCTCCTCGGTGATCGTGGTCGGCATCGCCGGCGTGGTCGGCGTGCTGGTGGCGATGCTGGCGATGGGCGAAGGCTTCCAGGCCACGCTCAACAACACCGGCGATGACACCACTGCCATCGTGCTGCGCGGTGGCTCGCAGGCCGAGACCAACTCGGTGATCACCCGCGAGCAGGTACCGATGCTGTCCACCCTGCCCGGCATCAGCCGCGATGCGCAGGGCCGGCCGCTGCTCTCGCCGGAGCTATCGCAGGTGGTCAACCTGGTGTCGAAGTCCGATGGCACCGACGTCAATGCGCAGTTTCGCGGCGTCGGCCCACAGGCGTGGGCGGTGCATGACAAGGTCAAGATCGTCGAGGGCCGCAAGTTCGCCACCGGCCTGCGCGAGATCGTGGTCGGCCAGGGCGCCAAGGGCCAGTTCCGCGATATGGACGTCGGCAAGACGCTGACTCTGGGCAACCAGACCTGGACCGTGGTGGGAGTGTTCGCCACCGGTGATGCGCATGATTCGGAACTGTGGACCGACGCCGATACGCTGGCCACCACCTACCAGCGCAGCGCCTGGCAGTCAATCAGCGTGCGCACCGATGGCAAGCCCGGCTTCGAGCAGTTCAAGACGGCCGTCGCCGCCGACCCGCGCCTGAAACTGGACGTGGAAACCACCCGCGTCTACTACAGCAAGCAGGGCGGCGGCCTCACCAAGCTGATCGACATCCTCGGCAAGGTGATCGGCACGATCATGGCGGTGGGTGCGGTGTTCGGCGCCCTCAACACCATGTATGCAGCGGTGGCCACGCGTGCGCGTGAGATCGCCACCATGCGTGCGATCGGCTTCCGCGGCCTGCCGGTAGTGACGGCGGTGATGCTGGAGACGATGCTTCTGGCCCTGCTCGGCGGCCTGCTGGGGTGTGCGGTGGCATGGCTGCTGTTCAATGGCTACAGCGTGTCCACCATCGGCAGCAATTTCAGCGCGGTGGTGTTCAAGTTCCACGTATCGCCGGAACTGCTGTGGACCGGCTTGAAATGGGCATTGGGCATCGGCCTGGTCGGCGGCCTGTTCCCGGCGCTGCGCGCGGCACGTTTGCCGATCACCACAGCGCTGCGCGAAACCTGAGCATCAAGCAGCGACAGACTGCGCATCACGCAGGGGGACGGAGCGAAAGCGCCGTCCCTTTTTCGTTGGCGGGGTCAGATCCCGGTGCAGTAGATCCACGCCATGCGTGGATGGATGCATGCGTACATGCGCTGCTACAGATTGCAGGAATTCCGCCGCTATCGATGCCTCTGCCCATCGCAAACGCAGCGCGCGTGACGCTGCGCACAGCGCATCTGTGGATTGTTGGTTGCGATTCATTTTCGCGCACTTCCAACGGCGTCGAGACAAACAGTTACGAATGGAAACATTCTAGAATCGCGCCCCCCACGTTGGTTTGCAGCACCCCACGCGCCCATAGAACGGGCGCTTGTTTTTACTGAAACACGAGATTTCACGGATGTCCCTGAAAACCAATCCGCTGCGCAACGCGATCGTCATCGCGCTGGCCGCCAGCTGCACCACCCCCGCCTTCGCACAGAGCGCCGGCGATACCCCGACCAACCTCGACCGCATCGAAATCACCGGCTCGCGCATCCGCCAGGCCAGTGTCGAAACCGCACAGCCGGTGGTCGCGCTCAACCGCGCCGAGATCGAGAAGAAGGGCTACGTCAACGTCGCCGACATCCTGCAGGACATTCCTGCCGCCGGTGCGCCGAGCATGAGCCGCGCGTCTTCGCTGACCTCTTCGCGCGATTTCGGCGGCATGTACGTCAGCCTGCGCAACCTGGGTCCGGAACGCAGCCTGGTGCTGATCGACGGCCGTCGCATGGGTGTCAGCGCCGGCGGTTACTCCGACCTGGCCTCGATCCCGTCGTCCATCGTCGAGCGCGTGGAAGTGCTGACCGACGGCGCCTCCGCGCTGTACGGCTCCGATGCCATCGCCGGCGTGGTCAACATCATCACCCGCAAGAATTTCGATGGTGGCGAAGCCAGCGTCTATGTCGGCCAGTACGGCCAGGGTGACGGCCAGAAGCGCGCCTACAGCGCGACCTTCGGCAAGACCTTCGAGCGCGGCTGGTTCAGCGTGGGCGCCGAGCGCACCAAGGAAGACGAGGTGCTGGGCAAGGACCGCGAGTTCAGCCGTTACACCAACGGCCCGCGCCACCCCAACGATGGCCTCAACGGCAACACCCCGTGGGGCTACGTCACCGTCGGTGGCAAGAACCTGACCGTGGGCCCGGGCGGCGACCCGAGCAAGGCCGGCAACTTCCATGCGCCGGATCCGGCCGACGGTGCCAACACCAAGTCGAACATGAGCCTGCTGACCGGCCTGGAACGCACCTCGGTGTTCGCCAACGGTGGCTTCTCGATCACCGACAACCTGCGCATCGTCGCCGACGCGCTGTACAGCAAGCGCGAGTCGACCAAGCACCTGGCCGGCTACCCGTACTCGGTCAGCGCCGCACAGGCCCGCAATGGCAGCCGTGCTGCCCTGTCCAAGGACAGCGCGTTCAACCTGTGGGGCCAGGATGCGCTGTTCGCGCACCGCACCGAGGAACTGCCGCGCGGCACCGAGAACAACCTGGAAACCAAGCGCGCCAGCATCGGCCTGGAAGGCAGCTTCGAAACCGGTTCGCGGTACTGGGACTGGAACGTCAACTACATGTACAACCGCAACGAAGGCGAGCGCATCGGTACCGGCAGCATGTACCAGCCGCACGTCAACCTGGCCGTCGGCCCGTCCTTCATGGACGGCAACGTGGCCCGCTGCGGTGCGCCGGGCGCAGTGATCGCCGGCTGCGTGCCGTGGAACCCGGCCGCCCCGATGGGTTACACCGGCCCGGGCTCGCTGAGCAACCAGGACGTGCAGGACTACCTGTTCACCCGCTTCGTCGACAAGATGCAGAGCACCACCAAGGTCGCCAGCGGCAACATCTCCGGTTCGCTGTTCACCCTGCCGGCCGGCGACATCCTGGCCGCGATGGGCTTCGAGCACCGCAGTGAAGAAGCCAGCTACACCCCGGACACGATGGTGCAGAAGGGCGAGATCGCCGGCACCAGCGGCCAGCCGACGCGTGGCAACTACTCGCTCAACGAGGTCTACCTGGAGCTGCAGGTGCCGCTGCTGGCCGACCTGCCGTTCGCCCGCGAACTGTCGCTGGACATGGCCGGTCGCTACTCGGACTACAACAACTTCGGTTCGACCACCAACAGCAAGTTCGGCCTGAAGTGGAAGCCGATCGACAGCCTGCTGGTGCGCGCCACCTACGGCACCGGCTTCCGTGCGCCGACCGTGGATGACCTGTACGGCGGCACCGTCAGCAGCCGCGACTCGTTCACCGACCCGTGCGATACCTCCTTCGGTACCGCCGCCAGCAGCCCGACCGTTGCTGCCCGTTGCCAGGCGCTGAAGGTGCCGGCCAACTTCCGCCAGCTCAACAGCGATGGCAGCGTGGCCACCAAGCCCGGCCAGCAGGCCACCACCGATTTCAGCTCGGGTTCCAACCCGAACCTGAAGCCGGAAACCGCCAAGACCTGGACCGTGGGCCTGGTCTACAGCCCGGACTTCGTGCAGGGCCTGGACGTCAGCCTGGACTGGTGGAAGATCCGCATCGACAACGCCATCGTCGGTGAGTCGGCCACCAACATCCTGGAACAGTGCTACGTGCAGGGTTCGGATGCCGCCTGCGGCCGCTTCACCCGTGGCAGCAACGGCCAGGTCAACGCGCTGGACCGCTCGCTGGTCAACGCGGGCTACCGCGAAACCGCCGGCTATGACATCAACGTGCGCTACCGCCTGCCGGACACCGCGTTCGGCAAGTTCGCCGTCAACTGGAACACCACCTACACCGACTACCTGGAGCAGCGCAACGACAGCGCCGCCACCACCCCGGTGGAACAGCGTACCGGTTGGGCGGGTGACTTCCGCGTGCGCTCCACCTTCAACCTGGATTGGCAGTACGGCGACCTCGGCATCGGCTGGACCGCGCGCTACTACTCCAGCATGAAGGAGAAGTGCTCGTACATGGACGAGTGCAACATGCCGGGCTTCAACTCGTCGTACACCAGCGCATCGCCGACCAACAAGGTGGGCTCCAACACCTTCCACGACCTGCAGGTGCGTTACAGCCTGCCGTGGGATGGCACCGTGTCGCTGGGCGTGAACAACGTGTTCAACCACCAGGGTCCGATCATGTACAGCCAGCCGAACAGCAGCTTCACCTACTACGGTGGCTTCGACATCGGCCGCTTCATGTACATGAAGTACCAGCAGCGCTTCTAAGCCTGCAACCGCGTTCCCGCCACGGCCATCCCTCTCTCCTGGCCGTGGATGGAAGCAGAACGGCGCCCCTCGGGGCGCCGTTCTTTTTTTCGGGAAGCGGGGTCGGATCCCTTCGCCCCGCGAAGGGCTCTGACCCCGTTCCATGCGACCCCGCCCCGGTCAGCGCCTCGCGGCGCGCATCGTGCGGATGTTGTCGCCGACAAACAGCACCAGGCCGGCCCAGATCGCGGCAAAGCCGATCGCCTTGGCGGTGTCGAACGCTTCGTGGAAGAAGAACACGCCCAGCAGCAGCTGCAGGCTCGGCGCGATGTACTGCAGGATGCCGACCAGCGACAGCGGAATGCGCTTCACGCCGTAGGCGAAGCCGATCAGCGGCACGGCGGTGACGGCGCCGCCGAAGATCAGCAGCAGGTCGTTGCGCCAGCCCCAACCATGGAAGAACGCACCGCCATGGCCGTTCTCGGCCCAGATCGCGAAGGCCAGCGCCGGCAGGAACAGGTACATGCTTTCCACGCCCAGGCCGGCCACCGGGTCGACCGAAACCAGCTTGCGCAGCAGGCCATACAGGCCGAACGAACAGGCCAGGCCCAGCGCGATCCACGGCGGTGTGCCGGCATCGATGGTCAGCCAGGCCACGCCCACCGCCGCCATCGCCACCGCCACCCACTGCAGCCGGCGCAGGCGTTCCTTCAGCACCAGCACGCCCAGCAGCACGTTCACCAGCGGGTTGATGAAGTAGCCCAGGCTGGTCTCGATGACATGGCCGGCGTTGACCGCCCAGATGTACAGGCCCCAGTTGAAGGCGATGGTCAGGCTCGACACCAGCAGGATCGGCAGCGCGCGCGGCTGCGCGGCGATCTTCTGCCACCAGCCCAGGCGCGAGCTGATCAGCAGCCAGCCCAGCACCAGCACGGTGCTCCAGATGATGCGGTGGGCGATGATCTGGAACGAAGGCACCTCGTTGAGCAGATGCCAGTACACCGGCACCAGGCCCCAGATCACGAAGGTGGACGCGGTGACCAGCAGGCCCCGGCGTTGTTCTTTCTCGTCCATGCTCATTTCTTTCTCGTCCTTGCCATCGTCAGCACCACCACACCCAGAAGAATCACCGCCATCGCCAGCAGGTCGCGCCAGCCGAAGCGTTCACCGTTGAGCAGTGCGCCCAGCAGCACCGCGATCACCGGATTGACGTACGCGTAGCTGCCCGCGAGCGCCGGGCGCACGTTCTGCAGCAGCCACACGTAGGCGGTGAACGCGACGATGGAGCCGAACACGCACAGGTAGGCCATCGCCAGCAGGCCGCCGGTGTCCGGCAGCGTGGTCGGGCGCTCGCCGACCGCCAGGCCGATCAGCACCAGAAGCACGCCGCCGCAGATCATCTGCCCGGCCGCGGTCATGAACGGGCCCGGCAGGTCCAGCCCGCGTGCCCACACCGAACCGAACGCCCAGCCGATCGGCGCGATCAGCAGCAGCACCAGCCCGGTCGGCGAGGCGGTCAGGCTGCTGCCGGCGTTGAGCCAGACCACGCCCAGGAAGCCGATGGCGATGCCCAGCCACTCACCGCGGCTGGCATGCTGCCCGCGCAGTGCCGAGAACAGCGCCATCCACAGCGGCACCGAGGCCACCGCCGTAGCGGCCAGGCCCGAAGACACCTCGCGCTCGGCCAGCACCACCATGCCGTTGCCCAGCACCAGCATGGTCACGCCCATCACCACCAGGTTGCGCCACTGCCGCAGGGTCGGATTTGGCATCTTCCAGAACAGCCGCAGCGCCGCGAACATCACCCCGCCGGCAATGATGAAGCGGCTGCCGGAGACCATCGTCAGCGGCAGTGCGCCGCCGTGCAGGGCCTTGGCGATGCCCAGGTAGGTCGAACCCCAGACCACGTAGACCAGCAGCAGTGCCAGCGCGACAAGGCCACCCCGGGGGGCAGCCGCAGACGAAGAAGGGGGAGCCGACATGACACACCAGGGAGCCGGGGGAAGGCGGATTCTAGGACGTTTTGAGTATGGTCCGTGACCCCAGACGGTGGCACGCTGTCATCCATCCATGCACCCTGCTCTGGTCTGCTACCCCGTGTTGACGGTCGATGCAGTACCAAGAGGGCTGCCCGGCCGCGCCGCCCCAAGGCCGGGCGCCGTTTTCCCTGCGCACGGACGCGCCGCATCGAGGATTCCCACCCAGATGAGCACCACGTCCCAACCTGCTGTCCCCGCGAACGACCGCGCCGCCCTGCGGCGGTCGATCTCCAATACCCTCAAAGGCTCCGCCGGCAACCTGGTGGAGTGGTACGACGTCTACGTGTACTCGGTGTTCGCCGTGTACTTCGAATCGCAGTTCTTCTCGCCCGACGACAAGAACTCCACGATGTACGTGTGGGCGATCTTCGCGGCGACCTTCCTGATGCGCCCGATCGGCGCCTGGTTCTTCGGCCGCTTCGCCGACCGCCATGGCCGCCGCCTGGCACTGACCGTGTCGGTCACGCTGATGGCGCTGTGTTCGTTCCTGATCGCCATCACCCCCACCGCCGCCAGCATCGGCATCTGGGCCGCGGTCATCCTGCTGTTCGCACGCCTGCTGCAGGGCTTCGCCACCGGTGGCGAATATGGTGCCAGCGCGACCTACATGTCCGAAGCCGCCATTCCCGGCCGCCGCGGCTTCCTGTCCTCCTTCCACTACGTCACCCTGGTTGGCGGCCACGTGCTGGCCCAGCTGACCCTGCTGCTGATGCTGACCTTCTGGGGCAAGCCGGAAATCTCCGAATGGGGCTGGCGCATCGCCTTCGGCATCGGCGGCATCGCCGCGGTGGTGGTGTTCTGGCTGCGCCGGGGCATGGACGAGTCGCTGTCGGAGTCGTCGATCGAGGCCGCGCGCGAGGGCAAGGCACAGAAGTCCGGTTCGATGTACGAACTGTTCGTGCACCAGTGGCGGCCGCTGCTGCTGTGCTTCCTGATCACCGCGGGCGGCACCGTGGCCTTCTACACCTACTCGGTGAACGGCCCGAAGATGATCCAGAGCGCCTTCGCCGGCAACGACCCGATGACCGGCACCCTGATCAACCTGGGCGTGCTGGCCTTCCTCATGGTGCTGCAGCCGGTCGGTGGCTGGCTGTCGGACATCATCGGCCGCAAGACCCTGCTGGTGTTCTTCGGCGTCGGCGGCGTGCTGTACAGCTGGTACCTGATCACCCAGCTGCCGCACCAGCATGACGCCACCCTGGCCTTCCTGACCCTGGCCATGGCGTTCGTCATCCTCACCGGTTACACCTCCATCAACGCGGTGGTGAAGGCCGAACTGTTCCCCACCCACGTGCGTGCACTGGGCGTGGGCCTGGGCTATGCGCTGGCCAACTCGCTGTTCGGCGGCACCGCCCCGCTGCTGTACCAGGGCGCGCTGAAGACCGGCCACGTCGACTGGTTCGCCATCTACGTGACCGCGACGATCGCGGTATCGTTGGTGGTCTATGTGTTCTTCCTCACCAACAAGGGCCCGAACTGGCTCGACGGCACCCGCAAGTAAGCGCGTCGTCATGATCGCGGTCACCGGTGCAATGCCGGTGGCCGCTGCGTCTCCCGCCTCGCCGCTGATGTGGATCGCGGCGACGCTGGCCGCAGCCACGGCACTGGCCTGGCTGCTGCGCCGCCCCAACGCGCAGGCCGCGTGGCCGCGCATCGGGTTCGGGGTTGCCCTGCTGGTGTTCTGCGTCGCGCTGGTGCTTCAACTGGCGGTGGACCTGGGCAGCGGCCACAGCTCGCTGCAACTGCGCCTGCATCGCGGCATCAATGCAGGGCCGCCGGTGGGACTGCGCACGATGGTGGCCTGCTATCTGGCCGCGCTCGCCGCCAGTGGCTGGGGCGCGTGGAAGCTGCTGCGCCAGCGACGGTAGTGCCGGCCGCTGGCCGGCAACTCCACCTTCTTTCGGTAGTGCCGGCCGCTGGCCGGCAACCTCATGAACCTTCGGAAAGAGCTGGGCGTTGCCGGCCAGCGGCCGGCACGACCTCAACGGCGGGCCGCTTCGCTCTTGTCGCGCGCACCGCGGAACTCCGATTCCTTTTCCCACGTCGGCCAACGGCGGCTGTTGGCCAGCTCGGCGCCCAGGTCGTAGACCAGCAGGGTGTCGGCGGCGTGGCCACTCGGGTCCCAGCTCGGCGTCCACGCATCGCAGGCCTGGTGGTAGCAATCGGCGAAGTACTTCTCGCGCAGCGCGCGGCCGGCTTCAACCCCACCGTCCAGCTTGTCCAGGCCCGGGCCGATGGTGATCGCCGGCACGCCCAGGCGGGCGAAGGCGAAATGGTCGGCGCGGTAGAAGAAGCCAGCTTCCAGGTTCGGGTCCGGGCTGTAGCTGCGGCCACGGGCCTTGGCCACGCGTTCCAGGTCGCCTTCCAGCGAGACCCGGCCCTTGCCCCACGACGCGATGTCGCGGGTCGGGCCATCCGGGCTGAACATCTCGATGTTCAGCACCGCGGCGGTCTTGTCCAACGGCGCCAGCGGGTGCGCGGCGTAGTAGCTGGCACCCAGCAGGCCCTTCTCTTCGGCGGTCAGCGCCACGAAGTACAGCGTGCGCTGCGGCTGCGGACCGGCGGCGAACACCCGGCCCAGTTCCAGCACCGTGGCCACGCCGGTGGCGTTGTCGATCGCGCCGCGGCGGATGCGGTCACCCTTGGCGTCGGGCTGGCCGATACCGAACGCATCCCAGTGCGCGGAGAAGATCACCGCCTCGTCGCCATGCTCGCCACCGGGCAGCTTGGCCACCACGTTGCGGGTCACCACCTGCTCGCGCTTCAGCGCGAAATCCACGCTCAGCGTGGCGTTGTCCAACGCCACCGGGCGGAAGTCGGCGCGCATCGCCTTGCGCTTCTCCGCATCGAAGTCGAGGCCGGCGTCGGCGAAGATCGCCTCGGCCAGCTCGCGCTGCATCCAGCCACGCAGCGGGGTGTGCTGGGCCATCGCCTCGGCCTGGCCGCGCTCGATGTCGAACAGCGGCGAAGTACCCGAGCTCTTCACCGTGGCCCAGCCATAGGCGGCCGGCGCGGTCTCGTGCACGATCAGCACGCCTTCGGCACCCCGGCGCGCGGCTTCCTCGAACTTGTAGGTCCAGCGGCCGTAATAGGTCACCGCCTTGCCGTCGAACGCGCCCGGTGCATCGGCTTCGAAATCGGCATCGTTGATCAGTACCACGGCGATCTTGCCGTGCAGGTCCACGTCCTTGTAGTCGTTCCAGTGGCGTTCCGGCGCGTCGATGCCGTAGCCGACGAACACCAGCGGCGCGTCCTTGATCTGCACGCGCTTGCGCGGCTGCAGGCTCTGCAGGGTCACGTCCACGCCATTGGCCAGCGCACGCTTGCCCTGCTTCAGCGACAGGCTGGCCTTGGCCGCGCCGTCCAGCTGCGCGCGCACCAGCGGCACCGGCTGCACCCAGCTGCCGTCCACGCCGCCCGGCTGCAGGCCATAGCTGCGGAACTGCTCGATCAGGTACTGCACCGTGCGCTCTTCGCCCTCGGTGGCCGGCGCGCGGCCCTCGAATTCATCCGACGCCAGCACGCGCACATGGCGCGACAGTGCCTGCGGATCGATGCCGCCGCCCGGCAGGTCGTTGGCCGCATGGGCCAGGCCACCGACGAACAGGCAGGACGACAGCAGCAACACGCGCATCGGATTCACGGCAGTACCACGGCTAGCTTGGAAGTCACCAGAGTGTAACGTGGTCGTGACATCACGGCGCGGCTTGGGCCTGCGTCATCCGCGCATGGCGTGGATCTACCTGCTGATGCGGTCCAGCCAGCAGGCCAGGCCCTGTGCGTTGAGCTCGATGTCCATCGCCAGCACGGCGGTCACTGCCGCCTCGTCCAGCGCACAGCCATGCAGCTGTGCACGTTCCAGGTACAGCGCCTGCAGCGCTGCCAGCAGGCAGCGGTGGCGGTCCGGACGGCCATCGCACTGGCGGCCGATGGCGGCCATCGCATCGATCTGCTCGAACAGGTCCCCTGCCAGTTTTTCCACCTGCTGCACGCGCCCATAGTGGGTCAGGTACATCGCCTGCGGCGCGTAGCCCAGCATGCGCCGGATCGAGGCCTTCATCGCCTCCGGGTCGAACTGCACCGGCGAGGAGGTCGGGAAGATGAAAGCGCCCTGCGCGCTGTCCAGCTCGCGGTAGGAGATGCCGAACGTATCGCCGGTGAACCAGGCGCGGCTGCGCGCATCCCACACGCAATAGTGGTGCAGCGCATGACCCGGCGTGTGCAGCAGCAACAGCTCGCGGCCGGCCAGGTCGATGCGGTGGCCGTCTTCGGCCACTACCACGCGGTGTTCGGCAATCGCCTCGATGCGGCCATAGCTGCGCGCGATCTCTTCGGCGCCGTATACCGCCGTCGCACCGGCAATCAGCCGGGTCGGGTCGATCATGTGCGGCGCACCGCGCGGATGCAGCACCGCCTTCGCGTTTGGCAGCTCCTGCATCAGCAGGCCCGCTCCACCGGCGTGGTCCAGGTGCACATGCGTGAGCAGCAACCAATCCACCGCTTCCACGCCCAGGCCGGCGTCTGCCAGCGCCTGCAGCATCGCCGGCACCGACAGCCCGGTGCCGCAGTCGACGAAGGCCGCGCGGCCGTTCTCAACGATCAGGTAGGCCGCGTCGAAATCGGGACGCTGGAAGCCGGTATCGATGGTGTGGATGCTGGGGTCGGCGGTCATCGGCACGCACCTGGCAGGATCGGGAACAGACCCCCATGGTAGGCGCGCAGGCGGCCCGGATTCGATGCGGCTTTGGTCGGGTAGTGCCGGCCGCTGGCCAGCAACCCCGGGATAGCCGGGAGAAAGCATGTGCCGGCCAGCGGCCGGCACTACCGATCAGCCGGAGCGCAATGCGAACCGCGGCCGCAGCAGCAACGCCAGCACCAGCACCGCCAGGAACGCGCCGTAGGCGTACAGCACCGCCAGCACCTGCGGCCAGATCGGGCCGGCGCCAGGCTGCACCACACCGATGCGGTAGCCCCACAGCATCGACACGATGCTCAGCGCGAACGCCAATACCAGGGTGGAGCCATCGAACAGGCGCCGCCGCGCGGTGCGCGGCTGGCGCGGGAACAGCCAGTACAGGCTGCCCAGCAGCAGGAACCAGGGCAGGAACAGCAGCAGCGACAACCAGGCCATCGCAGACTCCATGTCATCGCGCCGGAGGCGCGCAGACATCATGCCATGGGCGCTGTGCCGCGGTCGTGCCGGCCGCTGGCCGGCATTCCCTATGCAAATGCCGTGGTAGTGCCGGCCGCTGGCCGGCGTTTCCTATGCAAATGCCGGCCAGCGGCCGGCACTACCTTTACTCGGCGCGCAGCACGGCCAGGGCGGCCAGCACGGCGTCCACCTCGGCGTCCAGCTTGAACAGCTCGCTCTGCAGCTGGTCACCCTGCTCGGCCTGCTTGATCACCGCGATCAGCTGGCCCGCATCGCGCGGCGAATCGAAGCCTTCGCTCTGGATCAGCAGCGTGCCGTCACCGGCGGTCAGCTTGAAGTAGAAGCGGCCATCCTTTTCGCGGTACTGCTTGAACAGCGGCGGTGCCACGCGGGCCACGCCGGCGTCCTCGCTGGCGATGTCGCCCGCAGTGGACAGGTCACGCAGGCCCACCGCATGGCGCAGCTCGTCCAGCAGCGGTGCCGCCAGCTGCTCGCGCAGCTGCTGGCCACGGCGCTTGAGCAGCGCTTCGATCTTCTCCGGCTCGGCCATCAGCGCGTTGTAGCGCTCGCGCAACGGCGACAGCTCGCTGTCGATGCGCTCGAACAGCTGCTGCTTGGCATCGCCCCAGCTGATGCCGGCGGCGAACGCCTTGGCGAATTCCGCGGTCTGTTCCGGCGTGGCGAACGCCTGGTACATCTGGAACAGTGCCGAGCCCTCGGTGTCCTTCGGCTCGCCCGGTGCGCGCGAGTCGGTCAGGATCGAGAACACCAGCTTCTTCAGCTCCTCGCGCGGCACGAACAGCGGAATGGTGTTGTGGTAGCTCTTGCTCATCTTGCGGCCATCCAGGCCCGCCAGCGTCGCCACCTGCTCGTCGATCACCACGTCCGGCAGCGGGAAGTACTCCTTGCCGTACACGTGGTTGAAGCGCTGGGCGAAATCGCGCGCCATCTCGATGTGCTGGATCTGGTCACGGCCCACCGGTACCTGGTTGGCCTTGAAGATCAGGATGTCGGCGGCCATCAGCACCGGGTACATGAACAGGCCGGCGCTGACGCCTGCGTCCTCGTCCACGCCTTCCTCGCGGTTCTTGTCCACCGCCGCCTTGTAGGCGTGCGCGCGGTTGAGGATGCCCTTGCTGGCGATGGCGGTCAGGAACCACATCAGCTCGGTGGTTTCGCGGATGTCGCTCTGGCGGTAGAACCACACGTGTTCCGGGTCCAGGCCGCAGGCCAGCCAGCTGGCCGCGATCTCCAGGGTCGCGCGCTGGGTGCGCTGCGGGTCCTGGGACTTGATCAGGCTGTGCAGGTCGGCCAGGAAGAAGAAGCTCTCGATGCCCGGCGCGCGGCTGGCCGCAATGGCCGGACGGATGGCGCCAACGTAGTTGCCCAGGTGGGGCGTGCCGGAGGGGGTGATGCCGGTAAGGACTCGGGTCGTCATGACTGCGTGGGGTAACCTTCGATGAACGGGGCCAGTTTACCTTGCACGCCACCAACCCCGTCAGGGCCTGCGGCGCGTTCATTCACGCAACCCCGCTGGAGACGCCCGATGAAACGCCTGCTGCCCCTGCTGCTGATCCTGCCCCTGGCCGGCTTCCGCCCGGCCCCGATGCCGCCGCCGGTGTACGAGGGCGGCCCCGTGCGCATGGCCCTGGTCGACCGCGACCGCGGTACCGAACTGCGCAGCTACCCGGCCGAAGGCCAGCGCTGGGTGGCCGGCGAGCGCGGCCACCGCTATGCCGTGCGCCTGTACAACGACAGCCCGCGCCGGGTGCTGGTGGTGCTGTCGGTGGACGGCGTCAACGCCATCTCCGGCGAAGATGCCGATCCCTCGCAGACCGGCTATGTGCTCAATCCCGGCCAGCGCGCCGACATCACCGGCTGGCGCAAGAGCCAGGACGAAGTAGCGCAGTTCGTGTTCAGCAGCCCCAGCGGCAGCTATGCCAGCCGCACCGGCCGCCCGGACAACATCGGTGTGGTGGGCGTGGCCGTGTTCGAGGAAGCGCGCCGCTGGCGGCCCGAGCCGATCCTGCGCCGTGGCCCGCCGCTGCCGGCCCCGGCACCGGCGGCGGAAGCGGCGGCCGATGCCAGCGCCAGCCGCATCGAGGGCTACGCCAGCAAGTCGCAGGCGCCGGCGCTGGGTACCGGCCATGGCGCACGCGAGCAGTCCTCGGTGCGCGACACCGACTTCGAACGCGCCAGCCGCAGCCCCGCACAGGTCCTGCAGCTGCGTTACGACAGCGCCCGCAACCTGCGTGCGCGCGGCATCCTGGTGGATTCGCCCTCGCGCCTGCCGCGCGAGCCGCAGGCCTTCCCGAACCGCTACGTGCCGGACCCGCCGGCGCGCTGATCACCCCGCCCAGACAACACAACGCCCGCAACCTCTCGGTGCGGGCGTCGTGCTGTGGGGGAAACCGAAGCGCTTACTTGTAGTCCGGGTAGTCCTTGCTCACCGCGTCCTGGAACTCACGTACTTCCTTCTCCGCGCGGTCCTTGGCCCAGCCATAACGTTCCTGCAGGCGGCCGGCCAGGTATTCGGCATTGCCTTCGGCCACATCGAAGTCGTCGTTGGTCAGATCGCCCCACTTGGCCTGGGCCTTGCCCTTCAGCTGCGACCACTTGCCGGAAATGATGTCTTTGTTCATTGCTGGGAGTCCTTGGTTGCAACGGCGTTCTTACCGTGGCTCCAGCTTCGCGCAGCGGCTGTTGAGTGCCGGTCAACCGGCAATGAAATACATGCTCACGTGCTTGAATGGTTCACTCCGCTTCGACAGACGCAGCGAAACGCACGCACAAAAAAAGGCCGGGGATGTCCCCGGCCTTTTCTCTTTCAGTTGCGTGCGGGGCTCAACGGCCCTTGGCGGTGTCTTCAACCTTTTCGCCCGCCTTCTGCACGTCCTTGCCGGCGCCGGCAATGGTGTTGCAACCGGCCAGCAGGGCCACCGAGAACATCGACAACAGCATCAGGGCAACTACGCGCTTCATGGGCTTCTCCTTGGGTTCGCCGCTATACCGCTTCATTCGCGGATGGGATTCTTTCGCTCGGCGGGAGGGCACCAATGCCCACTGCCGCCGCGTGAAGTGCAATCTGGCGGCAGGGGCGTGGAGCGGGTGTGAACGGTTCGAGATTCCGTTCAGCAGGGGCGCTCAGTCGCGCATCAGCGTGGACTTGCCAAACAGGCTTTCCACCAGGTCCACGGCCAGTTCGGCGGTGGCATTCTGCTTGTCCAGCAAGGGGTTGAGCTCGACGATATCCAGCGAACCCATGCGCCCGGTGTCGGCAATCATCTCCATCACCAGCTGCGCCTCGCGGTAGTTCACCCCGCCCGGCACGGTGGTGCCCACGCCCGGCGCGATGCTCGGGTCGAGGAAGTCCACATCGAAGCTGACATGCAGGTGGGTGTTCTCGTCGATGCCGGCCAGCGCCGCTTCAACCGCGCGCTTCATGCCGTTCTCGTCGATGTAGCGCATGTCGTACACATCGACCTTGTGGGTCTTGATCAGGCGCTTCTCTTCCGGGTCCACCGAGCGGATGCCGATCTGGTGCATCTGCGCCGGGGTGATCGCCGGCGACGTGCCGCCCAGGCGGGTCAGCGCGTCCGGGCCGAGGCCACACAGGCACGCCACCGGCATGCCGTGGATGTTGCCCGACGGGGTCACATCGCTGGTGTTGAAGTCCGAATGCGCATCCAGCCACAGCACGCGCAGGGTCTTGCCCTGCTCGCGGCACCAGCGCGCGACAGCGGTGATCGAACCGATGCCCAGGCAGTGGTCGCCGCCGAGCATGATCGGCATGCGCCCGGCCTGCAGTTCGGCGTAGCTGGCTTCCATCAGTGCGTGGTTCCACGCCACCACCTCATCCAGATGGCGGTAGCCTTCCACCGGCGCGGTCCACGGGTTGCGCGGGCCATCCAGGTTGCCCAGGTCGCGCACGTCCACGCCGCGCGCCTCCAGCGCCTCCGGCAGGCCCGCCACGCGCAGTGCTTCCGGCCCCAGCCGTGCACCGCGATGGCCCGCACCGACATCGGTGGGAACGCCAATCAGGGATACGGAAATGGGATGGGCCATGGGTGCCTCCTGCGGTGGGGAAAAAGAAGCACAGTCTAGCCAGAGCTGTGTGACACCACTCGCGGCGGTGCAGCAGGCGGTGATCCAGAACACCGGGGTCACGCTGGCGTTCCTGGTCAGACATCCCAGCGCTGGTCCGTAAGGAAACCGACCTTTCTTGACCGACCTCACAGCCAGGTCGGTATCGCCTCTTATCCACGGCGGCCATTGTCTCCACACTGCGCCGGCACCCCAACGGTGCCTCTTCAATTCCCCAACAAAGGAGAACGACGCGCATGAAACATGCACTTACTGGATGTGCAGTATTGGCGATTGCCCTGGGCGGACTGGTTGCGCCAGATGCCCGTGCGTCTTCCCAGCGCATCACGCATACGGTGACCTCCGATGCGTTTGCAATGCACACGCAAGGCGCACGCCAGGTGCTCGACTGGGTGGCGCAGCGTGTAAAGCCGACGTTCGCCCCGCAGGGCTACGGCAACGTACACGTGGAACGGCGGGCGTTCTCCGTCGGGGGCGCGTCTGCACGCTCGGACGGATCGATTCCCGGCAAGCTACCGGAGCAGGGCATTCCCGGTGAGATCTACCGGGTGGAAAACCTGCTTCCCGATGGCTCCCTGCAGACATGGGAGTTCACCTGGGTGGAACCCTCCTCCGGCCATGGCGGCGGCTGGGACGTCACCGGGTACACCTACAAGAAGGGCAATGACCCGGTAAACCAGCAGTAACTGCTCGCTGCCCTGCCCCGCCTCAGACACGCTGCCGCGGAATCTCGGCAAACCGGCGTCAGGCGCCGTATGTGGACGTTGTTGCGCGCGGCAGGGCCTTGCTGGCTGTCCATGAAGACGCTCAAGAGCCGGACGGAAAGCGTTGGGATTCACATCTGGTAGGGTGTTCTTGCAACGCCGCCAGGGCAGTTAAGCCAGCTTTACTTCTTGGGCCATCGCTGCCGCGCGGCAGCGGTGGAACAGCAGGATTCATCGATGATGACGGCACTGCGCGATATGTCGCTTCTGGCATTGCACTGCTCGAAACAGGCCAAACGCGATAATTCATTCTTTCTCTCAGATCACCCGATGCCATCGAAACAAACGACTGGCAGGCGGTGATTTCGCGTGCGCATGATGAATCGCCACCTGCACAGGTGGCCGGGACTTCCAAGCCCGTGTAGTCAACGATGTATACGCTTGCCAGCCGGCGTCGTCCTTTCAGGGGCGGCGCCGGCTGGCAATCCGTTCGCCGATCGACGGCGGGCGGTGCGTGGGGGCCTCGTGCCCGCCGATTCGTTGACCCGGTCTTGGAAGCCACGCATCGCCCGCCACCCTACCGTGGCGGCACCTCTGTTCCTGACGAGGATGCCCGCATGTCCAGAACCCACCACCCGTACCTGACCGCCACCCTGGGCGAGGCCGCCCTGCGCCTGCCGCCCGAACTGGCGCAGCCGTTGGAAGCCGCTTTTGCCGCTGCGAACGAGGCACCCGCGCCGATCAATCTTCCCGGCTGCCTGCAGCGCATCCGCGCCGGTGATGCCGCCGACGGACAGCCGTGGCAAGGGCCGGCCAGCACACCCGGCCATGCCGTGGCAGCCGCACGCAGGGACCGCGCCGCGGTGGGTTTGGTGTCGCTGTTGGAGCTGTACCACGCCACCGAGCGCGTGCGCGTGGACGGGGAAGAGAAGGACGACATCGGCGACGGCACGCGCGAAGGGCTGATGCTGGCCTGCCGGGGGCTGGCGGAGTATGTGGCGTTGCAGGTGGGTACGAGGTAGTTGGCGAGAAGATCTGCACAAATGCCTGAATTCTACTTCGTTGTGGAGTGTTTCCTTGCACTCGCACACGCGCGACTCATTACCGAGGGTGATACTCGACGACGCCGAGGGATACTCAATACCAAGACCGAAGTCACATCTACCCCTGTCGATCTCATGTCAACTGCTCCGCGTGGCTTCGAAACCACGGTGCACCACGCATCCTTCTAGACCAAGGAGAGATCTAGCATGAGAATGAATTCCAAGAGCATATTGGCCGCCTCCACTATCGCATTGGGAAGCGCACTCCTTTTCACAGGTTGCAATCTGAAGAGTGTTCGGGCTTATGGCGAGTGCAGCGGAAAACAAGCGGGTGGCGGAGAGTGCAAGGCGGGCATGGAAGTTATCTGGGAAGGGGACGGCGGTGGGAAGAAGGGCATTTACAACTCCCTGCTGTCTTCGCTCAGCGCACTCCCAGATGCCGCGACGTTTGAGCTGGATACATCCGGATCAACCATACCGTATCCTGCCACGGGCAATGCGGTACTCCGGGTAAAGAACGTCGCTACCGGCGTAATCAGCGCGTCCCAGACGTTTTCATGGATCAGGACAGGCACTGTGATCCGAGTTGCGGACCCTAACGCGGTGAATGCCTGGGTATACGCAAATGTGGGTAATGGCGATGCCTTGAGCTACGACCTACTCCCCTTCCATTCGGCATACGGAAATGGTCCGCAGGTTATCGCTGGGCAAGCCAAACAGGAAGGCATTACCAAGGCGAGCTACTACTTGGAGTTCGAAGGACGGGATTGCGTCAACCACCCGTCGCCGCACTTGTGCATGGAGATGTAGTAAACAACAGGAGATGCGGGTGCACCTTGAGCACCCGCACCTTTGGGAGAAGCGATGAAAGGAGTCGTACTCGCCGCATTCGCCGCCTCCATCCTGGCAGGCTGCGCCACAACAATTGGATTGCCACAAGGCATCCCTCCGGATGGCTACACCGAGCTGGTGTCCACGCCTCTCGGGCCATTCCGCTACTTCCGGTCTCTCTCCATTGTTCCAGGGCGCAAGGACCTGCCCGCTCTGGAATCGTTTCACTGCACCAACACCCAGCACGAAATCCTGCTCTTGATGGCTGCAGGATCACAGGTTGACGTTGCCGATACCTGTACGCGCATTGATGCAGCAGCGAAGTTCTCCGAATCATGGATAGAAGCAAAGGCTAACAGATACCGGATTCTTCTCGCGCCAACGGATACCGCCGCGACGATACAGTCGCGTGCTTTGGGATCGTTCTCGGGTGGGAAGACATTGGCACTTGCGGCTTCGATACATGACGACCGCGGACGGACAGTTGCAAACCTTGTCGATCTGGTCGCACACGAGACATTCCATGCGCTAGGTCATGCTACAAGGCACCCTCAGGCGCTTGATGAACGCATCGCCTACTACGCCGGACTCTGCGCACAGCTTCAGGTAAATGGCGTTGTTCGAGAGGATTCGCTGCCTGGAGCCGCCATCGGTACGGACGAAGCTGCAGTGCAGCTGTCTTCGCAAGCAGCCTATCGTGTCCGTCTCGAGACCTATCCCCTTCTCGCCGATGGCCGCATTCAAATGAATGAGCAATCTGGCGAACGTATGCTCCAGCGTTGCAGCCAACTCAGAAGGAGTCTTACGAGGTCGCGTTGAACACGCCTGCAGACCCACATTCTTTCCAGAACGGCAACGCACAAAAAAACCCGCCATTGCAGCGGGTTGATTGTTCCCAGTGGACATGTGCGGATGCCAAGGGATCGAAGATGGTGCCGCTTATCCGAATCGAACGGATGACCTACTGTTTACAAGACAGTTGCTCTACCAACTGAGCTAAAGCGGCATGGGTGGTGCACCGGCGGCAGCGCCGCGGTCCGGGGATTCTAGCGCAACCGCGTGCATTCCAGCGACCGGCTCTGTGCCGCCCCGCTGCGCTGCTGGGCCTGGGCCGGCTGCGTGCCCGCCGCCAGCTGCCCTTCCAGCCACCATTGGCCGGCGTCGCCGCTGGCGACCAGGCGCGGCTGGAAGCCGGCGGCCTGCACCGCCGCCATGCGCCGCTCTGCGCCTTCGCGGTTGCGGTACTGGCCCAGCGCCACGGCGTTGGCCTCCTCGCCCTGGCTGATGATGTAGTAGTCGCTCAGGCCGGCGGCGACGATGCGCTTCACGGTGGCCTGCGCTTCGTCGCGGTTGGCGGCGGCCGGCAGCATCACCCGGTAACGGGCACTGCCGCTGGCAGCGGGCTGTTCGCGCAGGCGCACCTGGCTGAGCTGCGTGCCAGCCTTGCCCTGCGCGCTGCTCGCGGCGGCGCGGTCGGCGAACGGGCCCAGTGCGACGCAGCGCGGCGGCTCGGCGGCTGCGGGCGGGGTTACGGGTTTTTCCGGTGCCGGTACGGGTGCAGGCGGCGCTACCGGCTTGGCAGCGGCAGCAACCGCCGCAGCGTCAGCCGTCTGCGGCTTGGGAATGTCCGGCTTGGCCGGCACGGCCGGCACCGGCGCGGGCGTCGCAGCCACAGCCGTCTTCGCGGCCGGTTCGCGTTCCACCAGCGGCGCGGTCGGGGCAGCGGCCGTCGCTTCGGCTGCGGCATTGGCATCCACACCACTGGGCACCCAGCGCAGCTCGGCCACGCCGGCCGGTTGCGGCGGCGGCGCGGGCGGTTGCGGTGCATCGCGCAGCAGCCACCAGCAGGCGACGCCAAGATTGAGGATGGCCAGTACGACGATCAGGGCACGGGTCAGCATGCGCGGATACTAGCCTGCGGGCTGGTGCACCGCCCAGCGGGCGAGGCCATCCAGCACCAGCGAGGGGTGGTAGTCGGCGCCGGGCAGCAGCGGCATCAGCGCCGGTGCGCCGCCACCATGCACCAGCAGCGACGGTGCCACGCCCAGCAGCGTGTGCGCCTGCTGTGCACTGCGTTCGATCAGCGCCACGGCCGCGCCGTCGCAGCCAGAGGCCAGCGCGTCGGCGGTGTCGTTGGCGAATTCGCTGTAGTCGCCGCCGGTCGCCGGCAGCTGCACCGCACGCGCGTGCAGTGCTTCGCGCATGGTGGTGGGCGATGCGGAAATGCGGCCCCCGTGGTGCTGGCCATCGGCGTCGAGCAGGTCAATGGTCAGTGCGGTGCCCACGCCGACCACCAGCACCGGGCGCTGCGCCTTGGCCGCAGCCAACAGGGCCAGGAAGCGGTCAACGCCGAACTTTTCCGGCTTGGCATAGGCAATGCGCACGCCCGCGCATTCGGCGCTGGTGCGCACGACATGCACGTGCTCGAAGCGGCGCTGCAGCTGGTCCAGCATGGCGCTGGTCAGCGAGGGTGCGGCCACGCTGGCCACGAACGCGGTGCGGCCGCTGGGCAGGCTGTGCGGCGGTTGCCCGGCCATGCCTTCGGCGCCATGCGCCCAGGCCTGCACGTCACCGGCGCGGTCGCCCTGCAACGGCGCGAACTTGAAGCGCGAGTTGCCCAGGTCGAACAACCAATCGCTCATGCTGCCCTCACGCTGACTTCGCCGGCGTGCAGCAGGCGTTCCTGGCCATCGATGCGCACGCGCAATGCGCCGTCATCGGCCAGGCCTAGCGCGGTACCGTGCTGCCACTGCCCATCCAGTTCCACGCGTACTTCGCGGCCGGCCAGCATGTCGAAGGCGGCGTAGCGCGGCAGGAACGGAGCGAGGCCTTCGCGATCGAATTCTTCCAGCGCCGGCAGCAGGCGCGTCAGCACGGCCGCAACGACCACGTTGCGGTCCACCGGCGTGCCGGCCAGCGTGTCCAGGTCCACCCACGGCTGGGTGATCTGCTCGGCGAACGACGGCGGCATGTGCGTGTTGATGCCGATGCCGATCACCGCGCGCGCCGGGCCGGCGTATTCGCCACCACCTTCAGCGAGCAGGCCAACCAGCTTGCGCTTGCCATCGACGATCAGGTCGTTGGGCCACTTCAGCTGCGCCTGGGTGTAGCCCAGGTCGTGCAGCGCTTCGGCCACGGCGATGCCGGCCACCAGGCTCAGCCCGGCCAGGCGGCCGAGGCCACCGGAGTACAGGCGCAGCACCGACAGGTAGATATGCGCGGCCAGCGGCGAGGCCCAGGTGCGGCCACGACGGCCGCGGCCACCGGTCTGGCGTTCGGCCAGCAGGACGCTGACCCCGCGCTGGGGCGCGCTGCAACGCAGCAATTCGGCGTTGGTCGAATCCACCGTCCAGGCCACCTGCAGGTCGTGCAGCAGCGGCAGAACCCCTGCCGGCAGGCCGGCGCGGATCGCGTCCGGGTCCAGCAGATCGACCGCCCGGGTCAGGCCATAGCCTTCGCCGGCGCGGCCCTCTACGTCCACACCGGCGGCCCTAAGCCCTTGAATGCGCTTCCAAATTGCCGCCCGGGTCTGGCCCAGCTCACGGGCCAGGGCGTCGCCGGACAGGCGACCGGCAGCGAGTTTGGCCAGCAATTGGCGATCGTCCACGGCAGCTTCCACGAAGTCAGGAAGGAATTATGCGGGAAAGCCGCCAGCGACGCCCGCCACGCTGGGTTCCGCGGGGGCTTCCAAAGGGGCGGCGAGTTCGGGCTAGAATCGGGAACTCACCTTCCCTTAACGTGGATGTCGTCAATGCGCCGTTATGCCCATTGCCTGATCCTGCTGATGATGCCCTTCGCGGCGTCTGCGACAGCAGCGCTGGACGACAGCCGCGGCGCCTGTGTGTCGTCCAACGGTGATGCCGCCTCCCAGCGCGCACCGACCGCGACCGCCTCGGCCGCCACCACCAAGCCGGCGGCGGTACGCCCGGCCGCCAGCAGTGCCACCAGCACCGGCGGCGGTGGCAGCGACGATGACGTGCTGCAACGCATCCGTGCGCCGAAGTGGCACAGCTACCTGCCGGGAATGTTCCGCTGATCAAGTCGTTGCTGCAGTGGCTGCGGCCTGCGCCGCGGCCGATCGACGATGCACTGTGGGAAGACGCCTGCCGCCGCGCGGCCTGGTTGCACGGACTGGACGACGAACGCCGTGCGCGCCTGCGCGTACTGGCCACGCGCTTCCTGCACGAGAAGACCATTACCCCGATCGGCGAGCTGCAGCTGCAGGCCGGTGACGGCGTGCTGCTGGCGGCACTGTGCTGCCTGCCGCTGCTGGAGTTCGGCGAGGTGGGGCTGGAAGGCTGGTCGCAGCTGATCGTCTACCCCGATGCGTTCCGCGTGCACCGCAGCCACATGGATGCGGCCGGCGTGCTGCACGAGTGGGATGACGAGCTGATCGGCGAGTCGTGGGACAGCGGTCCGTTGATCCTGTCCTGGGCCGACGTGCAGGCCGACCTGGCCGCACCCCACGAGGGTTACTGCGTGGCGGTGCACGAGATGGTGCACAAGCTGGATGCGCTGGATGGCGCGATGGACGGCACCCCGCCGCTGCCGCGCGAATGGCAGCGCGAATGGGCCGCCACGTTCCAGCGCGCCTACGATGCCTTCTGCACGCAGGTGGATGCGGGCGAGGAAATGCTGATCGATCCGTATGCGGCCGAAGCGCCGGAAGAGTTCTTCGCGGTGGCCAGCGAGTACCACTTCTCTGCGCCGGATCTGCTGCAGCAGGCGTTGCCGGAGGTGGCCGCGCAGCTGCGGCGGTTCTATGGCGAGCCGCCGAAGATCGAATTGCGGTAGTGCCGGCTGCTGGCCGGCAACCTGGCGCTGCCACCGAAGATCATGAGGTTGCCGGCCAGCGGCCGGCACTACCGGAACACCACGCGTTGTTGCGCGAGGCGATGCCCGGTGGACGGGAATGCGCGGCTTACGGCCCCGGCGGCAGACGCACTTCGAAGCGGGCACCGCCCAGTTCGGCCGAACGGCCCACGGTCAGTTCGCCGCGGTAATCCTTGATCAGGTCCTGCACGATCGACAGGCCGATGCCGTGGCCCTGCACGCGCTCGTCGCCACGCACGCCACGCTGCAGCACCTTGCCGATGTCGTCCGGGGCAATGCCCGGGCCATCGTCATCCACCGCCAGCAGCAGGCCGGCACGGCGTGCGTTCGGGGCCGGCAGCGGCTGCGCGGTCAACAGCACGCGGCGGTTGGCCCATTTGAAGGCGTTCTCCAGCAGATTGCCGAGCAGTTCCTGCAGGTCGCCCGGTTCGCCGTGGAAGCGCGCCGCCGGGTCGATATCGAATTCGCACAGCACGCCCTTGGAGGCGTAGACCTTTTCCAGGCCACGCACGATTTCCTCGGCATTGGACTCGATCGGCAGCGGCGCGGAGAACAGCTTGTGGCCCGACGAGGCCGCGCGCGCCAGCTGGTACGAGACCAGGTTGTTCATGCGCTGCAGCTGCACGTCCAGTTCCTCGCGCAGTGCGTTGTCGCCGGCACCGCTGTCCATCTGCGTGCGCAGCACCGCGATCGGCGTCTTCAGGCTGTGCGCCAGGTCGGCCAGGGTGTTGCGCTGGCGCTCGAGGTTCTCGCGCTCGCTTTCGATGAAGGCGTTGATACTGTCGGTCAGCGGTTCCAGCTCGCGCGGGTGGCGCTCGCTCATGCGCTCGGTCTCGCCGCGCTGCACCTTGGTCAGCTCGGTGATCACGCGGCGCAGCGGGCGCAGGCTCCACTGCAGGATGACGGTCTGCAGCAGCAGCAGGATCAGGCCGATGCCGCCCAGGTAGAACCAGACGCGGCCACGGAACACGCGCAGCTGCGCACCCAGCGCGCGCGAGTCTTCCATCACGTAGATGGTGTACGGGAATTCGGTGGCGGGATCGGCGTCGGCGCCCCACACCAGGCCCAGGCCATAGCGGTAGACCGAGCCCTGGCTGCCATCGATCTGGATCATCGGCAGCGGGCCTTCGAATACTTCCTGGCGCGGCGCCAACAGGCCGCCGCCCACGGTGGGCAGCATCGGGCCTTCGGCGGACATCGAATTGCCCTTGCCGTGCGGCATCACCACCTGCAGGTAGAGGCCACTGCCCGGCACGTCGAAGCGCGAATCCGGCGGCTGCTCACGGATGTACAGCGAGCGGTCGCGGGTGAAGTCGATGCCGGCCGCGTAGGAGGTGGCGTAGTTCTTCAGGCGCTCACGCAGGTTCGCCTTCGCCGTGTCGGCGAAGGCGGCGTCGAGCGCGTAACCGGCCAGGGCCAGGAACGCGACCAGGCCCACGGACGCGGCGAGCATCTGGCGCGCCTGCAGTGAGCGCGGCCGCCAGCGTCGGAAGAACCACAGACGGCCGGACATCGTGTTATCGCCAGGGTGAGCCGGCTCAGCCCTCGTTGCGCGGGATCGCGAAACGGTAGCCGCGACCGCGCACGGTCTCGATCGGCTTCAGTTCGCCATCCGGGTCCAGCTTCTTGCGCAGGCGGCCGATGAAGACTTCCAGCACGTTCGAGTCGCGATCGAAGTCCTGCTGGTAGATGTGCTCGGTGAGGTCGGCCTTGGAGACCAGTTCACCGGCATGCATCATCAGGTACTCCAGCACCTTGTACTCGTAGCTGGTCAGGTCGACATTGCTGCCGGCCACGCTGACGGTCTGGGCGGCGAGGTCCAGGGCGACCGGGCCGCATTCCAGAGTCGGCTTGCTCCAGCCGGCGGCGCGGCGCAGCAGCGCGTTGACGCGGGCCAGCAGCTCTTCGACGTGGAACGGCTTGACCAGGTAATCGTCGGCACCCTGCTTCAGGCCCTCGACCTTGTCCTGCCAGCTCGAACGCGCGGTCAGGATCAGCACCGGGAACTTCTTGCCTTCGTCACGCAGGGCCTTGATCAGCTCCATGCCCGACATCTTGGGCAGGCCGAGGTCGATGATGCCGACATCGAACGGAACTTCGCGCCCCATGTAGAGGCCTTCCTCGCCGTCCTGCGCAGCATCGACGGCAAAGCCTTCGCGCTTGAGCCGGGCTGCCAGGGTCTCACGCAGCGGGGCTTCGTCTTCGACCAGAAGGATACGCATGAACTCTCCCTAGTGTCCTGGGTGTGGCCCGGAGGCCTGTGGGGTACGGGTTGATAGCGACAACTATCCCTGTTCAGGGGTTATCGCCGCGTAGTGATGACATATCCGACCGCGGCGTGCGCGGCTGTGAACGCGACGGGGCAGGGTCGTCCATATAGCGGACCCGGCCCCGGTCGTCCATGTACTTCACCCGGTTGATATCACGACCATCGAACGGCACGCGCTCGGCACCGAGGATGTGGCCGCCGGTGGTGCGCTGCACGCGGCGCACGGCATCGGACAGCGAACGCTCGTCGCCACGGTTGCCACGCTCGCCCCGCTCCATCATCTCCGCACGCCCCTGCTCACCGCGCGGCGGCTGCTGTGCCAGCGCCGACGACAGCGGCGCAGCCGCCAGCACAACGCAGGTGGCCAGGGCAATGCGGCAATGGAGGGAAGCGGAAGACATCGATGCGATCCTAGCCGAGCACGGCGATTCGTTCAAAAGTCGTAAATCCGGATGCCGGGTTTCGGGCCCGGCGCTTTACAAATCCTTTGCAAATTCTTGGTTTGGGGCAGTGAATCCGGTCTGAACTTTTCCGGCCGCGACCCCGCGATGTTCAGCTAGGTGAACATTCGGGACGAATTGCCGTGCCTTGTCAAGTCAGGAATGTGACGACGCTCACGCTGCGACATGATCAGCGTCGCGTTCGGTCACGGCGAGCGCCTGCTCGACCAGGCTCCAATCGGCGCCCGGGCGGTGTGCGCCCTCGCTCAGCACCTGGCGGAATGCGCGGCCACCGGGCTGGCCATGGAACAGGCCGAGCAGGTGGCGGGTGATGTGCTTCAGCGCCAGGCCTTCGCCCAGGCGCGCTTCCACATACGGGCGCAGCGCGCGCAGCAGGTCGCCGCGGGCCTGCAGCGGGGCGCCGGTCTGCAGCGCCTCCAGCTGATGCAGCAGGTAGGGGTCGTGGTAGGCCGCGCGGCCCAGCATCACGCCATCGACGTGCGCGGCCTGCGCCTGCACCGCCTCGATGCTGGCCAGGCCACCGTTGAGCACCACGGGCAGCGCCGGGCGCTCCTGCTTCAGGCGGTAAGCCCAGTCGTACTTCAGCGGCGGAACCTCGCGGTTCTCCTTCGGCGACAGGCCCTTCAGCCACGCGTTGCGCGCGTGCACCACCACCATCGCGGCACCGGCGGCCACCTGGCGGTCGACGAAGGCGGCGAACACGTCGTAGTCGTTGTCCTCGTCCACGCCCAGGCGGCACTTCACCGTCACCGGGATCTCGACGGCATCGACCATTGCCGCCACGCACTCGGCCACCAGCACCGGCTCGCGCATCAGGCAGGCGCCGAAGCGCCCGGCCTGCACGCGGTCGGACGGGCAGCCGCAGTTGAGGTTGACCTCGTCGTAGCCCCACTCGGCGGCGACGCGCGCAGCCTGCGCCAGCAGTGCGGGATCGCTGCCCCCCAGCTGCAGCGCCAGCGGCTGCTCGCTGCGGTCGAAGCCGAGCAGTCGCTCGCGATCACCGTGGATGACCGCGTTGGCATGCACCATTTCCGTGTACAGGCGCACACCCGGTGCCAGCACGCGATGGAACACGCGGCAATGGCGGTCGGTCCAGTCCATCATGGGGGCGACAGACAGGCGCAGGGAATCGGCGTAACGGGCGGTGGCGGACGTCATCGGGGTGTTGATCGTGGAGACTGGCATTGCCAGTGAGATCAATAGTTTACACCGGACGGCTGAATGGCGGCGGGTGGCTCCGGGGTCGGTCGACCGGCCCCGGGACGCCGCGTGGGCTTACAACCCGCGGTTGCGCACCTGTTCCTGCTGCTGTTCCTGCGCACGCTGGTTGAACTGGCTGTCCAGCGCCTCGCTCTGCCGGCTGCTGGCCTCGACCGAGTGCGATACCGCCTGCTGGCGGTCGACGAAGGTCCGCTGCGCCGCCGGATCGCCCAGCTCGCCCTGCACCGCGAACAAGCCGGTGCCGTCGGGGCGGGCCACCACGTGGTCGATCTGGCGCATGCCCGACACCTTGCTTTCGTAGGCCAGCTGGCCGGCTGCACGCTCGGCCTCCTGCGGGTTGTCGAACAGCGGCTTCAGCCCGGCCTGGGCACGCTGCTGCTCCAGCGCCTGCAGCTTGCCCAGCGCCTGATCGAAGCGCGCGTTGTCGGCATGCCCGGGGTCGCGCATGCTGGCCGGCGCTGCAGGCTCGGCCCGGGCCGGAGCCTCCGGCGCGGTACCGGCCTTCACCGCGTTGGGGGCATCGACCTGCGCCAGGGTCTTGCGGCCTGCCTTGCCATCGTCGTCCAGGCCGTTGTTGGCTTGGAACTGCTTGACCGCTGCGAGCGTGTCCTTGCCATACACGCCATCGGCGTGCAGCGGCTTGCCATCGGCACCGGCATAACCCAGCGCCGCCAGCTTGCCCTGCAAGGCCTTGACCTCATCGCCCCGCTCGCCCTGCTTCAACACGCCATCGGCCATCGGCGCCTGCTGCGCACTGCGTGCGGCCTGCGCGGCCTCGGGACCCTGCGCGTGGACCTTGCCGCCCAGGGTGATGCGGTCGTTGAGGATGTCGCCCAGATAGCGACGGTACTGGTCCGGCTCAACTTCGATGTGCGCGTGCACCGCACCCGGCGAGCCTACGTCCGACTGCCGCACCAGCGGCGCACCGTACTCGACGAAATCCCCGGTCTTGTACGGAATGGATCCGCGCGCGCCGTGCAGCACTTGGCCCACCAGCTCGCGGCGCGCATCGCCGACCGGATGGCTGTAGATGCTGATGGAGTTGGTGCCGTCGTTGTTGAGCTTGACGTAGCCGGCGACCGGACTGGGAACCATCAGATTGCGCCCGCCTGACCGGTCGGTCAGGATCAGGTCCTTCTGCACCAGCGGGATGTTGTTGACGTCGCCACGCCGGCGCACGGCCTCCAGCTCGCCCTCGACCATCTCCGCGCTACGGTCGACCCGGCTGGCATCGCCCGCGCGAACGGCAGCTGCGTTGGTGTTGGGGTGGTGGATCTTCAGTTCGCGGAACGCTTCTTCGCCACTGATGCCGTGGCGCAGGATGCGGTTGCTGCCGCCGTTGCCGAACGGCTCCACCACCGAGATGCGCTCGCCGCCGGGTGCAGCGGCTGCGGCTGGCCCGCTGTGGCGTTCGGGTGCAGGTGCTGCGGCCGGTGCAGCAGGCGCAACGGGTGCGGCCGGTGTCGGCGTTGCAGAGCGGTGCTGTGCCGCTTCGGCCTGGATCGCACTGCGCGTGCCTGCGTCGGCCATGCCGGTGGCCGGCAGATGGTGCTGCTGCTGGAAGGTATTGAGGGCTTGCTGGCTCCCTGCCCCCAGGTAACCATCGGCGGTAATCGCTTTGCCCCGTGCATCGGTGAGCCCCAACGCCGCCATGTCAGCCTGCAGCGCGCGTGCCTCGCGATCGATCGCGCCCAGCGTTGCCGGACCGGCCTTGCCATCCACCGGGGTCAGGCCATGATCGCGCTGGAAGGCTTCGACGGCCTGCCGGGTAGTGGCATCGAACTGTCGGTCGGGATGGATGGCCTGCGCGCCTGCGCCGCCATAGCCCAGTGTGTGCAGGTTGTGTTCCAGCTTTTCCACCGCGCGGCCGCTTGAGCCCTCCTTCAGCACCTGCGGACCACCGCCACCGTGGCCGTGCGCTCGCGCCTGTTGCAGCGCGACCTGGATATCCGGGTCGCTGCCTTCGGTGGCGGGCGCGAAATCGCGGCGCCCCACCTTCAGGTGCGCGCGATCCATTTCGGCGGAATGCTGCGCATAGGCATCTTCATACCCGGCAGCGACGTCGGCGGCAGTCAGCCCGGCATAGGAAGGGGTGCGATGGCGGATGGCAGCGGCTTGGTCGCGCAGTTCCTGGTAGTCACCTCCGCGCTTGAGCACCGCTTCCAGGCCATCCAGCCGACCCGGCAGCTGGTTGGCGGTCTTGGCGATCAACGCGATGGCCTCGAAGCGCTTGTCCTCGGCAATGCCGCTGCCATGCTTGTCCAGCATGGTCATGGCGATATTCGTGGCATTGCGCACCTGTGGGTAATCGATGTGCGTGTGGATCCACTGCTTGCCTTCCGCCGAGCCGGCCCAGGCATTGATGCTGTCACGCGTCGGTGCATCGATGAAGCGGATGGATGAGCGCTTTCCCTCGCCATTGCCGTGGCTGAGCAGATCCGCACGCAGGTCAGTGCGATCATGCGTGAAGGGCAGGTTGTGTGCCTTGGCGTAAGCGCTGGCCTGGTCGATGACCCCATCGACATACGTTGTCTCGCCCGGCTTCAGTTTGCGCTCCTGCGTCGCGCCCAGCGGCCACTCGCCACGTTGGCCGAAATCCACCTGGATGGTGCCCAGCGAATAGCCGCTGTTGTCCCTGACCGCGCTGACCGTGCCCCATTGCGGCTCATTAAGGTGCTTGGTGATGCCGGCGATGCTGAGGTGGTACGAAGATCCACCACCTTCAGTACCGCGTCCGACAGCAAAGAACACCGCGCCGGCAGTGGCGTCCAGGTTGCGGGTGTCAATATTGTTTGGCATGTCTCACTTCCTTGTCCGTGGAGGAATGACCGGGTGCAGTTGCCTGCTGGCGACCGTGGATCAGGGCGTCAGCACGCGCGTGTGCAGCTCGACGGCGCGGTTGGCATACCGGTTGATGCGGCACGACTGTGCATCCAGCATCGGCCCCACATGGTCGCTGGCAGGTGCACAGCGCTTTTCGGTATCTGCAGCCCAGTTGGCCTGCTCGTCCATCCAGCGGTCCTTGGCCGGGCCATCGGGGCCGTCCATCAGTCGCGCGACCTGTGCTTCCAGCAGCGCCTTGTGGTGGGCGAGCTCGGCCGTATCGCAGGCTTCCAGCTGGTCGTCCATGCCGCGGGCGTCCTGCACGCAGCGGGTGTATTCCGGACGCAGCGTTGCCTGGGTATACGAGGTATCCGGCGGCGCGCTCTGCGCCAGCAGCTGGTCGGCACGGTTGGCGACACGGTACAGGCGGCATTCCTGCGCGCCCTGCAGCTGCTGCACGCTGCCGTTGGGGACATCGCGGCAATAACGGTCTGTATCGCTGCGCCAGCTCGCCTGGGTGGCCTGGAATGCCGTCCGGGCAGCGGCGTCGAGCCCGGCCAGCGCCTTGCTGGCCGCCGCTTCGAGGCGCGCTTCCTGGTAGGCGAGTTCGTCCTTGCCGCAGGCCTGCAGCTTGCCGGCATCTTCCACCCCATCCACACACCAGCCATAGGCTGGGCGCAGGCGACCCTCGGTATAGGACGCATCCGGGTAGTGGGGGGAATCTGCCGATGCCGGGCCGGAAGGTGCTGTCGGCGATGCCGCAGCAATCGACGCGGGAGCCGCCGTTTCGGTCGATGCCTGGGAAGAAGGCGCCTGGCATGCGGTGAGCGCCAGGCACAGGGCCAGCACCTTCCAATACCCACGGCCGACGCCGACCCGTTCGTTGCGCCCAAGCGCGTCCATTGCCTGCATTACCTGTTTCTCCCTTGCGTGTCGCCAGCGGGTGCCGGCAGGGAGGGGCCGTCCGTCGACCCCCATCACGCGGGCAATGCTACGACAGCGCCGGTTTCAACTGCCTGACTGGATTCAGAATGCGTGCACGTCGTCTCAGACGCGGACGCTGGAACCTCAGTGCCCGCCCCCGCGCCCACCCACCTGTTCGATCAACGTCAGGCTGGCCGCATTCAGGCCCACCACCGTCACCTCCGTCCCATGCGCGGCCAGCTTTTCCTGCGCGCGTTCCAGCGCGGCCACCGCAGTGAGGTCCCACAGGTGGGCGTCACGCAGGTCGATCTGCACCTTCGACGCCACGTGCTGGTAGTCGAACGCGGCGCCCAGCTGGCCGGCCGAGGCAAAGAACACCTGCCCACGTACACGGTAGGCCTGCGTGTCTCCGGCATCCTCGCGCTGCACGTCCAGCATGCGGCCAACCTTGTGCGCGAAGAACAGCGCCGACAGCAGCACGCCACTGAGCACGCCCTTGGCCAGGTCGTGGGTGGCCACGGTGACCACCACGGTCAGCAGCATCACGGCCGAAGAGCTGCGCGGGTGCGTGCGCAGGTCGCGCAGCGAGCGCCAGCTGAAGGTGCCGATGCTGACCATGATCATCACCGCCACCAGCGCGGCCATCGGGATCTGCCGCACCAGGTCGCTGCCGTACACCACCAGCACCAGCAGCAGCACGCCGGCCACCAGGCAGGACAGCCGGCCACGTCCACCGGACGTCACGTTGATGACCGACTGGCCAATCATCGCGCAGCCGGCCATGCCGCCGAGAAAACCGGTGACCGTGTTGGCCACGCCCTGACCGACGCATTCTCGGTTGCGCTCGCTGGGCGTCTCGGTGATGTCTTCGACGATCTGCAGGGTCATCATCGATTCGAGCAGGCCAACCACGGCCAGCGTGGCCGACACCGGCAGCAGGATGCGCAGGGTCTCCCAGCTGAGCGGCACATCGGGGATGAGGAACTGCGGCAGGCTGTCGGGCAGCTGTCCCATGTCGCCAACACTGCGCACGTCCACATCGAAACCGATCACCACGGCTGTAAGCACCACGATCGCCACCAGCGGTGACGGCACGGCGCGGGTGAGGCGCGGCAGCAGGTAGATGATCGCCAGGGCGGCGGCACACAGCACGTAGACCGTGGGACCGCGGCCAATCAGCTCGGGCATCTGCGCCAGGAAGATCAGGATCGCCAGCGCGTTGACGAAGCCGGTGATGACCGAGCGCGAAACGAAGCGCATCAGCGAGCCAAGCTTGAACACGCCGGCCAGCACCTGCAGCAGGCCGGCCAGGATGCTGGCGGCGAACAGGTACTGCAGGCCGTGGTCCTTGACCAGGTCGACCATCACCAGCGCCATCGCGCCGGTGGCGGCGGAGATCATGCCGGGGCGGCCACCGGCAATGGCGGCGACCACCGCGATGGAGAACGCGGCGTACAGGCCGACCTTCGGGTCGACGCCGGCGATGAGCGAGAAGGCGATGGCCTCGGGAATCAAGGCCAAGGCGACGACCATGCCGGACAGCAGATCACCACGGATGTTGCCGAGCCATTGCTGGCGCAGCGGATAGGACGTTTGCATGGGAAAACTCCGCGCGCACGCGGGCGTGGCCGCATGGCGCTGCAGTGGAAAGACGCGGGTTCCTGAGCCGGGCGGGCCGGCTGCCGATGTGCGGCAAGGGTCAGGGTGGCGTGATCACTGCAGTGCGTCGTCGGGGAGCGTGGGAACGGCGCAGTCTACGGGAAGGGCCCGGGCGGCTCAAATGGCTGCCCGGGCCGGCAATCCCCGCTCAGTAGGTGTAAGCCGCAAGGACGAAACTTGGCAGGCGCGAAGCGAACGTCTGGTAGGACGCTCCACTGAGGGAACGCTGGCGATTGGCAGCCCGCCGGGTGAAGTTGACCCGCATCTGCGATGCATTCGGCGTACTGATGGCTGCCGAATAGCGCATGTTGGTACGGATGGTGGGGTTGCCGCTGGGCATGGCGTAGACGTCGTGGCAGAGGCCGATGTCTGACAGCAGGTAGGCAAGATTGTCGCCTGGGCCGTTGATCAGGTCACCGGTGAGGATGTTCTCGTTGGACGTCTCGCTGGGAAGTGGCGGCCGGGCGCCGGTCGTATTGACCAGGCCCGCCATGCGCAGCGGGCGGCTGCTCATGTCCCACTGCAGCGAGCCATCAGCGTTGTAGACCTGCATGCCGGTGTTGTTGCTGGGAACCGCATGTCCCCATGCCCACCATTCGAAGCTGGTGGTTCCCTGGGCCATGTTCCAGCCGAAACCCGCAGTGCCGGTGGAAATCCGCGTGGAGCCGCCATTGCAGCGGATGAACACCAGGTAGGGCACGCTCTGCGCCGGAAGGCTGACCGAGCCGTTCTGGCCCAACGGCGACGTGTTGCTGCCGATGGTTTCCACGCCCTTGCCTGCCGCGAAGAAGGCAAGGGCGTGTGCGTTGACCAGAACGGGGACACCGCTGTCGTTTGTGACTTCAAGGCCGACGGTCATCAGAAGCTCCCGTAGAAGACATAGGCATTGGGATTGGTGGTCGTCATGAACGTGAAGTTGAGTGTGAGGTAGTCGCCCTCGGCGGCGCCTGGTTTATTGAAGGACATGAATGCCATGTTCGGCGCGGAGAACTGGTTTCCATTCATGTCCTGCCAGCTGTCCCAGAAGGTGCTCGGCAGAATCGCGAATGGCTGCCCCATGCCCGCCATGCCCACATAGATGCTGTCTCTGGTGCTGACGTGCATCTCACCCATCACCTTGCCGGCACGATCATTGGTGTCGAACCACATCTGCCCATCCGGGCCGAATATCTGCATACCGGTTGCCATTACCAGATCCCCATGCGGACGCGGACGCGGCCGTTGTTGTCGTAAACGTGGATGACGCTGTCGTTGATGGTCAGGCGGCCGCCATTCTCGGGGCCGTTCATCGTCAATGTGCCGTTCTTGTCGAGCCTCCAGCGCGGTTGCCCACCGGCGCCGACCGCATTGGACTGGATCACGTCGCCGATCATGGCGTTCTGGATCCAGCCATTGCCGATCAGTGCCTGGCTGATGAAAGTCTGCCCGCCCTGCACCACGAAGGGCGCACTGACCTGGCCGCTGTTGGTGTTGAACAGCGCGAAGCGATCGGCCTGCATCAGGATCTGGCTCTGGTAGCTGCCATCCGGCTGCTGCTCGACGCCAAGCCCCATGCCGGCCATGTAGATCTGCCCGGCACTGCTGATCTGCGCCTTGACCGTATAGGTTGCGCTGACCTTGCCATCCAGGTTCACCACGGCCTGCGAGACCTGCTGGACCGCGGCACTGACACCTTCGATCCTGCCGGGCACACCCTCGATGGACGCTTCAACCGTATCTACACGCCTGGCCAGTGCCGCGTCCTTCTCGGCCATCACGCTGTAGACGGTGATGGCACCGGCGCTGACATCGTTCTCGCCGACGTTGTAGTCCTCCTCACCGGCGGTGTGGTCGCTGACCTGGGCGAACAGGCCATCGACCTTCTGCCCCTGCGCGGTCACCTTGCCATCGACATCGGTGACGTCCAGTTCCAGCTGGTCGACGCGGCCGACGATGGCGCCAGCCTCGGCGATGGCGTCGCCGATGTTCTTCCAATGGCTGCCCGGCGGCGTCTCGTTGCCTGCGGCAGTGCCCTGCCAGCTCCAGATCCGACCGTCGTGGATGACAGTCTGACCCGGGGTGTAGGTTGCCGCGGCATCCCAGACCAGCGGCAGCACTTCGGTGACGCGCTCGATCTTGCCCTTCAGCTGTTGGCCCAGCGCGCTTTCGTTGATGCGGCCGGCGAAATAGGCATCGTAGTCCGACGGGTTGCTGCTGGACTCGCCCAGAACACCCGCCTCCACCGGATGCCACGGACCCACGTTGCCGCTGCGATCGACCAGGCGCCCCCAGAACCAGAAGCGTGCACCCGCCGCGAGACCGTTCATCTGGTGCCGCGACTGTGGATAGGCGAAGTCGCCGAGCTTGATGGCGGCTGCACGATCCGGGCTGGTGCTGTACCAGAGTTCAGTGCGCTCGGTATCCGTGGCGCCTGCCGGGAACTGCCAGGCCAGCTCGATGCCGAACACCCGGCTGCGCGCGGTCAGCGAGGTCAATGCCGGTGGCGGCGTCGTCTTGCCTTCAATGGTGGTGAGCACACTGAGCGTCGGCTGCGATACCGCGCCCAGCGCATTGACCGCGCGTACCCGGGCCAGATACTCGCCCGCATAGACGCCCCGCACTTCCAGGCTCTGTGTGCCGACGCGGCCGGCGCGGACCCAGTTGAGATCACCACGGCGCCATTCCACGTCATAGCCGATCGCCTTGTCCGCCGCATCCCACTCGATGGTGAGCACGGACGTGGCAATACCCTGGTCCACCACCACATGCGAGGCCATCCGCACGTTGGCCGGTGCCGGCTGCACGCTGGGCGGAATGATGCTGATCGGCGGCTGCTCCAGGCGCGTGCCGTCGTCGATGGCGGCGTACTTGCCCGGCACGTGCTTGAGCGCGGTGATCTGATAGGTCAGGTCCTCGCCTTCGCTGATCGACAGCACGCGATAGTGCTGCAGGGCCAGCTCCGGCGATTCCAGTGCCCAGACCGACTGCGCCACCGGCACCGCCGACCACGGCGCGGTGACCGTTATCGTCTCGCCGTCCACCGACTGCACGGTGCGTGCTTCGGTCTGCCCGCTGGGCAGCGTGGCACGCAGGGTGTCACCGGCCGCGATCTGTTCCGGCACGCGATCCAGCACCAGGCTGCGCGTACCTGCACTGCGGATGCGACCCGCATTGCGGCGGCCAGCGCGGTTCGGGTCGGCCACCTGGATCACATCGCCAGGCATGCAGCCCAGCGCGTCCAGGCCCACCGAGAAGCTGATGGTTTCGGTTTCCAGCATCTCGGTGTGCAGGATGTGGTTGCCCACGCGCTGCGCCTGCGAACGCGAGTGGCAGCCCACCGCCGTCACTTCGGTCTGGTTGATGCCGTAGCGGGCCACACCGGGCAGGTGCTGTACCACTTCGACCTTCTGCCGGCCGAAGTCATCCGGATCGATCCACGACACCAGCGCCACCGTGTGCCGCGCCGTGCGGCTGCTGCCGGCATAGTGGAAGCGCCCTTCGATGACGTTGGCCTGGCTGTAGGTCAGCACCGGGTCCTTGGGCATGTCGGCCGAGGCCATCACCTGCCCCGCCGCATAGAAGCTGATGCCGCGGAACATGGTGGCGATGTCCTGCAGCACGCGATAGGCCTCGGCGCGGGTCTGCAGATACAGGCTGCAGGTGAAGCGCGGCTCTTTGCCGCCCTGGCCATCGCTGACCAGTTCATCGCAGTAGCGCGCGATCTGGTACAGCCGCCACTTGTCCACCCAGTCCAGCGGAACACGATGGCCCAGGCCAAAGCGATCGTTGGTGACGATGTCGAAGAACACCCAAGCCGGGTTGTTGGTCCACCCGCTCTTGAAGGTACCGTCCCACACGCCGCTGTAGAGACGGCTGAGCGGATCGTAGTTGGAGGGGATGCGCACGATGCGCCCCCACAGCTGGTAGGACCGGGTGGGGATGTTCTGGAACTGGCTGGCGTCGACCTGCACCGCCGCCAGCGCGCAGTTCGGATAGCGCAGCTTGGCATCGATGATCTCGGTCATCGACAGCACGTTGATGGTATCGGCGATGGTGCTGCTGTTGGCGTTGGCGGTCAGCCGGCGGATCCGCACCTGCCACTGGTTGCCGGCAGGCAGATCGATGCGGCGGCTGCGCTCGTACTGGCTGGTGGTCTTGCCACTGAAGGCATCGGTCAGCACCGTGCTGAACGGGCCGCCGTCGGTGGACAGATCCACCGCGTACATGATCCGGTAGCCTTCAGTGTCACCGTTCTCGGTGTTGGTCTTCTGCAACGCCGGTACCGCAAAGCGGATACGGACGGCCGACAGGTCAGCACCGGATACGGTGCGTACCACCGGCGCATCACTGCGCAGCTCGACATTGACGCCAACTTCGTTCTCGATGGAGGGGAAGCCGCTGATGTGCTCCTGGTCCTGGGTGCCGGAACGCGTCTGCACGTCCACGCCGGAGAAGTTCAGCGTGCCGTCGGGATTCTCGATCGGCACCTGGTCCAGGTAGATCGACTGCTTGCCGGCGACCAGTCCGCGGATCTCGCCTTCGCTGGCGAGGTCGATGATGCGGGCCACCGCCATCGAGTGCAGGCTGTCGGCGGTTTCGACCGGGGTTCGGGCGTTGCTCGCGCCCTTCTTGGCGCCCGCCAGTACGGGCGCGGCTGCACCGCGCGTGCGCAGCGTGGAATGAGTGATCTGGTTCAAAACTGGTCCTCCGCCAGGATGCCGCCGCTAATCACGGCCGAGCCGATGAACATGCCCTTGCTGTCATGGCCACCATAGGCGACCGGAACGGGGTTGCCCTGCGCCTGCGTGTTGACGGTGCCGTTCATGCTGTAGCTGGGCGCGTTTTCGGGTGTGTCTTTGGCGCCCAGGCCTTTTGGCTGGGGGGAGAGCATCTGGGTGATCCCGCCAACCACCATGCTGACGCCGGTTGATACCAGTGCAGCCCCACCAGCCCAAGATGTGTAGCTCCCCACAACGATCAGCACGATGCCAATGATGGTTTGCAGTACGCCTCCCCGCTTGCTACCCACCATCACCGGCGCGATGCGGATGTCATCCTGGCCTGGCGGATCGTGCAGCTGATCCCGCGACAGGTTCTGCCGGCCATTGAACACGGCAAATTCCATGCCCTTGGCTTTGGCACCCATCAGGTACTGCTGGAACCCCGGCAGCATCGTGCACAGCGCATGCACGGCCTCGGCCGGGCTGTTCACCGCCAGCCGGAACCTGCGTCCGAAGCGGGCACCCAGCTTGCCGTACAGGCGGATCGTACGAAGACGGTCAGTCATGGCGCACCTCGCGATGGCGGACGATGCAACGGGTGCGCTCGGCCCACATGCCGCCGTAGGGCACGGTCTCGGACAGGCGGCCATGCAGGTGATGCAGCATCTGCCCGTCACCGAGGTAGATGCCTGCGTGGTTGGTAACCGGCGAGCGGATCTGCATCAGGATCATGTCGCCCCGCTGCGGTTCGCCCTCGATCAGGTCGAAGCCCTCGGCGTGCAGCCGTTCAAGGCTGTACAGGTCCTGGCCATGGCTCCACCAGTCATCCTGGCGCTCGTACTCGGACAGCCGGATGCCCAGTTCGCGCGCGTGGAAATCGCGGACCAGGCTGTAGCAGTCCAGTACACCGTGGGCGAACTGGCGACCGACCAGCGGTGCCATGTAACCTGAGGGATGCAGGGTCTGCAGATCAGCGCACAGCGGTGGCTCGCCGGTTACCTGGCCGACGCTGACAATGTGCCAGGTCAGCCCGCTGCGCTCGCACATGACCCGATCGGCATCGGACGGCGTTGCAGCGGCATCGGGGTGGCTGTGCACCAGGGCCAGCACCTCGCCCTTGTCCTCGGCCACGGCATAGTCCTCAGCCGGCAGGCGGAAATGCTCGCTGGGCGTGGCGGCCACGTTGCGGCAGGGAAGATAGCGTTCGTGGCCTTCAATGGCCACGATCAGCCCGCAGCATTCGCGCGGGTACTCGGCCACGGCGTGCGCCTGGATGGCCTGCAGGGTTGTCGGTTGCATGTTTCACCCATGAAAAAGGCCCGCGCGGGCGGGCCTGGAAAGTGGAGTCGGGAAGGGGTCGATCAGGAGCGCAGCAGGCCTGCGGCGGGGAAGCCGCCATAGGGCAGCGGCTTGTCCTGGCCAAAGCGCAGCTTGCAGCTGCGCACCCGGCCGCCGCACTGGTCGCGTGCCGGATCGTCGGTGGCGACGTCGTCGCTGTCCGCTACCGCCGGACCGTTGTAGCCGCAGTACGCGCCGCGATAACCGCCACGCACCAGCCAGCCACACATGCCGGCGATGATCTGCCTGCCCGGCAACTGCTGGCCATTGAGATCAATCGCGGTGGTCAGCTCGAACTCGACCATCTGCTTGTCTTCGCCGATCTTGCGCTCGATGAACCAGACTTCGTCGGGGAAATGCTCGGCAGGATCCGCACTGGGATTGCCTTCCTCGAAGTTGGTGGCATCCAGGTACTTGGCCAGCGTCTGCCGGCGGATGATGCGGGCACCGACCAGGTCATCGAACAGCAGGCACATGGCGGTGATGCGGCCATCGATGTTGCTCACGCGCAGGCGTGGGTTCGGTGGCTGGTCACTGGTGCGTTCGAAGCCACTGGCCTCGATCGGCCAGGGGCCATACTCCTGGCCCTGCCACCAGATGACACCACTCTGCAGGTGTGCGTGGAAGAAGAGCTTGTCGGCGCCGAAACTGCTGGCGTCGAGCTCGTAGACGGTGATGCGGCCACCCGGCTCAAGCTGCTGGGCATCGGCGGTGATCATGGGGTGTGCTCCTGTGCGGCAATGGGAAGAGGGCGTGGTACGGGATACCGCTCCTGGCCGCGCGGTACGATGACGTGGTGGCCCGGGCGCAGCGACGTAGTGGTAGTGAAGCAGGCGTGCTTTGACGCCTGCGGAAGCGTGGTTGTCATGGCTCAGAGCTCCGCATCGGCCTGCACCAGCACCTGTGAGGTGGTCGACCACACCACCACCGCGCCCCACTGCTGCATGTTGTTGGACATCGTGGACAGCACGGCCGCGTCCACGGTGGACTGCCAGCCCGGATCGCCACCGTTGAAGTTGATGAGGCTACCTTCGGAGCCGAAGCCGACCAGGTTGAGCGCGGCAGAGGGCGAGGTGACCCTGGGCGCCACGCGCTTGCGTACCTTGAACGGAATGCACGCGCGCGTGTCGCCGTTGGCGGTGTAGGTGATGCCCAGGATCCGGTTCACATCCACCGTCTCGTAGTAGCGCTGGCACAGCAACAGCTCCAGTGCTTCGGGCCGGCGATCGAAGTCGGTCGCGGTATCGCCTTCTTCGATCTGCACTTCGGCCAGCTGGACGCTGCCGCTCTTCTGCCCGGCGGCGAACGCCCGCCCGCCGAAGTCGGCACCGGCATCCAGCCAGAAGCTCAGTTGCAGGTAGCTGTCCGGGCCCAGCGTCTTGCCGGCAAGGCCCGGAACTTCCACGGTGACCTGGTGCCATCGCCACAGCGTATCGAGCACGACCGAGGCGCCGATACTATCGCGCGCGGTGGACCCGCCCGTTCCGTAGGACTGCTGCAGTTCCACACCGATGCGGAAATCGTCCACCGAGGACCGCGCCTTGAAGCTGATGGTGACGGTGCGCCCGGCCAGTGTCCGGACATCCTCGATGCGCTGTTGGACCAGCGCCATGTTGCCGGCACCGGCAACGCTCTGCACCTCCAGCCGAAGCAGATGGCGCGACCCAGCCAGCAGGCGCCCTGCCTGGCCGCCGCCTGGAGGCACATCCTCGCGCGTGGCAGCCACCGTGGTGCCGGTGGCATTGGCCTGCCAGCGGTCGGCGATGTAGCGAGTGCCCACGGATGCAGGGAACACTGCACCACGCTGCCAAAGGCGGAAGTCGCCGTTGATCAGGCAGTTGCGGCCAGCCATTCGGCCATCCAACCCATCCACCGCAGTCTGCACGGCATCCAACCCGCCATACACTTCGGCGAAGTTCTCGTTGATCTTGGTGAATGCCGGGCGCTGTGTTTCACCCCGCTTACCGTTCGCCTGAACGGTATCGAGGTCGATTATCTTTCTGCTCATTTAGCTTCCCATTCCGAATCAGCAAAGCCCAGGGACAGGTCGTTGCCACGCCTGAAAAAGACGGCGGAACGCCATACCTGATACTCAGTAAATCTCTGCATCCGCCGTCCAGTGGAACCAGCCCCCCCAGCGCCCGGGGGAATTGCCCCAGGCCACTTCGAAGACGTTCGTCGCGATCGTGGGAACCGATGCGGGCGTTCGGCTGCTGTCGTCCTGATTGACATATCCGGGCTCGACCACATTGTTGTTGGGCCTGACGACAATCACCGGCGTCACTCGCTTGCACGTCTTGAATGGCACCGACAGGTAACTGGTTGCGCCGCTCGCAGCCGAGTTGCCCCAACTGTAGCGACCGCTGTTGGTCGGAGTTCCAGGAACGACGTCATTGTCATAGGACTTTTCGTAGTAGCGCTGGCACAGCTGCAGCTCTTGGGCCAGCGGGCGCAAGTCGAATGCCGTTGCCCGGCTACCGCGCTCCAACTGCATCATCGCGATACCGAACTCTCCGTTCTGGCCGGAGATGACACCGCCATAGGCATCCGCGCACAGATCCACCACCAGCCACAGGAAATCGCTGTCGGCATTGCTTCCCAGCGTCTTCCCCTTCACCGATGGCAGTCGCGCACTAAGCTGGAAATAGGTCCAGGACGCGGCGGTGACCGCTACGGTTCCCAGCTCCACGCTGATCGCGGCGGACGGCGAACCACCGGTGCCAAAGTGCTGGATGAGACGAACACCGATGCGTTTTCCTGGCGGGCCATAGGCGAAGCCGGAAACGGTCACCTCGCCGTCGGACAGGGTGACCGCCCCTTCGATTTTCTGTGCGACGTAGGCGCTGCTACCTGCACTGGTCTTGGAAACGACGCTGTTGAGGAAACGGCGCGATTCCGGCGCGGCGCCGCCGGCAGGCAGATTGGCCCCGCGATTTGCGGTATGCGTGCAGCCCAGCGCTGCCACCGTCCAACGATCGGCCACATAGATCTCGCCGCCCTGGGTGGTGCCGGTGGTGCCCCGCTGCCAGAAATCGAAGTTGCCGTTGATCAGGCGGTTCCTGCCTGGAACTGCGGTCTGAAGAGCACGCTCCAGTGAATCCACACGCTGTCCGATCGCGGTCACGCCATCCAGCGCGCCATACACTTCTGCGAAGTTCTCATTGATTTTTGTGAACGCTGGGCGCTGCGTTTCACCCCGCATCCCGTTCGGCTGAACGGAATCGAGGTCGATGATCTTTCTCGTCATTGCTGTCGTCCTGAAAGTCCTGGGGGCGCCCAATCACAGCTCGGCTTCGGCCCACCAATGCCACCACCCGCCCCAGCGACCTGGATTGTTGGTCCAGCTCACTTCGTAGCAGGAGGGTGATGCATAGTTGACGAGGCAGGGCACGCGGGACACGTCATCCTCGGCGATGTGTCCGTTCTGCTGGGTGGTATCGGCCGAGATGATCATCACGTAGGGATGGGCACGCTTTGCCGTCTGGAATCGCACACTCTGGTAATGCGCCATTCCCGGCGAGTTGACCGAGAACGCCTCTCGCCCTTCGTTGTTTGCCGTGTTGGGTAGGATGTCGAGGTTGTAGCTCTTCTCGTAGTACCGCTGGCACAACGCGAACTCCATGCCCAGCGGGCGCCAGTCGAAGCGCGTGGCCACACGTCCCGGCTCGACCTGGAATTGTGTGAAGCCAAACGAGCCGTTCTGCGCCACCAACTCACCCTTCTGGCCGGTGCCGCACAGGTCGAACACCACGTAGAGATGGTCGTTGCCATGGGTGCCCAGCACCTTGCCCTTGGTGCTCGGTAAAGTGACGGTGACGCTGTGGTGTGTGGCCGAGGTGCCCAGTGTGAGCACACCTGCTTCGATCACCACCTCCGGCGCGGGCGAGCCGCCCGTGCCGAAGTTCTGGATGACGCGCACGCCGACCTTGCGGTTCGGTGCATCGCTGTTTGCCCACACAGAGATGGTGATGTCGCCGCTCGCGCTGCGCACCCCCTCGATCTTCTGTCCCATCCAGGCGCCACTGCTGGCAGCGGCACCGGACACGGTACATACCAGGATCGACCGCGTGTCTTCCGGGTAGCCACTCTGCCCCTCGTAGGCCACGCGCTGGACGTCATGGTTGCAGATCAATGCCGAGTTGGTGAAGCGATCGGCAAAGAACGTCTCTGCCCCCAGGGTGCCAGACCCGCTACCGACACGGCCGGAGGTCCGGCGTTGCCAGAACTGAAGGCCACCATTGATAAGCAGATTCCTTCCCGGAACGCGCTCGGTGATGGCATTCCCCACGGTCTCCGGAATCTTCGCGACATCGGTCAAGGCGTCGTAGACCTCGGCGAAATTCTCGTTGATCTTGGTGAACGCCGGGCGCTGTGTTTCACCCCGCTTTCCGTTCGGTTGAACGGAATCGAGGTCGATGATCTTTCTTGCCATTAGTGGCTCCTTGAACGAGGTGAATCGGTGGCGGCCGATCGGAGTTCGAGTACTTTCATTCAGTCACGGCTTCCCGACTGGTCCCGCAGGTGTAGGAATGCACTCAGAGTTCGGCATCGGCGGTGTAGTGGCCTGCCAGCAGAACAGATCCGCTTACCAGGAAACCTGCGCCGCCCACGTCCGCCATGAACGCCTGGCTCGTTGCCATGACTACATTGGTCAGGGTTCCCGCGCGCCATGCTCCGCCAGCGGCGTCGTAGTACCTCCAGAAGCTCGGCGATCCGATGTCACCACCTTCTCCGCCTGCGTGGAAAAGCAGCTGTGGCGTGCCGCGCATCGTGCCCTTGAACTCTGCAACAACGCGGCAGGTGCCACTGTTGAAGGCCACTGCATTCCGGTGGACGGCGGAGCTGCTCCTGCTGTTGGGCACCTCTGCAACAGGGAAGGACTTCTGGTAGTAGCGCTGGCACAGCGCAAGCTCGTGGGCCGGTGATCTCCACTCGAAGCGGGTCGCCCGTGCGCCGGCTTCCCACTGCATTTCACCGAAGTACAACTGGCCTGCCTGCGCGCCGAGCCCTCCTGTGCGCGCGTTGAAGTCGCTGCCTGCCGAGAGCCATACCGCACAGATGACCGAATCATCGCCACCGCCAAGCGTCTTACCGTAGATGGAAGGAAGACTGACGGTCTTGCTGATCCGGTTCAGGCCCTGTGCGAGCGTAAACACTTCCGGCTGTATCCCCGTGACAGTGGGGCTTCCGCCTGTTCCGAAGCGCTGCAGGAATTCGACTGCGATCTTTCTCCCTGCAGTGCCTGCGTTGTAGACCAGGAAGGATAGCGTGCTCTCTGATGCGGCAAAGGTCCGCACACTTTCCACACGCTGCTCGAACAGGAAATGGTGTCCGGCAGCGTTGTGGTTCCCGTTGCAATTGGCGGCCAACGTGAACAGGCTTTTCGGGAAGTTCGCATCGCCCGGGGCAACGGGTGATTTGAATATGCCTGCTCCGTCCATCCCTCCCTGCTGTGCAAAGAATCTGTCCGCACAGTAGGCAGCAGCAGCGGTGAAGTTGTCCCCACGCTGCCAGAAGTCGAAATTCCCGTTGATCAAGCGGTTCTTTCCCGAGACAGAGTCTGCGATGGCACCGGGGATTCCCTCCAGCGCCAACGCAACATCCTGAAAGTTCTGGTTGATCTTGGTGAAGGCGGGCCGCTGGGTCTCTCCACGCTTTCCGTTGGGCTGGATGGTATCCAGGTCGATCCGTTGAAGATCCATGCTCATGCCTACGCCTGGAAGGTCTGCTCGAACGTCGCGGTGATGGTCGAGACCTGTCCACCGAGATGGCTGTCGGTGTAGGAATCACACATGTACAACCCCTGCCCCAGTGGCCCCTTCCACAGGAAGCTGCGGCCGGCATGACCATCCAGGAAGGCCACGATCTCGCTGATGGTCCTGCGGTTGCCTACGAACTGCAGCTGGTAACTGCGCGAGGTGGCGTTCAGGCCATCAGCGGCGGCCTGCGCATAGCCATCACCGAACTTCGCGCGCTTCACGGCGGCGGTGGTGGTCCCGGTGCTCTGGCTGGTTGCCGGCCAGGTGAAAGTGTCGGTCATTACATGGCACTCCTGCTGAGCACACCACCTGCCTTCAGGTCACGACTCTGCAGTTCGCGGTACTTGCGTTCCACGAACTGGCCGATCTCGTTGCCGAACTGCTGCAGCATGCTTTCGTTGGTGGTGACTTCCTTGCCACCGTTGTTGTCGATGCGGATGCTCACACCCACGCCACCGCCACTGCCTCCACCGCCATGTGCGGCCACGCCGAGACGGCCGTCCGGCCCGCGCTGCAGCGGCATGATCGCTTCCGGTCCCGCTTCGCCGAATACGCCGGCACCCTTGGCGAAGGCGAACAGCTGCGGGGTGTCATAGACACCGCCGGAGTAGACGGAGAGGCCGGGCGATCTGAAGGTGCCTCCCTTTGCAAAGCCGGAGATCGGAATTGATTCCTTCTGCACGGGCCCCACACTGCCACCGAAGAGCATCTTCACGCCCCAGACGATGGCCTGCTGGATCGCAATCTTCTTCAGATCCGCGATCAGTGCCTTGGTCAGTTCATGATGGTTGGATTTGCCGGTGGTTACGAAGTTGTAGAGCGCCGTTCCGGCGGCATCAAATGCCTTGGTGAAGACAGTCTGCGTGTTCGTCGCGGCATCCTGTGCCTTCGCGGTATAGGCCTCGAACGCATCCTGGAATCCGTTCTCGATACCCTTCATGCCCGTCTTGATCTTCCGCGAATCGTCTTCCTTCTCGTCCTTTTTCGCGCCCGTCTTCTCGGGCTTCGCGATGTTCAGGTACGTACCCCTGGCCGAACGCCGCGCATCAGCGAGGAAGCCGCTGCGACGTTCACCATCGGTGGACAGTCTGTCCAGGTTGCGCGCGGTAGCATCAGATGCGACTTCTCCGGGTGTCCTGCCATCACGCCGGGCGTCCTCTGCGGAACTCTGCGCCTGCTCCAGCGCAGCTTGTACGACTGCCAGCGTTCCAGCCAGCTTCTGAACCATGGTATCGGCGAGGGAGATGCTGCTTTGAAGTACACCGTTGAGTGCGGACTGAAGCACCGTGCTCTTCTGCGCATACTGCTGCTGAAGCTGCGTCAGTGCATTGAACTCGGCCATGCTGCGCGTCGCGGCCTGGACGGCGGAGTCCAGCCTGGCGTTGATCTCAACAGCAGCAGCCGTCGCTCCGAGCGTTGTGTCGGCCATGAAATTCTCCTGGCTTGAATGGGGCCTCACGTGCTGGCGAGGCCGTTGTCTGGCATCGGCGTTGGCCGCTGCCTGCTTATTCGTGCTGCATGTGCTTCAGGGCCGCATGCTCGATGACGCGGATGCCCGCCATCACTTCAGCGTGCCGCTCCGGCACAAGCGCTTCGCGCTGCAGCTCCTGATAGACCACGTTGTAGTCCAGCCCGATCGGGCCACCTGCGCCAACGCGCCACTGGGTGGAAACCCGTGAGAAAACCTCGATGGGAAGCACACACTCGGGCCACAGCTCGACCTGCGGCGGTGGAAAGTGCTTTGCCTTCAATCCAAGCTGCATCAGCTCGGACTCGGTGGGGGCCCGCCAGTACAGGGCCCCCACCGCCTCGATCAGTTTCCCTTGCGTGCGACCTGCAGCGCCTGGGTGTAGCCACCGATGATGGCGCCATCCAGGCCGGCCTGCTGCTGCAGCGCCAGCTCGACGCCGGCGGTATCCAGCGCCACATCGGCATCCCAATCCACCACGATGTCCAGGATGGCCTGGGCCACGCTCAACGTGTCATCGCCCAGACGCTCCAGCAGGCTGGCGTAGTCGGCCACCGACAGATGCCGGTAGGTCAGGTTGAGCTTCTGCTCGCGACCGTGACCGACGATGGTCAGGGTGCTCTTGAAGCTCTCCGGCGCCTTTACCTGGAACATCAGGCGCCCTCGACCAGGATGGAGTCGGCCAGCGCGGTGAAGGTCGCGGTGGTGCCCATCGGGGTGTTTGCAGCCATGGTCGGGTCGCCGTTGTAGCTCAGGTAGCCGTACCAGTACAGCACGTCGCCGCCGACCAGCTTGGCGCGCAGGATCACCGGCTCGCCCTTGGCATCAACGTTCTTCAGCGCCGGGTACCACGGCTTCTTCGGATCGTAGAACAGCGGCAGGGTAATGGTCTTGGCGTTCTTGAAGGTCGGCAGCTGGACCTGGCGACCGGTCGGGTCTTCCAGCAGCGTGCCGCTCCAGTACTGCTGCTCGCCACCGGCGGTGGTCGGGTCGCCCTGCTGGTCCAGGTCGACGAAGGCGCCTGCCTTGCGCAGCACGCCGGCACCGCTGGTGCCCGGGAACAGCACGGTGTCGGTGGTGTCGATGCCCAGCAGTTCAACGCTGCCGGTGGCTTCAGCACCCGCGCGGGTGGCGCGGTTGTTCAGGGCCGGCCAGCCCGGCAGTTCAATGACCACCACATCGCCGGTGTCGACGCTGTTGGCGGCAACGCTGGCCAGTGCCGGCGCAGCCTTGGAGATCGCGGTGGTGGCGATCGCGGTGGAGACGACCGGTGCGAAACCGAACTGGGTGCCCTTGGGAAGCTTGAGTGCCATGGTGTATTTCCTCGTTGGATAAAAAAAAGCCCGGCGGTTGCCGGGCTGGGGTGTTGCACGGGTGAAGGGGTTTACGGGTCGGCGTACCACAGGCCGAAGTCGAGCCGCGCGCCGTGTTTGTGCAGCACCGGCTCATGCACGGCGATTGCAGCGCCGAACGACTCGGCGGTCGGCAGTCCCGCGCAGACCTGGTCCTCAATGGTGCGGATCAGGGTGTTGGCCTGGGCACGACTGTCTGCCCAGACGGTCAGCTGCACGCGAGCGTGCTTCTGTTCGGGAGTGGAACCTTCGTTGAACCACACGGACTGTCCACCCATCTGCTGGTAGACGGCACACGGGTAGATGACCGGTTCCGGCGGAACGTCGGGATACAGCCGGCCCTGCAGCAGCGGGGCCAGCAGCGCGTGCAGCTGTGCTTCGTAACTCATCGCGGTGTCCTGGTTGGCGTCGCTCAGGCAATGCCTGAAGACTGTTCGGTGAACAGCACCGTGGTCTGGCGCCGGCTGAAGTCCGGAGCAACGCCGGTGATGTTGAAAGCGCGACCGTCATGCACGATGCGCATGCCGACATGGATGCCGGCCTGTCGCGCGGCCGCCAATCGGACATGGAAGCGCTGGCGGCGGATTGTTGCCGGGAGGCGGCTTTCCAGCGTCAGCCGCTGCACGCTGTCTGTAGGATCGGCAGTGACGGCGGCCCACAGTTCTGCCACCGGCTGCCAGGCGTCCAGCGGCTGCCCCCAGGCGTCGAGCTGGCCGTCCTGGCGCTCGATACGGATGCGGCGATTGAGGTGGCCGGCGTTCATGGCGTTGCGGCCGGTCGGTACGGATCAAGCAGCGCGGCCACGCCGAACGGCAGTTCCATTGCGATGGCAGTGGCGCCTGCCGGTGCATCGAGCGTCTGTGCAGAGACGACTACGGCTTCGCGATGGGCGTACAGGTGGCCCAGCAGCAGGCGTACCGCTGCACGGATGCTGTCATTGGCGGGCATGCCCAGCAGCAGGCGTGCACTGCGCGCGGTGGCCACGGCCAGGCGACGATCGGCCACATCCCGCATGGCCTTGGCCTTGGCCGCGTTGGTCTCGGCATTGGCGGCGGCAACCGCGGCTTCATGCCCGGTCACCGCCGCCGCCATGTCTTGCGGCAGCTGGTCCAGCGCCTGGTCCAGCGCGGCCTGGTCGGCGTACAGTTCGCGGCCCAGGTAGGCTGCGGCCGCGTCGCTGGCTGCTGCCAGCAGGTCACCCAGGATGGCGTCGTCAAAGTCGCCGTCGATACGGCAGTGCGCGCGGCACTGCTCAAGGGTCAGCAGGGGCATCGAATCCTCCTTCGTTGATGGATGTGGAGTGCCCCGACCCTGCGCGCACGGCGGCGCCCCACGCGGTCACCAGGACGGCGCGGGAAAAGCAGGATCGGGGCGGAAGACAGAACGGCCGCGACGGGAACGTCAGGGCCGGTGGCGATGGCGTCGCAGCGCGCGATGGCGCAAACGAAAGAAGCCCCCGGGGTCACCGGAGGCTTCTATGTCATCGTGGTACAAACGATACGCTTCGGGTGTGCACCCGTCAATCCGCAATCGGTTACCAGTCTGGTGACTTTTCCAGGCGCTGTGCGGCTGCGGTCACGGCGGCATGCTGCAGGCTGGATAGAATGGCGACGCGCTGCTTCCGCAGCCCATTTCCCGCTGGATTCCCGCATGCCTGCCACCACCGAACGCTTCTTCGATGCGCGTACCGAACAAGGCGTGCTGCGCCTGTCCATCGCAGGCTCACTGCTGCTGGCCGCGGCAGCGGTGGTGTTCGGCCTGCTGGCCAATTCCTCGCTGATCATCTTCGATGGCATCTACGGCCTGATCGATGTGGTGATGACCTGGCTGTCATTGCTGGTCGCACGGCTGATCGCTCTATCCACCAGCAGCGATGCGCTGCAGTCGCGTCTCAACCAACGCTTCACCATGGGCTTCTGGCACCTGGAGCCAATCGTGCTGGGCGTGAGCGGCACGCTGATGATCGGCGCGGCGCTGTATGCACTGGTCAATGCGGTGGATGCGCTGATGTCCGGCGGTCGCCACATCGCGCTTGGCCCGGCCATCGCCTTCGCCGGGTTGTCGATCGTCGGCGAAGGTGCGCTGGCCTGGTTCGTGCTGCGTGCCAACCGCCGCATCGGTTCGGAGTTCATCGCGCTGGACGCGAAGAACTGGGTGATCGCCGCCAGCATGTCGGCCTGCTATCTGCTGGCCTTCCTCGGCGGTGTGCTGGTGCGCGGTACCTCGCTGGCCTGGGTCGGGCCCTACATCGACCCGGCCATCCTCGCCTTCGTCTGCGTGCTGGTGATGATCGCCCCGCTGGGCACCGTGCGCCGCGCGCTGGCGGGCATCCTGCTGGTCACCCCACCAGAACTGCAGGCGCACGTGGACGCGGTGGCACGCGCGATCGTCGCCAAGCACGGCTTCGTCGAGCATCGCAGCTATGTCGCGCAGGTGGGGCGTGGCGAGCAGATCGAGCTGTTCTTCGTGGTACGCGAGGACGACCCGCCGCGGCCCCTGCTGGAATGGGACCAGCTGCGCGACGAGATCGGCGATGCGCTGGGCGAGGCCTCGCCGGACCGCTGGCTGACCATCATGTTCACCACCGACCGCGAGTGGACGATCTAGGCCGGCAGGACGATCAATCAAGTTTTTCGTACGAACTGCAACCCAACGTACGCAGAAACCGGGCAAAGTAGGCTCCAACGCAACACCCACCCACTGACCAGGAGCATCACGATGTCCATCGAAAAGGTTCTGTATACCGCCCAGGCCACCTCCACCGGCGGCCGTGAAGGCCGTTCCGTCTCGTCCGACAACGTGCTGGACATCCAGCTGTCGACCCCGCGCGAGCTGGGTGGCGCCGGCGGCCCGGGCACCAACCCGGAACAGCTGTTCGCCGCTGGCTACTCGGCCTGCTTCCTGGGCGCGCTGAAGTTCGCGGCCGGCCAGGCCAAGGTCGCGCTGCCGGCCGACACCACCGTCACCGGCAAGGTCGGCATCGGCCAGATCCCGACCGGTTTCGGCATCGAGGCCGAGCTGACCATCAGCGCTCCCGGCGTGCCGCGCGAGCAGCTGGAAGAGCTGGTGCAGAAGGCGCACATCGTGTGCCCGTACTCCAACGCCACCCGCGGCAACATCGACGTGACGCTGGTCGTTGCCTGATGCAGCGCCGGGGTCGGATCCCTTTGCCAATGGCAAAGGGCTCTGACCCCAACCGCGGCGTCTTCGGGGGTCAGAGCCCTTTCGCGATGCGAAAGGGATCCGACCCCCAAAAAAAATGGGCGGATGCCGGTCGAAACCGAACATCCGCCCATCCCACCTTCGTTGTCCCACATGGGGGCATGAGGTTGCCGGCCAGCGGCCGGCACTACCAGGTCAATTCTCGCTCGTGATGAGCTGCACGACGCTGGAGAAATCCAGCTTGCCGCGGCCGGCCTGGTGGTTCATCGAGTACAGGTTGCGGGCCACTTCGCCCAGCGGGATCGAGGCGCCGACACTCATCGCCGCTTCCACCGCCAGGCCCATGTCCTTGAGCATCAGATCGCTGCCGAAACCGCCGCTGTAGCCACGCGAGGCCGGCGCATTCTCCAGCACGCCCGGCCACGGGTTGCACACTTCGGTGGCCCAGCTGCGGCCGGTGCTGACCGCCATCATCTGCGACAGCACCTTCGGGTCCAGCCCGTGCGCCACGCCGAGGGCAATGGCTTCGCCGGTGACCGCCATGATCACGCCCAGCGCCATGTTGTTGCACAGCTTGGCCACCTGGCCGGCACCGCTGGCGCCGACGTGGAAGATGTTCTTGCCCATCGCCTGCAGCACCGGGCGCGCGCGTTCCAGCGCGTCCTCCTCGCCACCGACGATGAAGGTCAGGGTGCCGGCCTGGGCACCGGCGGTACCGCCGGATACCGGCGCGTCGATCATCTGCAGGCCACGTGCGGCGGCGGCTTCGGAGACCTTGCGGGCGCTGGCCGGGGCGATCGTGCTGCAGTCGATGACCAGCGCACCGGCCGGGATCGCGGCGAGGATGCCGTCGTCGCCCAGGTACACGCCTTCGACGTGGCGGCTGGCCGGCAGCATCGAGATCACCACTTCGGCACCGGCCAGGGTGTCGCGGGCCGACGATGCGGCGCTGGCACCGGCATCGACGGCGGCCTGCACCGCGGCCGGAACCAGATCGAACACGCGTACGCTGTGGCCGTTCTTGACCAGATTGGCGGCCATCGGGCCACCCATGTTGCCCAACCCGATGAATGCAATGTGGCTCATGCAAGGCTCCTTTCAACAAGGGGAGTGCCCAGGTCGGCCAGCGGATGCGCGGCAGCGGCCCAGGGGGAAGCGAAGAAGGTGTCGGCCCACGCGCCGGTGGCCTCGGCCAGGGTGGCCGGGTCCCACTGCGGATTGCGGTCCTTGTCGATCAGCAGCGCGCGGATGCCTTCGGCGAAATCACCGTGGGCGGCGCAATGCAGGGCGACGATGTACTCCAGGCGGTAGATCGCGGCCAGGTCCTGGCCGGCACTGCGGCGCTGCAGCTCGTACGACAGCCGTGCCGAACCGGGTGCACCGGCGGCGAGGGTCTTCTGTGCCGCCTGCAGCCAGGCATCGTCGGTCTGCAGACCGGCAATGCGCGCAATGATGGCCTGCAGGTCATCGCCTTCGCACAACGCATCAACCTGCGCCGCATTGGCCAGCAGCGGGCCGGTGGCGGCGTCACTGGCATGCGACTGCAGCAGATGGCTGAGGCGTTCGTGGTTGTGTGCGGCGCTGCTGGACCACGCGACCTGCAGCAGCGCATCGAAGACCGCGCTGCGGCGTTCTTCGGCCACATGCACGTCGGCCAGGCCGGCGTAGATGGCATCGCCCGAGTTCAACAGCGCGCCGGTCAGGGCCAGGAACAGGCCGCCCTTGCCCGGAACGCGCGGCAGCAGCCAGCTGCCACCCACATCGGGGAACAGGCCGACGGTGATTTCCGGGAAGGCCAGCTTGGAGCGCTCGCTGACCACGCGGTGGCTGGCGCCGGACATCAGGCCGATGCCGCCGCCCATCACGATGCCGTGGCCCCAGCACAGGATCGGCTTGGCGTAGGTGTGGATGAGGTAATCGACGCGGTATTCAACGTCGAAGAACTCAGCGGCGTAGTCGTTCTCGCGGATGTCGCTGCGGCCGGCCTCGCGGAAGGCGACCATGCTCTTGTACAGGCTATGCAGGTCGCCGCCGGCGCAGAACGCCTTTTCACCGGCGCCCTGCAGCACCACCATGGCGATACCGTCGTCGTCGGCCCAGGCATTCAACTGCTTCAGCAGCAGGTGCGCCATCGGCAGCGAGAAGCCGTTGAGCGTACGCGGCGCATTGAGCGTGGCGATGCCGATGCGCGTGCCGTTGCCGGCCACGCGCTCTTCGAACAGCACCGGTGCGTCGTCGGCAGCGGTGTCGGTGCTCATGCGTTCTTCCACTGCGCGGCGCGCTTTTCCAGGAAGGCGGTCACGCCCTCGACCTGGTCGGCGGTGTCGAACAGGTCGACGAAGGCTTCGCGCTCGGCCACCAGCGCCGAAGCGTGGGTGCCGGTGCGGGTGGACTGCACCAGAGTCTTGCAGGCGGCGATGCTGGTCGGGCTCTGCTTGCCGGCCTTCTTCGCCCATTCCAGCGCCAGCGCCTTGGCTTCGCCCTTGCCGACCTTTTCTTCGGCCAGGCCGATGCGCAGCGCGGTCTCGGCGTTGATGCGCTCGCCCAGCAGGATCATGCGCTTGGCCCAGCCCTCGCCGACCAGGCGCGGCAGGTTCTGGGTGCCACCGGCGCACGGCAGCAGGCCGACGGTAGCCTCCGGCAGCGCGACCTGGGCATGGTCTTCAATGATGCGCAGGTCGCAGGCCAGCGCGCATTCCAGGCCACCGCCCATGGCGTAGCCGTTGATCGCGGCGATCGACACGCCACGGAACCCGGACAGCGCTTCGAAGGCTTCGCCGAAGCGGCGCGCGGCTTCACGTGCAGCGGCCTTGTCGCCGGAGGCGAACTGGTTGAGGTCGGCACCGGCGGAGAAGAATTTCTCGCCGTCACCGGTGATCACCAGCGCATAGATGTCGCGGTCTGCGTTGAGCGCGCCCACCAGGTCGCGCAGCGCCGACAGGCTGTGCACGGTCCAGGTATGCGCCGGCGGGTTGTTCAGGGTGACCATGGCGGTGTGGCCATCCACCTCGACCTTCAGGCCCACGTGCTCCTGGGTACGCCAATCCTTCATCGCAGTTCCTCTTCGGTGTTGAGCAGGTGACGGGCAACGATCACCCGCATGATCTCGTTGGTGCCTTCCAGGATCTGGTGCACGCGGCAGTCACGCAGCAGGCGCTCGATCGGGTACTCGCGGATGTAGCCGTAGCCACCGTGGATCTGCAGTGCTTCGTTGCAGACGTTGAAACCGGCATCGGTGGCGAAGCGCTTGGCCATCGCGCACCACACGTTGGCGTCGCTGGCACCGGCATCGAGCTTGCGCGCGGCGGTGTGCACCATCTGCCGTGCAGCCACCAGCTGGGTGACCATGTCGGCCAGCTTGAACTGCAGCGCCTGGAACTCGGCCAGCGCCTTGCCGAACTGGCGGCGCTCGCCCATGTAGCGGCGCGCGGCATCCAGCGCGCCCTGCGCCGCACCCAGCGAGCAGGCGGCGATGTTGATGCGGCCGCCATCGAGTCCCTTCATCGCCAGCTTGAAGCCGCCGCCTTCCTCTCCCAGAAGGTGGCTGACCGGCACGCGGACGTTTTCGAAGGTGATGCCACGGGTGGGCTGGCTGTTCCAGCCCATCTTCTCTTCCTTGCGGCCGAAGCTGATGCCCGGCAGGTCCGCCGGCACCGCAATGGCGCTGACACCGCCGGCACCGGCACCACCGGTACGTGCCATCACCACCAGCAGCTCGGTGGCACCGGCGCCGGAAATGAAGGCCTTCGAGCCGTTCAGCACATAGAAGTCGCCATCGCGCACGGCGGTGGTCTTCAGCGAGGCCGCATCGGAACCAGCACCCGGTTCGGTCAGGCAGTACGAAGCCAGCTTGTTGCCCGAAGACAGATCGGTGCCCCACGCATCGCGCAGTGCCGGCTGGCCCCACTTGGACACCATCCACGAAGCCATGTTGTGGATGCTGATGTAGGCCGCCGTCGACGGATCGACGTTGGCGAGCTCCTCGATGACGACGGCGGCGTCCAGTCGGCTCAGGCCGCTGCCGCCCACTTCCGGGTCCATATACAGACCGCAGAAGCCCAGTTCACCGGCCTTGGCGATCGCCTCGCGCGGAAAGATGCCCTCCGCATCCCATCGCGCGGCGTGCGGCGCCAGTTCGGCCTGTGCGAAGTCGCGCGCCGCCTCGCGGTACGCCTGCTGCGCTTCTTCCAGTTCCGTCGTCATCGAGTGGCTCATGGCTGCTCCTGCCGTTACTTCAGGCTGATCGTGGTGTTGACGCCATGGCTCAGCGTCTCGTCATCGAACCAGCGCGCGGTGACCGTCTTGGTCTGGGTATAGAACAGCACCACCTGCTTGCCGTACGGGCCCAGGTCGCCCAGCTTGGACGCGCGCGAACCGGTGAACGAGAACAGCGGCACCGGCACCGGGATCGGCACGTTGATGCCGACCTGGCCGACGTCGATGTCTTCCTGGAACTTGCGCGCGGCAGCGCCGGACTGGGTGAACAGCGCGGTGCCATTGCCGTTCGGGTTGCTGTTGACCATCGCGATGGCCTCTTCCAGCGTTTCCGCTTCGAGGATGACCAGCACCGGCCCGAAGATTTCTTCCTGGTAGATGCGCATGTCGGTGGTGACACCGGCAAAGATGGTCGGGCCGACGAAGTTGCCCTTCTCGAAACCATCGACCTGCGGCTTGCGGCCATCGAGCACCAGCTTGGCGCCCTGCTCCACGCCCGAGGCGATCAGGCCTTCCACGCGCTCGCGGGCGCTGCAGGAAATGACCGGGCCGACATCGGTGCCGGCCACGGTGCCGCCGCTGACCTTCAGGGTCTTGGCCTTGGTGACCAGGTCCTGCACCCAGTTGCGTGCTTCACCGACCAGCACCAGGGTGGAGGCGGCCATGCAACGCTGGCCCGCGGCACCGAAAGCAGCGCCGACCATCGCGTTGAGGGTCTGTTCCTTGTTGGCGTCCGGCAGCACCACGGCGTGGTTCTTGGCGCCCATCATGCACTGCACGCGCTTGCCGGCCAGCGAGGCACGGTTGTAGACGTGGGTGCCGACGCGGGTGGAACCGACGAACGAAACGGCCTTGATGTCCGGGTGGTCGCAGATCGCGTTGACCACTTCCTCGCCACCGTGGACGACGTTCAGCACGCCCTTCGGAATGCCGGCTTCCAGGGCAAGCTCGACCAGGCGCATGGTGACCATCGGGTCCTGCTCGGACGGCTTGAGGATGAAGGTGTTGCCCGTTGCAATCGCCATCGGGAACATCCACAGCGGGATCATCGCCGGGAAGTTGAACGGGGTGATGCCGGCGCACACGCCCAGCGGCTGCATGATCGTGTAGGTGTCCACGCCATTGGCCACGTTGTTGGCCAGCTCGCCCAGCTGCAGGTTGCCGATGGCGGCGGCATGCTCGACCACTTCCAGGCCACGGAACACATCGCCTTCGGCGTCGGGCAGGGTCTTGCCCTGTTCGGCGGTGAGGATGTGGGCCAGCTCGCTCATGTTTTCGCGGATCAGCTGCTGGTACTTCAGGAAGATGCGCGCACGGGTGCCGATCGGGGTCTTGCGCCAGGTCTTGAAGGCTTCCTTGGCGGCGGCGACGGCGGCATCCACTTCGCCGGTGGTGGCGAACGGCACCTTGGCCAGCACGTCCTGGGTGGCCGGATTGATCACGTCCTGCCAGTGGGAGGTGGCCGATTCAACGAACTGGCCATCGATCAGCATGCGGATACGGGGCGCTGCAACAGTCATGACGACAATCCCACAGGGTGCGAAAGATGCTTGGCATTATTCACAGCACCCACCTCGATTTCCGGGCTGAATCCGCTTAATCTGGCCAACACGCCAGACGATTCATGTTAATTCTGTGAATTATTCAGCCCCCCAGCGACAACTTGGCCTGCGCCTGCTGCGGCTGCGCGAGCAGCGCGGCTACAGCCAGGCGGATCTGGCACGGGCGCTGGGGCTGTCGGCCAGCTACCTGAACCAGATCGAGCGTAACAAGCGCCCGCTCACGCCGGCGGTGCAGAAGAAGCTGGGCGAGGTGTTGGGCGATGTTTCCGCACTGTTCGACGAGGATGAGCCCGCCGCGCTGCAGGAAGCACTGGGTGAAACCCTGCGCGATCTGGGCCTGGCCGAGGTCAGCGCCACCGAACTGCGCGCGCTGGCCGGCAACCTGCCGCAGGTCAGCCGCGCCCTGCTGGACCTGCATCGCCGCCACCTGGCGCTGCGCGAGCATGCCGCCGCACTGGAATTCCAGCTGGGCGAGCCCGGCGCCGGCAGCACCCTGCCGGCCGGCGACCAGGTACGCGAATTCTTCAACCGCATGCACAACCACATTCCCGAGCTGGACGAGCTGGCCGAGCAGCTGTTCGCCGAGTGGGGGCTGTCGCCCGGGCATGTGGCGCCGCGGCTGCGCCAGCTGCTGGCCGACCGCCATGGCGTGCTGGTGGAAGTGGCCGCCCTTCAGGCCGGGCGCGAGAAGCGGCAATACGATGCCGGTGCGCGGCGGCTGTGGCTGCCCGATTACCTGGAGCCCGGCCAGCAGGCGTTCCAGATGGCGGCCGAGCTGGCCCTTCACGGCTACCTGCCGCAGATCGATGCAGTGGTGGCGCGCGCCGGGTTCACCGATGAGGCACGCATCGCGCAGGCGCGGATCGGTCTCTCCAACTATTTCGCCGGCGCGTTGGTGATGCCGTACATGCGCTTCCTGCGGGCGGCCGAAACCAGCAGCTACGACATCGAACTGCTGGCGCATCAGTTCGGCGTCGGCTTCGAAGCGGTCTGCCATCGGCTGAGCACGCTGGCACGGCGCAGTGCGCCTGGCCTGCCGTTCTTCTTCATCCGCGTTGACCGCGCCGGCAATGTGTCCAAGCGCCATTCGGCCACCGATTTCCATTTCTCGCAGGTGGGCGGTTCGTGCCCGCTGTGGATCGTCTACGAGGCGTTCAACCAGCCCGGCCGCATCCTTACGCAGACGGCGCGCATGCCCGATGGGCGCCGCCATTTCTGGCTGGCGCGGCAGGTCAGCAGTGGCCCGGTGGGCCATGGCCAGCCGCGCAAGACCTTCGCGGTGGCACTGGGCTGCGATCTGCAGCATGCCGAGCGGCTGGTGTATTCACTGGGACTGGATGTGCAGAGCCCGGGCAACTCGGTATCGATCGGCCCGGGGTGCCGGGTGTGCCCGCGCGAGGACTGCATGCAGCGTGCGTTCGCGCAGTTGCCGGGGCGGTAGGGGTGGTTCGGCAGGGCTGCGCCCTGCACCTGCTTCAATCCAAGGCAACAGCAAAAGCAACAGCGGGCTTTCCGTGGGATGGCGGGGTGGATCCGGTTGCGGGGGACGCTGCAAGTACGTCCATGTAAGCTCGGTCGCCGCATCCATGCGGCTCACGCCCCCGCAACCGGACCCACCCCGCCTTCG